>NZ_JONO01000032.1 GCF_000711895.1 Photorhabdus australis DSM 17609
CGCTACCGTTGGAGGCGGAAATCGTGGCTAAGGCAATAAGAAGGCACTGGTCGGTAGAAAACGAGCTGCATTGGGTATTAGATGTCACTTTTCGAGAAGATGCTATCTCACTCAAAGATCCTGATGGGGCTGCACAAATGGCGCTTTTTAACCGAATTGCATTAAATGTGATTAAACAGAATACCAGTATAAAAGACAGTCAGGCGGCTAAACGTCGAAGAGCCATTTGGTCAGGGGAATTCCGTAGTCAACTTATCTTTGATTAAATTAAATACAAAGTGGAATCCCACCCTGTCTGTAAAGATGAAATATCTTCTCCTACCAGTTGCAACTCAGCCATGGGATGATCGACATTCATTGAGGAACTTGCCTGACAACAGCGACTTGCCAAAGATTCCCGGAAATCAATAGCTTCTGACAATCCTCTGAGAATCGAAGTTAACATTGGTCAGTGTGGAAAAAAAATGCACGTGGAGCAGATATCAGGCATTTAGATACAATTATTACTTAACTCATTGTTATCATTTAAAAATAGTGAAAAATTAAAATATTATTTACTAAAACCACTAAAACTATTTGATTAATATAAATCGTTATCATTATCATCTTATGCTTATCGTAAACAGATGTCGACCCTATCAGATGTGATCATATCGACGCTGACCGACTCGCTTAATTATTCTAAGGGATCAACCAAGAACGCTCTATATTCCTGCATTCATGAATTTCTGGTACAGAATATTACTTTGAAAACCTGGATATAAAACTTAAAAAAAGGAGAAATAATGCCAGCGATCTACCGCACTATAAAATATTTTCTGACTACCATATTGATATTATTGCCTGCCGTTACTCAGGCAAAAGAAATTATGGTCAGGGATATTGCTGGCCGGAAAGTTAAAGTTGATGCTCCAGCCAGCCGGGTCATGCTGGCTGACAGTCGGGTATTAATCGCGCTAAATATTCTTCATCCTAATAATCCACTTAAAGGCATTGTTGCCTGGGATAATGCATTGGAAATAAAGTCCCCGGACCTGGCAACAGCTTACGAGCAAAACTTCCCGCAGTTACGGAATATTCCTGTATTTCCTAACCCTTATCAAAATGATTTCAGTGTTGAAAAAGCGCTAATTCATAAACCCGATTTAGTTATTTTTGATATTGGCCTCCAAACCAAACTCAATGATAACGGAACCATGGTTCTACTTGAGAAAGCAGGTATCCCAGTTATTTTTATCGATTTCCGTCAATATCCGCTGACAAATACTGTTCCGAGTATGATTTTACTTGGGAAAGTATTCGGCGAAGAAGAAAATGCCCAGAAATTCATTAAGTTTTATCAAGACAGAATGCAAACCATTAATAAACGAATCGGTACACTAGGCAAAGAACAGCGTCCACCGGTATTTATTGAACGCCATGCAGGAATATTTGGCGCAGAACAATGCTGTAAAACTTTCGGTAGTGGAAATTTTGGTGAATTTGTTACTGCTGCTGGAGGTGATAACCTGGGAGCTCGCTGGTTCTCAGGTACGGAAGGTGAAGTAAATGAAGAACAATTAATTGTCAGTAATCCTGAATTTTATCTGATGACTGCTGCTGATTGGGATAAAGTTCGATCTGAAAGCTTTTCTGTTCCATTGGGTTATACCAGCAATCTCAAACAGTCACAGGAACGACTGGAAAAACTGCTAACACGACCAAAATTGAGCATATTAAGAGCATTCCGTGAAAAACGGGTAATAGCCCTGTATCACCAATATTACGATACACCATTTAACATCATTGCTGTTGAAGTTATCGCTAAATTCCTACATCCAGAGCTGTTCGAAGATATCGATCCGCAAACCGACAGCATATATCTGCACAAAACTTTCACTGCTCTTGATGGTAACGGGGTATTCTGGGTTACAGCAAAATAATATTTTCTTTCAGTCCGTTGGAATATTCCAGCGGATATTTATTTCACATTTATTCATAATTTATGTTCGTTAATATACATAATATTTTATATAACACGCTAATAGACATCTATTATTTTGTACTCTACTATGTTGGTACTAAAAAATAACGAAACATAACAAGAAACATTTGACCAAGCAATAAACTATAAATCAAAGAAATATTAACTCATTGAAACTATATTAAGGCCATTAATTAATGGCCTTTCCAAATAGACATAATTGATGCAAAGCAGTAAACGTAACTATTCTTAAACCAAAGTACCCGGAGTATGTTAATGAAACGATTACATGATATTGCTGAAGAGATGTTACCCATTAAATCCTACAAAATGCTTATCGGTGGACAATGGGTAGATAGTGTATCCAAAGAAACAACCAAAAGTTATAACCCGACGACGGGAGAATTACTGACCGAATATGCATCCGGTAATGCCGAAGATGTTGATCTTGCTGTCAGTGCTGCGAAAAAAGCCTTCCCTGCATGGAGTCAAACCTCCCCAATAGAAAGGCAATCAGCTTTGCTGAAAATTGCTGACTTACTGGAAGCAGAACTAGAACGTTTTGCTATGCTTGAATCACTGGATAACGGCAAACCATTAAATGAATCCCGGGATATGGATCTGCCCGCTTGCATTGACCATTTCCGCTACTTTGCAGGAGTAATCCGAGCCCATTCCGATGAAGCTTCAGTTCTGGATACCAATGCACTTAGCCTGGTGATCCGTGAACCCATTGGGGTTGTCGGACAGGTAATTCCCTGGAATTTCCCGTTACTGATGGCAGCATGGAAACTGGCTCCTGCTCTTGCCGCGGGTAACACGATTGTTATTAATCCTGCAACATTAACTCCAATCACACTGCTTGAATTAGGTCGAATATTGAATCAAGTCCTGCCAGTCGGGGTAGTTAATATTGTTACAGGTCGTGGTTCAGTAGTAGGTCAAGCGATTCTGGACCATAAAGATGTCGAGAAAGTAGCGTTCACAGGTTCCACCGGAGTTGGCTATACCGTAGCCGAAGCCGCAGCTAAAAAGCTTATCCCTGCAACACTGGAACTTGGCGGTAAATCAGCCAATATCATCTTCCCTGATGCCAATATGAAGAAAGCAGTAAAATATGCTGCCAAAGCTATCCTATTGAATCAAGGTCAGGCATGTGAATCAGGTTCTCGGTTATTCCTGCATAAAGATATTCATGATGAGTTCCTTAAATCCCTGAAAACAGAATTTGAATCTGTCCGGGTTGGTGATCCATTGGAAAAAGAAACACAGATGGGAAGCCAAATCAGCCAAGAACAAATGGAAAAAATTCTCTCATATATCGATATTGCCAAAAAAGAGGGCGCAACTATCTTGACCGGTGGAAAACGGATTACTGGTGAAGGTTATGATGATGGCTTCTTTATTCAACCAACCATTATTATCAATGCGACTAATGAAATGCGAGTCGCACGCGAAGAAATCTTTGGTCCTGTATTAACAGTTATTCCATTCAACACAGAAGAAGACGTAATCAGCATGGCAAACGATTCTGATTATGGACTTGGTGGTGCGGTTTGGACACAGGATATCGACCGCGCATTACGTGTCGCCAAAGCGGTCAGAACTGGACGCATGTGGATCAATACTTACCATGAACTACCCGCTCATGCACCATTTGGCGGTTACAAAAAATCTGGCCTTGGAAGAGAAACACACAAAATGATGTTGGATGCTTATACTCAAGTCAAAAACATCTACCTTAAAACAAGTGAAAAATAAAATTAGTTTTATTTAGTGATTAAGAAAGCCTTCCATTCGGAAGGCTTTCAGATTATTGACAAAGTGCTGGTTTTTTATCCGACACTTTGTTTTAATTAAGTTCCGTTCACTCAACGGAGCTTTCCACCATGTTAAGAACACCCCCTCCCCAGACTTTCCCGCCCGAAACGCTCTCGCTTGACGAGCTGATTCATAATGAAAGGAACAAACCTCGTTAAAAATAATGAGGTTTGTCTGCGTCACTAACACCCCAAAATGGGGTGTTAGTGACGCAAACAATATTGAATCAAAGCCTGCCGGATGCTTTGCCTTGTGCTTAAAAATAATAATGGGTAAACAACGCCTTCTACCTCAGAAAAACGATAGATTGTTCGCAACTGGAGTTTTGAATCAACATAGTCGTGATAGGTTGTAAACCCAAGATCCGCCGCCTCTATACACAATGGAGCGCTACCTGGATGTTCATTTACTCTTTTTTCAAATCCAATAATGAAGCCATCAAGAAGCTCTTGAGCTGCCACCTGCCCGATGTGTCTAGCTAAATAGTAGAACCTGTCATAAAGCTGGTCTTGGAAAGCTAGGGAATACTCAAACTTCATCAACAAGTCCTTTCAATCCAGCCCGAAGGTCGGAAGATGATACGGTTCGGCCTGCCTGAACGTCCTTTTCGGCAAAAGACAGTAGTCGTAGCAGAGCCATTTGTTCCTGTTGCATTTCAAACTGAGCAGGATCTTGAACTACATATAAAGGTTCCCCATTCTGGGTTACTACTACGGGATCAGATACATCCATAGAAGCCAGTTCCTTCTTGAAGGCTGATACCGTTGTGATACGCAGTGAAGTAGATAAGGTCATGGTTAACTCCAATAATGAAATACAGTTACCAACCAAAGGATAAATCAAGTCAACATAAAAGTCCATATTTGGCCATTATATGGACTTTTAGCGTATGGATAGAGGAGGACTTTAGTCATGTGACTAAAAGGTGTCCTGAATGAACAACCTCCCTCTGCTGATTGATGCAAAAGAAGCCATTGACTACTACCACCACATCCAGATATGACAGATGCAGAAAGGGCTTATGTAGTCGCGTTCCTAAGCGGAGAGGGGCATTCAAACAGCCAGATTAGAGAAGAGCTGGGTATTGAGAAGGTCTATACAGTTACGCACCTCAAACGCGCCGGTTCTTTATCGGAGGAAGAGCTTACCCTCTGGCTCAGAAACCCTCGCAAAATCACCTTGGGTCATGTGATGGCCGTTGCTAAATTGCCTCCCGGCAAGAGGAAGAAACTCCTGAGAGATTTCCTGCATACCAGGACACCAGTTCACAAATTTGAGTCGATAGCGCAGGGTAAAGAGTTGGATAGGGATGCTGACATCAAGCGTCTGGAGACTCTGATGGGAAAAATGCTAACCCGCCATGTCTGGGAGGCCAGTAAAGAGCAGGCCAGAGAAAACCGATTAACCCCGTGGGGGAAAAAGCTCTACAAACGAAGAAAGGAGACGATAGAGCGTAGTTTTGCGGATGCGAAGCAGCATCACGGGCACCGCTATGCCCGTTTTCGTGGGTTGCAGAAAGTGCAAATACAGTGTCTCCTGGCAGCAACAGCCCAAAATATCAAGAAGATAGCCTTGCTGGTCGCAATGCTGTGTTGTTTTTATCTCTGGAGAGCGAGTATTTTATTGCAGGAGAAGCGAAAATAGCGCCCTGGCGTGGGATTAAACCGGGTTAATGAGGAAAATGGATGGCATTATGATTCATAATGAAAGGAACAGACCTCGTTAAAAATAATGAGGTTTGTCAGCGGTCTGAAAGCCTTCCATTCGGAAGGCTTTTATTCAACTTTTTTCTCTAATATCAATACTATCCGAATTCACATCTTTAATATGTTCTTTTGTCAGCCGGTAAACAACCGGGCTTAATAATGCTAATGCAATCAGATTTGGTATCGCCATCATTGCATTTAATGTATCGGCCAGCAACCAAACAAAATCCAACGACTGAGTAGCACCTACTATCAGAGCTACAATCCATACCACACGGAAAGGGGTAATTGCTTTTTGTCCAAACAAATACTGAATACATTTTTCGCCATAGAAACTCCAGCCAAGAATAGTGGTAAAGGCAAATATTACCAGTGCCCCCGCAACGATATAGTTACCGCCAGGAATCGCTGCTGAAAAAGAAGTTGCTGTAAGTGTCGCACCGGTCTGACCATTCAGCCAACCGCCCGTAATAACGATAGTTAATCCAGTGATAGAACAGACAATAATAGTGTCGATAAAGGTACCGAGCATCGCTATCAATCCCTGACGAACCGGATTTTGCGTCTTTGCTGCGGCATGAGCAATTGGCGCACTTCCCAATCCCGCTTCATTAGAAAAAATTCCGCGAGCCACACCAAAACGAATCGCTGCCCATACTGCTGCACCAGCAAAACCACCTTGAGCTGCAACAGGTGTAAATGCAGATTTAACAATCAGGGCAAACGCAGCAGGAATTTCACTGAAATTCACTCCCAAAACAACAATCCCAGCAACCAAGTAGGCAACTGTCATAAACGGCACTAATTTACCTGCCACATCAGCAATACGTTTAATACCACCAATAAGTACTGCACCAACCAGAAACGCCAGTATTACGGCAGTTACCATAGTTGGAATACCGAAACTGCTTTGCAGTACATCAGCAACAGAATTTGCTTGTACGGTATTACCAATACCGAAGCAAGCAAGGCTACCAAATATCGCAAATAACGTTCCCAGCCAGATCCATTTTTCACCCAAACCGTTTTTTATGTAATACATAGGGCCACCAACATAGTGACCATTTTTATCAACCTCGCGGAAACGAACTGCCAGCACCGCCTCTGAGTACTTAGTCGCCATACCGACTAATGCAGTGATCCACATCCAGAACAACGCACCAGGTCCACCTAATACAACTGCGGTAGCAACACCGGCTATATTACCTGTACCAATGGTGGCAGAAAGCGCAGTCATCAGTGCGTTAAACGGCGATATCTGCCCTTCTCCTCGCTGATGATTACGCTCAAACAGTAACTTAAAACCCGTTCCCAATTTACGTATGGGCAGAAAAGAGAGACGGATCTGCATAAAGATGCCAACCCCCAGAAGACCAACCAGCATCGGTACTCCCAACACCACCCCGTTAATAGCACCCAGCCATTCTGTAATTAATTCCATATATTTCCCCGACATTTTGCAACAAAACAGCAACATATATGCAGCAACTTAAATAAAGAATATTTATAGAAAATATGCGAGGAAAAATTTCGTAAGAATGTAAAAAGATTTGATACTTGTGAGTGACATCACTCAATACAATTTTAGGATAGAATACTCAAAATTCATTACCCCAAACTCATCACAAAATACTGACGCCTAAGTCACTCTTTTGCATATATACCGAATGAACTTCAAGATGCTTGAGTTGTCAGATATAAAAACATTTAAATTCAACAACATAATCGTTTTTCAAACATGCACTTTGAAGTGTCTTGAGTATATACCTGTTATCTTTCAAGTTGCCTCTTTGTTGGCTGCACTCACTCACCCCAATCACATAGTTATCTATGCTCCCGGGGATTCGCTCCCTTGCCGCCGCGATGCATCTTGAAATCTATTGGGTATAAATAATTTATTAATAGAATTAACATTTTCAACTAATTGAAATAAAACACCATGATTCATATTTAATTTCTCTGTTAATCAACTCTCTTCTTAAAAAGACTAATAGCCAAATAGAAATTATAAACAATTTTTCCTAAGGCACCTTCCTTGCTCTAACTATCATTTTTTCTCTCTTAAACAGGCTTTTACCTAAAACAGATTTCACTACGCCAATCTGGGGAACAATAGAAAAATATTATTTAATATTCTTTTATAATTATAAAATTACTAAATCTTTCTCGAGCAGCTTCACAATAATTAAACAACCCCATTGTCTTATTGTTCTGTTCAACTCATTTTGTCTGTTCAAGTTAACAAATGAGCGAAGGATCACATGGTAGAACAACAATATTTCATTGGTGTTAATGTTGGCTCAGCGAGTGTCCGTACCGCAGTTTTCGACCATGTACCAAAACCAGCAGAAATATAACGAAACTATGCAAACCTATTATTAGCTTTTAATAATGAGAATCAGAACATCAATAGGATAGAACATATATCCTAAATTACAACTCAGAAAATAAATTAATAACCCCTTGAGCTTCCTGGCGCAGTTAACATAGTATTAATATCCCATCTAAAATATTTTACTTCTTCCTGGCAATAAGCGTAGCAAAGTTTAATCTTATTCTGTTTCCATTTTCATCAGTTTTATGAAGATATCCTGGGTTTTCATTATATTTAATAATTTCCCAGTCAGAATAATAACCTTTCAATTCGCCTGATTCCAGAAAATATTTAAATGGTAGTAATGAATATGGTGCAGAATCTGTTTTAATCGGACACACAATCAGATTAACACCACTTTCATTTGTTTGTTCCTGCATATTGAGAATAATATCAGCGATCTTTTCTCTTTGCAGGAACATCAGCACCACAGTTGAAATAATTAAATCATATTTCTCTTTAATATTGTGCAAATTGATATCATAAACAGTAGTACGAATATTTTTCAGCTGTTCTTTATCTTTAATAAGATTAATTGCATCAATATGCTGTTGGCTAATATCCATTGCCATAACATCATAACCTTTTTCGGCCAGATAGAAACTATTCCGGCCACGACCCGATCCCAAATCTAATGTCTTACAAGGAGAAATAATATCTACCAAATCTCTAATTTCAGAATGAGGCAACGACAGGTTATTTTGTTTATAAAACAGATATTGTGATTCACACAAAAAAGAGAGCCGACATTTGATATCATCACTTACCCATTTAATTTTATGCCAAACTTGTGGCTGAATGACAGGAGGCTGATTTTGCACATTAAAGTATGAGATTTCTTCTTGTTCATCATTGAAAATCACAAATTCCAGTTCACCTTCAAAGATTTCAAGACAGGCATAAGTGCCCTCTTTGGTGTTGTGTCTTTCAGTGAACACTTCAGGAATTGTGTTTTTTTGCCAGATTGGCATTCGTTTATAGCAAACAAGGTCGCTCATTGGATTTCCCCGGACATAAGTTACATAATAAATGCATCTTATAATCACATTTAGCAACTGTAAAGGTATAAAGCAAAAATAGGAAAAGTTCTGTAGGTTAGACCTTCAAAATAAAAGGAAAAATGGTCAATTTTCCTCTTACTTAAGCAAACTCACTACTGTCAGAAAGTAGAAAAAACAAGATTTCATCGATAAAATTTCTCCGACCAGCAACTGAAGGTCGGAGAAAGCCAGATCAATCCTTATAACTGTATTGATAATGCCCGCCATAATAGAGACTCGAATTATTCTCTACAGCGTTTAACAAGACCCCTTTAATATGAGTACCATTTTGCTCGAAACGGCGAATAGCAACATCAACTTCTCTAACTCGTGTTTTATAATAACGGGCAATCAGTAACGAAGTTCCTGCATATCTTCCAATGATTGCAGCATCAGTTACAGCCAAAATAGGAGGAGTATCTACCAAGATATAATCATAATGCTCTTCTGCCCAGGATAATAACTCCTTAAATCTGTTATGCATAAGCAGCTCTGACGGATTAGGCGGAATAGTGCCTCGACTAATAAAATCAAGCTCAGTAAGATAAGTCCTGGTAATAGTCTCTTTTATCTGGTTTTGACCAGCCAGATATTCTGAAAGTCCTGGAGACTGAGGACTTTCTAACACCTTATGTAAATGCCCTCTTCTCATATCTGCATCTATTAAAAGAACTCGTTTATTACCTAATGCCAATATTGCTGCAAGGTTTACTGAAATAAAAGATTTTCCCAATTCTGGAGCAGGGCCGGAAAGGAGAATAATTTTATTTTCAGATTCCATCATTGAAAAATGCAAAGTTGTTCTAAGACTACGTAATGCTTCAATCGCCAAGTCAGCAGGGTCATGAATAGCTAATAACCGTAATCTCTGATGATAAGATCTCTTTTTCTGTTGCTGCTCAAGCTTAGTTTGAGTCTCCGATAATGGAATAGTCGCATAAACAGAAATCCCTATTTCTTCCAATTGTTCGGGACTTTCAATTCCTTTGCGGAACAATACGCGTATTAAAACTAATCCCATCGATAATATAAGCCCTAACATCATCATAATAGCAATGATCAAAGACTTTTTCGGTTTTATAGCTGAAGATTCTACAACAGCTTCATCAATAATACGTACATTACCAACCGTCCCGGCTTTTAGAATGTTCAGCTCTTGCTGTTTATTAAGTAACTGAACATAAATTTCTTGCCCAACCTGGACATCCCTGGTCAAACGTAAAATTTCCTGCTGGGTTTTAGGTAACCGTTTAATCGACTGATTCAGCTCCTTTTTGGTATCAGCCAGAGTCTTACGTTTATCAAGCAATGCAACATAAGCAGGATGTTGTTTGGTATATAATTGCTGTAACTCAGCCTCTTTAAAAGTCAGTTCGTTAAGCTGTTTCTCAACCTGGACCAATGTCTCCAGAGCGGATTTTGCTTCAAGCGATAAATCAATAGATTCATTAGCTTGACGATATTGATTGAGCAACTCTTCGGAGCGATTTAGCTCCATTTTAACTTTAGGCAAATGACTTTTTAAGAAATTAAGGCTACTCTCAGCCTCTTCGGTCTTTCTTGTCACATTCTGTCGCAAGTAATTTTCACTGATACTATCAAGTATCAACTTTATCTTTGTACGATCATCACCTTCTATTTCAAGCGAAATAATACCGGTATTACTTCCTTTCTCCTTTACCCTCAAGGATTGTTGCAACCGGCGAATGACGTCTAACTGCGCCTTCTTAACCAATGTAAAACTTTGCCCTGGTAAGGCCGAGATATTTGATATGAGCAAATTTATGCCATCAGCATCAAATACTTTATTAACTTGCCCATTAAAAACTTGACCATCGAATTCCAATCGATAATGTTCAGAGTCATCAACATATATTTTTACGGGATTATTAATACCATGTGAAGATATGGTGAAATTTTTAATAACAATTTTAGGCTCTGGCATACCACGAAGACGGGCAATTCCTTTACCTACCACAGGAAAATAATCAGCTTCAACCTGAACATCCAGATTCAGGTCTCTTACTGTTTTTCCTATTATCATACGGGAAACCAGTAGCTCCAATTCTGCTGATATATCTGACGGTTTTCCAGACAGCATATCCGTCACATCCCCGACCAAAGACAACGCGCTACTTTTCTTTTCAACCTGCAATAAAGCATTCGCTTTGTATACAGGTGTAGCAATCAAGGCATAACAAAGACCAATAACAGTGAAGAATAAAGTGACTCCGCCAATAACCCAGCGATAATCGAATAAGGCACTAAAAAGACGGCCTAAATCAATTTCATCACTATCCGTATGAGTGTGACTTGATTTATCTGATGTAGTCATAAAAAGCCTATAATTACTTATTTAAGCAGTAATGAAAAATAAAAAACAAAATCAAAGAATCTTTATAAGTTATAATTTACCTAACCAACTATTAACACTTTTAAATAACAATTGATATACATATTCATAAACCTCAGTATCAGATTTATAAGGATCAGGAATCTCCGTTTCATTTAGCCAATGGCCTAAGAGCATTGTTTTCCCTCTTGCTCCCAAGTTAACTCGGTTTACAGCCTCAATATGTTTTTTTTCCATAACCAAAATCAGATTTGACTGCTGACATAACTCTCTGGTTAATTGACGAGCGGTATGACCTTCCAGAGACAACCCATGTCTAGCCGCAACTCTACTAGAAAACTCATGTGCAGGCTTACCAATCAGAGCTGATATTCCCGCAGAATAAATTTCTTTCTGAGGGAATAGCTGCCGTAATAAACGCTCTCCTGTTGGAGATCGACAAATGTTACCCACACAAACAATCAAAATAGAATTAAACATCAATTAGGCCACTTACGAATCCACTTGGTTGTCTCAGTCAGACTATTAATACTTGATATTGTTGGCACCAGTTGACTAATAACCCGATTCCAGCGAACAATTGGTGCACTGGTAACATAAACAATATCATAAGGTTGCAAATTAAACTCGGTTCCCAAGATTAGCGTTGTCGCATCCTTGGCATTGAGTTGATAGATATTTGCTATTTTCCCACTCTTATCAGGTTCATTGCGCAGTGAGCGAATCACAAAGATTCCACTAGCATCGCTTGATAATTGATCTATACCTTCAGCATTACCTAATGCTTCGGTTAAGGTCATTCCACTACGATCCATACGTAGAGTGCTTTGCTTTTTGACTTCGCCCATAACAAACACTTTCAAATCATCATTGCGAGGAATATATAAAATATCACCAGAATAGAGCAGACGATTCTGCTTTAGATCCCCGTTTTGCATTAGATCCTGAAGAGAAATAACTGTTTCTTTTCCTTTATGAGTTAAAATCGCTCTTTTCCAGTCTGCATTTTCTGTCAAGCCACCAGCATGGTTAATCGCATCAATCACAGTTAAAGGAACATTAGTGATAGGTTGTTGATCAGATCTAACAACTTCACCTGTTACATAAGCTTTTTGTGAACGGAAAGCAGCAATATTGACATCAACCTGAGGTGATTCGATATACTTTGATAACTGATTCGTAATCATAGTACGCACCTGAGTCACTGTTTTTCCTTTCACATACAGCCTGCCAATATATGGGTAAAAAATCGTGCCATCAGAATGTACCCAGTTGCCAGTATCACTGGCACTGCGATATTGTCCCGCAGGTGTTGTTAATTCAGGATGATCCCAGACGGTAACCATAATTACATCACCCACACCGATACGATACTCATATTGCTGTAATTCTTTATCTAATTCAGGATTTGGACGAGCAATAGCAGAATTAACTCGCAATTTTTCAATTAACTGTGGTGTCACCGGATAAACATTTACCAAATTATTAATATCATAGTTACTATCATTATCATTGATTATTTCTTTATTATAAACAGGAAGGCTGCTCCCGGGAGCAACCGTACAACCACCTAATAACATAGAACAAGACAATACTTGAACTATAATTAATTCCTTTATATTCATCAGAATTTTATCCTTAAAAACAATAGGCAAAAAACACAATAGTATTAATTATAATCTCCTTAAGAAAAGAAGATTATAATATAATAAGATATAATATAATATAAAAATTTTGTTTAAGTATCATGAGCTATATGAGTCATTGATCGTATCATTTTGTAAAAACAATAAAAACCAGCTTAATATCTTTGATAAGTTCAAGCTACCAAATAAAAATAAATCAGACAAATAATATAATCACGAACTATTTTATTATAAAATGTATTGCACAAAATATTATTGCAAATAGAAAGTAAGGACTGAATACTCTTGATACAAGAAAGAGAAAATTTCACCATAATTTATTGAAACTTAATGCTTAATTTAGTAAGTGATTTTGTAATTTATACAATAGTAATCAGCCTAAAGGTAGACAACAAATTTACCAAACCATCATTATCAACTGGAAATATTATGAACAAATCAACTATCCTAAGGATAGCCAGACCAACAGATAATCTAAATCAGATTGCCGAAATGTACTGTCAAGGTTTAGGATTTACTGTTTTAGCGAAATTTGAAAATCACCAAAACTTCGATGGCATTATGCTAGGGCATCCAGATCATCTCTGGCACCTCGAATTTACACATCATCGCGGCACAACGGCAGGTAAAGCTCCGACACAAGATAATTTACTGGCCTTCTATATACCAGACCATTCAGAATGGTTACATCAAATATCATTAATGAAAACCGCTGGTTTCATTAACGTCTCTTCTTACAACCCATACTGGGATGTCAAAGGTAAAACATTTGAAGATATTGACGGTTATCGGGTTGTGCTACAAAACACAGTATCCACTGTTTGATTATAAATTGACTTTCAGCCGACTTTCCTGATAACCACCCCATATCTGCATTATTTCATATTGTGCAACAACACCATCAAAACTCAGCTACTGACACTGAGTTTTGATGTATTCTTGCAAGTATTTCGTTTGCCTCTCGTTCTCAACAATCATTCTTCGGAGATCGAAATAATCTTGTTCAGCTGCCGGGTTAAATCGTGGGGTTCCTGCATGGCCCACGCTGCCGGAGGAACCGGCTGCGCCCTGACTACAGGTTGCCGCGATGCGCAACCTGAGACGACCAGCGGCAACATCACCACGAAGAGCATCAATTTCAGATTTAGCATTAGCAAGCTCCTTTGTATGTTTATCATCCAGCGCAGACAGGAGTTTTATCCGCTCCTGCTGGCTGACTATTTCATTCTGCTGCTCCAATAACCGACTCTGTAGCTGAACTGTTGTATCAAGCTGCTTGGTATATTTACCGTAATAGTGATAAGCCAGCAGCGAGATAAGTGCCAGGGCAACAACAGTATAACCATAAGAGTTAAACTTCATAATATCGCTCTACAAAAGTGAAAAGGCTTTATCAATGACCGCATTACCATAAGGCTGGCTACCATTTTCTACGGTAATAATCGACTTAAGAAGCTTTGTCATAAATGTCTTATCAAAGACATTAATAACCTGATCACAGGTAACGCCCGTATCTTTACAAACCCGACTTACATAAGTATCGGTATTATTTTCATTGAGGGGGGCCCATCGTGAAATGATCCCCTTCACTGTTTTAAGACCATGTTTCCGATTGTAATTATGTAAAATTTTAATCATTGCTCGGATACCATATTCAGGACTGATAAACTGACAGAAAGATTTATCAGTACGCTGTGATTGAGGCACCAAACCTAACCAATCATCACCCCAGCGAATATTACCGGGGTTATTATTCCGAATACCTCTGCTCATAACTTGCTCCTACTGCTTGTTGCCCGTTTTGTTATTAACAACTTTTCTTAGGATCTGACCAAAATAATCAGTTCCCAGATAACCAATAATCACACTACCGATGTAAGCCAAATCCGTGCTCATACCAAAAAAATCAAGCACATCACGGATAAACCAGGCAATCATGGCACACATAATGGCGTCCATAATTGTCGTCCAGAATTTACCGCCGTTATATCGACCTCTGAGATAAGCCATTGCAGCAGCCAGTGCCGCACCTATACCTTGCTCTTTGACTGACAGCAGCCATAACCATAGCTGCATCCAGATGTCAGGCTGTTTATCCATGTATTTCATCCTTTCCTCCCATTCGTATAATGGGAATCCATAGGCTGCCGTGTAGCCTTAAATTTGAGTTAATAGGAATACTGCGAAATCAGTAGAATAAGAAAAGGCCACACATAGCGCAGCCTTAAATTTTGTCAGGTGATTACTTACATTTAATATAATACCGCATTCATCAACAACTCTCAGTTATGCATCATTATGGATGAAAAAATTAGGATGACAGATGGATATATAATTAGTTTAAACGTTCATTATTACAATAAAATAATATCTCTCTTGATAAATATCACTGATTTTTTTGTGAAAATCCGTTTGAAATGTATTTTTAATGTCCTGATATCGTATTACTGGATTATACCTGTTATCTTTCCAGTAGCTATTATCTGCGCTGAATTTAAACTCTATAATGCGCTATTATATTGCTATAATAAACTCATTTTTATCATTTCATTTGAATGACAGAGTGAACACAAACCTAAAAATGGATCTCTCACGTTTATTCCCCTAATATAAACCTTTTTAAAGTACGATAAACCTCTTCAGGTTGTTCTAGTATCCCCAAATGTGTTCTGGCATTTTCCAATCGTTTAACCCGGAAAAAAGAGTTTTCATGAGAAAATTTTTGCTGTTCAAATAAATAATCGTCTCTTCTATCCAAAGAATAAATATGAATACATTGATGATATTCAGATAAAAGTTTCAATCTATCCAGAGGAGAACCGTATCTACTATATGATCCCGCTATCGCCTTTCCCGCCGCTTCCCACACAGTAAAACCCGCTTGTGACATTTCTTTAACCAAGTGCTCCTTAATAACCGTATTATTTCCACCTCCCAACCAAGAATTAAATAAAGAATCCCTTGCCGAAACCCAATTTTCAGGATCTTGTATATAGTTAATTGATTGAAAGAATGCAGGTTCAGGATGAGTCATAATCCAGTCAAGAAATACGAGCGCGGAAACTTTCTCTGGCATGATATCTGCTATATCGGTAGCAATCCAGCTAGCATGTGCAACTGAAACTGGTATAAATTGCTCTATTTCTAATGAATGAATCAATGAAACAACATCATTTAATAGTACCTCTGGAGTCAATGGTAGTGCAGATTGTGAAGATAATCCGTGATTACGCCAATCCAAACTAATAATTCTGAAAGTTTCCGAAGCCAACGCTTCAAATGGCATAAAAACTGTTTTAGGTTCACACCATCCAGGCAGAAGTAGTAATGTGATTGGACCAATACCCCTATCATTGTAATCTATTCTTATATCATTGTAATAAAATTGACTCATAGTCCTATCCTCAACGAAAGAATAACGATAACCTAAGATCTACAATAAATTGTCATATTAAGATTTTATTGTCTATATCCTAATTAATTCCCACCACTGAATAGCACTAAAAGTAAATTTTAGATGAAATATCTTCAACAAATTTTAATTACTTAAATAATAAAACAGAAATCAGATAATAGAACGATATAAAAACAAATCACTCAGAACACAATTATCATTAATACTAGCCTTAAATTACAAGATATAATAAACCATAGTTAATAGCAATTATACACACCAGGCAATAAATATTTCATAATAATTTCTTCAAGGCAAAAACTTGTATATTTTCCTTATGATAAATAGAAAATCATCTTACTTTATAGCGATCAATTGAATTTATTAAATATTTTCATATTTAATTTTATTCTAAATCCCAATAATTACATAAATTACACAACTAATTTTATTAAATTTATCATCATTTAAATCAAACCAATAAACATAGAAAAGTAAATTTATAATAATCATATTCCAACAACAAAGTTAAAATATCAAAAAAACTATAAAAATAAAATCATAAATTTATATTTAATAAATCAACTCCATAGATATTTAATATTAAAATTAACCATATTATATATTAAAATAATATGAATAATAAAACATAACGTAAAAAAATTAAATAGCATTTAGAAACTTGTAAATAAAAATTATTTTTTATGCTGAGGAACCTTGCTATTTAGTCTTATAAACATTCTGGATAACACGGCAAGGGAGATAATTGCACTATGACTCTTTTTCCTGCAATGATTCGTTGTTGACTCTTTGCCTGTATTGCTCGTTTCCCATCCCAACGTAAATGAGTTTGCAAGAACAAATTTTCATGAGAAAACTGTAATGACCCCAAACGCATTGAAAAAGTAAGAGGTAACATACCCAGGCGATAACGCATCTTACCCACAGTCAACACTCTCCCATCAACGACAGTAAGCAGCGATAGTTCAACATTTGCAGTTTCAGATAGAGGAACCGGCATGGTCACATCTCCCTCAATCAACCGTGATGTCCCATTATCTTTTACGCTACTTACACACCCGACAATCAGCAAACACAACACCACCAGCCCCTTTCTGGTCATAACAAGCTAATCCGACGTTGTGACAATAGTGTATGCTGCCCATCTAACAAACGTTGTAATGCTGCCTCATGTTCAAGCTCTATTACAAGCCCTCTACTCAGTACAACAGAAAGTGGTTCATGAGCATTTTGCGGTATATGCCCTGACGTAACCCGATAACCACAACAAAGATTATCATTTTCATGAGACACATTTGTTAAATGAATGGGTAATGAATTTTCAATTTTCATACTCGCATTCCCAAAGATTCATTTTGTTGAGCACCAGTCGAAGGTTGAGCCTGCAATAACTCCTGCCAAAACTCAGCATGATCTAGCATACTCGAAAGGCTTTCCTCAAAAGCAACCAGATTCAACCGACTGGCTGACATTTGCCGATAAAGCTGTACCATTAGCGTTGACTCATCAAAACCAAAGTGAAGATCAAACTGATACCAATGACGATTAAAACTGGCTAATTGACGGAAAATCCCTTCTCCAACCTCGGTAATATCAGCGACATCTACCTGTAAAACTAGTTGGTCACGTTCAGGAATTAAGATCAAAGAGAGGTGAAGATGCTCATCAAAACAGAGAGCAGCCACACCTTCATGATTTAAAGCTAAGTGTGGCAAGCCGAATTTGGCAGCAAATTCAGCTAAAACTTGGTTGATGATAACTATCACATCCATGGGTTACTCCCGCAGAGAAGGAAATCAGGCAAACTTGAAGTTACCACGCAGTCAAACAAACGGGTTACTCCCGCATAAAAGGGATTTAGTTTACTACCACCATCTTTTATACCTCTGTCACTCAAAGGCAGTTCTTTTAATAAAAAGGTCACCTCGGTAATTATTAAAAACCAAACACCAGAGCATAGGAAAGTTCTTTTCACTCAACACATTCTGTCGGTTAAGGGCTGAAACCTTCATTTGGTATTTTGGCTTTCTTGTACCTTTGGCAGTGTTAGTCGATTCGCAAATAACGGTATTTATCGATAAGAACGCACCTTTCGGTGCGCTCAGGTTTGTTATATGACACTGAATCTACTATATCTCTGTCCGCATTACACGACACCAGTCGCCGCACGCAATGCCTGGACATGGCTCTGATAAATTTGCTGTATCAATTGCAAAACATCTCTCATGAAATTGTTATCTAATGAAATCTGATCTTCACTCTTTTGTTTTTCATGTTGAGCAATAGATGCATCTACTTCATGTTCCTTAACTTTAGCCTGAGAAAGCCCCTGCTCCACTTGCACTGAATTATTGGACATGCTCTCTAAAGATTTCATCACTGCACTTAAGAACTGCTGCTTGCTGTTACGATCTTCAAAAACCACGGTAAGAGATTTCAAAGCCTTTTCATCAAGAAGTTGAGCGTTAGCCCATACTTCACCAACCACAGCACGATCCACATCGCCATTCTTACCTAGCTGTTGCAGCTTAAGATCAATCAATTCGTTCCGACCAGCAATATTATTTTCCAGCGTCCTCTGCTGCTTAACCGTCTGACTATTTTTAACACTAGAGAAGATACCTATAAACCCTGAACCAACAGTCATCAAGCCGGAAACCACTGCCGTAGCAATCATCAGCTTGGCTCCATGTCGCATCTCATCCACGAGTGACTTCTGAGCATCAATGGACGCTTTATTCTCAATGTCACGCTGTAAAATACCCAGTTCACGCATCCTCTTGGCGATCTCAAAAATCAGCGACATCATATCCAGAGTGTTACTTAATTCTCGTTCGGCATTCCCTAAGCGATTGAGATCGAGCTCCCGTTTCGGTGCAATCAATACAACCCGATTCATTTGCCCCGTTTTTTCCGACGGTTGAATAGCGGCTTCATGTGCTGTCTGTGTCGAAATAGAAATTTCGTCAGTTTCAACGCCAACAATGTGATTGGCAGTGACCTTTTGACCTCTGGCACTGGCACTGGCACTGGCACTATCATTAATCCCCATCTTTATTACTCCCTAAATTTCCTGTGGGCGGCTGGCAAGGTTATTTATCATGTCTCCCTTGGCATTAAGCATCTGGAAAATCAATTCCATGACATGTTGAAAAGACTCCACCATTTGAAACAAATCCCCTTTAAGCTTGTCCATAAGTGCCTGAAATGTGGTCAATTCGCTACGTGAAAGCTGTACATCGGCCTGCCTGTTAGCCGCTTTACTCTGGAAAGCCGCATTGGCAGTTTGAGCAGCGCCATTAGCAAGATCAACTGCAGTGTCACTCACCTGCGTAGCCACTTTCATCCCTCTAGCCGCTGTATTAGCTGCTGTACCGGCCATTTTTGCAGAAAACTCCACCGCCTTTGCTGCCACCTTAGCCGTCACTTCAGCCACTTTACCGCCAATCTTAGCGCCCATTTTAGCTATCAAACCTGCGGCTGAACCACCAAAACTGACTGCCGCCGCAGCCACAGCCATTGTAACCTCAATCGCGGTTATAACTGGCCCCAGCCATTTCATGGTTTCCTTGCTGATTAAGCCGTCTTGAGCCGCTTGTTGTAATCCCTGAGAAACCACACCCATTACGCCTCCAGCGATCAACAAAGCACCTGCTACTGCGCCAACCCCGGTAGCAACCATGATTGCCCCAATTACAATCGAAGCAATCGCACTGAGCCACCCAAAGATTTTGGAGAACAGCCCGGATTTCTGCGCCTCTTTGGCAGAATTTTCTGCTTCTTTAATCTTCTGCTGATTTTCATCCATTTTTTGCAAGCTTTGCTGGCGCGCCCGATGGATATCCTGAAGCTTGAGATTCGTCTGATTACGCTCAAGCTCACTGGTCAGTTTGCCCAGTTCAATTTCTATTTCCTCAAATGAGGAGATCGCCAAAGAGGCTAACCGCGAAGTTTCTGTCAGCTTTGCTGCCAATTCTGCTACTAGCCCTGTTGCCTGCTCGGTCTTTTGCTTAATTGATTCGAGCAGATGCTCTACTTCCCTCTGTTGTTGAACATCAAGACGAGTATTACTGACTGACAATGGTTGCGGTAATACCACTCCTGATGTCGCGACTATATTGTTAGGTTGTATATTACCCGCCTGGCTAGGTGTAAAGTGATCATCCCTTTCAAAAGGTGTAATCGCAGAAATATCACCAACTGGAAAACCGCCCCGTAGTGGATCATTTGTTATTAGATTCATCTTTCTGAGCTCTTTTTATCGTAATGGCTTCTAACATTGCACTAGAACTGGCAACCAAAGCCGCCTGTTCCGGCAAAGCTGCCGCAAGTTGTTTAGCCGAGTAGAAGCCACTCTCAGCTTCATCAAGCTCTCCTAATTGCATGAGACATTCGGCAGCATGGAATGGAAAACGAGGCTCATTAACATCAAGCATTGCCCCGTAACTATAACTTTGGATCGCCTGTTCCAATTGCCCCATTGCCTGACGGCATGCTCCCAACCCAAGAAAGAATCGGGGATCATAGTGATCCAACATACATAAAGCTTGGAATATCTTATGCGCATCCTGCCATTTACCTGACTGGTACTGGTTGAACGCTAAAGCATAAAGCTGCTCCAGCGTATCACTGGAGACATCTCTTAACATGGCAAGGGTGCCACCATCATGAAAAAAAGCCTCCAATTCTTGCGCATACTGGTCAGAAGTGGTGGATGTTTCTTGGTGCTCCATAATCATTCCTTAAATTGCGCCGAGAATATTGCGCATAATGCTGTCGTACTTCTGGATAAAGCGGTTTAACGCTTCAATAGCGGCATTAAAACGGGAACTTACGTCATTTAAACGAGTCGTTCTTTCCTGAACAGAGTTATTTAGTGGATTTACGCGATCATTGACAGAAGTAGAGAAGTTGGCCAAGCGATTATTATCTTTGTCATATTCATACAAATTCTCCAGACCTTTCATAGCTCCACTCTGCTTATCAGGACTTTCTAAAAATGCCTTAATAGAGATGGGTCCATGGCCAGAGGATATCTTGTTTAACAACTTATATTCTGCACTCTCCGCAAAAGCAGTTTCATCGCTAAAACCATATTTCTTATGGTCCCGCAAGTTGAAAGATGTACTGTCAATAGAAAGCTTCTGCTTACCATCCTTAGCTGACAATTTAGCGTTAATCTCTGATTGAATAACACTGTAAATCTTTAGCTCCGCTGTCAATTCAGCCAGCTCATCACGCAACTGGTGTCGTTTTTTATCATGACGCAACATGACCGAAGTAAACACTTCGATGACATCATCATCAAGACGATCTGGCGTTAAATTAAAATGAACCAGAGACAGAAAATCTCTTAATGTCCAAGTTGTTGCTGAGTGATTATTCAAGAAGGACTTAAGATTCTCGATCCCATTTTTTATTTGGCTATCTAAGTGACCATCCTTGACGACAGCATCCGCTGGCAGGAAATAGGCAATCAGCTTTTTCAGAAGTTCTTTATCATCAGTGATAACCTTGGGATCAAAACTTGGCCCATCATCCCTACTTGGATCGTATTTCGCTTCAATCTTAATCCCCTTATCAAGAATAAGTTGAACCAATCCATCAAGCTCTGAAGATTTAGAGCCCTGTAGTTGCTCCGGCTGAACTGATTTCAGATCCTCCAGGAAATGTTGTGGGTTGTTGTGATATGACCTAATTTCCACCTTTCAATCCTTTATACAATAATGCCACGCATACCAGGTGGGCGACGGGGACGTTTTCCCTCTTCCAGAGAATGAACATAGCTGCTTCGCAAGCGATTAATTTCTGTCAGCAGTTCCTGTTCAGCATTTTGAACTAGAGAAAGGTCAGAATTGCCAAAAAGTTCTGCTCCCACACTTGGCTGAATACCAAGAGATTGCCACATCTCCTGTAACAATTGCAGTCTGTGATCACTGTCCTTAATGGCCTCCTCAGCAGCTTGCAGTACTTTGGCATTAGGTTTCTCTTGCATCAGTGACTCCTATAATAAAGAGAGATATTGATTCTTCCTGTCAGCGTTGGACTTTTTTTTGTTGTTTTCTCATTTGATGTAACGATATAACGCAATTGGCTTCTAACTCGAACCAGCCAAGCGCCACTTCACTCGCACCTGTCCAGCGGCGATAAAATCGGGCTATACCTGTTATCTTTCAAGTTGCCTCTTTGTTGGCTGCACTCACTCACCCCAGTCACATAGTTAGCTATGTTCCTGGGGATTCAAACTCGCGGTGCATCATAGCGCCAGGCAATTTCACAACCTTCACACCACACACGCCAACCAAGAGGAATAGAGCTATTTCCCATACAATGAAGCTGCACCGGATAACCCCGTTCCTCAAACCAAGACGTCAGCGGATCATGATTCATAGACAAACCCGACCAAGAGGCTGGATATTGATCTGTTGAGTCAATTCCTGATACGAAAGCACTGGTAAGCTATGATGATCACCTTCAATTAACTTACGTACATAACGACGAATATCCATTGATACGATCAGCACCGGTTTATTCTGCATCTGTGTTAAATCACCCACCGTTTTTCGCATCTGTTCAAGGAAATTTTGCGTCACCGCGGGGTCAAGTGCCAAATAGCTACCAGCACTTGTCTGACGAATACCGCTACGAATCTGCTCTTCTACTTGTTGATCTAACAGATAAGCGGGCAAGATGTTGTTGCCATTAGCATACTTGTAGCAGATATAACGCTTAAGACTACTACGAATATATTCCGTCAACTGCACCACATCCTTCTCCTTCTGCCCCCATACCACCATGGCTTCAAGAATCGCACGAGTATTACGAATAGAGATATCCTCTCCTACCAGCCGTTGCAGTATCTCTGTCATCCGCTGCAATGGGATTATGCGCATGGCCTCCTTGACCAACTCACCATAGCTACCTTCCATCTGCTCCAGAAGATAACGGGTTTCCTGAACACCAATAAAGTCTTCCGAATATTCCCGCAACACATGTGATAAATGCCAAGTGATTACTTGAGACATTGATAAAACGGCCAATCTGGACTTAGATAAACGTTCTTGATGTGTTTCTGCTACCCACAAAGTAGGTTGATTCGGTAACAGTGGTTCACCTTCCTCGTAGGGAATAGCCAACAATTCCAACTGACTGACTGGTTCCTGTACCAGCAAATGTGCCGAACGCAATCGACCACGGGCAACAGGCACCTCTTGCAGTTGGATCAAGTATTCCCCTTCCTTCATACCCTCATTAAAGCGTAAGTGGATACCCGGAAATGGGACTCCCAAGTCCAAATAGAGGGCGCGTCGTACCCGTATTAACTCATCATTTAGCGAAATCGCTTCCAGTTCAGCTTGTAACCCAGCATCCACATCAATAAGTAAAGGAACCGTCATAGCGAATTCCTCTTTTTCCCCAAGTTTCCCACCTTTGGCCTTACTACCAATTTTAGGCTTAGATTTAGGTTTAGCTGCTGGGGCACCCGCCCCTTGGGCTAATAAGCTGGGAAGGTCAGTTTGCTGGTTAGCGTTAGCTTGCCGCTGACGTTGGAACAAAAAATAACCGCCACCAGTGACCACCAGTGCAAGCATTAAAAAGGTTAATGTCGGGAACCCTGGAATAAGGCCAAACAACACCAATAAAACACCACCAACTAGCAGCGCTTTAGGTTGAGCAACAACCTGATCGCCAATCTCATTACCCAGATCCAAAGAATCTTCTGATGAAACCCGAGTAACAATGATACCAGCCGTGATAGCAATCAACAGTGCTGGAACCTGAGCAACCATGCCATCACCAACGGTCAAAATGGCATAGAGTTGCAATGCATCAGCAGCTGCCATCCCCTTCTGAGTCACACCTATTGTTATTCCCCCCAAGATGTTGACAAAGATGATGAGGAGACTAGCAATGGCATCCCCCTTGACAAATTTCATTGCACCATCCATCGAACCAAACATCTGGCTCTCTTTTTCGATAATGCTGCGTCTCTCTCTGGCTTCATTGACGTCAATAACTCCAGCACGCATATCTCCGTCAATACTCATCTGCTTACCGGGCATCGCATCAAGGGAAAAACGGGCGCTGACCTCAGCCACGCGTTCCGAGCCTTTGGTTATAACGATGAACTGCACAATAGTAATAATCAGGAAGATCACTATCCCTACTATCAGATTTCCACCAACAACGAAATTACCAAAGGTATAAACAATCTTCCCGGCGTCTGCCTGCAAAAGGATCATTCGGGTGGTACTCACTGAAAGCGCCAGGCGAAATAGGGTTGTTACCAACAAGACAGCAGGGAAAGCCGAGAACTGCAAGGGGGAGTTTATATAGACCGCCATCATCATTAGTACGACAGAGATAGTCATATTAATGGCGATCAAAATGTCAAGCAGGACTGGAGGAAGCGGCAAAACCATCATAAAGACAACGGCCAGCAACAGTATTGCCAGCATAATATCTTTGCGCTCGCCGATCAGACGTAATAACTCAAACCCGCGATTCATCGTGGAGTTCCCAGGGAAAGATAACGCTGATAAGCACTACGTGCTTCTTCTAAATTTCCCTCTTGTTGGCAGGCTCGGCTGACACAAAGCCAAAGATCAGCACTTTGATCTCCCTGTTTCTGTAAAAACGTACAATGTTCTCTCGCTACTTCCCCCTGTTTTAGCTTAAGTAGCGAAACCACCAGGGCACGACGCCCCTCTTGGTGTTCAGGATGCAAGACCAGTAATGCATCTAATAAAACACGAGCTCGGTCAGGGTGACCATACTGGAGTTGAAGCCAGCCGAGCAGCAGCAAAGCACTCTGCTGTTTAGAACTAAGAGTCATGGTCATACCTTGTGTAACAGATGCAGAGCCATCTGCAACAACTGTTCATCTTGATTCATATTTTCCAATAAGGAAACGGCACTCCGTACTCGAATGTCATCACCTTGTTGTAAAGTTTCACGCAAGCTACTGACAGCCTGACGGAAGTCATGCGGGCGTAACAGGGAATGAAACCCCTCTTTTGGGCAAGCAAAGGCCAATAAAGTCTGATCAGCTTTGTTAGCCGGATAAAGACGTGCAGAATGCGTCTCAACAGATTGACCATCAGGCAATAACGCATAGCGCTCGGGCAAACCAATCCCTATCTCTTCCTGGCTGATCGCCGTCAGT
The DNA here is from genome assembly GCF_000711895.1 of Photorhabdus australis DSM 17609. Classification (GTDB taxonomy): domain Bacteria; phylum Pseudomonadota; class Gammaproteobacteria; order Enterobacterales; family Enterobacteriaceae; genus Photorhabdus; species Photorhabdus australis. Next base: position 25,485 of record NZ_JONO01000032.1, read on the forward strand.
TGCTCAATTCCTATATGAGCGGAAGCAATTCTACTCACGAAGCGAGCACCTCACGCTGTACTCTCAGCAAAGAGCTAAATGCCTGATGCAACAAAGGCAACGTTACACATCGTTCATCTAATGTCACAAACAACAATAAACGATCATCCCCCAACCAACCACAGCGCAGAGGCAATTCAGGACCCAACCCGCTAAAAGTAAGCGACATTGCCTTAATCATCACGTCTCCCCTTTGATGCCAGGAAATTTCACGGGCTAGCCAAAGCGTTAATAACCCGCCATAGCGTTCAATCTGTAACATGCCAGAGTACTCAAAATCGATTTGAATCAAAGAGCTGGGAACATCAGACATTTCCATACCCAAATCCTGACAAAACTGGAGCAATTGTGGCTCTATCCAATTCATGATGTTCCTTCTCCCGACCACAATTCGTCTTCTTCTCTCTCAATGGCTGTATCAAGTACCAGTTGACAGGAATTAAGCAGATTTTGGCGCTGCTCCTCATCACTAAACACTTCCACCGGAATCAGTCGAATCAATTGTTTCAACTCCCGGAAAAAATAAATTTGAGTTTCACTATCCTGCAATTCCAAAGCATTACCGAGCATTTCGACATCCCGTACATTAGCCCAGCGTTTCTCAATCAGGGAAATAACATCCCTCATAAGGTCAGAAGACCCGTATGACTTGCTTTCCCCCTTCACCACATTTTTATATAACAACTCAACCTTAGCCGACACAGTGTTAACCAAACGTAGCTTCTTCATATCATCCATCACACATTGCAACTTAGCAGACTCAATATTTCGCGGTTGGCTTTCCAGATCAGCAACCAAGGCTTTCATGATGAATCCTGTTACTTCCTTCAGGGGGCTATTCTTGAAATTGGATTGGATATCTCGCCAGGCTGCTGACAACCCTTGATAATCCATAACAGCATCACGATAGATGTTACGCAATGCCTGCAAATTGCCAATCCCATTTCTGGCTGCTACCGTGGCATCAGGCGTAATGCGAGCCCCCAACTCGATAGCGATTCCCTGCTCTTGTGCTAAGCGTGACAACTCCTGCTCAATCAATGTCAACATAGCACGGGCTTCTGGCCTGCCTGCCAACGCATCACGGGCCTGACTCAGCGCATAGAATTGTTCACTCACTTCTCCAGAGAAACTTTCCAGATAAGCCTGTAGCTGCGAGATATTAGTCAACTGGCTACTATTTAAGTGAGAGATCAATGCCTTAATCTTTTGTTGACGCTCAAGATCCGGCACTTTCTGTAAGTACTCACCCACCAGCGCCTCAATTTCTCGCACCCTGGCATATCCATCGCTCACTTTACGTTTGGAGAGCGGCATATCCTTACGTTCCGAAAATGCAAAGGTCATCTCTTCAGCCGCGTCAGCTAAAGACTGGGATGCAGCAACCAACACCACTTTCTCTCCCTGAAACTGACCGACCTTAGCCTGCTCCTGTTGTGCTGTAATTTCGGCACCAGGTTCCGACAAAGTCACCGAATGAAGATGATTCTGGATGATATCCATAGTCTATCCTGTCATATCAGAGTTAATAATGGACAAATTATAAAGATACCATCCCGGTGCCTATGCCAAAATCAGTCGTGAATTTTTAGCAAAATCCGCCGGAAACTGCGTCTAATGGGAGTGTAGAATAGTCACGTAAACTCCAACCATTTTCTAAAAACTCCCGACTCAAACTACAATCTCTCTGCTATTCCCTGTTTTATAGTGTTTAAAGCAGAGGTTATATATAACGATCATGAAGCTTTCCCTAGACCATATTCCCGGCCAAATGCACCACGCTATTAGTGAATGTCGATTGATCCAGATTCGCGGCAGGGTTACCCAGGTTACAGGTACTCTACTTAAGGCTGTCATTCCTGGTGTACGGATAGGTGAACTTTGCCACTTGCGCAATCCTGACAACACATTGTCGCTTTTGGCGGAGGTTATAGGCTTCCAACAACATCAAGCTCTGTTGACACCACTTGGTGAGATGTTTGGTATCTCTTCGAATACAGAAGTGAGTCCAACCGGTGCTATGCATCAGGTTGGTGTAGGTGACTATCTATTAGGACAAATCCTTGACGGGTTGGGTAACCCATTTTCTGGGGGCCAATTACCGGAACCACAAGCCTGGTATCCGGTTTATCGAGATGCTCCAGCCCCCATGAGTCGTAAACGGATTGAACACCCTCTCTCACTTGGCGTAAGAGCCATTGATGGCTTGTTAACCTGTGGTGAAGGGCAACGTATGGGGATTTTTGCCGCCGCAGGTGGCGGAAAAAGTACGCTGTTATCTACATTGATTCGTAATGCCGAAGTCGATGTTACCGTGCTGGCACTCATCGGTGAGCGTGGACGGGAAGTGCGAGAATTCATCGAATCTGATCTGGGCGATGAGGGGCTGCAACGTTCAGTATTAGTGGTCGCTACTTCAGATCGTCCAGCGATGGAGAGAGCTAAAGCAGGATTCGTAGCCACTTCAATAGCTGAATATTTCCGCGATCATGGCAAGCGTGTACTACTGCTGATGGACTCCGTGACCCGTTTCGCCCGGGCTCAACGAGAAATAGGTCTGGCGGCTGGTGAACCACCGACCCGACGAGGATATCCTCCATCCGTCTTCGCGGCCTTACCGCGGTTAATGGAGCGTGCTGGTCAATCTGACAAGGGTTCGATCACTGCACTCTACACCGTATTAGTAGAAGGAGATGACATGACTGAACCCGTAGCAGATGAGACTCGTTCTATCCTGGATGGCCATATTATTCTGTCACGCAAGTTAGCCGCTGCAAATCACTACCCGGCCATTGATGTGTTACGTTCCGCTAGCAGGGTAATGAATCAAATTATCACCCCCGAACACCAAGCTCAGGCCAACCTATTACGTCACTGGCTGGCCAAGTATGAAGAGGTTGAACTTCTGTTGCAGATTGGAGAGTACCAAAAAGGGCAAGATCCTGTTGCCGACAACGCTATTGCGCATATTGAAGCGATACGTGGTTGGTTGCGTCAAGGCACTCATGAGCCAAGTGATCTGCAACAAACTCTGGCGCTCTTACAGCAGATAACAAAACAATGATTAGCCGTTTGCAACGTATAAAAGCACTGCGCGTTAAACGCGCTGAACAACATTTGTCATTACAAAAAATGAAGCTTCAAACGGCTCATCTGCACCATCAACAAGCCTTACAAAATGTGCAAAATTACTGTCAGTGGCGAATAGAAGAAGAGCAGCGCCTTTTTAAACTGTGCCAAGGCCAGCCCATTGACCGCAAAGGGCTTGAACGTTGGCAGCAACAAGTTGCTCTGTTGCGCAAAAATGAAGCACAACTGGAGAGAAAAGCCGCTGAAATACTCGAACAAGTAGAGCTAGAACTCCATCAATTACAAGAGTGCCAACGCGTATTACACCACGCACGCCGACAGCAAGAAAAATTTAATGAATTAGGTCGCCAAGAGCAAGAGGCGCTCCGTATCCAAGGTGAATACCAAGAAGAGCTGGAGCAAGAAGAATTCCATCGCCAGGTAAGAGTATGAACCCACTGACAGCTATCGGCAAAGGCGTTTCCTCCCCCCCAGAATCCCCTGTGGCAGCAGACGCAGACTTGCAACGCCGTTTCGAACAGGCTATCGCCTCTCACACCGCTAATACACACCAGCTAACAACACCGCGGATGGAACAGCCGTTAAATGACCCAAAGGCAAACGACAAAACAACGAATTTGTATTCCACGGATGACTCAAATGAGGAACTTTCTTCATTCGATCCCATACATCTGGCAACTGATAACCCTAATATACATGCCTTACCACAGACATCCCCTGGCATTCCTTCCTTTTCATACAGCAGAGAAGAGAACCCGGCTAATCCGAATCAGAGAGAAACCTTACCAACATTTGCTCACAGGCCCATTGAAGCCATTACTGAGATAAAAGAATCACTGGCGCATAAACAAACAAATTTTCTGGCGACACCAAGTATCCCAGAGCTTCACCTGGACTTAACGTCAATTAACGCTATGTCTTTTGCAGCCCCTAATCCTGATATAACATCTATTCCTGTACGAAAAAACACAGATAATGAGCTGGCATACCATCAAAATACACAGCAAAGAACACCCCTTCACGAACAGGAAGACTTAACTTTAATGCCTGTTCGCCATTCCAACGAAATCAGAATTGGGGAAAGAAAGGCTCTTGCCGAAGCAAAGATACATCCTTCGTTAACGTCAGGGCCAAAAGAGTCTGATATTCCACCGTCTTATCCTAATGAATCAGACGGAAAAGGGGTTTTCTTACCACAAGCACAACTTCTGCCAGGAGAGCGCATACTGGCTACGATGCAAACCACCTCAGCTACTGCTTCTCTTGTGGCTACGCTAATCGATAAATTGAGTGTGGAGATCAGCATCACATTAACTCAACAGCAGCGCCCGACAACATTGCATCTGACACTACCTAATCTGGGTGCTCTTGAGATCCAACTCACCAATGAGAATGGCAAACTTCAAATAGAGATTTTGGCAAATCCGATAACCCAACAACTACTGAAGCAGACACGCTCTGAACTACTTGAACGTCTACAACATCTTTACCCAACACAAACTATCGATCTTTCTCTTCCGTCTCAAACGGATAGCGAACATGGTTCACGCCAACGTCGCAGCATATATGAAGAATGGAAAGATGATGTATGAATAGCCTGACCTTACCTAAAGTCTCATTAGAAGAATTGACCTTGCGTCAAACCCTAAGTCGTTATCAACAACAATTTAGCTGGGCTAGTGGCCACCTCTCCCTGGATGTCATCTCTCCTCCCCAAACGCTAGACAGAGTATTACTCGCCCATTGGAAAGGACATACATTCTCTTTTTATTGCCATGCAACTGAGCTAGCTCTATGGCTCGCTCCTGATCTGCAACAAGCAGACTTATCTTCACTTCCTCAGGATCTATTGCTATCACTGCTAGAGCACCAGAGTAAGATGCTATCCGATCTATCATGGTCAGCATTGCGTACCACATCAGCCCCCTCTTCGTCAGCCTGCTTACTACTGCGCTTTGAGCGGCAAGGTGCCACATTACCACTCTGGTTAACGGAACCCTATCCCCTGCTTGCTATACTGCCCAAACGTCAACCGAGAGAGTACCTGACCATTCCATTACTTCTTTCTCTGCAATGGGGATCAATAAAGCTGACCTTGAACGAATTTCGTACCCTGGAATCCGGGGATGTACTGCTATTGTCTCCCCAACAGCAACCAGATACTCCTCTGTTAGGGTATCTGGAAGGACACCTCTGGGCCTACTTTAAATATCATGAACATAAACTGGAGTTAATCACTATGCACACTCTCTCTTCTGACAGTCCCAACAACACTTCACTCGTACCGGACTTAAACAGCTTAGAGATTCATGTCAGTTTTGAAGTAGGTCGCCAGACTCTGGATTTACATACACTCACTAGTCTACAACCCGGTTCATTACTCGATCTTGGCGTCCCGCCAGATGGTGAAGTACGTATTCTCGTCAATCAAAAATGTCTCGGCTTAGGGCGGCTGGTGGATATTCAGGGACGTCTGGGAGTAAGAGTTGAGTGCCTTACTATGGAGAAAGAGTCATGATCCAGCTACCGAACGAGCTGGACCTCATTATCGGGCTTGCTCTCCTCTCTCTGCTTCCCTTTATCGCAGTAATGGCCACCTCTTTTCTTAAACTAGCTGTAGTATTTTCCTTACTGCGTAACGCCTTGGGAGTACAACAAATCCCACCCAACATGGCCATGTATGGGTTAGCAATCATCCTTACTATCTACGTGATGGCTCCGGTAGGTTTCGCTACTCAGGATTACCTACGCCAAAATGAAGTTTCATTCAGCAATGCCCAATCAGTAGAAAAATTCCTGGAGGAAGGCATGGCACCTTACCGGAACTTTCTCAAACAACATATCAAGCCCAGTGAACGAACTTTTTTTATCGATAGTACCCGACAAATTTGGCCAAGCAAGTATGCGGACCGGCTGGAACCAGATAGCCTGTTAATCTTACTACCCGCCTTTACAGTCAGTGAATTAACCCGGGCATTTGAAATTGGGTTTCTTCTTTATTTGCCGTTTATTGCGATAGATCTCATTATTTCTAACATTCTGCTCGCAATGGGGATGATGATGGTCTCCCCTATGACCATTTCTCTCCCTTTCAAGTTACTACTATTTGTCTTGCTTGATGGCTGGACACGCCTGACACATGGCCTTGTCATCAGTTATGGAAGTTAAACATGAGTAACGCCGACATCTTACATTTCACCAGCCAATCCCTCTGGTTGGTGTTAATCCTTTCCCTGCCACCTGTATTGATGGCTGCCGTGGTGGGAACATTAGTTTCTCTGATCCAGGCACTCACCCAAATACAAGAACAAACGCTGGGTTTTGTCATCAAATTAATTGCGGTTATCATCACCCTGTTTGCCACTGCTACCTGGCTTGGCAACGAACTCTATAGTTTCGCCAACATGGCCTTTTCCAAGGTGCCTCTGATCAAATGACGCTACAAGAGCTACAGCAACACATACTTGCTTATACCCTGCTGTTACCCCGCATTATGAGCTGTTTTGTGATATTTCCTGTCCTCAGCAAACAGATGTTGGGAGGAGGAATGATTCGCAACGGTGTGGCTTGTTCGTTAGCCCTTTATGCTTACCCAACAGTAGCAAGTAATCCGCTGCCCACATTTGGCAGTCTGGAATTGATGCTATTGCTAGGTAAGGAAGTTCTGCTTGGTCTATTAATTGGCTTTATCGCTTCTATCCCATTTTGGGCCATGGAAGCAACGGGTTTTATCGTGGATAACCAGCGGGGAGCAACAATGGCTTCAGTACTTAATCCTTCTCTGGGAAGCCAAACCTCGCCTACCGGGTTGTTATTAACTCAAACCCTGATAACACTTTTTTTCTCCGGTGGCGCTTTTCTTAGTTTACTTGGTGCCTTATTTCAGAGTTATAACAGTTGGCCGGTAACTCAGTTTTTCCCCACAATTACCCATCAATGGATCAGTTTTTTCTATGGTCAGTTCAGCCACTTATTGCAACTATGTGCCCTAATGGCTGCTCCCTTGTTGATAGCCATGTTTCTGGCAGAATTTGGATTAGCATTGATTAGCCGCTTTGCTCCCTCTCTTAACGTCTTCGTGTTAGCAATGCCGATCAAAAGCGCAATCGCCAGCCTATTACTGGTTATCTATATCCAGTTACTGATGCACTATGCCTATGATAAGGTATTGTTAATATTCTCCCCTCTGCACATGTTAACCCCTATCCTGGAGGCCCCATGAGTGGAGAGAAGACTGAAAAACCTACCCCTAAGAAACTCAGAGATGCCCGCAAGAAGGGTCAGGTAACTAAGAGTACTGAAATAGTCTCTACCTCCTTAATCCTGGGGCTGGTTGGTACGATAATGGTGATGTCTGATTACTATTTGGAACATCTGAGTAAATTGATGTTGATCCCAGCGAATCTACTGGAGAAACCGTTCCATCAAGCCCTCAATCACGTCATTGAAAACCTGATGCAGGAACTGGTCTACCTCTGCCTGCCAATTCTGAGCGTTTCCGTTTCACTATCGCTGGCATCACACTTCGCTCAATACGGTTTCCTGCTGAGTGGGCATTCCATCAAGCCTGATATTAAAAAAATCAACCCGGTTGAAGGTGCTAAGAGAATTTTTTCTATTAAGAGTTTAGTGGAGTTCATTAAATCAATACTCAAGGTAGGTCTACTCTGCACCCTAATCTGGGTTACTCTGGAAGGCAATCTACAGGGGCTACTAAACCTACCAGAATGCGGTTCAAGATGTATTATTCCTGTCCTTGGTATCATGCTAACCCAGCTAATGACTGTATGCGGTATCGGATTTATTATCATTTCCATCGCCGATTATGCCTTTGAACACTACCAACATATCAAGCAGCTTAGGATGAGCAAAGACGAAATAAAACGGGAATATAAAGAAAGTGAAGGCAGCCCAGAAATCAAAAGTAAACGACGCCAATTCCATCAAGAATTACAATCAAGCAATATGCGCGCCAGCGTCAAGAATTCATCAGTGATCGTTGCCAATCCAACCCACATTGCCGTTGGTATCCGCTATAAGAAAGGCGAAACCCCACTGCCTCTTATCACGCTTAAGTTCACCGACGCGCAGGCCCTCCAGGTTCGACGCATTGCTGAAGAAGAAGGCATCCCGGTGTTACAGCGAATTCCTCTCGCCAGAGCACTTTATCAAGATGGTCTCATCGACCACTATATTCCTGCTGATCTAATTCAAGCCACCGCGGAGGTTTTACGCTGGTTAGATCAATGGCAAGATCGTTCTCCTGAATTATAACCTTCTTCATATTGATAACATCACAGGCAAACATTCACTATGTTTCAATCATCACCGGTAACTCTTTATTTAAGGTTTGTTCAACTTATTGCTTGTTAGACTACCTTTCTTTTAAGTAACAAAACAACTTGATAAAAACCCGACTAATTACGTAAAACGATTTGCGTGTCCTTGCATTAGTATCTCCCTAAAATTCTTTCGGAGAATATTTAAAATGCAAATTCACATTAATCCTTTAAAAATTTCTTCTCCTGATTATGAAGCAACAAAAAGTCATTCGTCCCCAACAAACGTCACCAAAGAGACCATAGTTCAAAGTCTCACTAGTAATTTGAAAAGTGCAGTGACGGCTTTACGTCTACCGACAGAACCGGTCATTCGTAACCAAATCCAGTCCCCAAAGACACCAGGCAATGCCACCGTTATGGCAGAAGGTGCCGGAAAACGAAACATTACATTAAAACAATTTGAAAATGGTAGTGTCAGCCTGGAACTGAATCGTCCCCCCTTAACCAGCCTGGTACTCAGTGGCGGAGGAGCTAAAGGCGCCGCCTACCCCGGCGCTATCAAGGCATTAGAAGAACAAGGAATGTTAAAAGGCATCCGCACTATGTCAGGCTCTTCTGCGGGCGGAATCACTGCCGCGTTATTGGCTTCGGGTATGGATGCTGCGGGCTTTAAAAAACTCTCTGATGACATGGACCTCATTTCCTTGCTAGATAAACCCAACAGCAAAGCACAATTAAACCCGCCTCCCATCACCCGCTCTGGTAAAAAGTTTGCGGGTCCTTTTGGCGCAGTAGGGAAACTGGTTGACCTGCTTTATAAGTTACTTCCGCGTATACAGTCCAAGGCTGTACCACTGGAAAAAGTTATCCGCCAGGAATCCGCTAAATCGATGTTAAAACAGATAGCTGCCCATCCAGAGCTTTCCAATAAAGCTGACATTATGTCCATCCGCGATCGACTCAACAACGGAGGTGGAGTGACATTTAAGGATTTAGATATTCTGAGTAAACACATTCCCGAGATAAAAGCATTAAACATTACCGGAACTGCAATGTTTGATGGCAAACCACAAATGGTCGTTTTCAGCTCAACACTCACTCCTTACATGGAAATTGCGCGGGCTGCCCACATTTCAGGCTCTTTCCCTATCGTATTTTCCAAACCTGAAGAACACAGTCAACCTTTCCAGTCAGAACAAGAAATTACCCAATTCCAGGACGGAGGAGTGATGCTAAACGTACCTGTTCCTGAGATGATTAATCCACATCATCAACACTCCCCTATTCGGCAAAATGACAACTTGATCCTGGAATTTGAAGGAGAGAAGGTAGCGGTACCAGACAAAGGTAGTCTTGGTTCGACAATAGTGGACTGGATCGTAGGTGCCCCAGTCACCGCCAGAAGCGCACTACAGGCCAACGAGCTGAAAGCATACAAAGAACAAACAATCACAGTTCCTCTAAAAACAGAGATGGGTGATTTCAGCGATACGCTCAGCGGTACGTTGAATTTCACCATGAGCGGGGAAATCAAAAACCAGCTACAAGAAAAGTTGGATTCCGCCGTCACAGAACACTTGCAGAATCGGCAACAACAAATAGAACATCACCGTTTTGATAACCTGGAACAAGCATTGCTATCTCTGGATGATGAAATGTTCTCTGCTGTTGCGACACAATCCAGAGAGACAACCTCAAACATTGCTCAATTCCGTACGGAAGCCCGGGAAGCATTGTCTGAATTAGCTGCTGCGATTATCAGTGAAGAGAACGATCACAAGTTAACCATAACCCCATTCATGCAATCTGCATTACAGAAGTTGGATGCCTTAGCGACAACTCCTGAACGTAAAGCATGGATTGCAGGAGAATTGAATCAGAGTGATAACCCAATATTCCAGCGATTACTCAGTGCCAGTGCCGGGAAAAAAATTGACTCATCTGTATTAGGACAAGCCCAGACAGAAGCAAGGCGCAGAGATATCGCCAATATTGCGTTGAATATTACACGTGAAGTCGTTTATCCATCATTATTCCGGATGGGACAACCTGCCTCTAACATCGCACTACTACGTAAAGTCGAACACAGCCTTGCCAGAGCAACGACTGCCGAGCAAGTCAATCAGGCACTGACAGAGCTGGCGGATAATTATGGCGCAAGAATGAAACCTTGGAAAAAACCGTTCTCTTCAACAACAGTAGAACTGGCTAAGGCTTGGATGATCAAAACAGTATAGGAATAGAATATGTTACAAGAATGGTTAAAAAAATATCAGCTAGAGTTGCCTTTAGCAGGAGAAACACTGCGCATCAAAAACAAGCAAAGTCCCGATGTCTTGCTAGAAAGATTTGATGAGAATTATTTACTGGCAGTAAAATTGGGTGATTATCCAGGTAAAGTTCTGCAAGGCGTCATGCTGCAATTATTGCAAGTGAATAATCCCTTTTCAGCTTTATACCCTGTACGGCTAACTGCTGATGTTGCTGGGGATTTACTGCTATGGTTACCGCTTTCCACAGAAGCAACAGAAGACGAATGTGACTCTGCTTATTATAAATTACTTGACGGCCATCAAGCTCTAAGTCCTATGCTAAATCCACCTGACGACGATATCACTAAACCTTCAGAGATGATGTTTGTTTAACGTAGTAAATGCAATATATCCTATGGATTTCAAGATGTATCGCGGCGGCAAGAGAACGCATCCCCAGGAGCATAGATAACTAGGTGACCGGGGTGAGTGAACGCAGTCAACAAAGCAACTTGAAAAATAACAGGTATATACTTTTAATCAATTAATATTCAGTGGTTCATTACAATAATTGACGTATTCTGAACCACCCATACATTACTTGAATAATAAAGGAGAAAATTTAAGTCTGGATAATAAGATTGGTTCATGACTCACTGCCTATTTTGTAATAACAGCATGAATATGAATAGTGCTTATTATTCATAGGCATGTCATTCACAAGAATAGCCTGCGACAATTATACATACTGGGATAGGCTTTAAGAATACAAAACCGACAGGTACTTGTTTTTATGAAAAAAATTTATCACTTCTCATCTGTCGTTTATAAAACGTGAAAATAATACTATTATTCAGACAGGGATAATGTACCTGCCAGAAGAAAAACATTTTAATCAAAAAGCGTTGCAACTCACCATCCAGTTAAGTACGTAAAATTATTCTTCCTGTCTATTGCAGGTAGTAAAACCAAACAAAACATATATTTAATATCAATAAGAATAACGTTATTTATATTTTTTTAAGACAACATCAATAGATCCAGGACAATAAAATGAATGGCATCACAACATCAGGGAAAGGAATGGACATCACTCTATTCCAGAGTAGCATGCCTGCCTTCAACGTTATAGAGCATCATCAGGAAGGAATATATATCCTGCTCGAAGGTGAAATGACATGGCAGGACAACACCAATAGCTACGATATCTCCCATAACGAGCTGCTTTTTGTTCGTCGTGGCAGTTATGTGGCAAAAACTCGCAGTGATACTTGTAAGCTACTTTGGTTGCCCCTAAGTACACCTTTTCTTCACGGTTTTCTGCAACGTTTTGGTACTCTACTTAGTGAAGTCGAGCGACACAATGTACCCGCACCCGAATTGATTGCATTTACCTCATCACCTCTATTGTCTCAAAGTATTAACGGACTGGTCGATTTATTAGCTCATGATTACCCTGCCGCCTTGGGTCAGCTAAGAATGGAAGAATTGCTATTGCTGATGGCATTCGGGGAGCAAGGTGCATTGCTCATGTCAGTATTACGACAATTGAGCAATCGTCAGGTAGAACGTTTGCAGATCTTTATGGAAACTCACTACCTCAAAGAGTGGAAGCTCAGCGAATTCGCTAAGGAATTCGGCATGGGGCTAACCACTTTCAAGGAATTGTTCCGTTCGGTATACGGAATATCACCACGGGCCTGGATCAGTGAACGCCGTATTCTCTATGCGCACCAATTACTACTCAATAGCGAGATGAGTATTGTTGATATTTCTATGGAAGCTGGATTCTCCAGCCAATCCTACTTTACTCAAAGCTACCGGCGACGTTTCGATTGCACACCCAGTCGGGCCAGGTATGGCAAAGAGTAACGATTGGCTAAAATAATCTGACGTTTTTTACAAGTTAACAAGTGGCCTGACAGATAAAATAAAGCCATTTCTAATTTAATCGATAAGAGTGACTAGCAGCAAGATGAGCATAGCATGAGCCAGCAAGACCATAATCAGACTCGAACCAGCATGTTTCTTGGCCGCAAAATCTCTGTCATGCAGTCTGGGATTCCACGCCGGGATCAGTTGCTCGGAAAATCACAGTCAGTCCAATATCAGAATACAGGCATTATCAATAGCCAGCAGTCTGTTTTGTTACAACGTCTCTTACCAAGACGCCGTTTGGAAAGCTTGATGAAATCGGTCTGGTTTCGCAGACGATTAAATTGTGGGCAAACTTTAAGACGTGATGAACTACAACAGCTAATCAGAACAGCAGCAAAACCAGAGTGTGACTGGAATCTAGTACTGGGTGACCACATTAATCTAGCAGACAAGTGTCTCTTACAACACTGGGTACTACAGCCACTGTTTAACTGGTGGTTACGACTGTTAGAACCAGAAATTGAACTCTGGTTCACCGAACTTGAACAATTGCAGATTCAAGAACGACAATTACATGCTAAAGCACACTTTTGGCAGCAAGCTGAAAACGTACCGCCTCAATGCCGGGAACAACATCAGCAAGAGGTTATATCCTTACAAGCAGCGCTCAACCAACGCAAACATCAGTTAGAAAAACAGCTGGTTACAACTGAAACTCATGCCCGCGAAGCGTGGCCAAATTGGTTTATTGGGCTAGATGCACTCCAGTCCGAAGGCAACCTGATGGCTTTTATGCCCGTTCCAGAAGCATTGTCATCATGCTGGGCTTGGTTAACCGCCATAGAATATGACTCCAGGGCGGCCAACCATTTGCAACAATGGCTCTGTGCTCGGGCTTTATGTCTACCACAGGATAGTTTTCACTGGCAATCGACGATGGCCTAATCATTTAGAGGAAGCATGCAAACTCTACTCAACTATTTGGCCAGTCGCTTGGGCCGGAAACCTTTTGTTCCCGATAGACAAGGGCACTATCATCTGCACATTGATAACTACAACCTGTTTCTGCGCCAACAGGGGACCGAACTTGTATTATCCAGCCCACTAAACTGGCGTCATAACCTAAAAGATCCGTCAAGTACTGAATCACTAAAAATATTGCTTCAACAAGTCACTCGATGGGGACGCTATGCGCCCCAAGCCATCGTCCTGGATGAATCAGAGAATCTTATTCTGGAAGCACGCCTTGCTCACGACAATCTGGATGTTCAAATACTGGAACAGATGATAGGCATACATATCGATCTCCTGGAACAGGTAATAACTTTATTATCAGAAACTCAATCGGCTCCGCAATGGAAACAGGTAATATGGCAGCCATGAAACAGTTCCAACGGCTGTGCCGTTATTTACTGTTATCGTTGAGTATCAGCACGATGATGCTCTCCTCTGCGTTTAGCCAGGATCTAGACTGGTTGCCTACGCCTTATGACTATCTGGCTAAAGGAGAAAGTTTACGGGATGTACTGGTTAATTTTGGTGCTAACTACGAAGCATCAGTGATTGTCAGTGATAAGGTGACTGATCAGGTTAGTGGCCATTTCGAACATGAAGGGCCTCAGGAATTCCTGCAACATTTATCCTCTCTCTATAATCTGGTCTGGTACTACGATGGAAGTGTGCTTTATGTATTCAAAAATAGCGAAATACAATCGCGTCTCCTTAAGCTTGAGCAGACCAACGCAACAGAGTTAAAACAGGTTTTAAAACGTGCTGGCATCTGGGAGTCACGTTTTGGCTGGCGTCCTGACTCAAACAACCAACTGGTTTATGTATCTGGTCCTCCGCGCTATCTCGAGCTGGTCGATCAGACCGCATCTGCACTGGAGCAGCAGTCACTACTCCGTAGCGAAAAAACCGGCGCATTAACAATAGAAATTTTCCCACTTAAATATGCCTCAGTTGTCGATCGCAAGATCCAGTATCGTGATACTAATATCGAAGCACCCGGCATCGCTACTATCCTCTCCCGTTTGCTTAGTGATGCCAACGTGACAACTGTCACTGGTGAAACGTCATCATCTGCGGGAGGAAGCCACTCAAGTCGTGCTGTCATACAAGCAGAACCCTCTCTAAATGCAATCATTGTACGGGATAATCCTGAAAGGATGTCTATGTATGCACATTTGATCAACGCCCTGGATAAGCCATCAGCGCGTATTGAAGTTGCCCTCTCCATCGTTGACATCAATGCTGACAATCTTTCAGAGTTGGGTGTTGACTGGCAGGTAGGTATCAATACCGGACCACGTCATATCATTGATATTACAACCTCAGCCAGAGAAAAGGAGAAGAACGGGGGAAAGGGCGAAAGCATCGGTTCAACTGCATTGGGTAGTTTAGTTGACCGCCGTGGTCTGGATTATCTGCTAGCCAAAATAACCTTGTTGGAAAGCAAAGGTAGTGCTCAGGTAGTCTCCCGCCCGACACTGCTCACTCAGGAGAACACGCAGGCAGTTATTGACCACAATGAAACCTATTACGTAAAAATTGAAGGTGAACGGGTTGCGGAGCTTAAGAGTCTTACCTATGGCACCATGCTACGCATGACTCCCAGAGTCATCAAAATAGGCGATACCCCTGAAATCAGTTTAAACCTGCATATTGAGGATGGTAATCAGAAGCCGAACAGTTCAGGTTTAGGTGGCATTCCTACCATTAACCGAACCATCGTCGATACAGTTGCCCGGGTTGGGCATGGTCAAAGCCTGCTGATCGGCGGCATCTACCGTGATGAGATGAGTGAAACTGTACGCAAGGTGCCATTTTTAGGAGATATACCTTACCTAGGCGCCTTGTTCCGTACTACCACTGAGCAAGTTAGACGATCAGTACGACTGTTCATTATTGAGCCACGCCTAATTGATAGTGGAATCGCCAATTATCTGGCTCTGGGGAACGGTCAAGATCTACGTACCGGATTACTGGCGACACAAGATATCTCTAATCAGAGCATTTCCCTGAGTAAAGCACTGAGTAGTGCACAATGCCAACCATTATCCTCAGCTCGTCAAATGCAAGAAACATTACGGCAAGCGGGTAAAAGCTCATTTCTGACTTCATGCCGAATGGGTAACGTTTATGGGTGGCGAATCATCGAACAGCAATGTTCACTTAAGGATACCTGGTGTGTTCGTGCACAAAACAAGGCGAACAAATGAGTTGGAAAATTCGCTTTTACCGCGGACTCAATAAAAGTATTGAGATCAATTTGGCTGAAGGGCGTTTAACCATCGGCTCAGACCCCTTACAAGCAGACATCGTTCTGGTAGATGAAGGCGTTGCCCCCGTGCACCTCATCTTAGAAGTAGAACCAGACTCAGTCCGCCTGTTGGAATGGGCGGGTGAAACAGCACCCAGTCAGAATGGCGAACTGCTGTCGCCAAATGCCTTATTGCAAGCGCTGGCCCGTCAGGAAGCCGGTCCATTGCTATGGGCTTTCTGCGACCAACAACATACCTTCCCCGACCAACTTGCCGAGCCGGTGATAACACCACACCAGCGCCCAGCCCGGCAAAATCGCAGCTGGGTTGCTGGCTGGATGTTAATATTTTGTCTGGTAGTCGCACTTGTTTTTCTGGCGTTACTTGGACATGAAGGATGGCAAAGAAGCAACATGTCCAATGGTATGGCCGAGCAAGAGCTACACCGTTTTATCAATGACGACTCAGCCTATCGTCAGGTTAGTGTGCAAATGATGCCTGATAATGGCCCTTTATTGATCAAGGGTTATGTGGATCGCAACCACCATCGGCTGGTACTACAACAATATCTTGATACTCACCCACTTAATTACCGCCTGGAGTTGCGTACCATGGAGGAACTCCTTCAGGGAGTAGATTTTATCTTACAGAAATTAGGTTATACCCAAATCCAAAGCAGCAATGGCAAACAACCTGGCTGGATCCGCCTTACCGGAGAATTAACTGATTCTGACCAAAACTGGAATGATATCGAATCATTACTTAAACGCGACGTTCCGGGCTTACTGGGTATAGAAAACCAAACAATGCAAACCGGTGGCCATCTCAAAAGACTAGATATGCTACTGGCTAAACATGATTTACCCCACACACTGACCTATCAGGATAAAAGTGATCGTATCGAGTTCACAGGCCAACTGGATGAACACCAAACTCACAGCTTCTACCGCTTACAGCAAATATTTAAACAAGAATTCGGCAACCGACCAGAACTGGTACTGCTAAACAACAACCGGCTAGCCCGCAATAATGATGAACTCAATTTCGATGTCCGGGCAGTTTCCCTGGGGCGTGTACCCTATGTGGTACTAAAAAACAACCTGCGCTACTCCGTCGGAGCAACAACAGAAAATGGTTTAAGGATCGAAGCAATCCGCAAGGATGCCATTGTCATTATCAAAGGTGAACAACAATTTATCATCAAACTTAACAGGAGCCCCGCTTTATGATGACATCCCTGGAGGCCCGACTGTTCGGTGCTGATCCCAATTATGTCAACGAACTTCAACACCGCCTCTCTCAGGCGCTAAACGATATCAAACAACGCTTGAGACATGGCGGCTCGGTACAAGAATACCAACAGTGGCAGTTGGAAGCTGAAGCCATCCAAGCTGCAATGACAATACTTAACACAATAGAAGGAAACAATCATGCCTGGACCTGATGCTAGCACTAAAATTTTTACTTCCGCAGATACAGTAAACACACTTGATAAGGTTGCTGGTCAATTAAGCGAACAAGCTAACGCAGCCAACAAAAACGTCAATAATGCAATCGTCGCTCTCAAAGATGGTCCTGATAACCCCGCATTACTGGCTGAATTGCAACACACGATTAACAAGTGGTCAGTCATTTACAACATTAACTCTACTGTCACCCGGTCCATGAAAGACCTGATGCAGGGTATATTACAGAAGATCTAATCATGACTCGTTCACTCAAAGGGCTACTGGCAGATATTGCTCTGGTTGGAAGCGGCCATCACTGCCATGACGAAGCCAATATTATTGCTGATTGGCTGATGTCAAGCGACGAAGGGCAAGAAGCCGCAAACCTGATTCGGCTCTCTTCTTTGACAAATCAAGGTAAATATCAACAAGCTTTAGATTTTGGCAGAGATCTACCCTGGCCTAATCTGGAACCTTGGTTAGCTTTGTGCGAATGGCGTCTGGGGCTAGCATCAGCTCTGGAGCAAAGACTGACGCGAATGGCAAGCAGTGATGATCCACAATTGCTCTCCTTTGTTGACGGCATGCGGGAACAGCTGTCTCATGAATAGGGTTGAAGGACCGACCTATAACACTGTGTCGCAACCAACGGCACAGCCTTCGGTCAGTTCTGGGCATCAGCACAGCTTCGAGCAAGCACTGGAAATCTTGCCCGATCAACAAATGCTGAAAGAACGACAGCAACGTTGGCTACAGGGAGAACCTCTGGAAAACGTTTTAGGCGACTTAGATCCAACAACACAGCACAAAACGCTCTGGCAGTGGTATCAGACATTATCATCTGACAGCCCCGCTTCCCAACGTGCTCAGTTAGAGACCAGGCTTATTGCCCCCGTACAAGAGCATCTGTGGTCGCAGTTTGGTCGCCTGACATTGCCAGTCAAGCCCCAACTGGATCTACCTGAGCTTAGAGCAATTGTCCGTGAATTCGCCCCTACAGGCCGACAACAAGAAACCGTACTACTTAAGGTACTTGGCAAGATTGAACCTATTTCTGGCAATGAGTACCTGAGTGACCTGATTCGACGTGAGTTGAAAACATTGATCCCCCGTAACGGTATGGTAGATAACCTATTACGAAACTCACACAAACTCGATTTGGAGGAATAATGGACCTACCACAGATAAGAGAAACACTGATAACCAACCTGGATGAACTTAACAAACTCCAGGCCAGTGCCGAAAATATTGCACGTTTTGAACATGCTATGTCCAATCAAGAGCAGGGACTCGGAAACGATCTAATCAATGAATTGGGTCAGATCAGACAACAACTCACTCAGGCTAAACAAGAGTTGGAAACACAACTAGCCGTCCCTGGCAGTGATCCCAATAGCCTGATGCAAATGCAGTGGTCCCTGATGCGCATCACTCTGCAAGAAGAGCTGATTGCCAAAACGGTAGGACGACTCAATCAAAACGTTGAAACTTTAATGAAAGCCCAGTGAGGAGTCGTGAATAAGCCCTATATAATCTGCGTTTTGCTCGCTGTCCTGATGCTAACTGGCTGTAAAATCGAACTCTACACCGGAGTTAGCCAAAAAGAAGGCAACGAAATGTTAGCCTTGCTCAGGGAAGCGGGCATTTCCTCTGATAAGCAGCCAGATAAAGATGGCAATATCAAGTTGCTGGTAGAAGAATCTGATGTCGCACAAGCTGTTGAGATACTCAAAAGTAAAGGGTATCCACGAGAAAACTTCTCTTCGCTACAAGATGTCTTCCCCAAAGATGGACTTATCTCCTCCCCGGTGGAAGAACGTGCGCGACTCAACTTCGCCAAAGCGCAAGAGATCGCCCGAACGCTTTCTGAGATCGACGGAGTACTCGTGGCACGAGTACATGTGGTCTTACCGGAAGAGCAAGACAGACTGGGTAAAAAATTATCGCCAGCTTCTTCTTCCGTGTTTATCAAACACGCTGCTGACGTTCAATTGGATACCTACATCCCGCAGATAAAGCAATTAGTCAATAACAGTATCGAAGGGCTGAGCTATGATCGTATCAGCGTTGTATTAGTTCCCGCAGCTGGCGTGCGCCAGGTGCCATTAGCACCAAGGTACACGACTTTATTCTCTATCCAGGTCACTGAAGAATCACAAGGCCGTCTGGTTGGACTTTTGGTTCTATTATTAGCCTTGCTATTTATCAGCAACCTGGCTCAGTTCCTGTGGCACCGAAGCAAGGTGCAGTAATGTCAACAGGATTAACGCCCTACCAGTTCAAATTCTGCCCTGCCAGTTATATCCATTCTGACCATCTGCCACCAGAATGGCTTTCAGTCCTGTCATGCCTTCCTGAATGGCGTAGCTCTCCCAGGATCAACAGGCTACTGTTAACGCAATTTAGTCTAAACGTAGACTATGAACTGCCAACCGGGTTGGGAAACATCGCCCTATTAGAGCAATCCTGTTTAGAGCAGATTCTGACCTGGCTGGGCGCCTTACTTCATGGACAAGCTATTCGCCATTGCCTGCTGGCAGCAGAGTTGCGCCATTTGCACAACTCGCTTGGGAAAGAGGGACATCGCTTCTGCTTAAAGTACCTCGATATCATCATCGGCAATTGGCCGACTGGTTGGCAACGTCCATTACCACCTACGATTACTGCGAACTATTTTCGTACCAGCGCATTACAATTTTGGCTAATGGCGATAAACCCCTTTCCGGTCGATTTCGCTAAGCGTTTGCGCCTGCGACTTCCTCCCCATGAAAACCACCCAGATTGGCCTGTCAGCCAGACAGAACGACTATTGGCACAAGCATTGTGTCTCAAATTAGCTAAACAGGTGAATATAGAATGTTACCTTTTATTAAAATAACAAAAGAACACCTTCAACTGTCTCCTGAACTTCTGATACTACGTAAAGCAGACTATCAAACCTGTCTCAGTGCTGAATCACTGCTTGATGCCGCTCGAGCCCAGGCGAAGGAAATTGAACGAGAAGCTCAAACAGTTTATGAGCAACAAAAAGAATTGGGTTGGCAGGCAGGTATTGATGCCGCTCGTGCAGAACAAGCCAGCCTGATTCATCAAACTCAGTTGCAATGCCAGCAATATTACCGACAAGTAGAACAACAAATGACCAACGTGGTATTACAGGCTGTACGAAAAATTCTGAAGAATTACGATCAGATTTCCCTTACCTTACAGGTAGTTCGAGAAGCACTTTCATTAGTCAGCAACCAAAAACAGGTCATCCTGCGAGTCAATCCTGAACAGGCCGCAACAGTGCGCGAACAGATATCTCGAGTACATAAAGACTTTCCTGAAATCGGCTATTTGGAAGTTACTGCTGATGCTCGCCTTGATCAGGGCGGTTGTATTCTGGAAACAGAAGTCGGAATCATTGATGCCAGCTTAGATAGCCAACTCGACGCACTTATGTCCGCGATTAATAGCAAATGGAAAAGTTAATGAAATACAAAAAACCCGCAACTAAGCGCGGGTTTTTTACTTATTAACAACTTTAACTACTCAGAATATTATCTTCATCGCTATCGTAAAGTCGCTAATATACCTGTTATCTTTCAAGTTGCTTCTTTGTTGGAGGCACTCACTCACCCCGGTCACATAGTTATCTATGCTCCCAGGGATTCGCTCCCTTGCCGTCGCGATGCATCTTGAAATCTATTGGGTATAGATTTAAGCAATTCAGTTAAATCAGGATAATACAATAACATTTACTGCTGATGGACCTTTAGCACCATTCTCAACAGAGAATGAGACTTCCTGACCTTCTTCCAATGTTTTGAAATTATTGCTCTGAATTGCAGAATAATGGACAAAAACATCCTTGCTACCATTTTTGGGAGCAATAAATCCAAAACCTTTATCGTTATTAAACCATTTTACTGAACCAGTCATTGTATTAGACATAGAATTTTCCTTTAATTTTATTAAGTTGCCATAAGGCATATGAGGTCTGTTTTTCAGTTTTACTTATGGGTACTAATTAGAAGGAATTCGCAATGAAGTGGTATCAGGGATAACGCTAAATGGTGAACTGCTTTAACTTTCTTTTTCATAAATAGGTCTGTACTTCCAAACCAGTGGCGCTATTAAATCACATTGATTGGTTATTAGCAAATCTTAATTTCATTTATTTTTTCCTGGTGGGTGTTCCCCTTTATCCTAAATTTCGGCTTTACCAATATTACATGCTTTACCATAACTAACTCATTATAAAAGTTTTTATCCACAATCTCTATTTGCCGGGATTACGGCACTGATTTGAATTTAAAAATTTCCCCCCACGCCCTAATCAGGCTACAATTCATAGCCTGAAATTAATGAAAACAAAGTCAACATCCATAAGTCTTTAAATAACCATCGCAGTTAACGAGCTGTAATACCTTAGAATACGGGAAAAACTGAGTACCGTTATTGATAACTTTTCCTTTAATAGCACGACATTGTGCTGAAATAGAGCAAAAACCATCTCCGATTTTCGCGATGAATACATCACAAGTCTGGGAAGCACCAGATATACCCCACTGCGCAATAGCGTGATATTATTTACCCTACAATATCACAATGAATTAAATATGAATTTAATTAAATATTAACCAGATAGATTAATATGCATAATTACCGTTCAAACGACATAGAAATTTATTTTTCAATCAAATCAACATATTCTAAAATCTAAATAATTCAAGATATAAAACTAAACCATTCAAAGAATAAAATATTAAAGTTAATTGTGATTAACATTTAGGTTCAAAGATAAAATGTTATTCTTATTAATTATTACTGAAAGTAACTATTAATTCAATTTGATCTTATAGAATAAATTTAAAAGTCATAATAATTAATTCCAGCATTAAACAGTAACCTAATTACAAAAATATTATGCTTCAAACAAACTCATTAATAGTAAAAGTAACTAAACCATTCCCTAAAATTGCATTCTTTTAATGAGAAATAAATCAATAAAATATGAACATGAGTTATTCATTACCTTGAAATTCAGCCGTTTTGAACTATATTTATTTTAGCTGCTTTTAATTATGAAAAAATTTAATTTTATGAGGAGTTAAAAATGATCGAAAATTTCACTTGGAACCCTAATATATCCCAAACATACACTAAAAAATACGGAACACAAACCATAAAACTACCACCATCCAACTCCTTTGATAAAGAGGATGATACTAATTTCACAATGGAAGCTCTAGATGAAATATTAACGTTACAAAATGACTCTGATAAAATATCTATCTATTGGCCAATATTTCATAAAAATGAATCTGACAACGGTAAAATATTCAACCTGGATATATCCGCAGGAACATTAAAAGTAGACTATACATCAGAGAATAGGAATCATACAGTTGCTTATTTAGGTTGTGCTGAAAACGCTAGTTTTAATCTCAAAGATTCAGGTATATTAAAAATCATAAATCCAGGAACTGTATTTATATTTATCGATTATGTCACTCTAGATAAAAACAAGTATCCTAAATTAACTATGTCAGGAAACAGCCAGTTTGAAATAAGACAAATAAAGAAAATACAGCCAAACTCTCCTGCGTTTATTTTTTTGGCTGGTGATATTTTTCTTCATGGGTCATCTGAATTTATTCTTGAAAGTAGTGATCTCTACTTGGGAGATGGAAATTTCAATTATTGTAATATAAACATATATAATGACTCAAAAGTACATTTATTTAATGACGGTATAATGTTAAGAAATGGCATAGACAGAGAAAAGACAAAATTCAATCTCAATGCTGGCGCTCCATTATTAAATATATCATCTCTTAATGGAATAAATTTTCCAATTGATCTTGATAATGTAAAATATCCTGAAGGTTTATTCCATTTCGTTACTACAGAAGGAGAAAATAAAGGCCAGATTATAATTGACATCCCAAGTCCGGACACTAAGGATACTAAATTTGTAGATAAGATATTTAGTGAAAATCTTATAGCCCTCAATGAGAAAACAAGCAGTAAAGAATATTTTAACATTAGCTATGGAACTGTAATCCGTCAAGGTAATCAAATTACAACTATAAAAATATCACTCAAATCAGAATATCAATCACCTCATAAAGTAAATATAAAAAATGCGTAGTAACTCAGAATTGATTTTCATATTTATGGTACAATATCGAATAAGGTATTGTACCGTTCAACATAAATAATGTAAATTTATAATATTCTACCCCCATTAATAATACTGATATTATACCAAAACAGACTCCCAGTGACATCTATTAATGCCAAACATCTTCCCTTCTTATCAAATTATTTTTACTACTCATTTTGATAGATTAAAAATATTGTGAATTTATCCCAAAATGTTAGAAAGAACTCACACAAAGAAACTATTTTTATAGAAGAGTTGTTGTAAATTAGTTAATGTACATTATTATCTGGATGACCGTGGCAAAAAAAGACTACGACTGGAAAATTCAATTGGCAAAGAGCCAAGAATCCTCTGTTGAGTAGTTACACATGAACATCACGAATTAGATATATTAACATATAAATCTAATCGTTATATTAGATAACCTAAATTTACAATTATTTTATCAAGGATAATAAATGAATCAACTTTTCAAAAAGTATATAAAATTGACAATCCAAAATAGGGAGATATCAACATCAATCAAATAACTCAAAGCCTGCCTAGATAATACTATTATGAAAAAATTCTTTATTAAATCACAATTTGATTAGAGAAAAATGAAAAGTCTGAGCCCTATCCAAGTATAAAACTCAGACTTTAATGGCCGCTTAAATTTAAATTTCCCAAGTTTTTGGAATCAATTCATGAAGCGTACCTTTGACAAAAGATTAAAAATCATCTAACTTTATATTTATTTATATTTGTATATTGTCAGAGCAATAGGTTTATCTCCTGAAGGATCTGGGGTAAACATCAATACCTTATTCCCACCACCACCATTATCACCTCTAGCCAATACTGCATTTTTGTAACTAAATGAAGAACCAACGTAATATTTGACTAAATTTCCATCACTCCCTGTATCCTGAAACACCCAGATGTTTTGAGAATCACTTTCATCATCTGGCTGAGTAGTATATAAAAGTATATCATTATGATGAGTGGTGCTATTTGCAAATGGAATTAATGTATTTCGGTAATTAATGCTTTGATTAATATCTGGTGGTATGACATTGCCTCCAATGCTCGCTTGCATATCACATGATAGAGCATTGTTGATCTCTCTAACAGTTGTTGATTTTATCGAGTCAAGAATTTTCTGAGCGTCAACATTACCTATTTCTTCTCTCATTTCATTCACCTATATTATTAATAAATTAAAAGGTATAATAAGATTTTGAATAACACCAATCTTTGCATTCAAAAACACAATATAAATTCAAAATTAATTAAATCGATGAACTAATCTCTGAGCACCTCCTTGAATTTTAATTTTATTTCTAGTAATAAACTTTCTCTTCTATCCCACTAAAGCGTTACCATTTTTATTTATCATGTTACGTTGTTAATTAAATATAGCCAAAGTTCTACGCCTTTCCACTAAATTTTAAAATTATTTCATGACATCTTACCCATTTTCACACTAAAACATTAAAAACCACAAAATAATTTACATCAAAAAACAAAATCAGTTAATTATTCCTATCTGAATGCCAACAAACAATATAAGACAGAATAATATCATGCTCATGTTTATTATTATTTCATAAGAGAATTAACCATCCTAAAATCATCACACTCAGGTGTATTCGCAATTAATTTTGAGATTATTGCAGTATTTACAATGCATTATAATACTCAGCATATGATTCCATAATAAAATCCCCTTCGGAGAATCACTTCATTTGACAATTGATAATAAATCACATGTGAATTAGAAATTTTCTTTTTTGAGATTTAAATCACATACAGGCAAACCGATTAGTTCAATCAGCTATCTTAATTGTCTATATAACAAGCAATAAGATAATAACAGACTACTGAAATGCACAGTAAGCCTACTTAGCACAGACTTATCCAATAAAACAAACAAATTAAACTTCCAATGAAGATCTTTGGCAGAAGATAATAAAACGATATATACCTGTTATCTTTCAAGTTGCCTCTTTGTTAGCTACACTCACTCACCCCAGTCACAGAGTTATCTATGCTCCCGGGGATGCGTTCTATTGCCGCCGCGCTGCAATTTGAAATCTATTGGGTATATATAAAGAAATAATTGAAATATTTTTATCAAAAACAGGAAAAAATGCTGATATCAAGTTTCATTCAGAAATAAAAAAACCTCAACAAAATAGGCTGAAATTATCTTGAAACCCACCAATTTTAAACTATATTTACATTAACTCACATTTGTTTAATTACAAATTAATATCAATAACCAAAAGGATAGAACAATGAACGAAAAATTTATCTGGGCCCCTGATGAAGATCAATCATACAGTCATAAACATGGCACCCAGGCTATTAACCCAATAAACTCATTCAATAAATCTTTTCATTCCATATTTACAATGGATGCAGGAGAAAATACATTAACACTGTGTTTTAATGAAAACGATAATCCTGACTACTACAAAATTTTCTGGCCTATTCAACAATTGACTGCTCAAGAAAATACAGAGAAAACCTTGGGTAAAATAATAAACATATCGTCAGGTAATTTTAAAATACAAGGAAACAAAGAAAAATACGTTAATTTTTATTTAAATTATAATACTTTCAATAAATATAGAATAAATTTACAAAACTCAAGCACCTTTGAAATAATGAAGGCAAACACTGTAAGAATAGCAGGCATCAAAAAACCAGAAGAACCCGCAGTAACTCTGTCAGGAAAGAGCCGTTTTACTATCGATACAGAAAAGAAAGAACAAAAAAGTGGAGAGACAGAAGGTATTATTTCACTAAATTGTTATTTCTCTACTACTGAATCCTCGATAGCTATGCTTAAAAGTCATCATATTCATATAGATGGTGGCAGTATTATTTTACAAGATAATGCACAGGTGTTTATAAGTGCTCAAAGATTAGAGATAAAAACTGATTTGGATGAAAAAGGTGACCCTTTATCTAACACAAATTTCATCCTAAAAGCCGGAACGACTTCATTAAATCTCAACTCCCTGGATGGTATCTACTTCCCATTAGATATTCACAGAGAAGATTATCCTAAAGGTGTGCTCAATTTCATAGCTGAAGGAAAAAAGAATACAGGAAAAGTCGTCATTGATGTTGCACTAAAAGATGCTAATGCCTATGGACTTAATACAATGCTCCGCAAAAATTTCACGGCAATTAATGGAACAATGGTAGAAACCGGAGACCAGATGAAATATTTTGATTTTAGTTATGGACAAGATACCCGCAATGGTAATCAAGTCGGAACAATAACTATTTCTCTTAGAAATCCTCTCCTAAAATTATCTTAGCAAATAGACTCAAGGTACGGCATTAAATACAATGCCGTACTTCTCAGTACCAACAGGTCATCACTACGTTATATACCCAATAGATTTCAAGATGGATCGCGACGGCAAGGGAGCGAATCCCCGGGCACATAGAGAATTATGTGACCGGGGTGAGTGAGTGCAGCCAAAAAAGAGGCAACTTGAAAGATAACAGGTATACACCTATAAGGCTAAAGTGAACCAAACCCATTAGAAGCCCCTCACACTTACCCATTTTCGCCCTTGCCCCCATTCGGCAACGCTTTCTATACTCCCAATCACCGCTTTCCCCTATCCTAAACTAAACGGTGAGGTTTTTCGGAGGCTAATTGATGAAGCAGGAAGTCAATCAACGACACCATGCCTCATCCGACAGCTACGGCTGGGATCGGATCTTAACTAACAGTCCGAAAATGATGGCCCTGTGCCATGATACAGCGAAAATTGCCCGTAGCCACGCCAGGGTATTGATTACCGGCGAAAGCGGTACCGGTAAGGAACTCATCGCTAAAGCCATTCATGATAACAGTCCGCGGGCTAAGGGGCCGTTCATCAAAATTAACTGTGGCGCTTTACCCGAGTCCTTACTGGAAAGTGAGTTGTTCGGCCATGAAAAAGGGGCGTTTACTGGCGCACAAATACAACGTCAGGGGCTATTTGAACGCGCCAATCAGGGCACCCTGCTACTTGATGAAGTGGGAGAAATGTCCCTCAATCTACAGGCCAAACTGCTACGCGTTTTACAAGAAAAAGAATTTGAACGCCTTGGAGGTAACCAAACCATTAAAACCGACATTCGTTTGATTGCAGCGACCAACCGTGATCTCGCTGCCATGGTGGAACGAGGAGAATTTCGTCAGGATCTTTTTTACCGCCTTAACGTCATTCATCTTTCACTCCCACCACTACGGGAACGTCCTGAGGATATCGCCCTGCTGGCTCATTATTTCCTGCAAAAATTCAGTGCAGAAAACAATAAAGAGACCATCGAATTAGATGCCGGTACCCTGTTAATCCTGGCGGCGTATCACTGGCCGGGTAATGTTCGGGAACTCTCTAATGCTCTTGAACGTGCCGTCATTATGAGTACGGGATCCGTTATTTTCCCCGACGATCTGCCAGAACATCTGTTATTCAAACCACCTTTATCTCTAAGTTTAAGTTCTGAACACCAACATACACTGGAACACGGTCACAGTCTGAAAGAAAGCATTAAAGCCTATGAACGCAAACTGATTAGTGCTGCGTTAGCAAACAATCAAGGTAATCGGTCACAGACCGCTCGGATGCTAGGGATAAGTCGCCGGGCGCTGATGTATAAACTTCAGGAATACCGTATCGACCCCAGAATAAATGGCCTTAACACCGATTAAGGCCAAACGCTGATTGAGCAGAAAAGCTGATTATCAGGCAATGACATTTCTATCATGCCAAAAAAAGATGAAACAAAACGTGCACACCTGTGCAAAATTTTGCACATCTCTTCCCTATTGCTCATATAACTCACAGAGTTGTCCTTCAGTCAGAGAAATACAATTCATTAAATTTCAATCAATTAAAAAAATATTTCATTTAAATCCAACGTGTTACGACGACTGGCATAACCATTGCTATTCCTGATATAAGTCAGCTTCTGTGCATCATATAAAGGAATAAATATGAAAAACAAATGCATTAGCATTCAGCAAGCCGCAAAGCTTTTTTATGATGGAATGACAATCATGGTGGGCGGTTTTATGGGCGTAGGCACACCTCCCCACTTAATCACCACATTACTAAACTCCGGTGTAAAAAATCTGACCGTGATTGCCAACGATACTGGCCGTATTGATATCGGCATTGGCCCTCTTGTGACTAATAACAGAGTGAAAAAAGTCATCACCTCACATATTGGCACTAATCCAGAAACTGGGCGCCAACTACTTGCTGGAGAAATAGAAGTAGAACTGGTTCCTTTGGGTACATTAATTGAACGTATTCGCTGCGGAGGAGCCGGTCTGGGTGGATTCCTGACACCAACCGGAGTGGGTACTATTGTCGAAGAGGGAAAACAAAAAATCACCCTCAACGGAACAGATTATTTGCTGGAACTTCCGCTACGCGCTGATCTTGCGTTAATTCAAGCTCATCTTGCCGATTATCAAGGAAACCTGACCTACCAGTTAAGCGCCCGAAATTTTAACCCGCTGATTGCCCTGGCAGCAGACATCACGATTGCCGAACCAGACACGCTGGTTGAAATCGGTGAGATTGCACCAGACTGCGTTATAACACCTGGCGCATTAATCGACTACATCGTTTATCCGGGAGAAAACCATAATGAATGCTAAACAACTTATTGCTCACCGCATTGCTCTCGAACTACAAGACGGCGACGTTGTCAACCTTGGCATCGGCATTCCCACGCAAGTCCCTAACTACCTGCCTGATCACATTCACATTACTCTCCAGTCAGAAAACGGTATTTTGGGACTTGGACCCATGACAGAAATACATCCCAATCTAGTCAACGCTGGCGGAAAACCTTGTGGTATCCTGCCCGGCGGTGCCATATTTGACAGTGCCCTTTCTTTTGCCATGATCCGCGGTGGTCACATAAACACCTGTGTTCTGGGTGGTCTTCAAGTTGACCAACATGCCAATCTGGCCAGCTGGATGATACCGGGGAAGATGGTATTAGGAATGGGAGGCGCAATGGATCTTGTCACTGGCGCCCGTAAAGTCATCATTGCAATGGAACACTGTACCAAAGATGGTTCTGCAAAGATCCTCAAGCAGTGTACGCTGCCACTTACCGCCATCAACAAAGTCAGCATGATTGTCACTGAACTGGGCGTCTTCTACTTTGAACAAGGCCAATTAATCCTGAAAGAACATGCGCCAAACGTCACACTAGAGGTTCTGCGGGAAAAAACCGACGCTGAATTTAGCATTGCTCATGACCTCAAAATCATGCCTATTCCGGTACAAGAGAACGGCGAATAATTAGCAATATCACCCGCTGGGTATATAAGCCATTATCTCACCGGCCCACCAATCATTGCCATGCTACTGACCATGGACGACACTATTATCCATCATTACTGTCACTTTAATTCCTGGTAACAGGAAATTATAGAAATTCGCATAGAGCAGAACTCAATGATATAAAAAACGTATTACTTAGAACAAATGAAATATATTTTCTCTTACTAAATATCCATGAAAAATATAAATAGCTTTGATATATTCCTGGTTGAAAATATGAAATTATTTATTTCCACCAATTATACAAAAATAGTTATCCATCTAAGTTATAAGAACATTTCATTATTTTCACCTCGAACTAAACTGTAATTAATGTGAATCTCAGAGAGTTATCTTTATAATAATCTAATATAAAACGGCATTATTTAATTTGAGGAGAATATATGAGTACTAAAAATGATTTTAAGGCGTTTTCTATTAGCAATAATGCTAACGTAGTAAGCCAGGAAAGATATGAAGAAGAGCAAAGTTTGAAAACTGGGTTTCCCCCAGAGCATATTACCACTCATGTGTTAAATAAAGC
This sequence comes from Photorhabdus australis DSM 17609, assembly GCF_000711895.1. Classification (GTDB taxonomy): domain Bacteria; phylum Pseudomonadota; class Gammaproteobacteria; order Enterobacterales; family Enterobacteriaceae; genus Photorhabdus; species Photorhabdus australis. The sequence continues at coordinate 55,773 of NZ_JONO01000032.1, forward strand.
ATTACGTCAATCGTCAACCATATCATCTGTCGTGGCTAGTTTTATAGAGACACAATCTGGCAACGATGTTTTAGATGATGGAAATATAGCCAAGCTCACCACTCAATTAAATAAAGCCTTAGAACAAAAGATTACAACAGAAGTTCCCAGTGCTTCATTAACTCAGAAAGGAAGAATTCAACTCACAGACAAATTAGGCAACAGTAATTCACTTGCAGTCACTCAGAAACTTGTTTCTGATGTCAATGATAATGCTAACAACAGACTAGCAAAAAACCAAAATGGCGCAGACATTCCTGATAAAAATGCATTTGTGAAAAACCTCGGTCTAGTTGAGGCCGTTAATGCCGTGCCGAATAGTAGAAAAATTAACGGTAAGGCATTGACCGGGGATGTCATTCTGAATGCCGGGGATGTGGGAGCATTTAAGCTCGGATTAACAGAAAGATACACTGTTAATAATCAAGTTCCCTGGAACGCAAACACAGGGTTATATGATTTGCTCAACCCTGGAATAGATTCTTCGCATATCGCTCATTTCAATAATGGCATTGGAAGTTGCCCGGCTTTTCAATTGAAAGTGCAATACAGAAATGGAGGGATTGCTTATCGCTCTGCCCGTGATAGTTATGGTTTTGAGGAGGATTGGACTTATATTTACACAACAAAACATAAACCGACTGCGGCGGATATCGGAGCATATACAAAAACTGAAGGATCTGAATTTATCCAGCCAAAATATGTGACTCAAGAGAATATAACTGATTTTACAGCATGGATAAAATCATTGCCGCAGGGCGGTCATGCATTCAGATTTAGCGATAATCATGGTGGTATTGGCTATCCCTGGTCAGGCGGCTATATAACAAGAATGCATGATATATGGGCAGGATTTGTCGCGAATTATAACTATTCCGGTATTAGCTTTATCCACGGAAATGATGGGGGCGGAAATACAAAAGTTAGCCAACTTTGGACAGATAAAAATGCACACCCCGACGCTAACGGCATTCTTAGAAGAGCCAGTCCAGTTGTAGATATTCATCCAGACGGAACTTACGAGTTAACCAGTGAAGCTGAGGGAATAATTGTTAAGCGTGTAGATACCGGAAAATATCGTATCAGCGGCTGCAACGGTTTCGCCAAAGATGGAGCATGGGGAATTCACGGTGGCACTGTCATTCCAGCCGACAGTAACGGGTTAAATCTTATTTGGGTTCGTGAATCAGTAGACACATCCAACGGTGATATAACCGTCGAATGTTACCACCGTCAAAATACCGACGCGCCAGAATTTGCTCAAAATAAGCGTGTCAAAAGCGTAACTGCCACAGGAGAAGTCATTTATTACAATGATGGTGAACCATGCGATATTCCAGACGGAAGAGTAATCAATATTCGCGTGCAACTACCGGAGAAATCATAATAATATAATCAGGGCTATATAGCCCTGTAATAAAATCTCGGTATTCCTACCCAGGAAAAATAAAAGCTGTGTATACCTGTTATCTTTCAAGTTGCCCTTTGTTGGCTGCACTCACTCACCCCGGTCACATCGTTATCTATACCCTTCATCTTTCAAGCTACTGCTTTGTTGGCTGCGTTCACTTACCCCAGTCACATAGTTATCTATGCTCCTGGGGATGCGTGCTCTTGCCGCCGCTCTGCAACTTGAAATCTATTGGGTATATGCTCCCGGGGATTCGCTCCCTTGCCGCCGCGATCCATCTTGAAATCTATTGGGTATAAATATGTATTACCCAAAAAATAAACATTCTCATTGATATAATGCCAAGTGAAAAATCACACTATTTCACTTGGCAGATAACAACCCACAATTCCCTATTCTTACTTCGACACCTCCAGCTATCCAACATCAGGAACTTACAAGGTATCTACTGTTCAGTAATACTCTGTATTTCTTCGACTCCAGTAAAACAGCTTCTTCTATTTTTGGCTTTTAAGCGTATTCTTATTAATCATTATTCTGCTCTTACTATGTAATTAAAGGCAATATTGCGGGGACGGGTCTCGTGCTCACCATTCATTCCAATAGATTTTCCTTCCCCTAACCCCCCTCGATAGCTCGCTCCTCCAGTCAGACTACCGCGCACGGGATCTGTATTCTCAAGAGTTTGACTCGGGCTATCCGTTGTCGAAATGCTGTGATTATGCCTTTTAAACGCATCAGCCTGAGCGCTCAATAAATTACGTCCAATATCGACGCCACGCCCATCATCCCATCCGCGGATAAACTCACCTCTTAAATCGGGTAATCTCCCATCAGGATAAGCTTCAGCTAATTTTGGGTATTGTAATTTATTAAAAGCTGAACCGTTACAAGTGAAATAGCCAATAGGTGGATAAGACAACGGCCACGGAATAGGAGAGCCGACAGGAACTTCACCGGCTATTTTAATCCTATTATTTATCTCCTCACGGGTATATTCACGTAATGAACCTATTACCTCCTGAATAAGCTTTTGTGTAACCGCCAATGTGTCACTATTACCAATCACATTTGTCAGTTGGACAACACCTTTTTGTGTTAATGAAGCGGGGGGAATATCTGTTGTAATCTTTTGTTCTAAAGCTTTATTTAATTGGATGGTGAGTTTAGCTATATTTCCGTCATCCAGAACATCATTACCGGATCGCGTTGCAATAAATTCAGCCACGACAGATGATATGGTTGACGATTGACGCAATACTTTATTTAACAAATGAGTGGAGACATTATCTGATGGAAATCCAGTCTGCAAACCCTGGTTTTCTTCATATTTTTCTTGGCTTATTACATTCGCATTATTACTAATAGAAAAAGCCTTAAAATCATTCTTGTGACTCATGTACTTTCTCCTGAAATTAAACAATGTTCTTTATAATCAATATACTTAATTATTACAAATAACAATACCCTGCAATTCACACTAATTAAAGTCTAGTTCAGAAAAAAATAATATAGTATTCCTATTGCTTATAAAGTTAAACGTTTTTATATAATTGGTAGTAATAAGTCATCCAATATTTTGGAATCGAAAATATAAACAGCGGGAAACACAAAAGAAGGCCACCTGCTGCCTGCCGAATACACCAAACAATGACAAAAATTTCGTTCACGTAATGATTTTGCCCGTTTTACCTTCAGAGACATTCTGATGCATATTTAAAGCACTGGCCGAGGAAATGGAAAATAAGCGGCTATCGCTGTGGGCAATAAGGGCCAAACGGCCCTATTATTATGCTGCCCTGACAATGTAGTTAAATGCGACATTACTAGGGCGATTCTCTGAGGCTACAGGAACAACCCTTGACGCCTCGAATCCAAAGCCATATGGAGTATCCGGGCTAAAATTATTAACCGATTTGAAACTGCCATCTGTCGCTATTCCAACAACCTGACTAGCATAAAAAGCCCCTCTGGTTGCCAAATGATAGTTTGGGGCTATCGTGCTGGCGAATGAACCCTGAATATTTCGAATAGCATCTCCCTGATGAGTTAGAATTCTACGGTTCTTATCAATACCCCGGCCATCATCCCAACCTCGAATAAATTCCCCTCTTAAATCGGGTAATTTACCATCAGGATAAGCTTCTGCTAATTTCGGAAATTTCGACTGATCAAAGACTGAACCATTACACTGCAACCACCCGGCAGGCGGTATGGTAGTCGGCCAGGGAACCGGAACACCTACAGGGATGTTAGAGATATCTGAAATTTTCTGTTCTAAAGCCCTATTTAATTGTTCAGTGAGTTTAGTTATATCGCCATCATCCAAAACATCATCGCCAGATTGTTCCTTAATAAAATTAGCCACCACAGAAGCCATTGTCGATGATTGACGTAATTCCTTATTTAATACAGGAATAGAAATATTCTCTGGTGGAAACCCTGCCTGCAAACTTTGACTTTCTTCATATTTTTCTTGGCTAATTATACTAGCATCATTGCTAATAGAAAAAGCTTTAAAATCATTCTTTTGATTCATATACCTTTATATGAACGCATCCCGTTTGCAAGGCTTCCATTGTTCTGACATTGACTGGTAGGTTGCAGCTTTATATCCGGCTTTATTGCAACCTGACAGCTGCGAGCCCCTATGTCATTCGCCGACTCACGCCTTATTTCCTTAGCGAGCTTTAAGCTCAAGGCCATATTCAGGTTTAGCGAGTCCCGGTCTTACCTGTCTTTGTCATCACGCTGGCCGCCAGAGCAACCTTTCAGCATTCACCCTTTTTAAGCGTTAATGTTTATCGGTATCAGCGATTAATACGGTCTGATACTGACATGATTCTTATCATATTTACGGTCATGGGCTGCTATCGCCCACACTGTCCGCGCCAGCTTGTTCGCCATCGCCACGACAGCTACACTGGTCGGGCGTCGTTTCTTCAGCTCTGTAATCCATGGACCCGGTTCCTTCTCCAGTAATGCCGCCGCCCTTGCTCCGTGGATAAATAATGTCCGGAGGGAGGTATCGCCACGTTTGCTTATCCCCAGCAGGCGAACTTTTCCTCCTGAACCGGTCTGTTTCGGCACCAGGCCAACATACGCCGCGAACTCCCGCCCTGATTTGAACGCTGAGGCTTCACCCATGGTCGCAACGGCTGCCGTGGCGATGAGCGGTCCCACGCCGGGGATTTCCATCAACCGCTTACTGGTTTCATTCTGGTGCGCCACACTGTTAAGCTGTTTTTCAAGGCCATTTATCAGTGAATCCAGCTCACTCAGCCTGTTGTACTGGTCTTCCAGCACCGTGAGGAGATACGGCGGCAGTTTCGTCTTCATCCGCTCCAGGGCTGCCGGTAACTCCCTGTCCATCGCTGCCCGGCCTTTGTGGATGGTTTCACCAAATTCCAGCAGTGTCCCGTGCAGGGCGTTAATCTGTGCTGTCCGGAACCTCACCAGTTGTCTGCGCGAACGGTGCAGAACTAGCACCGACTGCTGCTCTTCGGTTTTTACTGCTATCGCCTTACCGGGTTGCTGTACTGCCATCCAGAT
>NZ_JONO01000033.1 GCF_000711895.1 Photorhabdus australis DSM 17609
CGACCTTCCTGCTTATACCTGTCGGCTTTACGTCACAGCGTTCCGTGTAAGTATTGGGCTTTGACGATACTAGCCGCCTCACCCCACTGTGCCGCCTAAACCGCTTCCTGTTCGTCAGGCCAGCATTTTGCTTTCGGTTTCCTTCAGATCCGCAGTCACCCACGGCACCCTTACCGTTCAGCTAACACTTCCCCTTACCGGGTGTGTAGAGGACTTTCACCTCCAAGTCACCGGTTTGGTCACCACAACCAACCCGGTTGCGCTCACGCGCAACGCGCCATGCCCAGCGCACTAGAAAAAATCCGGCATAAACCATTTATGCCGGATTATAAAATAAACACAGTATCGTTCACCCTCAATTAAACCATCACTGAACCTCTCCATCACCACTGATTGTCAGTGCCATATTTAAAGCTCGAATTAAAACGACCTTATCCTCGCCATCTTCCAGCAAACTGAAATGGTTACCCGAAATAGGAATTAGCCGCAGCAAAGGAGCCGGTACCACCTGCGCCCAACCTAATGACGGCTCCACACTGAAAGGCCGTGTGTTGTCATCCGTAACCAAAGCAACCGGTGGGGAGGGGTCCATTGCATAGAACTGATGAAGCGTTACCGTTAATACTTGCGGTTCATAATCCCTGACAATTTGTGCATAATTTTCTATCTGTTCCCAACGCTTCGCGATCAAATTAGGACTCAGATTTAACGGATATAACGCCAATTCCTGCGCCGCTGCAATAAATTGAACCAAATTCAGTTCGTCGATTTTTCGGTACAATGCGGCAATCTCTTCAATGCGTTCTTCCCCTAAATGCCTTGCCAATTCAATAAAGAACTGGAGTTTTGGTGCTATTAGCTGTCTTCTGGAATAGTGCGGTGCGGGCGTATCAATCAACCCCAGGAAATCGATCATCTCACCGGCATCCAAAAGTTGTTGAGCAATGGCATAAGCCAGTATACCGCCAGAAGAGTAACCGCATATTCGATACGGGCCTTCCGGTTGAATAGCCTTCATTAAGATGATCATTCTTGTCGCCTGCTGCTCCATCGTTGACATGGGTTCTTCACTGATGGACGGCCAGGGCAGCGCATAAATCGGATAGCCTGATTGAATATGCTGAGCCAGCCCAAAAACATAGGAATAATCACCCATCCCACTGGGAACAAAGAACAATGGTAGCCCTGTTCCGTCAGGTCGCACAGGTATGGCATGACTCCGTGGCTGAGACAGCCAATCTGAGGTCATTTTTGCTGCCAGTTCCGTCAGCACCGGGAATTGAAACAAATCATTCAATGTGCACACCAAATCATGACTTGCGGCAAGGTTTATCATCCGCATGGCAAGCAGTGAGTGACCACCCAACGCAAAGAAGTTGTCATGTCGGCTGATCTGCTCAATACCCAATAACTCACGCCAGATAGCCGCCAAGGTGATTTCAATTTCCCCTTGCGGTGCTTCGTAAATCTGGCGGGCAAAATCCCCTTCGTTTGGAACCGGTAACGCCCGACGATCCAACTTACCGTTAGCGGTCAGCGGGAAGGCATCCAGACACACAAACGCTGTCGGCACCATATAGTCAGGCAAAATTGTACTCAGGTAAGTACGCAGACTATTAACTAGCCCGTCCTCCGCGTCGGCCACCACATAAGCAACCAACTGCTTATCTTGTCCATCACTCAACGCCAGCACAGCCGCTTCACGCACTGCAAAATGTTCCGTCAACCGGGCTTCGATTTCTCCCGGCTCAATACGGAAGCCACGAATTTTAACCTGCTGATCATTACGACCAAGGAATTCCAAATTACCGTCAGGCAAATAGCGAGCTAGATCCCCGGTTCGGTACATGCGCGCATTCTGCACACCACTAAACGGATCTGTCAGAAAGCGTTCAGCCGTCAGTTCCGGGCGATTGAGGTAACCACAAGCAACCCCATCACCGCCAACATAAATCTCACCGGATACCCCCAACGGCACCGGCTGACCATCATCATCCAGCAAGTAAACACGCGTATTGGCTATCGGTCGGCCAATGGGGATCCTTGTCGCTCCCGGTGGTAACGCGGTAATACAGTACATGGTAGTAAAGGTGGTGCCTTCACTCGGGCCATAAGCCTGCAATAATTGTTGTGGCGGATTGTTGTCCAAAACCTCAGCAATCACATGCAGATCGGGGATATCTCCCCCGAAAATCAGAATTTTTATCTGCGGAAGAACCGGCGACAACGCTACGACCAGCCGGTTAAATAATCCAATAGTTAGCCACAGAATCGTGACTCGATGATCCTGTAACACCTGAACAAACGCCTGCGGTGTTAACAAAGTGGCATGGTCAATCACCACCAGCCCCCCACCATTGAGTAAAGGCGCCCAGACTTCAAAGGTACTGGCATCAAAAGCCGGGTTAGCGGTAAAAGATACCCGGTCATCTTGCCTGATTTCCGCATAGCCATTGTTAATGACCAGCCGAACCACCGCACGGTGAGGCACTACTACACCTTTTGGCATACCGGTCGAGCCGGAGGTATACATAACATAAGCGGGGTCTGAACTGCGGCCAGACCAATCAAGATTGGCACCTTCTTCCCTATTTGTGTCTGCCTCATCAGTAAGACGCAATAACGGAACCGCAAGGCCAAGCGGAACATCAAGCCATTCATTAATCAGCAACAATTTGGCTGAACAATCGTTTATCAACCAATTTTTCCGCTCATCCGGCACACTGGGATCAATAGGAACATAAACGGCACCTATTTTGAGAATAGCCAACTGTGCCACCACCAGCTCAATCGAACGCTCTAATAGCAGCGCAACATGGTTATTCGGGCAAATCCCCTGTGCAATCAATTGGCGGGCTAGCCGGTTAGCTTGAGTATTCAGTTCAACATAGCTAAGGGTTTTATCTCCTGCGATCAGTGCCGTGGCCGCCGGAGTTTTCTCCACCTGTTGTTCAAATAACTGATGAATACACAGTTGATCGGGATAGATTGCTTCAGTGGCGTTCCAGGTTTCCAGCAACAACCTGCGTTCAATCTCCGGCAGAATGTCTGGCATCCGCACAGATATTTCCGGGGTCTGTTCAAGTGCTCGCACCAAACTTTCCAATGCTTGTTGCATATAACCGCATATACGTTTCGGATCAAACGGCTGAACAATTTGAGCCGTCAGCCCCAGTGCATCACCAAAATCTTCCACCGACATGACAAACGGATAATTAGTACGCTCCTGTCCACTTAAGGATTTAACACCGCTCAACGTTTCATTCAGGGTTCTCAGAGATGCGTTATGTCGATAATTCAACAAAGTATTAAAGAGTGGTGTTCCACTCTGCACACCACTACAACGCTGAGCTAACGCCAGAGAAGCATGCTCGTGCTCCAGCAATCCAGCTAGTCGGGTGTGTACTATCTGTACACTATCCCGTACTGGCGTATCATCCACATCCAGCCGCAATGGCAGTGTATTGATAAACAATCCCATCCCACTATCAACCCCCTCCCCCGCTTGCATACGTCCAAGCAATACAGTACCGAACACCACCTGTTTTTGTCCGCTGGTGCGCGACAACACTTGCGCCCAGGCAAGATGACACAAAGCGGCCAGGCTCACACTCAAACGCCGAGCTTGACCCCGTAAGCGGTCATTGAGTTCAGCTGATAGCATCTGGCGTGATTCTGTGACTTGCGAACCATCATGATGCACTTCTGTCAAGCCAAATGGTAACGCCGGCTCATTTACTCCAGCCAACATGTCGGTAAAGAAGCGGGTATGTTCTTCCTGACTTATCCCCAATCGGGCCTGAGCCACCAGATTGCGGAAGGGAACCGGAACCGGCAAGTTGTCCCCTTGTCCGGCAAGATACGCCTGAACTTCACGATTCATCACGCCCAATGTTGTATGGTCACCAATCAGGTGGTGCAACAATTGCAGCACTATCCAGCGGCCATCATGCTCCTGCGCCACCGCAAAGCGCAGTAATGGCGCCTGTCCCAAGTCAATACGATGCTGACGTGTATCAAAACGTCGCATCAATTGATCACCAACCGGACCATCGTCCGGGTGCAAGGTCAATTCAGCCACTGACAAAGGTGCTTGACGCCAAACCACCTGAACCGGAACCGATAACCCTTGCCAGATAAAAGCGGTACGCAGAATATCGTGACGATTAACCATTTGTTGAACTGCGGCCAGATAACGATCCAGTAAGGCGCGATTAGCAAAAGCCATTTGACTGGCCAGTAGGTACGGGTCACCTTTATTTGCCAGCAGATGATGGAACAAAATACCATCCTGCAACGGTGACAAAGCATAGATGTCCTGAATATTCGTTATCCCACCCTGCACCTGTCCAACGATACGGTCAATTTCCCGCTGAGTCAGATCAATCAGCGGCAACATCTCCGGTGTCAGCATCGTCGCTGCCGGTGTAATAACATTAGGCGGTACTACCACCGCCCGGTACTGTCCCAGCGTTTGGGCAAGTTCGGACAACACCGGAAATTGGAACAAGTCACGCACGGCCAACATCAATCCAAGATTACGCAAGCGTTCAACCATCCGCACAGCAAGCAGCGAATGTCCTCCCAGTGTAAAGAAGTTATCGTGCCGACTGATATGTTCAATTCCCAGCAATTCGCGCCAGATAGCTGCCAGTACGGTTTCTGTCTCCCCCTGAGGTGCCGCATAAACCTGACGAGCAAAATCTTCCTCGCCCGGAATCGGCAGCGCCCGGCGATCCAGTTTACCGTTAGGCGTCAGCGGAAATGCATCCAGACGCACAAACGCCGCCGGCACCATATAATCAGGCAAAATTATGCTCAAGTGGCTCCGCAAGTTATTAGCTAACCCGTCATCCGCTTGCGCTACAACATAGGCAATTAGCCGTTTATCCTGCCTGTCTCCGGCGACTAACACGAGTGCTTCACGTACCGCAGAATGCTCCATCAGCCGAGCTTCTATTTCCCCTAATTCAATACGGAAACCGCGAATTTTAACCTGCTGATCATTACGACCAACAAACACCAGATTGCCATCCGGCAAGTAACGCGCCAAATCCCCGGTTCGGTACATGCGTGCATTTGGGACATCACTAAACGGATCTGTCAGAAAGCGTTCAGCTGTCAGTTCTGGCTGGTTTAAATAACCACGTGCTACACCAATACCGCCAATATACAACTCACCTACCGTCCCCAGCGGCACCGGCTGACCATAAGTATCCAGCAAATAAACGCGTGTATTCGCTGTCGGACGACCAATCGATATCAACTCATCCGTATAGTCTGGCGGGCAATGCCAGACAGTGGCGCAAACAGTGATTTCCGTCGGGCCATAAGCATTGAACAGATTTACCCGGCCACTCAGCGCCTGAAGCAACGCTGCACTGGGCGCTTCACCCCCCAATATTAATGTCGGTCTTATTGTCATCACCGGTAAACCTACCCCTTCCCGGAGCATAGCCGGCGTCAAACAGGCATGCGTCACTGCCTGTTCTTCCAGATAATGCCAGAATCGATGTGGCTCCCGGCGAACCATGTCAACAGGAATATCCAAAGTGGCACCACCACATAGTGCCATCATGATTTCCCAAACACTGGCATCGAAACCAAATGAGGCAAACTGCAACATTCGGCTACCTGAATGAATATCAAACTGAATAATTTTTTCCTGAATAAGGTTAACTAACCCACGATGTTCAATCATCACTCCTTTCGGTGTGCCAGTAGAACCAGAGGTATAAATCACATAGGCCAGATGGCAGGAAGTTAATGAAGATACCAGAGGGTTGCTGTCCGGTTGGTCAGGTAATGAATTCGGATCAAGTAAGGTCAATCCGGTTAACGCTTTCTTGCCTAACGCGTCACACCCGGCACTATCCGCCAGCAAAATCGCAGGCGCGGCATCGGTCAAAATATGCATTAAACGCTCACCCGGATAAGCCGGATCCAGAGGTACATAAGCTCCACCCGCTTTTAGTACTGCTAACAGTCCTACTACCGTTGCTGGTGAACGTGTCACGCAAATGGCTACTCGCTGATCAGGTACCACACCCAATGCAATAAGCTGATGAGCTAGCCGGTTAGCACAGATATTTAATTCGGCATAACTTAAACTCAGCCCTTCATGTACCAACGCAATAGCATCAGGATGCTTTTCAACTTGTTGCTCAAATAACTGATGAATACACAATTGGTCAGGATATCGGGCTTCTGTCGCATTCCAGATTTCCAGTAATAGCCTGCGTTCTGCTGGCGCCAAAATATCAATTTTTCCGACTAACTGCTGAGGATTAACGGCCATCTCTTGCAATATCGTATGCAGATAACCGACATGTCGTTCGATTGTCTGCTGCTCAAACAATGCGGTTGCATAATTCAGATAACCCACAATCCGACCATCCACTTCGGACAGATTCAGCTCGAGATCGAACTTAACCACATCAAAAGCTTGCTCAACGGGTGAAATGGTCAACCCCGGTAATTTCAATTCCACATTCTCATTGTTCTGCCAGGCAAACATCACTTGAAACAACGGGGTATGTGCCAATCGACGCGGTGGTTGGACAATTTCTACCACCTGTTCGAATGGCAAATCCTGGTGCTCCTGTGCCGCCAACGCGGTTTGCCGCACACGCGTAAGTAACTCGGTAATGTTCGGCGAACCTGATAAGTCAATACGTAAAGCTAACGTATTGACAAAGAAACCGATCAGCGATTCCACCTCTTGAAGACCACGGCCCGCACTCGGCGTACCGATAACCAGATCTTCTTGACCTGACAAGCGCGACAGGACTATAGCCCAGGCTGACAATAAGGTCATAAATAGCGTGACACCCTGCCGTTCACTCAAATGTTTAAGGGATTTCGTTAACTCTGCATCCAAATTAACAGGCAATACATGTCCGACAAACGACTGGTGAGATGGACGTAGCCGATCAGTTGGCAAATCTAACAGGACCGGCGAGTCAGCTAGCGCAGCACGCCAATAATCAGATTGGATTTGGACACGTTCAGCTGAAAGCCATTGACGTTGCCACGCGGCATAATCAGGGTATTGAATCGCCAACGGTGGCAACGGATCGGGTTGTCCTAGCAAGAAAGACGAATAGAGGGCATTCAGCTCACGCATTAACACGCTAACAGACCAGCCGTCTGAAATAATGTGATGCTGGGTCAACAAGAATACATAATCATTGTCAGCCCGTTGTATCAGACAGGCACGGATCAACGGGCCACGGGTCAAATCGAATGACGTCTCAGCTTCCTGTATACACAAATGTTCAAGTTGTTGATCCACATCAGGCACTTTACGCAGATCGTATTTTTTCATTGGCAAGCCAAATTCCACTGACAACAGTTTAACTTGAGGCTGACCATCAACAGAGATGAATACAGAACGTAACGCTTCATGACGAGCAAACAGGCGATTAAGCGCCTGCTGCCAGACAGCAATATCAAGCGGCCCCTGCAAACGCAGTGCTATGGGAATATGATAGGTATCACTGACTCCCTTAAATTGAGCCAGGAACCACAAACGCCGTTGCGCAAATGACAGGGGTAACTCACCCTCACGAGATATTGGCATAATGGCGGGTAGCTTACCGCCTTGTTCAGTCAATCGCGCACTCATCACCTCAGCAAAAGCGGCTAAAGAAGGAGATTTAAACAACGTGGTCAGCGGTAATTCGATACCTAAAGCAGCTATTCGGTTCATCATCCGCACAGCCAATAGCGAATGACCGCCCAGCGCGAAAAAGTTGTCATGGCGGCTAATCTGTTCAACCCCCAATAACTCGCACCAAATTGCGGCCAAAGCCGTTTCCATCTCCCCTTGCGGCGCGGCATAAACCTGATAAGCAAACGCTTCTTCTCCCGGCACGGGTAATGCCTGACGGTTCAATTTACCGCCAGATGTCAGCGGGAAGGTATCCAAACGCACAAAAGCCACCGGCATCATATAATCAGGCAAAATCATACTCAGATGGGTACGCAAACAGTTAACCAACCCGTCATCCGCCTCTGCCACCACATAAGCAACCAGCCGCTTCTCCTGTCCGTCACCCAGAGCTAACACTGCAGCTTCACGCACCGCAAAATGTTCCGTTAACCGGGCTTCGATTTCCCCCGGTTCAACGCGGAAACCACGAATTTTAACCTGTTGGTCATTACGGCCAAGGAATTCCAGATTACCGTCCGGCAGGTAGCGGGCCAAATCCCCGGTTCGGTACATTCGTGCATTTGGGACATCACTAAACGGATCTGTCAGAAAACGTTCAGCCGTCAGTGCCGGGCGATTGAGATAACCGCAAGCCACCCCATCTCCGCCAACATAAATCTCACCAGCTACCCCCAACGGTACTGGCTTGCCATCATCATCCAGCAAGTAAACACGCGTATTGGCTATCGGTCGGCCAATAGGAACCCTCATCGCTCCCTGTGGTAACGCTGCAATACGGTACATAGTGGTAAAGGTAGTTCCTTCAGTCGGGCCATAAGCTTGCAATAATTGCTGTGGCGGACTGTTGGCCAAAACCTCAGCAATCACATGCAGATCAGGGATATCTCCCCCAAAAATCAAGATTTTTATCTGCGGAAGAATGGGTAACAGCTCTGCTACCAGCCGGTTAAATAATCCGATAGTCAGCCACAGAATCGTGACTCGATGAGTCTGTAACACCTGCACAAGCTCCCGCGGCGTCAGCAAAGTGGCATAGTCAATCACCACCAGCGCCCCTCCATTAAGTAAAGGCGCCCAAACTTCAAAGGTACTGGCATCAAAGGCCGGGTTAGCGGTGAAAGCAACCTTGTCATCCGGTCCGATTTCGGTATAGCCATTATGAATAACCAACCGGACTACCGCACGATGGGGCACCACTACGCCTTTTGGGATACCTGTCGAACCGGAGGTATACATGACACAGGCTGAATCTGAACTACGACAAGGTAAGCCAGGATTAGCGCAATCTGCCGCTCTGATTGTCCCCATTTCACCGGCAAGACGAAACAACGGAACCGCAAAATCAGTTGGGATATCAAATTGTGAATCAGTGATCAGTAACCGTGCTGAACAATCGTTTATCAGCCAACTTTTCCGCTCGTCCGGTACGCTGGGATCTATCGGCACGTATACCGCATTGACCTTGAGAATCGCCAACTGGACTACTACCAGTTCAATCGAACGCTCTAACAGGATGGCAACATGGTCATCCGGACAAACTCCTTGCTCAATCAATTGACGGGCCAGCCGATTAGCACGGGCATTCAGTTCTGAGTAACAAAGCGCTTTACCTCCCGCTATCAGCGCGATGGCACCTGGGGTTTTCTCCGCCTGTTGTTCAAATAACTGGTGGATACACAACTGATCAGGATACCGTGTTTCGGTTGCATTCCAGGTTTTCAACAACAGCGTGCGCTCCGTTTCAGGCAGAATATTCAATGCCCTTACGGGTGTGTCAGGAGCCTGTTCAAGCGCTTCTACCAGACTTTCCAGCGCTTGCTGCATATAACCACATACCCTTTCGGGATCAAACGGCTGGACTATCTGTGCCGTCAGTCCCAACGCATCACCAAAATCTTCCACCGACAGCACAAATGGATAGTTGGTCCGCTCCTGCGCACCAAGGAACTTAATACCGTTTATCATTTCATGCGAAACTGCCAACGGCGCATTATGCCGATAGTTCAACAGAGTACTAAAGAGTGGAATTCCACCCTGTACACTACTGCAACGCTGCGCCAAGGCGAGTGAAGCGTGTTCATGCTCCAGCAATTCAGCCAGCCGGTTATGTACTGCCTGTATGCTGTCTCGTACCGGGGTATCATCGATATCCAACCGTAGCGGCAAGGTATTGATAAACAGTCCCATGCCATTGTCAGCGCCTTCGCCCGCCTGCATACGCCCAAATAGCACCGTGCCGAACACCACTTTCTTCTGGCCGCTGGTACGAGACAACACTTGCGCCCAAGCCAAATGACACAATGTGGCTAAACTTACCCCCAGACGCCGTGCCTGATCACGTAAACGGTCATTTAAGTCAGTCGTCATCATCCGATGCGATTGTGTTACCTGTGAACCACCATGGTGTACCTCTATCAACCCAAACGGTAACGTCGGTTCCTCCACCTCTGCCAACATGTCGGTAAAGAAGCAAGTATGCTCAATCTGACCAACACCCAATTGAACCTGAGCAATCAAATGACGGAAAGGTACCGGAACCGGCAATCTGTTCTCCTGCCCGGTAAGATACGCCTGAACCTCACGGTTCATGACTTCCATCGTAGTATGATCACCAATCAGGTGATGCAACAGTTGCAACACCACCCAACGGCCATCAGTATCCCGTGCCACCGCAAAGCGCAACAATGGTGCTTGCCCCAAATTAATACGATATCGACGTGGGTCAAAATGTTGAGCCAGCTGATCACTAATCGACCCATTAGTTGGGTCAAGTGTTAGCTCAGTAACCCGCAATTGAGCCTGACGACAAACCACCTGCACAGGCACAGATAATCCCTGCCAGATAAAGGCGGTTCGCAGAATATCATGACGATCAATCACCTGCTGAACCGCCGCCAGATAACGGTTGAGCAAAGGCCGGTCAGCAAAAACCATTTGGCTCGCTAACAGATATGGATCGCCTTCGTTCGCCAGCAGATGATGGAACAAAATACCATCCTGCAACGGCGACAAAGCATAGATATCCTGAATATTGTTGATCCCGCCGGGCACCTGCTCGACGATGTGATCAATCTCTGACTGAGTTAGCGCAATCAACGGCAACATCTCCGGCGTCAATGCCGTGGTTACCGACGTAATGATATTAGGCGGCGCCACCGCGGCCCGATATTGTGCCAACGTTTGAGCCAGTTCAGACAACACCGGAGATTTAAATAGATCACGTACTGCCAACGTTAAACCCAGATTACGCAAACGCTCAACCATCTGCACAGCGAGCAACGAATGTCCTCCCAGCGTGAAGAAACTATCGTGCCGGCTAATCTGCTCAATTCCCAACAAATCACGCCAGATAGCGGCCAAAGCAACCTCAGTTTCTCCTTGTGGTGCTGCATAAATCTGACGAGCAAATGCTTCTCCGTCTGGCGCTGGCAACGCTCGGCGATCCAACTTACCGTTCGGTGTCAGCGGAAACGCATCCAGACACACAAAAGCTGCCGGAACCATGTAATCCGGCAAAATTGTCCCCAAATAAGTCCGTAAACGATTAACTAGTTCATCATTCGTGTCTGCCACCACATAGGCAACCAACCGCTTATCTTGCCCATCTCCCAACGCCAGTACAGCGGCTTCCCGTACCACCGGATATTCCATTAGCCGCGCTTCAATTTCCCGCGGTTCAATGCGGAAACCCCGAATTTTCACCTGTTGGTCATTACGGCCAAGGAACTCCAGATTACCGTCAGGCAAGAAGCGGGCCAGATCCCCGGTTCGATACATCCGCGCATTCGGTTGATCACTAAACGGATCTGTCAGAAAGCGTTCAGCCGTCAGTTCAGGCCGATTGAGGTAACCACAAGCCACCCCATCACCCCCCACATAAATCTCACCGATCACCCCCAGCGGTACCGGTTGACCATAACCATTCAGTAGATAAACACGAGTATTCGCTATCGGTCGGCCAATGGGGACCCTCACCGTTCTCAATGGTAATGTTGCGATACGGTACATCGTCGTAAAGGTGGTTCCTTCACTCGGACCGTAAGCCTGTAATAATTGTTGTGGCGGGCTGTTATCCAAAACCTCAGCAATTACATGTGGATCAGGGATATCTCCGCCGAAAATCAGAACTTTTATCTGCGGAAGAATGGGAGATAACCTTGCCACTAACCGGTTAAACAACCCGATAGTCAGCCACAGAATCGTGATTTGATGAACCTGTAACGCTTGTATAAATTCCTGTGGTGTCAGCAAAGTAACGCGATCAATAACCACCAATGTGCCACCGTTAAG
Organism: Photorhabdus australis DSM 17609; assembly: GCF_000711895.1. Classification (GTDB taxonomy): domain Bacteria; phylum Pseudomonadota; class Gammaproteobacteria; order Enterobacterales; family Enterobacteriaceae; genus Photorhabdus; species Photorhabdus australis. Next base: position 11,966 of record NZ_JONO01000033.1, read on the forward strand.
CAAAGGCGCCCAGACTTCAAACGTACTGGCATCAAAAGCCGGGTTCGCCGTAAAAGCAACCTTGTCATCCAGCCCGATTGCGGCATAACCGTTATTAATAACCAGCCGAACCACCGCACGATGAGGCACCACCACGCCTTTTGGTGTGCCGGTCGAACCGGAGGTATACATGACATAAGCTGAATCTGAACTGAGACAAGGTACATTGAGATTGAAACACTCTTTCTCCCTGATGGTGTCCATCTCACTGGAGAGACGAAACAGCGGAACCGCAAGGTCAATCGGGATATCAAACTGCAAATCAGTGAGCAGCAATTTGGCTGAACAATCATTTATCAACCAGTTTTTCCGTTCGTCCGGCACGCTGGGATCTATCGGCACATAAACAGCACCAGCTTTAAGAATGGCCAATTGTGCCACCACCAATTCAACCGAGCGTTCTAACATAATCGCCACGTGGTCATCCGGGCAAACCCGCAGTTCAATCAGTCGATGGGCCAATCGGTTAGCATAAGCATTCAGTTCCGCATAACTGAGGATTTTATCTCCCGCTATCAGCGCTGTCGCTACCGGGGTTTTCTCTGCCTGTTGTTCAAATAACTGATGAATACACAACTGGTCAGGATACGGTGCTTTAGTCGCATTCCAGATTTCCAACAGCAACCTGCGCTCCGCCGACGTCAGAATATCGATCTCCCCGACTGATTGCTGAGGGTTAGTCACCATCTCTTGCAGCACCGTGTACAGATACCCCAAATGCCGCTCGATGGTTTGTTGATCAAACAGGGCCGTTGCATAACTCAAATAACCAACAATCTTGCCATCCTTCTCAGACAAGTTCAGTTCAAGATCAAACTTAGCGGTATCAAGGAATTGCTCGGCAGGTGAAACTGCCAGCCCCGGCAGTTTCCAATCTGGATTCTCATTGTTCTGCCAGGCAAACATCACCTGAAACAGGGGCGTATGCGCCAATCGGCGCGGCGGTTGCACTATTTCCACCACTTGTTCAAATGGCAGATCCTGATGCTCCTGAGCTGCCAATGCCGTCTGACGCACACGAGCAAGCAACTCAACCACATTTGGCGCACCCGATAAATCGATACGTAAGGCCAACGTATTAACAAAAAAGCCGATCAACGACTCCACTTCCTGGCGACTGCGACCCGCACTTGGTGTACCAATAACCAGATCTTCCTGACCTGACAGACGCGATAAGACCGTAGCCCAGGCTGACAGCAAGGTCATGAACAATGTGCCCCCCTGCTGCTCGCTCAAACGCTTCAAGGATTGGGTTAATTCGGCATCTAGATTGACAGGCAATAAATTCCCCGCAAATGATTGCTGGACAGGACGTGGTCGGTCAGTTGGCAAATCCAACAATACCGGCACATCAGCCAATATCGTGCGCCAATAGTCAGATTGGTTCTGAATACGCTCAGCCGAAAGCCACTGACGCTGCCAGGCGGCGTAATCAGGGTACTGAATCGGTAATGCAGGCAATGGATCAGGTTGACCAGTCAGAAAAGCCGTATAGAGAGTACTTAATTCACGCATCAGTATGCTGACAGACCAGCCATCGAAAACAATATGATGCAGGGTCAACAGGAATAGGTAATCATCGTTAGCCAGTTGTATCAAAGCAGAGCGGATTAACGGCCCACGAGCGAGATTAAACAGTGTTTCAGACTCCTGCATGCGCAGATATTTAAGTTGTTTCTCCACATCAGGTACTTTACGCAGATCGTATTTTTTCATCGGCAGGCCAAATTCCGTCGGCAACAGTTCGATCTGGGGATGACCATCAACTGTCACAAATATGGAACGTAAAGCCTCATGACGAGCAAATAGGTGATTAAGTGCGCGCTGCCAGGCAGCGATATCGAACTGACCACGCAAACTCAATGCTACCGGGATATGATAGGTATTACTGACCTCGTCAAATTGGGCGAGGAACCACAGACGCTGTTGCGCAAATGACAGAGGTAACTCGCTATCGCGAGATATCGGCATGATTGCGGGTAATATGCTATCTGGTTCACCAAACTGAACACTCATCTTCTCGGCAAAAGCTGACAATGAAGGAAATTCAAATAGCGTGCTCAACGGCAGTTTGATGCCTAAAGCGGCTATCCGGTTCATCATCCGAACAGCCAATAGTGAATGACCACCCAGCGCGAAAAAGTTGTCATGCCGACTTATCTGTCCAATTCCCAGCAATTCATGCCAGATAGTAGCCAAAGCAATCTCAGTTTCCCCTTGCGGCGCTTCATAGATCTGACGGGCAAAATCCTCTTCCCCCGGAGCCGGTAGCGCCCGGAGATCCCGTTTGTCGTTAGGTGTGAGCGGAAAGGCATCCAGACGCACAAAAGCCGCTGGCACCATATAGTCAGGTAAAATTGTACTTAAATGCTCACGCAGACTAACCACTAACCCGTCATCTGGCTCGGCCACCACATAAGCAACCAGCCGTTTATCTTGTCCATCACTTACCGCTAATACCAGTGCTTCACGCACCGCCGGATGTTCAGTCAAACGCGCTTCGATTTCCCCCGGTTCAATCCGAAAACCACGGATTTTAACCTGTTGGTCATTACGACCAACAAACACCAGATTGCCATCCGGCAGGTAGCGGGCCAAATCCCCGGTTTGATACATGCGTGCATTTGGTACATCACTAAATGGATCTGTCAGAAAGCGTTCAGCAGTCAATTCCGGGCGATTAAAGTAACCACAGGCAACCCCATTGCCACCAACATAAATCTCACCGGTCGCACCTAGTGGCACCGGTTGCCTATATGCGTCTAACAGATAGAGGCGCGTGTTAGCAATTGGCCGGCCAATAGGGATCTTTGCTACTCCCGGCGGTAACGCCGTAATGGGATATATCGTGGTAAAAGTGGTGCCTTCACTTGGGCCATAAGCTTGTAATAATTGTTGCGGCGGATTCTTGTCCAAAACCTGAGCGATCACATGCGGATCGAGGACCTCTCCGCCGAAAATCAAAATCTTGATCTGAGCAAGCACCGGAGACAACTCCGCCACCAACCGGTGAAGCAAGCCAACACTCATCCACAGAATAGTGATTCGATAAGCCTGTAAAGCTCGTACAAAATCCGATGGCGTCAGTAAAGTAGCATAGTCGATAACCACCAGTGTTCCACCGTTGAGCAACGGCGCCCAAACTTCAAATGTGCTGGCATCAAAAGCGGGATTAGCTGTAAAGGCAACCCGATCATCCTGTCCGATTTCCGCATAGCCATTATTAATCACCAGTCGGACCACAGCACGATGAGGCACTACCACCCCTTTTGGTGTACCGGTCGAACCGGAGGTATACATAATATACGCTGACTTGGCGCTGGAACCGGGTAAGTCAAGATTGCAACAATCCTCTTCCCTGTCCGTAATGGTATCGCTGGAGAGATGAAATAACGGCACAGCAAGGCCAGCCGGGATATCAGCCTGTTCATCAGTGAACAGCAATTTGGCTGAACAATCGTTTATCAGCCAATTTTTCCGCTTATCCGGCATTCTGGGATCGACGGGAACATAAACGGCACCAACTTTAAGAATAGCCAGTTGTACCACCACCAGCTCAACAGAGCGTTCTAATAAGATCGCCACATGGTCATCAGGTAAGATGCCCTGTTCAATCAGCTGACGAGCCAGCCGATTCGCACCAACATTCAGTTCCGCGTAACTGAAAGTCTTATCTCCTGCTATCAGCGCTATGGCCTCTGGGGTTTTCTCCACCTGCTGTTCAAACAACTGATGAATGCATAGCTGGTCAGGATACGGCGCCTCGGTGGCATTCCAGATTTTCAGCAACAGCTGTTGCTCTGCTTCTGGCAAGATGTTCAATCTGCGTACCGGTGTTTCTGGCGCCTGTTCAAGCACTTCCACCAGACTTTCTAATGCCTGTTGCATATAACCACATACCCGTTCTGGATCAAACGGCTGCACCACTTGGGCGATCAACCCCAAAGTGGAACCACCGTCCTCCACCGACAGCACAAACGGATAGTTAGTACGTTCTTCTTCGCTAAGGAATTCAATACCCGGCACAACCTTATCCGGCGTCATCGGCTGATCGTTATGCAGATAGTTCAATAAGGAACTAAAAAGTGGCGTTTCGCCCTGTACACCACTGCAACGCTGAGCCAGCGCTAACGATGCATGTTCATGATCCAACAAGGCTGCTAATCGGGTATGTGCGGCCTGTACGCTGTCCCGTACCGAAGTGTCATCAATATCCAACCGCAACGGCAAGGTATTGATAAACAGCCCCATGCCGCTATCAGCCCCGTCACCTACCTGCATACGCCCAAACAATACCGTGCCAAACACCACCTGTTGCTGCCCGCTGGTACGCGACAATACCTGCGCCCAAGCCAGATGACACAAAGCAGCCAGACTGACGCCCAGACGCCTCGCCTGATTGCGCAAGCGGTCATTCAGCGTGGCAGTCAGCATTCGGTGCGATTGGGTGACTTGTGAACCATCACGATGGACCTCCACCAATCCAAACGGTAACGTCGGTTCCTCCACCTCAGCCAGCATGTCAGTAAAGAAGCGGATATGCTCTTCCTGACTTACCCCCAATCGGGCTTGAGCCACTAAATTGCGGAAAGGTAGCGGTGCAGGCAGACTGCCCTCCTGCCCGGACAAATACGCCTGAACCTCGTGGTTCATGACTTCCATCGTGGTATGGTCACCAGTTAAATGATGCTGCAATTGCAGTACTATCCAGCGATCATCCGTTTCCTGTGTCACTATAAAGCGCAGCAACGGTGCCTGGCTCAAATCGAGGTGATGCTGACGTAAGTCAAAACGCTGGGTTAACTGGTCAATAATTGGGCCATCAGCGGGATTCAGCATCAATTCAGTCACTGACAAAGGTGCCTTACGCCAAACTACCTGAGCCGGAACTGACAATCCTTCCCAGAGAAAAGCAGTACGCAAAATATCGTGACGATCAACCACTTGTTGAACCACTGACAGATAACGGTCCAACAAAGGCCGATCATTGAAGGCCATCATATAAGCCAACAGATACGGGTCACCTTCATTTGTGAGTAAATGGTGGAACAAAATACCGTCCTGTAGCGGCGACAGGGCATAGATATCCTGAATATTGGCAATCCCTCCTGGCACCTGTCCGACGATACGGTCAATATCAAGCTGAGTTAGATCAATCAGTGGCAGCATCTCCGGCGTCAATGCTTTCGTTGCCGGTGTAATCACATTAGGAGGTACCACTATAGCCTGATGCTGCCCCAACATATGAGCAAGCTCAGACAATACTGGATATCGGAATAAATCGCGGGCAACCAACGTTAACCCAAGGTTACGCAGGCGCTCAATCATCCGTAAGGCAAAGAGAGAATGACCACCCAACGCAAAAAAGTTGTCATGTCGGCTAATCTGCTCAATACCCAACAATTCACGCCAGATAGTCGCCAACGTGGCTTCTATTTCCCCCAGCGGTGCTGCATAAATCTGACGAGCAAAAGCCTCCTCACCCGGAGCAGGCAACGCCCGGCGATCTAACTTACCATTAGGTGTCAGCGGGAAGGCATCCAGACGCACAAAAGCCGCTGGCACCATGTAGTCAGGTAAAACTGTACTCAGGTAGGTACGCAGATTATTAACCAACTCCTCATCCGCGTCTGCCACCACGTAGGCAACCAACCGCTTATCTTGTCCATCGTCCTGAACCAGCACGGCAGCCTCACGTATCGCAGGATATTCCGTTAGTCGGGCTTCGATTTCTCCCGGTTCAATGCGGAAACCACGAATTTTAACCTGCTGGTCATTACGGCCAAGGAATTCCAAATTACCGTCCGACAAATAGCGAGCTAAATCCCCGGTTCGATACATACGCGCATTCGTCTTATGACTAAACGGATCGACCAGAAAGCGTTCAGCCGTCAATTCCGGGCGATTGAGATAACCACAAGCAACCCCATCACCGCCAACATAAATCTCACCGACGCCACCCAACGGCACCGGCTGACCATAATCATCCAGCAAGTAAACACATGTATTGGCTATCGGTCGGCCAATGGGAACCTTCGCCATCCCCGGAGGTAACAACGCGATACGGTACATCGTGGTAAACGTCGTTCCTTCTGTCGGACCATAGGCTTGCAATAACTGTTGAGGCGAATTTTTGTCCAAAACCTTAGCAATTACATGCCGATCGGGGATATCCCCCCCGAAAATCAGCATTTTTATCTGTGGAAGCACCGAGGACAACTCAGCGGCCAGTCGGTTAAATAACCCGATAGTTAACCACAAAACCGTGATGTGATGAACTTGTAACTCCTGCATAAACGCCTGCGGCGTCAGCAACGTGGCATGATCAATCACCACCAACGCTCCACCATTAAGCAAAGGCGCCCAGATTTCAAAGGTACTGGCATCGAAAGCCGGGTTAGCGGTGAAAGCAACCCGATCATCCTGCCCGATTTCCGCATAGCCATTATTAATAACCAGCCGAATTACCGCACGATGAGACACGATGACGCCTTTGGGTGTACCCGTCGAACCGGAGGTATACATGACATAAGCAGCGTCTGAACTGCGACAAGGTAAATCAAGATTGAAATCCGTCTCTTCTTGCCCGTGCGTATCTACCTCCACAGAAACACACAATAACGGAACAGTCAGGCCAATCGGGATATCAGACTGTGCATCAGTGATTAATAACCGAGCTGAGCAATCGTTTATCAACCTGTTTTTCCGCTCGTCCGGCACACTGGGATCGATAGGAACATAAACGGCCCCCGCTTTGAGGATAGCCAACTGGGCTACCACCAGTTCAATCGAACGCTCTAACAGGGTTACAATGTGATCACCCGGGCGAATCCCCAGAGCAATCAATTGACGAGCCAGTCGGTTAACACCCGCATTGAGTTCAGCATAGCTAAGGGTCTTATCTCCTGCTATCAATGCCGTGGTCGCCGGAGTTTTCTCCACCTGTTGTTCAAATAACTGATGAATACACAGCTGGTCAGGATAGATTGTTTCAGTGGCGTTCCAGGTTTCCAGCAGTAGTGTGCGTTCGGATTCAGGTAATAAATTAAGCTGCCAAACTGGTATTTCATCACCCACTTTTTCCGATGATGCCAACACCTGTAAATGTTCACTCATCCGCTGAATATCTTCTACGTGCAAACGGTTTGCATCGTAGAGCCAGCGAAAACCACCCTGTGCATTAATCTGCAATGTCAGTAATTCACCTAATGCCCCCTCCGCCCACGGTCTGTCATCCTTTATGACCGAGACAGCAATCCGCCATGGCTGGTGGGTTGTTAACGCTGGGATCGCACTTAATGCAGGGGAACGGGAAAGGAGATCACAACAAAATGTGCGGTGTTGCGCCAAGCATGTAAGTTCGTTACCAATCCAGTCGGCTACCACACTCCACGGCTTATCAAATGCTACCTCAATCTCCATAGGAACCACCGGTGCCAAACCAGCCAATAAACCCAGTTCATCTTTTGCTTCATCCACATACCAACCGATTTGGAACTTGGTCTGATGAGTCAAACGCGCCAGATAAATGGCGAATGTCTGCAACAACATCTGCAATGGATCTGTTTCACTGTTTTTCGGCAACGGAGGTTGCCAGACACTCATTGCCCATCTGGGTTCTACCTGCTCCCCGGCAATTTCGAAAGGTAATTGGCATGGCTGCCAAGAGGCAAGACGCTCACACCAGAATGATTCACTGGGTGCCAATGACTGGAGAGTATTTTTTACATTCTGTGCTTGTTGTGGAGAAAGCAAAGGTAATGATTTACCCGGCCTGAGTTCTGATATAGCAGCCAGTTCACCAGCAGATAATAATTTGCCTTCAAGAGTGGTAAAACCACCAATCCGCACATCTCCACTGCCCGTCGTGACTTGCCAGGCGTTCTCTTCTACATCAATCAACGTACCTGGTGCCGCCTGAGAACAACAGTTCAACCGTTGAAGCCAGGAAATCCGCACGGTGCCCTGCTTAAGCAATACTTTCGGACAGCCCAGTGGATTTAGATAATTCTCTCCAAAATCTAAGGCCCGTACCAACGCTGACAATACTTCACCCGACTGCTCCCAACACAGATATCCCCCGCCATCGGGCCGACGTGACTGGGCATAAAAACTCCGTTGCGAGAGATCTTGTGGATGGGTCACCAACGTACCTTGACCAAGATCTCGCAATAACTGAATAAATCCTTCCTGAGCAGCCTGATAACATTTCAGATTCAATGAAAATGCACTATCGTGTTCCTCAATAGATACCGGCCATTGCACAGCAATATCGCAAGTATCCACATCAGCTTCAATGCAATGCCAGGAAATAGCGTAATGTGCCTCCTGCGCTAACAGCGCCCAAGAAGTGGCATGACAACCCGCATAACGGGGTAAGGGGCTATCGTGATAGTTAAAAGCGCCGCCGCGAATCTGTTTAATCAGCGACATAGGCAGAATGATCGGACTGGCGATGGAGAAAAGCCAATCGACAGGGTGTAGCATGATTTGCTGTTGTAATGCTTCAACAGAACTCACACAAACGATTCCTTGCCGAATAGCCCAGGTTTGCAAAACATCATCATCAGTTAGCACCGCTTGTATTGTATGCCCAGCCGACTGAATTTGCTCGGCACAGAATACCGCAAGAGTTGTCCCTCCCACCACGACGCAGGTACGTGATGAAGCAGGGGTATTATTTACGTTATTGATTATATTTTTTGACGTCTGAGAGAGGAGTTCTGCTTTAAGGATATTTTCCGCGTTAGCAATGCTATCTTTCATTTACAACCTCAACAATTCTGTTAGATATTTGAAAACTGCCTTTCTCGACAGTCATCAAAGTGCTTTCTTTTATTTTTCCTCGTTTTACCTTTGGAGGAATAAAGACGGACTCGCCGGACATCAATCAAGATGCTCAGGCAACACTTTCTCTCTGGCGTTGGATGTAAATAACCACCAAATTAACCATGCTATGGTGATAATTTTTCTGACAATGGAATAAATGGTTCATTCTATGAACCGTAAACAAACACTCTGTTTCGTCCTTTTTTATATATACCTGTTATCTTTCAAGTTGCCTCTTTGTTGGCTGCACTCGCTCACCCCGGTCACAGAGTTATCTATTATGCTCCCGGGGATTCACTCCCTTGCCGTCGCGATGCATCTTGAAATCTATTGGGTATAAATGTCTATGATTAGTTGACGTTTAATTCCATGACTTAAAACGGATTTATAGACTACTATTGGCATGAATTGACTTCGATCACGCGCTAAAAAACAAAGATTACCATTCTAATAATGAACGGGTAAAACTCCCTGCCAAAGCAACTTATTAAATATTTACAAAGACATTCTGTATATTTAATTACTTAAGGATATAAATTCAGGTGAAAATAAACTTCACCACATGTTATTTAACAATAATAAAACCCTATAATTAATGTAAAAGTTAATTACATTTAACTCCGTAAAGAAATAATTTCAAATAATTATCAATCTTATTATATATTATTTAATTATAATATAACTAATATCAACATTGACGCAATGCTATATTGATTATTAGAAAAAACATTCTAAGAGAGTCATTCTTCGATGTAATTTGTTGGATATTAAACAATATCCAACAAAGCAAACTTTAGTTTTATATCATTTAGTTTGCTAAAACTCGTTTGTATATATAATAAAACTATCTTACGCCACAATCATTATTTTTTATTCCCGTATTCATCACAGTTTCAGAACAGTCCCTTCACAATTACAAATATTATCGTATATACCTCAACTAAATTAAACAAAGATTTTATACCCGTCATCTTTCAAGTTGCTTCTTTGTTGGCTGCACTCACTCCCCCCGGTCACTTGGTTATCTATGCTCCCGGGGATTCAATAATTAACCGATAAATGATTCGTAATAATTCCAATTTAAAATTAAAAAAATTACCTTCACCGCAGGATGGAAAAGATAACAGCACCACAAACCCTGCGATGCCGAGTTATTATCGTCCAGATTATTTATCGATTTTCGGTAATGGCCCCAATTTCACCCCTTCTGGATAGTATTTCCATCCGTCACGAATACGGATGTTCTCTTCCCAAGGCAGTTTATATTCACCGTTTGCCAGGTCACGTACCCAAGTCAGATAATTAGCTCTCTCACCACCGGGTTTACCAACATATCCCCGACAACCGAGATTAAAAATACTGTTTTCCAGTGCCCAGTTCTCACGTGCCTTATCCACCAGGCGCGGGAACAATTCCGCGGTAACAATTTCCCACGGGTTACGCTGCCCTTGTTGAATAACATTACCATCGTAGTTACAAATTGTACCTTCACCGAAATAATAGAAAACCTCATCGTAACCAGCCAGATTGACCGATACGGTATACATCAGGTTTTGCCAAGCATTAGTACGATTAGTCCAGATCCACTGGTCATTAACTTGAGTAGAATAACCGGAAATACGAATAAAGACGTTACAACCTTTATAAGCTGCCTCACGTGCCAATTCAGGAAACATACCATCATGACAAATACAAACCGCCAGTTTTGAACCTTTAGGCCCCTCACAGACCGGCATCCCCATATTGCCCGGCATCCAGGGTTCAATTGGCACCCAAGGCTGCAATTTACGGTAATGCAATACAATCTCACCTTTATTGTTAATAATAATAGCGGTGTTATAAGGCGACAGTGACGAATCTTCATTACGCTCTATTACCGAGAATACACCCCAAATATCATTGCGAATACAGGCCGAACGAAAACAATCCACTTCCGAGCCGACCAACAATAACAACATCTCATCATAGGTCCAGATCTTCGTATTTAATCCCTGCGTGGAATATTCCGGGAATACGATAATATCCAGATCAGGATAACCCGCTTTCGTTGAATCCATCGTTTTACAAATCTGTTGCACCTGAACCTGAATATCTTCAGGTCCCTTAATTATAGGAACAGGATATTGAATAGCCGCAATTAATAACGCTTCATCCCATGCACTTACACTGCCAGTACTGCCCATAGTGAACCTCTAAATAAATCATAGTGATAAATTAAATGACAAATTTCATCGTTATACTGACCAAATAGGCCACGACTTTATTTTCATCTGCCGTTAAGCGATCTTACTAACGCATAATAACGCCGCTTTTCATCACCAAAATGCGATCCATAACATCAAATAAAAAAATTAATAACTTTGTAGTAGAAAAATACGGTTATTAAGCTAGATTCATTGAATCATCGTCTTATCTTTTTGACCTTTACAACATGTTAACCGTTAGTCATCGTCTACACCTCAGACGTGGCGCCTCGCACACTTAATCTACCTAACAATATGAGTATGGTGATCATCAAGGGAAGAATTCCCTGTAAAATTATCAGGAGAAAGTAATTTGTTTTTAGACCTTGCCCGTATTCGACTTCATGCTATATACTCATGATATATAGCAATAATCAAAGAGGTGTGCCATGATATATCAAAGTAAAGTTTTTATGAGCAACCGAACTCAGAATGTGAGGTTACCCGCAGATCTCCGTTTCCCTGATAATGTTAAAGAAGTTACTGTTAGGTCAAGAGGCAAGGAGCGGATTATTGCGCCCGTACAAAACACATGGGATAGTTTTTTTCTGTCTGATCAATCTGTGACTGATGATTTTTTACCTGAACGCCCTGAGCAAGTGACAAGTAAAAGAGAATCTTTCGATGATTAAGTATCTGCTCGACACTAATATCGTGATTTTCGCGATAAAAAAACGCCCTGAATCCATGCTACCTAAATTCAACAAGAATACAGACCACATGGCTATTTCTACGATCACATTGGCAGAACTGATTTTTGGAGCTGAAAAAAGTAGAAATCCTGAAAGAAACCTGGCGATTATAGAAGATTTTGTTTCTCGATTAACTATTCTTCCTTATGACGAACAAGCTGCATTTCACTATGGGAATATTCGTGCATCACTAGAAAAAAGCGGAAAACGGATCGGAGATAACGATCTGCATATTGCAGGGCATGCAAGAAGCAAGGGGTTGATAGTTGTTACCAATAACACAAAGGAATTCAATAGGGTTGATGGATTGAGAGTGGAAGATTGGACACTAGATTGATAACACTAAGCAAAATCTGTCCCTATTAGTTGAAGTCGAGAGCATTCAGAATTCTGTATCACGATAAATTAATCTTTATAACTTTATTGACCCTGTAAAAGATCCGATAGTTCACCGAGTTTTCTTCTTATTAATCCGCTCAGGTTATTTACTCACTGACTCTTCTTTTACTGATAATTGCTTCACAGAATCCAAAAGTTGAAATTCAAATCCTCGCAGGTAACCTTGATTAACACAAACATTAACAAATAAGACTCAGAAATCGTTGCCAAAATAAAAATTCACAAAAAATGGCCCACATTGCTGTGAGCCATGTTTATTTTTATGACAACTAATTACAATGAATTAATATTTAAGCAAATTTTCCCTTGCCAATGGTTACATCAGTCCATGCTGTGGTAACAGCCATTCTCGCCTTGCTGTCCAGATTCTCAATAAAGCCATTATCGCCCGCTGTCGGGGAAAAACTACTCATTGCCTGAATCAATGAATCAACCGCATTGTCAGACAGCGCTGTAAATTCACGCTCACCTGATTTGTCTTTATCCCCCATCTGTGTCACTAATTTGGCCCGATGACCATTAAAGTAATCATTAAAGGTGACTGTACCCACCGATTCAAAGAGTCCCTGAGCGGTGTGAACGGTGTTGCCCTCGGTATAACGGTTCACCGACAGCACCAAATCATAGCCACTGCGTTGGAACCACAGATTTTTCCAGTCAACACCGTTAAACAAGATCATATCTTCTGCGTTGATATCGTTAACCCGGTTATCAATCACCTCTCCGCTGACCACAAAACTATCTACACCCGCTCCACCCTGGAAGCTGTTCTGATAACCGCCCAACACCAACAAATCCTGACCATCGCCGCCGTCAAATTGGCTGAACTTCGAAATCGCGGTAGCTATCAGGTGATCATCGCCTTCTCCGCCATTAATCACCGCATGGTAGCCCATCAGTTTAATCGTATCATTGCCGGAATAACCGTCGATCCGATTGTCATTACCAAACACTCTGGCAAAATCATTGCCTTCACCTAAATCAACCCGGTTGTTATTGCCGATGGTCACCGCATAGTCCTGACCGGCCCCGGTATCCACCCGGTTGTAGTTACCAGAAGTGACGACGTAATCCTGTCCATTACCCGCATCAATAAAACCACCTTCACCAAAGACAAAAGACTGATCATTACCTTCGCCCATAAACACATGGTTAATGCGTCCGGCCACCACGGCGGTATCATCACCCTTACCGCCAAACATCCAGTTTTCACGCCCCATCAGGACGCCCATATCATTACCTTCTCCACCAGCAAAGATGTTGGATGTCCCTAGTGAGTAGTAAACATCATCACCGCGACCACCCCAGAAGTTGTTGTTATCGCCCAGATAAGCACCGAGATCTTTTCCGTCACCACCCCAGTTGAAGTTATAGTTGCCCAGCGATACATGGATATCACCATCTCCTTGCAAATGACCACTGTTACGCAGGAAATCAAACGTCTTTTGCTTCATATTGAGCAAATCTGCGGTTAGATTCTCTCTCAAATTGGTCACTAATGATTTCATCTCTTGTTGTTTATCTTCGCTGAACATCGTCGCAAATAGGTTAGGTAAGTTCAGCGAATTAAAGCCAAATGCACGTTCTGCTTTACTATTAGCTTGAGCGCTATCACCGTTGATGTTAACTACAGAGCCTTGTTCCTGACTTTCATCAGGTGCTTTCTCTTTCAAACCATGACTTTCCGCAAATGTTCTGACCCCATCTTCCCCCGCATTGATGCCAGCCTTCAAACTATCCACTAATTTTTCTGGATTGGTGAAGGCTTCCAGTTGATCACCGCCAAATTCCTTTATCACTTCCAGCATTTCTTTTAGCATAGCTTCGCCATCAACAGGCTCTCCCGTCCGGGAAACAATACGTCCATCTGCGGTGTAATCCACACCAAAGATATCCGCTAAGGTAGTTTCTTCATTCACACTAGCTAATCGGCCAAGCAGCCTATTCTGAAGCTGACGCGGTAAATCCTGCGGGTTGTAGGTAAAGGTTGTTTTCGCCATGCCCGTTGCTGAGTATTGCTGAGTCATCAGACCAAACAGTGAACCCAGATTGGTATCCAAAATTGACTGGATATTGTCACCGAACGTAAAGTTCCAGTTACCGGTCGTAACCTGAATATCAGCGCCACGCCCGCCAACAGCAAAGTTGAAAGCCAGCTGCTGATTAGCCTTACGGAATTTATCTGCCCGGCTCATTTTGCCTGCATCGATACTATTGCCATTTTCGCCTAACCACTGATTAAGTTTCTTATTCAGTGCTAATTCAGCATCATATTTTAAACCACGGCTGCTCCGCTCATGCTGAGAATCCAGATCAACCAGTGTGTTGTAGTCCACACTGCTGGTTTGATCTAAGCCAGAAATATCCTGCACAAATTTCTTCGCACCGGCGATTGTCCACTGCTGATCTTGTGCCGCTAACCAATCCTGCCCTTCACCGGAACGGGCAATACCTTTCAATACGCCAGCAACCCGGGCAGCACCATCAAATGGATTAACCAGCGGCGGCGTTGGGATGGATTTATCCATCATCACAATCAGGTCATTACTACGATCTTGGTTGAAGCTGACGTTACGGTTACCAATAAACATCTGCATCCCTTCAAGCGCCTGATAGCCGCCAATATCAAAGCTATGTTTACTATCACCATCACCGATGTGCACCATCACATTGTTATCACCGAAAGCCAGCGATTTAAAACCGCCAATTCCCACTTTGATGCCTACGTTCGATGTTCCCCAATTGAGCGCGGTAAACTCTCCGTCACCGACATCCACCTGGATATTACCGGAGTAACTGAGCTGATTATGCGAGCTATCGTTGGCATTAACTTTTTCACGCTTCTGTGGCTTAATGAAAACTTCAGCATTATCGGCAATCGCCCCTTTGGTCACCATATCAGTCTCTGTGTGCCCCACTCTGGCGAGGTTGATATCACTTTCAGCAATGCCACGACGAACCTGTTCTGTATGATCGATCAGCTTATTTTGTTCATCCCAACTCAATACGATTTTGTTATCAGGCAAGTTGTTGACCCATTGGTTATTTTTATCACGGGTAAATTTACGGCCCGTTGCATCAACTGCAACTTCGCTACTACGGGCGGAAACTTCACTACGAATCCCTTGTTTATCCAATTCAGTAATAAAGTGACGAGCAAAGCCATCCCGCTTATCATCACTAATCAGTGAACAACCCACCAGACTAATGTGATCGGGTTTGCTAATAGCCTGTTCTCCCAGCTTAGCATCCTGATAAAACTGCTTTAGTTTCGTTGCCAATTCATCCGCGCTGTAACCACTCAGACGAATGTTATTCTGTTCTGATGTA
This sequence comes from Photorhabdus australis DSM 17609, assembly GCF_000711895.1. Taxonomy (GTDB): domain Bacteria; phylum Pseudomonadota; class Gammaproteobacteria; order Enterobacterales; family Enterobacteriaceae; genus Photorhabdus; species Photorhabdus australis. Next base: position 27,498 of record NZ_JONO01000033.1, read on the forward strand.
TCACGACCATGACCGACAACCTGCCAGCGTAGTTTGTTTGATAATTTAGATAGATCGCCATAAACAACACGATATTTACCGTTGGCATCGAGTTGAATAACTACACTGGAGTCTGGATGTTTACCCGCCAGATTAGCAGCTGCTCTGGCAGCTATCAGGTCATCTTCCATCTGAAGAATGATTTGACCCTCAAAACGAGTTTCACGACCATCAATCTGTGGCACTACGTCCACCGTCTGCCAGCCATCGACTGGCTTGTTCAGATGACTATCGTCGATAATCGTCGGCTCTATCCCTTTATTGTTGCCAGATAATCCGTCTAAATCTCCTTCCGCAGGGCGACTTTGCGGTTTTACCACCGCATACTTCTGATAAAACTCCTGAGTTTCTTTAAAAGCATTATCCAGCGCCTGATTTACCCACGCCTTGCCATTTTCCCCGGCAATCTCTGCCAGATCCTGATAATTGGCCGTGTAGCTGTTCAGTTTCTGCTGACGCTGATCACCGGTTTCCTGCAATGCTTTGTAAACCGCCAGACTTTCATTGACAGAGTGACCACCATCAAATACCAAAAATGCCAGCGTATTGAGATAGCTTTGCCCGGTTGGGAAGTCAGGCTGCTTACTGGCAATATAGTTATTGAGGTGAACCATGATATTGGTCGAGCCAGACGCGCCTGTCACCACAGACTGGCCTTGCGCTAATGCATTACTCTCAAATGTAGTTTCGCGTCCAGGGGTCAAAATCCGGCCTGCCGCGACTTTTCGTCCATACAAAAAGTCGTCATGTTTATTATTTGCAGGTTGGTAGGGCAGCGCCGTGCCATAATCATTGGTCTGCTTTTCCGTGATAACGACTTCGTGCGTAACACCCGTCCCGGTAGTCAGTTTAGTACCGGTTGAACGGGCTTTAGTAATCACATTCTGATAGAAAGAATCCCCTTTTCTCTTCCAGTCAGCACTATCCATCCCCATTCCCGGAGTGGTCGCCATTTTTACCGCCAGAAACGGCACCTTAATCACAGAAAAACCATCATCAACCTTAGTCATCATGGTCTTGAAATTGGTAAAAGTTGGATCGTTCAGGAATGTCGTTACCTCAGGCACCCGGCAGAACCAAGGGCGAAAATCCTTATCAATCGCCTTAGCAAAAGCTTGCATCTTGCCGGCAATTTTCTGGTCACGTTCCGCACCTTCGGGATAAAAACCACTTATCCACTGTTCAAAATCCTGTACCAGGAAGTTACCTGTTCGTTCAGCGGTATCTTTCGCCTCCGGTGATGCCGTTTTCACCAGTTCATAGGCCAGTTCAGAATCAAAATGGCGGCCAAACAGGTTATCAATATATTGTCCGGTGGCCTTCTCTTTGTTGGCATCGGCCAACAGCTGTTGAGCCAGCGTGTGCAATTCAGGATGCGTTTTCAACTGGGTAACAGCATCCTCAAATAATTCTTTGGTTTTCTGAGGTGTTACTTGCCCGGTAAGCCAAAGTTCTCTAGCGCGTTCAATCAAAGGCTTACCTTCTGGGATAGCTTCTTGTTGTAATCGGCTGACGAAAACGATAAGGCTTTCGCTTTCGGTCTTAGGTGCATCCCGCTCCGCAGTGGAGTTAATCTGGGTTAATGGCTTAATTTGCCAATCAATGAGACGATTAATTTCGCTTTGCGCAATATCGTCTTTCAGGCCCACTACACGCCCGAAACCGTCAAAGGATACCTGCTGACCAAACTGTGGCACTTGCTCAGGTGGCACAGTGATACCCAAAATCCCGGCTGACTCCGCTCTCCGGGCCTGAAGATGAGCAACCAGCTGCCCCATCTCAAAACGCAAGCTTTTCACCAGCTTACTACGCTGAGCGAATTCCTTAGGATCATGCTGCTGCCAATGAGCCAGTGCTTGTTCAAGCTGCAATACATGCTGTTCATCGGGTTGTTCGACAGTGCTGTTAAAAGCCTCACGCACGGCCACCAGCGCCTTACCAGGCCGATCGGTATTTATCGAACCAAGACGTCTTTTAGTCGAATCAATAAACCGTTTGTCTCCCTTATTCAGTAAGACAAGTTCTAATTCTTTAAGAACAGAAGAACGAGATTGATGGTTATTTCCTCCCAATCCTTGCAGATCAATACCCGAAATCGTTGGTGCTTTTCTGGTTAACTCTCTGGGCTGATTTAAGGTTGGTTCCACCGTGCCACCAGATGATGTTTCGGCAAACGATGATGTTTCACTAAACATTGAAATAACCGAAGCACCGGTATTTTCTGAACGGATACCCTTATTAAGCTGTAACCGATTGACCGCTTGCTGTGCATTATTGAAAGCAGCCAAATCTTCTGCTGTTAATGTTAAATCTTCACTAATCCAACCGTCAGATTCTGTCTTTGATTTAGGATCAATATGGCTTTTCGATTTCGCCATCTCAATTGATGTATAAGCTTCTCCAGACAAACCGCTACCCGTTGCCCCGATACGTTCTGGTTTAGCATCATCAGCCTGTTTAGCGTCTTTTGCATTCTTCTGCGCCTGAGCCGCTTTATTTTGCGCCGCTGTACTGTCACTTTCACCACGCTGTTTCGCCTTTTCATACTCGGTATTAGCGTCACTCTCAGCTTTTTTGGCCCGTTGTTTCTGTAATAATGCTTCTTCTTTTCTCTGTTCTGCTTTTTTCTCAGCATCTACAATATCTTCGTCGGCATTATCTATATTTTCGAGACTTTTCTCTAAACCTGCCTCTGATTTCTCAATTGCTGTTTTTACTGTTTCTTGTTTATCAATAAAGTGCTGCTGTGCATCAGCTAATTTTTTCTGTGCAGTAAGTTTGGCCTTATTTAATTCATTCTGGATATTATCCAGATATCCAACAGCAAACCGATTACGCCACTCATCACCTGATTTACCATCATAATTCCCATAGTTATTAAGCGCATCCATACCCTGAGTCATGGAGAATAGCTCTTGTGTGACTACCCCGGACTCTTTATTTATTGCATCACGCTGTACTTCACCATTGGTATTCAGTTCATCCTGATTGGTTGATTCTAGTTGGAATTGTGATTTTGAAATCGCTTTAAGCTGTTTATCTTTCTCTTGTTCCAGGCGCTGACGATTCATCTCAGCGTTTTCTTTATCCCTTAACGCATTTCGTGCAGCTTTATCCTGCTTCGCATGTCCGGTAACCGCATCAGCTTGTGGGGATGCCTGATCATGAGCTGAACCAACATTATCGCCAATCTGCAAGGCATTCTGAATAACCTCAGTATCAGGCGTTTCTACCTGGGTGATTGTGCCACTCAAGTTGTTAGCCAGATCAGAGCTAACTTGATCAATTTTATCCATCTGGAAACCATCAATGGCGGAAACTTCGGTTAAATTAATCGCTCCTCTACCTTTATTGATTCCAGATGTATTAGCCTCATTGCCATGGATCAGATAATTAATCGCATGGCTACCTCCCACATTTAATACAGTTTGTTTAATATTCTTAAACAGATAAGAAAGATTGTTGCTTTTTGTGTTACTTTCCGCAATAGAAAGGCTGTAAAAATCGCCATTGCCAACCTTAATCGCCACATTATTGCGAGCATAAGAGGCATTGAAACCCAGACCATCCCCAATATGAATATTGGCATTGCCTTTGCCTTTCATAATCGCAACATTAAGACCATTGCCAACTTTGGTATTGACGTTATATTCACCCCATACGGCATTGACTGAAACGCCGTTACCCACCCTGGTATTTACATTCAGGTCACCATGCGTCGCAGTTACACTTAAGCCATCCCCCACGGTAGTCGTGATATTAGCTTTGCCTTTCGCAGCAGTAACCTGCGTACCGTCACCCACTTTAGTAACGACATTGCCTTCACTCCACAAGGCATTAAAGCTGTCGCCGTTACCGACTTGAGTCACAACGTTGGCATCAGCTTTGGCAAGTACTACATTATTTCCGTCGCCTACTTTCGTAATGACGTTAGCTTTGCCCCAGGCTCCCGTGTAATCATCACCGTTACCAACATGGGTAATAATGTTGGCATCACCCTGAACGACCGTGACTTCTCGCATTCCTCCCACTTTGGTAATGACATTCAATTTACCTTTGGCGAAATTGTAACGGTCGCCATTACCAACATGAGTCAGGATATTAGCTTCACCCCAGACAGCGTTAACCCCTGTACCTTCCCCCACTTTAGTAATGATATTGGCTTTACCTTTCGCGAAACCAACGGTTGTGCCATCACCAACGTGTGTCATGATGTTACCCACATCGGAAACAAGCAGACCGACCGTTGTACCATTACCTACTTTCGTCAGAATATTGCCTTTACCTAATAGTACGGCAGCCGTCGTTGATGCACCCACATGAGTCACAACATTAGCCTCAGCCCCCGCCACAACTCCCATAAAACCATCACCCACTTTGGTGACGATATTCGCCTCACCCAGTGCCAGTACACCTGTTAAGCCTTTACCAGAATGTGTCATGATATTAGCTTCACCAAACATTGCCGCCAGCGTTGTACCATCACCCACTCTGGTCATCACGTTCAATTCACCGGCAAACAAGCCAATACTGGTCCCTCCACCATCGTGAGTGTAGATATTGACATCACCCACCATCAAACCGACCGTCAAATCATTACCCACTTTCGTCAGGATATTGGCTTCCCCGATCATAGCGGCAAATGTTTGACCATTACCGACATGGGTCATCACATTGGCCTCGCCTATCATTGCTGCCAAAGTCACACCATTACCCACTTTGGTTGCAACATTACCTTCCGCTAGCATCAGGGCAACGCTCATCCCATCCCCAACGTGGGTAAACACATTGCCTTCGGCTACCATCAGTGCCAGCGCCTTACCATCCCCTACTTTGGTAAAGACATTACCCAGACCACCCATCAATGCCCATGCATCACCCTGACCAACATGGGTAAAGATATTGCCAGCACCAATCATGGCCGCAATTGCGGTTCCATCTCCCACTTTAGTAAAGATGTTACCTGCTGCTCCCATGACCCCCAGAGTCTGATCATCACCAACATGAGTCAGCACATTACCAATCCCAAGCATAATGCCCGTGGTGTCACCATTGCCTACTTTGGTCAGGATATTGGCTCCACCCAACATCACCCCCGTCGTACTCCCATTACCAATGTGAGTCAGAACGTTTGCACCACCGCCCATCAGTGCAACAGCATCACCTCTTCCTTTTTTGGTGAGGATATTGGCTCCACCCAATGCAATTGCCGTGGTGTCTGATATTTCATTATCACTACTGATATGCGTGATAATGTTGGCCCCCCCAAGCATGCCAGAAACCAGATCACCTGCGCCAAGCTTGGTTAATACATTAGCGCCACCCAAAAGTACTGAGGAAATACTTCCTTTACCTTTTTGGGTCATGACATTAAAACCACCGGCACCTAACCAATTCGCGCCGCCATTACCTATTTGGGTATGGGTGTTATATCCCCCCAACATAATAACCCGACTGTCGCCATTACCCTGGTGGATTGAGATATTACCAATCGCCAGAAGATGCACCAGATATCGCCCATCACCGACACGAACCAGAACGTTTACCGCACCGCCAGCGTAAACATCCATGTTTCCATACTGATTTTGGTGGACAAGGACATTTGCCAGACCTGCGCCACGAAAAGTCAAATCACCTTGTTCACCACTTTTCACAATGACGTTGGCAGCACCTGCACCTTCAAAATGCGTATTACCGAATCTCGAACTATGAAGAATGACATTAGCAGCACCTGCACCTTCAAAATTAACATTGCCATTTATTACACTGGATTTAATAACGTTTCCGCCACCCATACCGCTGAAATTAACATCACCGGAGCTATCACCGATGTCCGTAGATGATTTCACCAGTTCTTGATGACTATATTCTTCAATATGTTCTAAATGCTCAGAAACACGGCGTACTGTATTGACTTGATATTGAAGCTTAGTGAGCGAGTATCCTCCCGCCTCCATCGAGCGATAATCATTTTTAATTGAAAAATCTTCATTGGCCAAATCACCTGTATGGTCGCCTGCTTTGTACCACGCACTGGCATAATATTTCAGCTCTCCGGTTTTAGGATCATTTGCCAATTCCACCTTGACCACTTTGGTATATGACTCGACATATTTGGCATAGATATACGTATTTGGCTGACGATTCGATTTCACCGCTGAAATATCTAATATCAAACCATCAGAATAGATTGAACGCCCATGCATTTTTGCATCAACCAATGTGATATCTTCTGCTTTAGCGGTGGTTCCACTGGCATAAGTCACCCACTGATTTTCCTGCAGATCTTCTTCAACAGTATGCTGAATAGTGACGGGTTGATGATGTTCAAAGATTAAATTGGAAAGACGATAATTATCATCATTGCTTATATCATCAAATCCATTCTCTAAAGAGATATTTTCCGTAGCAAGATTTTCAAGTTGATTACCATTTTTACGCCATGAAGTCGCGTAGTAATTAAGTTTACCGGTTCCGGGATCATTTCTCAGTTGAACTTTGCTGATCTTAGTCTCTTTTTCGTCAGCAAACGCAAAGAGATAAGTATTAGGCTCAGTTGTTGATTTAATACCTGTTACTTGCTGAGGTTTCTGGATCCCCATCTTCACTGTTGTTAATACAATTTCTTCTGCTTTAGTGTATTCCAACGCTTTATCATATGAATCACCATCTCCACCTATTCTCGATATTTTATTGTAACCCCCAGCACCGGAGAAACTGATATTACCATGAGCTATATCAGAATAAATTTGGTTATAACCACCTGCGCCTTCAAATTCGATATTACCGCGAGTCTGTTCATATTTATCTTTACTATCTCGTAAACGTTGAATGCGATTTGATGCTCCTGCACCATGCAAGATAATATCGCCTTCTCTCCCTTTACGAATAATGTGGTTATCAATCCCTGCACCAGTGAACTCAATATTACCGTTTTCAACCCGTGAGCTGATGCTATTTGCTGCCCCTCCACCGTTAAATATCACATCTCCGTGGCTTTCTTCATAACGGTCATACCAGGTACGGTCAATTTTGTTGCCAGCACCGGCTCCGATAAAGTTTAAATTACCCTGATTAGTTTCATGCCATAACTCGTTATAACCGCCAACACCTTCAAACGTCACATTACCGGATTGACCTTTACGACTGAGGTTGTTATAAGCAGCGGCGCCGGCAAAATCCAGGTTACCGTGACTTCCTCGGTGATCCATAGAAACGCCACCCGCCGCACCAGCAAATGAAATATTACCATTACCGTTTTTATCAATACTTGCGTAACCTGCGGCGCCATGTACATTCAGATCACCGTCAATATTCACTATTTTTAAATATCCGGCACCACCATCTACTGTCTTATCACCAGAACTGGCATAGATTGTCGCCCCTAGCGAACCAACGATAATATGATCATTCCCTCCTTTGGCATAAATCTCCCCTCCCACTCCAATGGCAACAATATTATTCCCATCATCATCATCGTAATATTTTCCAGTGAAGAAATATTCTGTACTACGGTTTGATGATTTCCCCATAAACAATCCCTTAATTTAGTTGAGGTTAAATAGAAAACCACTGCATCTGACAGATACAACAGTTGTTTTGAAAATCTCATTTACCGCGGATGAGGCAAATCCTCTGACCTTCCCACGGTAAAAAGCACAATGACAACAACCAATCAGTTTTTTTTATATAATTTGCTTTCATTCAGACTGATTACTGTTTTTAGCCACTATTTTATTTATCCGATTGTTCTTTTTATAATCAAATAAGTAAGAGAAAAAATGCTTTTGTTGTCACGAATATCAAAGATAACTTGTTCGAATTTTTTAAACATATTCCTCCACCAAAAAGAAATTTATTCACAAAGACGACTCAATATAACGGAAAATAAAAATATCAAGCCCATAGATATAATGAGCTTATATACCCTTCATCTTTCAAGCTGCTGTTTTGTTGGCTGCGTTCAATTACCCCAGTCACATAGTTATCTATGCTCCTGGGGATGCGTTCTCTTGCCGCCGCACTGCAACTTGAAATCTATTGGGTATATATCTATAAGTATGGAAAATGAATAAGTAGCATAAAATAATATAGAGCAAAAAATCAAAATCAATATTTACCCATAAGAAAGTCTGTTTACCCCCCATATATTGCCCCATATCCCCACGTTGATGCAAAAAACGCAAATAAAATAATAAAAATAAAATTAAATCATAATACAAATTTCTATATAACCAATTGTTTACATTGACATTATTAAATAATTTTCCCATAAATCAAATTAATAAAGTTAAATTATTAATATTGTTATTAAAGCATCTATAGTAAATAAAAATAACAGATCATCTGCCAGGATATTGTCTAACAATAATAGCCTGATTTTTTTATAAAAATAAAACGAAATAAAGACAAATCATTAAAACATAATATTAACAAAGAAAATACAAAAATGTATCATAATAAATATTTATAGAAAATAGAATTAAAAACACATTAACTACCTATCCATCATATAAAGCTGGTACAAAAGCTCTATCCATTATAAAAAGCAGGGAGATTTTATATAAGAATTTACGGCTCAAAGTGGAAAAGTGGAAAAGTGGAAAAGTGGAAAAGTGGAAATTTTAATTTTCTGTTCAAATATTTCCACTGCTCCAGGAAAACAAACTAGTATATTAATCTCATAAAAGTATGAACATTATTTTCTATAAGATTTGTGGAGACTGTGACTCTCTTTTTCATTCCTCAACTCAGTCATTCCCTGCGGTGAGCATTGCTGAACAGGAAATACTATAAAACCCTTGACAAAAAATACACAATTAATTGATATTTAAATAAAAATCCTGCTTCCTGGATGCAAGAATCTTTCCGGTACATAGAGATCAAAATCATTTAGACGACAATATTCTTTCAATTGCTGCCCGGAGTTAATACCAATTTTTTTATATATCCATGCTGTATAGTTCTCAACTGTACGATGGGAAATATTCAATAGTCGACCCATTTGCTTACTAGTATAATTGTGCAAAGAGAGGAAAATGATATCCCATTCCCGTTGGGTAAATAAATCAGTAGGCGGCTGGAATATAATAGAAGAAGGAAGTTTTCCATGGTATAGACGGGTCAATGAATAATCTTGAGCTTTCCATAAGTGATATATGATGCCAATACAATCACCATTTTCATGGTAAAGAGGTGATTTTTCACAAAAATAAGATGATAATGTTTTTTCTTCTCCCCAAATATGGGTTTCAAGTGAAACATATGATTTCTCTTCTCGCATTACCTTTCTATCGTGATCAATATATTCCTTTGCAAACTCAGCGCCATCCCAGGGGAGTTCATCATCATAAAATCCTTCAAAATCAAATGAATCAGAAAAATTCTTAATCGCATTCAATGCTTTATTACCGTAAATGAAGCATGAATTTTTATCTTTTATTCCCCAGGGCTCATTACTTGCTGCTAATGTATTAATTATTTGCGGTGAAATAATCACTTTTTTACTCATATCATCGTCTCTGTATTCTCTTAATTTAAATCATATAATAAGTTAGTCAAAGGATATATATTTGTCAATTTAATTATAAACATAAAAAATACAAATACCAAATATTATTTTGCATAAAAACCATTTAAATGGTTCATTTGATTTTCTAAAGATTGAACATATACGGCATTGTATCATATTGATGCTTTCTTACGAAAATTGCAGTGCAGTAGAATTAATGGATTATATTTCTAATGAGCTATATATTGATATCAGAAACATAGAATGTGGCACAAAAGATTCTCACATTTGATATTACATTGGAACTCGATTTGACTTATCGGTTTAACCGGCACTATCATTTCTGTCCTGACTCATTAGACCAGAGTTTTTCTTAAGCAGTTCATTAAAGTATTTCATACGCTTCCAATATTTCTAAAGATAACTAAAATTTTGAACATCCTGACGACCAAAAAGCGCTTTTATGAATATTTGTAGTTTGTATCTGAACTAATATGATTCTTTAGTGCACTTTTGGTAATTAGATGTAACATTTCAAACAATAATCATCTCTCTTCCTAATATCAGAGAATTTGCTGTGTCTGGAGAGAATTAACGTCTCAGCACAGCTATTTTTTAGTACTCCGCATCAATGCGGACCCAGGGGAAAAGCTGTAACAATATAAAAACATGAGTCTGATAGACAGGAAGCAGATATGAGCATAGTACCTTGAATAACTAACCTGAGGAGGGAAGCAGGAATGATCGAGAGATCTGATTGGCATAAAGCTGATATCATTGCAGCACTTAAAAAGCGAGGAACGTCATTGTCTGCAATTTCAAGAGAAGCGGGGCTAGCATCATCCACTTTATCAAACGCTTTACATCGTCCATGGCCAAAGGGTGAACGGATCATTGCCACCTTTTTAAATTGTGAACCCTCTGAAATATGGCCAAGCAGATATTTTAAATAAATTATTATCCTCAAAAATTAACTTTAACTTCTCGCAAGAAAATCAGAGAAGGAAACATATGAAAAGTCATTTCTAAGGATCCAATCGGATAAGTGTGGTCTGGTAACCTTACACTTATCCGACTCTTTACCAATATAATATTGTATTTTTATAGAGTTAACTGAGTTAAACCGGAAATGACCTTTTCAAGATATTGACGAGGACAACCTAAGTTTACCCGGATAAACCCTTTACCCTTATTACCAAAGTTCCATCCCATTGAAACCGCTATTTTGGCTTTCTGTAACAAGGCCAGCTGGAGAGCATCATCATTCAGACCTAAAGCACGACAATCTAACCAAGCAAGATATGTCCCTTCTGCTTTGGTCATTCGGCACCAGGGAATGGCAGACGTTAACGCCTGCTCGAACCAACGGCGGTTCTCTGCCAGATAGTTTTGTAGCCCATCAAGCCATAAATCGCCATGTTGATATGCTGCGGTGGCTGCGGTCATCGATAAGGCATTAAAGACATCCAGCCCATGGGCGTTTAATCGATCATTAAAGGCACGCCGAAGTTCAAGATCTGGAATGAGAAAATTAGATATCCGAAGCGACGAGAGTCCAAATGTTTTACTTGCTGAGGTAGCGGCAATGACATTGCTATGCCATTCACTTCCCAGATGCAAGACCGATGTAAATATTTTCCCAGGTAAAACCAAATCTGCCCAAATTTCGTCAGAAATCACCGTCGTACCGTACTGTTTGCAGAGCATTAATAACCGAGTCAATTCGTTACTATCCCAGCATCTGCCTGTCGGATTGTGGGGATTACATAACAATAACAACGGTGGTCTGTGCTGCTCTAACACTTGCTCTAAATGAGCATAGTCAATTTCATAACCGGCCAGGCTTTCCAATAGCGGGTTTTCAATAACTACCCTGTCGTTCATGGTGATAATTTTAGCGAACGAACCATAATAAGGCCCTTGTATAATGACGCCCTCACCCGGTTTACTCAACATTTGTATCAGTAACGCCAACCCAGGTATGACACCCTCTATTGAAGTAAACCAATCCCGGTGTAAGGTCAATTGATGACGTCTTGAAAACCAGTCTATTGCTGCCTGGTAATAGTGATCGTCGCGTTCGCTATAACCGAAAATACCGTGACCGACTCGTGTGTGTAATGCTTGCAAAACTTCTTCCGGGCATTGGAAATCAAAATCAGAAATCCACATTGGGAGAAGATCTGTCTGCTCCAATTGCAGGTAACGACCGACAAAGTCCCACTTAACAGACCCCGTATTGTGGCGATCGATTATTTGATTAAAATCATGCGGTTTCACGTTGTATTTCCTCATTTCTTAAGGAACTTTCCGGTGTAACTCTTGCAATACCGAAACCAGTAAACCCATAAATGAGCGCAAAAAAGACAGCAGCGTAGCACTGGATAGCCCAGGGCAGCAGATCAAGCGTACTCACCCCCAGAGTCGTCGCCATGTAAATACCGGCAGAAGTCCACGGAATTAATGGTTCAACAACGGTACAAGCATCCTCTATCGTCCGTGACAGATTTTTATTATCCAGCCCCATGCGGCGATAAGCCCCTTTGAACAGTTCTGCCGGGATGAGGAGGGCCAGTTTTCCATCACAGGTAGCGCCGGTTACAAGAATGGTTGTGGCTACCGTTGCCGCGATAAGCTGCCCGGTTGTGTGAACAGCTTGCAGAAGTCGATTGATGATGATGTTCAGGGCGCCGGTGAGCGCCAAAGCACCCGCAAACGCGAATGCACAAAATACCAGCAGGATTGTCCCCATCATTGAGAACATACCACCCCGATTCAGCAGACGAGGGACGTCGCTAACAACCCCAGTGATGTTGTACCCCTGTTCAGAAAACATGGAGAGATTGAAGCCGTCTATTAACGAATTAAGCCCCTGTTTTAACGTGAATCCCTGAAGACCTACGCCTATCGCAATAGCCAATACACATGCAGCCAACATAACCGGTATCACAGGACGTTTTGTTATTGCTCCCCATAAAACCAGCACTGGTGGCAAAATCAGTAATAAATTGAAGCGATAAAGGCTTTCAAGAGATTGAATGATTTCTGTAACTTTTTCAGGCGTTGCTACGCTACCTACTGAGCTTGTATGACCTGCGATAAGATAAACCACTGCCGCTAAAACAAAGCCTGGGATAGTGGTATACATCAGGTGTTGAATATGGCTATAGAGATCGGTATCGGCGACAATCGCCGCGAAATTAGTTGAATCAGATAACGGTGAAATTTTATCGCCAAAATACGCCCCTGAAACAACCGCACCGGCTGCAGCGGCCAAAGGCACATCAAGACCCGCGGCGACCCCCATTAGAGCAACACCGACCGTTCCAGCCGAACCCCATGATGTACCAGTACAAACTGAAATAACACTTGTGATAAAGAAAGCGGCAATGAGTATATATTGCGGACTTATCAGCTTTAATCCCCAGTAAACCATATAAGGAATAGTTCCACTGATCATCCAGGTTCCAATCAAACCGCCTACACAAACCAATATCATGATCACTGGCATCGCTTTGGCCAGTTTTGCCACAATAGCATCGATAATGTCATTCCAACGGTAACCTTGCCAATACGCTAAAGCAGCCGCTATTCCCGCTGATGCGAGCAATAAGGACTCAATGCGCAGTCCCAATTGACCATAGCCAATAATCAGAAGTAAAAGCATTGCTACAATAGGTAATAGGGCAAGCCCGAAATTAAGCTTTTTCTTGTTATCCATTTAAAATCCCTGTTGCGGATAGGTTATTGAGACAGAATAATAAATTTGCTCCAAATGAGATGTGAGAGGTGTTACTCGTTCATGTAATTAGTTTCATGAAGTATGAATATGTGATCTGTGTGGCATTTTCACGCTTATTTTGTCTGACACACTTTCTTATTTATATTGAAAAAACAGAATCTCTGATCACGAGTTCAGCTGAAAACATATTCATTTGTGGGGTTAATTTTTCCTGAGCATTGAGCTGCAACGCTAGATTAGCCGCCCGCCGAGCCATCTTTTCTATTGGATAGTGTACCGTGGTTAAAGATGGATAAAGGTATCGTGCCGGAACAACATCATCAAACCCAACAATTGACAATTGTTTTGGTAAGTTGATTTTCCGTTGATGCAGGTATCTCATCATGCCGGCAGCCATAACATCGTTAAATGTCACAGCAGCAGTAAAGTTAATGCCACTATTCAAGAGTTTTTCTGCCGCCAGTTCTCCGCCTTCTTCGTTAAATGGAACACTGATAATCCAATCACCGGGAACTGTGATACCCGCATTAGTCATTGCAGAATGATATCCCGCCAGACGGAGTCTTCTATCATCAATAGGCAAATCTGCCGTTATACAAGCAATTTTTCGATGACCATTTTGGAGAAGATAGTGGGTAGCCGCCTGAGAGGCGCTCACATTATCTAACCAGATGCATCGGTTGGCGATTGCGGGTAAATATCGATTAATAATCACTAAAGCTGGCATATGAGCGGCATAACGCAATATGTCTATGTCACTCATCCGACTGGTATGCGCGACTATCGCTTCACATCCTTGATTAATTAAAAAATCTAAAGAAGATTTCTCAAGTTCGGCCTGATGTCCACCACTACAAACCATCAGTTTTACGCCTTCCTTTCGGGCTATTTCTTCAACCCCACGAGCTAAACGAGAAAAAAAAGGATCGGCTAAATTACCGGTGAGTAAACCCAACATATTCCCGCATCTTTTTGCTAATGCAAGCGCTGCTGAATTTCTGTGGTAGTTAAATTCACGCATTGCTCTCTCTACACGTTCACGAGTACCTGGTTCGACATAAGCCGTATTATTAATGACTCGGCTTACGGTGGCGACAGATACTCCAGCTTTATGTGCTACGTCTTTCATTGTAGCCATATTTCCTTCCTCAACAGCTATGCATGATAAATGTGGAGCGGCATCATATATCAATTTATTCAGATTATCTTGAAAGGATTTGTATTCCTCATTTCAAGTAAATAATCGCTTTTTAGCATGATTAAAAATGACTCATTCTCTCTGTCACTTTATCAAGGAAGGCTGATCAAGTGACAGAGTGTATGGAAACACAAGTACAATCCTTTATAGTAAAAAATGGCCTATAGATTGAAAGTATTCAGGTGGGATATAGAGATCATAACTATTTCTTCTGCACAATTGTCTTAATTCAATCATTGAATTGATTGATAATTTTTCATAGATATTTTTAAAATACCTCTCCAGGGTACGACATGAAATATTCATTTCATCAGCAATTGATTTATTGCTAATACCACGACAGAATAAAAAAATCATTACCCATTCTTTCTCTGTCAATATATTATTAGGAGGTCTAAGTTTCACAGAAATAGAACTATCTTTTTTAATATAATTATATACTGAAAAATGGTTTATTTCTCTGGTATGACAAATTATTCCAATACATTGACTATTTTCATCCATTAATGGATATTTTTCACAATGATAGGATTTAAGTTGCTGACTATCATCCTGAAGATAAGTCCCAATAGATGAAACTTTCTGCATAGATTGTAATACCTTACGATCATGCTCTTCAAAAAAGTGAATAAAATGATTAAACGGTGCAGGTAATTCTTTATCAGTATATCCTGTAACATTGAAATTTTCAGGCAACTGATTTACTTTCATAAACACTGGGTTTGCATATATAAACCGGAATTCTTTATCTTTTACAAACCATGACTCATGACTTTTATCCCACATATGTGTTAACTGAGGGGTAATTTGACTCATATGCAACCTTAAAAAAATTATCAAAATATAAATAAAAAAATATTCCAGTAGTAATGAACAAAAACAGTGATTCGCTCGATAGAGAACTACCCAATAATCAAAAATAATGACTTTGCTACGATTGGCAATATGCCTGGTGCCAGAATTAGTCACCCATTTTATTTAACCTTCAGTTTCATATAAATCATTGCGATAAGATAATGAATTTGTTGCTGATGAAATGTGAGGGAAGTTTGCCGTTCATGTAATCGGTTTCATGAAGCATAAATATGTGATCTATGTAACAATTTTTGCTCTTACTTTACGTACGATGCTCTTCCTTACGCTACAGGGCAGGCCCAACCTGGAAGGAAAATTTACGTTCCGGGATTATGTAGCTCTGACATTACTAATTCCGGGAACACATACTCTATCATGGGCGGTTACGTTTCCAACCAATATGACTGGTTATTTGATTTTATTATCTGGCATTGATATACCCTTATTTAAAGCCCCAAATCAGATTATGAAATCATATAGAATGGAGGTTTTATTTTATTACATTAATTCCGCATGACCCTATCATTTTTATTTTTTCTGCTTACGGTTATCTCCAGCTTTAATTGTGAATGCACAATTTGTTTAAAACGCAAATTGCGCCATTAGCAATGTACTTTATTGGATATTACTTGCAAATTTAATGTTGAAGTCTGGTTGTATACGTAAATTAAGTCGGGCTTATATTGGACTAAATCTACCAGGAGATAGGGCCGTGCCATGAATAAAGAAGAGATTATCAATACCTGGCTGACAGATTTGTCTGGTGGGCAGTGGCAGTTGCTGAATAATGAGTGCAACCTGATTGGCGAGGACAGTTTGCATTATGCTTCCATCATCAATTACCCAAAACGTATGGTAGCAATGTTTCCGCTTCCTCCCTCGCCACAGTCGAAATCGACTTCACTGCATACCAGGCTTTTGCAGCTGAATGCGCATCCTGATGTAGTCGGTATCGCCTCTTTTTCTCTGGCCGCAGACAACGCGACTGTGGTTCTGAACCTGTCACTTCCCGATCATGCGTTATTCAACTGTGATCTGGATGAGTTCTGGCAAAGCGCGCTGAGTTTACGAAACGCGCTGTTTCAAGCCATTAGCGAGTAGGGGGAAATATGTTTGGGGCTAATCAATCATGCACGACTTCCCAGCAGCCAGCCGCGAGCATTGTAACGCAGATGGAACAGGTACCTTCGGTTACCACGTCACAGGGCAGTCACCAGCCGACACTCGTTAACCAGCCAGCAAAAATGCCACCGTTGCAGCAGGCTATCGAGGAATTTAACAAAGCCGTGATGCGGGCGGCTGAATATGAAGGCAGTGTCGAAAATATTATCCGCGATAAGGTCAATCGCCTTTTCCCAACAGCAGATAAGGCGTTGAAAGAAAAAGTAGTCGCTCAGTCGGTTGAAAAAGTAGCGGAAGCCAATCAGGCATTTGAGTTTAACCATCTCGGTAACGATTTACTCGAGTTCCCGGCGGTGGAATATATGTCCAGATCTTTTGTCCGCCGAGTTTTGGAGCATCTGGCAATAGCCCAGGATAAAGATCCGTCTCTGACAGTTCCCAAGACCAATGAAGATGCCGGGATCGGTTTTCTACGGGGGTGGAGCAATGACAATGCAGAATGGGCAGAGCAGCTGAAGGCGGTGTTGAACGAAAGCAAAATCAACGCCCGCGTACTGACCACGCTGGCTTACAGTCACATCAGGCCATTTCGCGATCCCGCTCTCCTGCGCAAGATGGGAAACGCTATCAATCAGCAGTTGTTGATCGATAAAGAATCGCACCCACGGCTAGATATCTTTCAAGGACACTCAGCTAATTCTGAGCCTAAGTTTGCAGAACCGATAACCACCCAGCCTCACGGTTGGCCCTGGCTAAAATACGCCGACTGGAATGTAGCGGAAGTATTCGGTAAGAAAACCCGCCTTGATTTTATCGGCAACAGGCAAAATGGCGACCCGCATAAAGGAACCGGTTTCAAGTTTCAAAGGATGCAGCAGGCGATCAAACCAGCACCGTATCGCCGGGATTCGCCTTTTCTCAGTGAACGGTCTGAGCATGAATCTGGCTATGGCGGTTTTGTTATCCGTGACGAATCCCTGACCTCGATAAACGATCAATTGAAGTCAGTGAACTGGCGCCAGCAGAATATGGATAAAAAACTGCCGATGTTCTCCGGCCCGTCGAGCACCACCTCTTATATGTATGAAATTGCCCGGTTACTGAATCTGCCCGCTTATGAAGCTCAGTTATTCAGGGCACTTTTGCTGGGCTGGATGATCCAGGCGAGGGATCACAGTTTTACCGAGATTATGGGAGCACTGGATGCGTATGCCATGGAATTTAATGAGCATGGACCCGCAGTGGTGGACAGCGATGAGAAGATGGCCTGGCGTGCGAGGCAGACCGGCGACTGGCTGAGCGCCTACGAAGGTTTGGTGACCGAGGATATCGACCTTCCCGCCATGGAAGCTAAGACCATCATCCTCAATGGGCAAGAGATCCATCTGCCCGCACTGGAGCCGGTTAAAATTGATCAGAAAACATTTGACCAGTTTATTACCCAGGGCAAAGGCTATCCGTCTCAATATGGCTCAGACGACTATCTGCGGAAACTGGAGCAGGCGATACAACGCGGTCAGGAAGCAGAAGATGAGGCTGGGCTAGCTTCAGAAAAGATCCTGTATGCGCCACAAGATATGGAAACCCTAAAACTCTACAATCCCCAAAAGCGGGTATTACCCGTGCGGCCTGAGCGCACTGAACCCGGCACAACCTTGCTTGACGCAACCAAAGATGAGAAGGTTACGAAATGGCTCGATGAGCTGCCACCAGAAAGACGCGCATCCCTGTTGAACAGCGCCGCCTCTTTGCTGGCTGAATCAACCCAGCAAGATTCACTCAGTAATGTGTTCCATTATGGCGGCCGTAATGATGTGTGGGAGACGTTCCTGACGGTAAAAGAGACCAATATGCTGGCCAAAAAGCTGAAGCTGGATTCGCTTCAAAGCGGCGAGGATCCGTTTATTCATCTGCTCGATTTGGCGGCAGCGAAAAATACACCTCAAGAGCGCAAAGCAACGATCCTAACGGCTATTGGTGACCTCAAAGACAACCAAGATATGTTGATCAAAGGAATGATGCTGGCGGTGACTCGCTTCTATACTGCCAATGGAGCCAATGTGATCAACCCAGGTTATGGCGACTTTGCGCCTCCGAAAAATGATGAAGAGATGGAGATCCGGTTACAATCCTTACTTAAGAGAAATCAGTACCGCACTTCTGCCCAGCGTGCTCAGGCTAAAAATGAATATAACCAGACGGTCGAACTGCTGCGGTCAGCACTTGAGTCGCCTATGTTTGAGCGCTATCCCGGCAAGGTCTGGCATGGCTCTCACGTTGCAGTGGCGGACGCCATACTGCAGAAGAGAACCGGCACCAAGTTTCCGGGCTTTATGAGTACCACTTACGATCCCAGTGTTGCGCAAAGTTATATGGACAAAGGGGCGCTGCTTGTGGTGAAAGCCTCTGAAGTGAACGGTTCTATTGTGGAAGGGATCAGTAATGCTCCCAGTGAAAAGGAGGTCCTGTTTCCAGCCGACACACTGTTCCAGGTCGAACAGAGTTATACCATGCATCTTAAAAAAGATTACCCGCCGACCCACCAGTCAATGATGAAACGGAAGATGTTTGATCTGGAGGTTGCCAAAGGCCAGCGTAAGCCTTATGTCACGATACGAGTAACAACGCCGGAGATGGGCCAATTAGATCAGAGTGACCCTGCGGGAGAGCATGAGTTGAGAGAGCTAATCGAACTTATCAAAAAGAACGGCACCAAAATGGATACAGAATCCGAGAGCGAGAGCAAAATAAAAGTAGTAGTAATGATCCCGGAAAACAGGACTGAGCCACAGAAAAAACGGGTTTCTGACAGAGCGATTCACGCCGGGTTTGATTACCAAGAGAAAGGGTTAGCAGTAGAAGAGACAGAAGAGAATGAGAAGCAGGCTCAAAGGATGACCAAGAAGCCGCAGGCTCTACTGGCCGCCCGCTAACCGGGTAAGCACCCCATGAAAATCCATGAAGATTTAAATATGATGACTAGAACCTGCCCCTGCCTTACGCCGGGGTAGTTATTTTTACCCCACTCCGTCTGCATCAGCCCACCCGGATAATACTTTCTCCAATCAATAGCGGCACTGAGGTTAAATAAGGAATGTTTCGACGGAGCCAAAAATCAGGAAGGGCTTTACGCCCCTCCTGTGGTTTCTCCTGCCAGTCCAGGACAGAGATGTTACCAGTACCGCTTATGCAGTCTGATAGTTTTGCGGCAAGTGCGCAAACGCTGTCACCGGTTACTGGATGGCCCAGGACAGTTCAAACAAACCATCCTTAGCCATTCCCATCCTGGTAAAACACTTGACCAAATGATCAACGCTGATCACCGACGAGGAACCTTTTAGCTCGATTTGCAGATGCCGGTGCGTCATCGCTTGACTACCAAACACTTTGCGCATCACCAGAGCTGTGCCATTGGCCGAGTCGGTCAATATCAGGTCATCTTCGTGACGGCTGACGAGGATTTTTTCCGCATCGGCCATCGGTATGATCAAGCGGTCCAGAGCTTGTTTCGGGTCATCGTTGTCAATGACGATTATGCGGTAATGCGACCACATCGCCTGACTGAAACGGTAGGTATCGTTATCAGCTCCACCATACAGCACCACGCTGTCGACACCAGCGATCAACGGCGGAGTCAGCTCGTCCTGACGACCACTCATCTCCCCACCCTGAAGCAACAATGACGAACCAATACGCTCAACACCGGTGTAATGCACACCACCGCCCTGAACCCGGTACAGCGCCTGGTCCGTTGGGCTGTACACGTACGCGCCCTTCTTCCCGGCATCCACTCCAACGAAACGCAGGTTGTCCGTAGCAGGGATACCATCGCTGGAGAACACCTGGCCGCTACCAATATCAAACCATCCTCGAATTGCATCACCTTGCAAGGTCAACACGCCTTTGGTAGGCCACTGACCGGCAACCTCAGCAAGTGCCTGTGGCAGACGGGTGAAGTTGTCCTGCTGCCAAGCTTTGTCGACGGCAACCAACTGCAATTTGCCGTCATTGGTTCGCAGCAAGATCTCGCCCTTGATGGTGGTCAAGCGCAGACCGGCATCAACTTGCTCCGCCGCCTTGAGGTGCAGTTCAGGCGTCAGTTCACTGGCAGCGGGAAGCTGCGCCGAGGCTTCAAGCACCGCGCCGGTACCGAACGCGGCAACCAGCGCATCGGCAGTCATAGGCGGCTGACGATATAACTTACCGCTGGCGGGTTCGAACAGTCGTGCGTTGGAACCGTCCGCTTCGAAACCCAAGAACTGTAGATGCTTGTCTTGCAGGGGAGCCGAAGCCACCACCACTTGGCCGTTGTGGTACCACACCGGCAGCAAGTTGTCATTGGTGCCTTTGACCCCGAACACCGCCAGAGTGGCTCTGAAGCCGGTAACATCAGCCAAGTCCTTCCACCAGTGGGTACGTTCCTTGAGCCAATGCTCGTTAACCGCTGCGTAGCTAAGCTGTCCCAGTGCATCAAGCCGGGCAACACGCCCATCCTCAGTCATCACAATCAGGTGACCGTTCACATTGATCACGTTAGCCAAGGCCGGCGTGGTGACCCGTAATGCGCTCGGCTGGTTAGCATCGAGTACCTCCTGCCCCGGTCCTTCTTGGCGGAACAGAACCTTTTGCTCCTTGCTGTAGAAGAAAAATACTTCCTCGCCACCGGGGCCTCCGAGCTGTGGCATGCTCCCCGCCAACACTAGGTCGGCGGGGATCTTCCAAGCACTGCGAATCTGTTCGTGCGCTTCGAAGTGCAAGTTCTGATCCGCCTGTGGTGCCAGATTTGGTTTGATTAGCATCCCGTCGCGGGTACGTATCCAGTAGCGATGCGGCACGCGAGCCGCATCCACGCCAAACACAGTGACCAGCTCCGCACTGGTTGGCTGGATCAGCCGTGCGCCCCGAAAATACGTCGGAGTCTTGCGCGAGGTACTACTGCTCCTATAACTCTGGAGTATGACCTGGAGCGTATCATCATGCCGGCCAGTCCGTGCCGAAAGCTGGAGCAGCTCATCATCACCCACCGCACTCACCAACTCCATTTGGTCACCGAGGATCTGATAGCTCAGTTCAGCCGTATCCCTCTCCTTTAGTCGATAATGGCGCGCCAGGTAGACCGCATTTCCTTCCTGCCACAGCCGACTGATCTCACCGTCATACTCGTTGAACAATGGTTCAAACTGCGCATTGACCTTTCCGGTGGCAATGTCTACCCGCCATACCGCCACGTTATTGGCATCGTAGAAATAGGCATAGTCGTCTATCACCGCACCCAATTGGGCATGTCTGGCCTGCTCCTGGCCGGTGTCGGTGTCGGTGTCGGTAAACAGCATGCGGTCCTTGACCACATCGTAGAACGCTCGACCAACATCTCGCCCATTGTGGCGGTAGTTCTCAACCACCACGTACTGCCCATGCAACTGATGCGCCTTATTCAGTTCTCTTAGATGCTGCTCGATTTGCTGGCCAGGCCCCTGCCATTCGCTCGCATTGGTGCTTACTAAATCAACAGTCAGCTTCGAGTTGGAGAAAACGACTGCATGTACTTCCCCCTTGCCACTGACCACCGATACCGGTCTGTTCTGAGCCGGGTCAAGCTCTACCACAACCCCACCAACTACCAACTGGTTCTGCGACACGCTGATGCTGTCACTGGCTAGCTGACTGCGGTCAATGATCCATTCACTGGCAACAACGTTGGTGAGCTTAACTCGGGTGCCTTCGTTGAGGCCAATCTGGTACTTACCACCTGCACCCTTGATCTCGTAACGCAGGTAACCATGCAGCTCTTTGGGCAGTTCAGGCACCACCAGTTGCCGATCACGCTGATCGAGCACCACCTCAATCGGGGTGTCAACGTACTCATGATGAATCCTGCGGATTGTCTGCTCCCCCGGAAAGATGTAGAAATCGTAGTCAAACCGCTTGTCTTCCTCAAGCCTGCGGATCACGTCAAAACCGGCGTCGTGGCGTGTGGTAGCACCGGGAAGCAGCATATATTCATATCTGATGTAGGACTTAGGCGTACCCGGCAGGATCACTACACTGTCGCCGTACTCAAGGCTGGAAGACTCCGGGTAACCAATGCCGCTGCGCACCTCAATCGCCTCACCTCGGTCGTGGACCATTCGCGGAAAATCAGCGACCCAGAAGAAGTAATTAATTGCCCCCGAACCGGTAGGGCCGGAATGGGTACGGTAAATGTACTGGCTGTCGAAAACTATCCGATCTTTTTTCAGGTCAAGGCGCTTGACTACCGCCCCAGGCAAGGGCACCAGCACCTTCTTCTCGTTTTCGACTTTATGATCATAGCCATTGTTACTGTAGGCATGGTCAACCGCGTAGAAGTAACGGCCCACTGCCTTGGCATCCTCGGCAACCGCCCCAAAAGCCTGCGCCAGTGCCGTAAAGCCCACGGCGAGCCCGCCAAGGATCACCCCTGCCCCACCGAGTACTGCCGCAGTCGTTGAAGCACCGATCAACCCGGCCCCCACCCCAGCAGCGCCAGTGACGAAGCTGGCCGAGTCGAACGCCAGCTGGGTACCGAACACGGCCTTCTGTACATCGTTCTCGGCATGGGCCAATTCATAGGCATCCAGACCGATCATGCCTACGCCAAACAACACGCCGACGCCTTCATTGACGGTGTGGCCCAGACTCAAGGCAAAGTCCTTAAACGAGGTTTCGGCGGCTTCCACTTCGCCGCGCAGCGCCGTACTTACCAGCTCAGTGACCTTAGCCACATCCTGGAGACTACCGTGGGCCATCTGGGCCAGACCAAGATAGCTGTGAACCTTGAGCGCAGTAGCGAGATTAGGCGAAGCCACCCCGCTTGCAGCATCACGGCGGTTCTTGTCAGCAAACCACTGGATCAGCGTCTGGACCGTAAACGCGGCGTTCAACCCATCCACCGGCGCGGCCTCGCCAACCCCGCCGCGAGGCTGCATCCGGCCATGCTCCAGAGTAAAATGCTCGTTCAGCACGCTCATGTGCTCATCGACGAAACCCCGGAATTCGACAAAGGTACTATCGTCAGTGGCTAGCCAGCGAGTTTGCTCGGGTTGTGGTTGTTCACGATTGATGAACTGGACCCGGTAACGACCTTTTCCCTGGTCTTCGGTCGTGGCGATGATCGGTAACCAGCGGCTATCCAGTTGGTGTTCTTGCGCCAACCGGGTACTGGCAACTTCGAACCGTGCCCCCCACTGCTCGGCATCAAGGGTCTTCAGCAAGGTGCTTAGTCGCAAGTCTTCCTTGACCTGCTCTGGTACTCTCACCGCCTGCTCAACCTGACGCCGTTGCCCGATAACACTGGCCAGTTCCTCGGACCGGGTCAGATCGGCCACGTTCAGGCCATTGCCCACAGTTACCTCCGCCATCTTACCCGTATCGATCTCAACCAGGTTGAAAGTCGGCACCGACTTACTGCCGAATGAGCCATAGTGCACGGCCAGATTGCGCCCCACCAAGTGCTTCTCCATCGCCCTGGACAAATTATTCGGGTTGTCGAAAGCAAAGATTCCGACGTTCGGGTCGTAGAAGTAGTAGCGACGCCCTTCGGCTGTGACTGTGACCCCTACCATCATCGAGTGATTCTGAGTATTGAGCGCAAACATCGAAGCGCGGGGCGTTGTGTTCAGCCGCGACACCACCTCGGACAAGTTGAACAGATTCAACAAATTTGTAGATGCCTGAACGGCTTCAACATTGGAGTGCAACCTGATCAGGCTGTTCTTGAGTAGCGTGGAACTGCCCGCCTGCGGGTCGGCGGAAGCGAAGAACAACTTTTGCACCAGATTGTTGATGCCGGCCTCACCACCACTCGCCAATGCCACAGCCATGGCCCTGACCAAGGGGTAGCAACGCCCACCGGATCGGTCACCAACCAGCAACAGATAAAAATCCTGTGGGACCAGACGGTTGAAGACACTGCCGGCATCATGGAAGTCCTCACTGAACACCGCAGTCTGCCGCAGTACCTTATCGATGTACTCGGCCTGGCTGGCTTTGGCGATATGGCCGCTCAAGGCACCCCGTTGCTCGTGAGTGAGTTCTCCCTCAAGAAACAGGCGTTTCATGTCCAGAACCGACATTTTGTCATCCATACCGGGGATCTTAATCTCACGGAAGTTGCGTAAGCCATTGGTAAATGCGGTGCCAGCCGCACCACGCTGGTAAGCCTCGGCTATCGCATAACGCTCACCCATGCTGCTGGGGCGCTTTCCGCCCTGAATGGCCGTATCATCAATCCGTACCACCGCAGAGCTGCCATCTTTGGCCTTGATTTGCTGCCAGAGCCAAGTCTTTTCGACAAGGTCAGCTTCACGCAATACTGACTCGTACTGCGCCCTGTAGTAGTCCTGCGTCAGATTGAGTTGTTTGATCTGCAGGTCGATCAAGGTCGTATCGCTTGAGGTACGTCGTGCTTCCTGAAGCTGGTAGCGTTTTTCCACCACCTGGTCAATGTCGGCAGAAACCTTAGCTTGAACGGCTTCGCGCAACCGGGTCCATGCAGCAATGGCTGGATGTTCGGGAGAAAACTCGCCCTCGGTGTAGACACCATCGGCAATCCCTTCGACCGATACGCCAAACTGCTTCGCTACCTTCTTCAGTTGTTGGTGAATCTGCTCGCGGTAGGTGGCAAACTTGCCCTGATTGCGTTGTCCCACCTGACTGTCAGCGACCTGGATCAAGAGTGGCTCCCCATCACCGCGCAGCTTCGGCCAGACCATCTGCCCATCTCGTTGATATTCCTGACGCTGGAACACCAGCTGCCATTTTCCATTGACGTACTGCATGTACGCCGTAGCAAAACCCTCGGCGGTACCGGATACCTGGTAATCCTTGTAGTCGACCGCCATCACCACGTTGTCGTACAGCAGCGAGCTGTTGACCCGGCCATCGTGGTAAACCCGGAAGATATTGTCGTCAAGACTCGTCACCACCAGCGAGCTACCCGACAACGTACCAGTAAAAAGGAAGTGGCTCAGTGCCGCCTGCTTAGGAATGTCCACATAAGCGGGCACCGCATTGGTCTGGCTCGGACCGTTGTAGCCAAGGAAATACGCCAATACACTGTTTGCCGATATATCATTGGCGCTTTGCTCGGTGTATTCAAGCTCATACAGGTTATGGGCCACCTTCACCAACTGAGCATTACCCTCTGCCGGCAGGTGGCCCGACCTGACCAGCGCCTCGGCACTGATGACATGGGTTTTGGCGAACTGTATAGGATCGGAGACAAACTTATAGATGGATATGCTGCCCTGACGAGGTTCCCATCCATCACCTACAGACGCCAATCCGGCCTTGAGTTCGAGATCCTTCACCGCCTGCCCTAACAGCGCCGGCCTTGGCCCGGTACGGGTAAAACGAGGTGGGTGAAATTCATTATCCTTCGACAAACCCTGATTGACGACTGGCAAAACTCGCGCCATTACGCCATCATACAATTCACCCTGCAATGCTTCACCCTGCAACGCCATCCTGCTACCTTCAGCGCGGTACTTGTCGAACATCTGCAAGATGTCCTTACCGATACTGCCCGCACCCTCCGGTTCATAACGCGCAGCAACGTAGAAGGTTTCGAAGAACGAATGATAGCCGTTACGGATCATGAAGGCCGCATTAGCCATCTGGAACTGCCAGTACTGCTTGATGCTCAACGAGCCACCGAACAATTCCGGCAAGGCGTTGCTGACAGTCTGGGTAGTCCCGGAGATCCCTCCTACGAACGGGGTATCCAGGTCATTCATGTAACGTGTGGCATTATTATTAGGGTCTGGACGGAATTGGTTGTAGCTGCGGTACTTATCATCCTTAATCAGGTACTGACCATCATGATACGCCAGCTCTTCAGAGTTAGTATTGAGGATCAGATACGGGTCTGGCTTATTCAACCGGTTATTGATCACAACCTTGTCGGCACCCAGTTCAGCGTGGAGATTGACCGGAACTGCAGCTTTGGAAATACCATCAGCTACCGGACGCAAAACATGGAACAAGACCTGTTTGCGCAAGCTTCTGCCCTCATGGCTCAACAGCGCCTCTTTAGCCGTCAAACGCAGCTGCACATTGTCGCTCACAAGGCCCTCAGGACCGGCCAACAACAGGGTGAGCAACTTGCCATCCAGCGAGCGCTCTACCGCAACCTGATCGAAAACCTGTATTTTCGGGTTGTTCGGATGCTGTGCTGCATTGGCGCTGGCGACCCGCTGGGTTTCCGCTTCGACAGCCTGAATGCGCCACTGTTCGTACAGTGGCTCCAGCAGTTTCTTGGCCTGGGCAATGTCACCTTGCACATATCCACTTTGCAGAACCTTAACCACGGCTGGGTTTTTTACCAAACTCGCCGCCAACCCGAACAACAACGGGTCATTATCGACACTCTGCCACACCGAAGCGGCAAACGCCTGCTCCCACAGTACCTTGTTCAGGTTATTACCCTTGATATCACGCATTCTGTTATAGGTGTATTTCGGCTCCAACACTCCTGCAGGGGTGATGTGGTTACGTTCAAGCAAACGCACCAGTTGCTGCTCAAACGTGGTGCGTTCACTGCTACCTTTAAACAAACGGCTGGCCTCCACACCATAGTCTCGTAACTGATCTACCTTCTCGAAAAATGCGGCGTTGTATTGATACAACTCAGCGGTCTGTGCCTTACTCAAGTGACTACTGCTGATCTTGTCGCCATCAACGCTCATCACCACGAAAGGCGTTGCCGACAGATAGGTTTCGCCCTGTGGCATTTCCAGCAAGTACTGACGACCGGCAAAACCGACTGAACGTTCCAGCTCATGGATATTGACGAAAAGCCCGTCACGGTCCGGGTGGTAACTGTTCTGGCGAAACCCTTCCAGGCCGATAGTCTGAAAGCTGGAAATATCAGCATTCTGGTTGATCAGGTCACTCAAGGCGCCTGGTAATGACACCTCACGGGGGATAGTGGTATTCAGAGCCTGACCAGACACCTGAATCCCAATCTGGTTCGGCACTTTGCGATCAACGTTGGTCAACAGCATCTTGTGACCGTTACTCAGCAACTGTGCCTTGAAACCTTCACGCAAGGTACTTTCCGAAACCAGATAGTTGGCAAAGTACTTCTCGACAAATGCAGTTTTGACCAGCACCGAGCGAATTGGCGCATAGGTCGGCGAGCGGAAGGATGGAGGCTCATTTTTGAGCCGGTATTGTTGTTGCCAGGCCAGAGAACGGGCTGCGGTACCGAAGGAGAAGTTGAGTACCCCATTCGTCGGCACGACCAACCTACCCTTCTCCAGGAAGAAGTCCTTGAAGCGGCCATCAGTGCTGGCATTGACCAGCGCAACATTCATGCGAATGTAGCCCGGACGTTCTTCCATCATCAGTAGTGAAATATTGACCGGCAGATCATCGGAGGCTTGAGGCACTTTGGTCAACGCGTCGAAGGCCGCCGCCTCTTCCGCAGGGGGTGCCTTGAGCAAAGCGCTGTAGCGGGCATTGACGTCCTTGTAAGCTTGTAGCTCGGAAAATAGTGTCACGTATTTTTGGCTGAATGTAGAATCGGCCGCTTGTGTAGTCAATTGCTGTTCCAGACGCCTGATCTCCGCATCCAGCCTGGCCTGCTTACCCGCTGCGTCCTCCTTTAGGGTCTTGGATCCGCCAGAATTCAGCATGCCCAGGACCTTGCTCCAGGTACTGTCAAAGTGCTCCATGGCTGTCTGTTGGCGGTCGTATAACTGGATATCGCGGTCCAGTTGCTGCTTGTAGGCGTTGATCGCCAGTGTGCCGGGCACATCATCCATTTGCTTGCGTCTTTGCTGTAGTGTCTGCAACTGGTCGCTGACAGAAACAGGGTTATCCTGCATCTGAAAATGCTGGGCAGCCAGCACACTCAGGGTACTCTGCTGCATTTCTTGCAGCCGTTCGTTTACCTGCCTGATGTAATCAGCTCGCTCGTCAGGGCTCATTTTGAACCATTCGGTTTGACGACCTGCTGCTTCGATCTGTCTATCGATCAGGGTATTAAGCAACTTCGTAAAATCTTTAGATATAAAAGCCATTGTAGTGATCCTTTGTCTGTTTTTGAGGGAAACCCTTCGCGCCGCGAAAGGCAGTCTGTCGATACGGATTGGTTATTAAGTACATTTACCGAGGGATTCCCACACATACAGCCGGGTAGAAGGTAAATGTCATTTTATATTCATTGATTTGAGAAATAATCGCAGACCATGTTTTTTAGGTTGGTGAATATTGGATAGTCACTAGTTACTTGCTCTGTAATTGTAGTCATCATTATTTCCTTTATTTTTCGTTTATATTGCAGATCATATGAATGATAACAATTAAATATAATCAACTATGCATATATTTAAATATCAATTATTAACAATTGAAATTATTTCTTAATATAATTATTCCATATGAGCATGATTTCTAATCATTTTGTTACGTTTTCTATAAAACGTTGAATAAATAATGACGAATTTCAGGCAGGTTATTTATTAGCGAATGGTTATATCTGATCATTTTAGGTTTGATATTTCAGGTGATTGGGCTTTAACAGAACAGCGAAATGCTCTCCCCCTAAATTATTATTGAGAACAAAGCGAACTTTCAGGATATAAGAGGAAAATCGAAGTCATAATAATCCGCCACAATAAATCACTTATGATTTATTGGTCGAATAACAAGAATAGCGTTGGAGGGATATATACCCAATAGATTTCAAGTTGCAAAGCGGCGGCAAGAGAACGCCTCCCCAGGAGCATAGATAACTAGGTGACTGGGGTAAATGAACGCAGCCAACAAAGCAGCAGCTTGAAAGATGAAGGGTATATACCCAATAGATTTCAAGATGCATCGCGGCGGCAAGGGAGCGAATCCCCGGGAGCATAGATAACTATGTGACCGGGGTGAGTGAGTGCAGCCAACAAAGAAGCAACTTGAAAGATGACGGGTATAGATAACTATATGACCGGGATAAGTGAGAATAGGGATGTTTTTGAGAATTCAAGTAATCTATTACCCTAACTACTGCACTAAAATAACACTCAAACGTCAATATTTTTACCAGAACATTGTCTAAACTTTCTCTTTAGTTAAAAAACAAAAGTAAATAAAATAATTAATATAATAAGCTATAAAGCATTAGAATAAATAATTATTTATAAATTAATAACAAATAAAATACTAAATTTCTGATATAGCCTACGCTCATTCACTATTTATCATACACATTATCTAACCCCAAATCATGAGCCAAACAGACACAACCGCTCATGACCACTGTTCTCTACAGACCATGAAAATAATTTTTATACAAAATAATCATTCTGGTTATATTCATTCAGGTTTAAAATTTCCCTATTGAATAGTAAAAAATCAATTAATAAATATATGCTTTTTGACGAGCAGGTTATTATATTCTATTATACAACTGGATCACTTGAAGTATAATTGGCCAACTAACCATCCAGATAATGACTTAAATAAAGATTCGGGAGTTGCTATGTCAAATATAAAAAACAAACCCAGTAATATCACTCCACAATTAATTCTCATGTGGGAGAGAAGTGATGATCCTTGGGGAGCCAAAGATCTCCAATCAAGATTTATCTATGCTAATCCCGCTTTTTATCAATTACTTAATCTACCTGAAGATTTCGATATTACAGGGCTTTCAACAGAGGAATTACCCTCACCTATTGCAGAATATGCTAAAGAATTCCACCAACAGGATCAAAAAGCCATTCAAACTATGCAACGAGTCACTTCGCTGGAAACTCATCAGTTTGCAGCAAATAATGTTAAACAAACTTATCTCTGTGACAAATATCCACTTTGTGACGACGACGGTGGCTGTATCGGTGTCATTTTTCATATGTACAAATCTCAAGATTTCTCTGTTTCTTACTATTATGGAAAAACATCTCCAGCAACACTGGAATTCATACCACCTAATAACATATTAACGCAAACTGAGTGGGAAGTTCTCTTTCTTACCCTTCGCTCATTAGATGAAGAAAGCATTAGTAAAGAATTAATGATCAGTACAGAAGATGTGGTTAATTATATTCAGTCAATTTACCAAAAATTTAATTTACCACCACATATAGAATTAGCCGATTTCTGCAAAGAAAATAAACTTGATCACTATATTCCAGAAAGATTTGTCACTACTGGTAGCAGAGAATTATAAGACTATTATTAACTTAACAATAGGATTTAATGATGAAAAAACTTAATAATATAGATATCTCACTTCAAGTCATTAATACAATGCAGCAAAGTGATGAACCTTGGGGAATAAAAGATCAAAACTCACGCTTTATTTATGTAAATCAAGCACTTAAACATCTTGAGAATGTTCCAGATTCATTTAATTATGAAGGGCTTTTTGATGATGAAATTCCCTGGAGCGGAGCTGAGTTTGCAAAAGAATTCATTATTCATGATAAAACTGTAATGGAAAAAGGAGAAAGAATATGCTCACTTGAAACACATATGTTTGGAAAAGATAAATTTCTTTCATCTTATTTCCAGGAAAAATTTCCATTATATAATGATGAAAACGAATGTATCGGTATTCTTTTCCATGGATGGAAAGCCCAGGATTTCTCATTAACCCGTTTATTCCATGGTAAACTCCCGGCATCTATTATGTTCCAACCCCCCACTGATTTATTTACCCAGCGGGAGTGGGACGTTATTTTCCTCTCGCTACAAAAATATACCAGTAAACAAATGGGTAAAATATTAAATATTTCCTACCGGACTGTCGAAGTCCATATGTCACGGATATATAAAAAGATTGGCGTGAGATCTAGCTATCAATTAGAAGAATATTGTCGCACGAATGATTTTGATCTCTATGTACCAGAAAGATTTGTACATCCAGAAAGCAGAATGTTTGTTTAAAATTCTAAGATTAAAATGGAGTTACTATGAATAAAAATCACATAATATCGTCTCAAATTATCAATACAATAGAAATCAGTAATGAGCCTTGGGGAATCAAAGATAAAAATTCATGCTGGATTCATGGTAATATGGCATTTAAATCCATTCAAAATTTTCCACATTCATTTAATTATGAAGGGCTGTATGACAACGAACTCCCTTGGGGCGGAGCTGAATTTGCAAAAGAATTCATTATTCACGATAAAAATGTAATGAAAAAAGGAGAAAGAATATGTTCACTTGAAACACATGAATTTGGAAAAGAGAAAGTTCTGTCATCTTATTTTTCAGAAAAATCCCCACTATATAATGATGAAAATGAATGCATCGGAATCCTTTTACATGCCTGGAAAGCACCAAGTTACTCATTAACCAGCCTATATCAATATTATGATGAGTTACCCGCATCTATTATGCTCCATCCACCAACAGCTCTATTTACTCAACGGGAATGGGATATTATTTTCCTCTTTTTACAGCAACACAACAAAAAACAGATTGGAAAAATATTAAATATTTCTTATCATACAGTTGAAACACATATGAATAAGATATATTACAAGGCAGGTATTAATTCCAGTCAACAATTGGAAGAATACTGTATAGCTAATAAATTTCACCATTATGTACCAGAAAAGTTTTTATTGTCCTAAAAACTCTGCATTATCCAATTTATCATAACCCCCGGCAAAAACTATCGTAAAAGCCGGGGATAAAGCATCCTAATCATAGGAAAAATATAATTAAAATCTCTGGAATTATGCAATACTTCTATGGCATTCAGTTATAGGAAAACACTTTATTATGAATATCACCAGAATTAAATAAATAACTTTGCATAATATTGCCACTCTTTTACTGTTCATCTTTATACCCAATAGATTTCAAGATGCATCGCGACGGCAAGTGAACGCATCCCCAGGAGCATAGATAACTATGTGACTGGGGTAAGTGAACGCAGCCAACAAAGCAGCAGCTTGAAAGATGAAGGGTATAGATAACGATGTGACCGGGGTGAGTGAGTGCAGCCAACAAAGAGGCAACTTGAAAGATAACAGGTATATCCCTGGGAAGAGTGAATCAGCGGATATAAATTAATTCACTTTTTCCAGTCATTGCCACGTATATTGGCAATTATTGGTAACTTATGATTTCAGATAATAGTCTCAGGTGAATAAACCGGTAAAAACAGCAAATAAAATTGCGTTTTTTTCAATTCATTCGCCGCTCAACAGAAGAACGTACAGCACAAAACGTTTCCGCTATCAGAGCAACGCCATTGCCACGATATCGCCTCAGCCTCGTCAAACAGA
>NZ_JONO01000034.1 GCF_000711895.1 Photorhabdus australis DSM 17609
AACCTGAAACGCTACAGGGTCGCCAACCTGACCGCACAGGCCATCAATTTTCGCATTGGCACCTTCACCAGTACCATTGATGCCAGCAAGCTGGACGGTAAGCAGGCATGGCAGGTCACTTTTACCCTGCGGGAACATTTATCGGTGTCTGAAAAACGCGATGCCCGTGCAGCCGGCACTGTTTCGGCCAGGAAACAAACCGGAAAAGGCGGCAGCACCGCAGCCAGGGAAGAGCCGGAAAAATTAAGCTGGTTTGAGCGTGAGGTTCTAAAACCGATTAATGATCATATCGGGGGCAGTTAATGAAACCCCTTAACCGGCTTTACCTGTCCAATGATGAGATCCATTTGGTGGATGCCAATCTTATGCTGGAACTGTCAGCCTGTGGCCGGGGCTTTATCACGGCAGAAACCACCACGGATTACACCGGAAAACTGGTGCGTCTTGATGTGGGTTATACCGATTTGTTGCTGCGCTGGTTTACAGGCTATGTCGAGCGTTCGCAGCCTGCTCAGAACGGTTACCAGCGTTTGTTTGTCCGTGAACTGGTCGGCGTGTTTGATAAGGCGTGGCCGTGCTCATTTCAGCACCCGACCCTGCGCCAGATTACGGGTTGGTTGCAGGAGCACAGCGGGTTGACGTTTATTTTACCGGATGCACCTTATACGGATACGCCTGTCCCGCACTACACCCATAACGGCACAGGCTACCAATTATTGGCAAATCTGGGGCAGGTCTTTGCTATTGAGGATTATATCTGGCACCAGTTGCCGGATGGTTCGGTGTATGTCGGCAACTGGGCGCATGCGATGTTTCAGGACAAACCTGTCGAGATCCCCAATGAATTCAGTCAGGGACAATCGGCGGGCAATGCCATGACCATACCGATGATCCAATCCTTGCGCCCCGGCTTTGTGGTCAATCAGCAACGGCTGAATAAGGTCAATCTCAACAATGAAAACATGATCATTATATGGATGCCAAAAAACCAGCAAGCGGGCAAAACGCCTATTCAGCGCCAGATTGATGCGGCATACCCGGAATTATCGGCGGGGCTGCATCTGCCCAAATTTGGCCGCATTGAGGCACATACCGAAAGTACGGCGAGTGGGGATATTTCCGACCCGTTCCGCCCGCGCTATGCAGTCGATGTGCAATTGCTGGATGCAGACGGTAAAGACGCCGCCGCCCCGGTTTATCGTGCTGTGCCGCTGCCCTTGCCGATGGCGGGCGGTGAATCGGGGATGTTCCAGTATCCGCCCATCGGCACTGTGGTTGAAATCGCGTTTGAGGGCGGACGCCCCGATAAGCCCTTTATCCGCCAGACCCTGAGTCAGGGCAACACCCTGCCGGATATCAAGCCGGGTGAACAGTTACAGCAGCAACGGGCGGAAGTCTCGCAACGGGTGACACAGGAAGGGAGCTGGATACGCCAGACTGACCAGACCATTAATGAGTCTTCCATGTACCGTGTCGTCAGGGCAGACACGGAAAACCGCACCGTGGTTGCCCGTGACACCACCATTCAGGCCACGGATAAAACCACGGTGCTGGGAACGTCCACACTACTGGCAGGCGCAATCCAGCAGGTGGCTGACGGGGATTACAGTCTGGCAGCATCCGACAATTACCTCGCCAGTGTAGGGAAAGAGGCCAATATCGATGTGGGCCAAAAGCTGATAGAAAAAATCGGCCTGCTTAAGCAGAGCATCGCCGGCGTCAAACAGGAAATCGTGGCACCCGTGGTCTGGGTGGGTAGCCAACAACTGAACGTCATGACTCTGATGTTAGAGACCCTGGATGTGGTGAAAGAACTGGCCGAACTGACCGCCGCCCATACCCATCACAACACTGGCACCCCGGAGAACGCTAGCGCCATCAGAGGCACAGCCCATCACTCTGAGGGACTGAAACAGAAATATTCGCCGGTGATTGGGTGAGTGCCACTTATCGGTATGCATGGGTTGATATTTTACGCTACAGGTATTAGACTGGTTATGTCAGTTGTGGAATACCGCGCTGTGACTGAGGCCACCAACTTCAGTAATAGCACAAATATGCTCCATCACGTATGGATAAAACAAAAAAGCCAACTAGTGAGGTTGGCTTTTTTGTTTTATCTACTTATCACTTGAATTGATTGAATGATCTGAAAATAAATTTATAATTCATGATTGTTAGTTGAGCTTGCGCAATGACCGCCGTTAAAAAGCATCTGATATGGAAAAGGAATTCAGCGTTTCGTAGGTTTTACGGAATGTATCAAAGCCCTGGCTGAAGAACAGGTGGTGCTGCTTCAGTGCCTCGGTCAGAGCGCGGTGTTCCACAACTGACGTGGCGGAAACCAACCGGACAGGCAGCGTAAAGGCAATGGCTGGTTAAGCCGTGCTCCTGCTCAT
The DNA here is from genome assembly GCF_000711895.1 of Photorhabdus australis DSM 17609. Classification (GTDB taxonomy): domain Bacteria; phylum Pseudomonadota; class Gammaproteobacteria; order Enterobacterales; family Enterobacteriaceae; genus Photorhabdus; species Photorhabdus australis. Next base: position 2,400 of record NZ_JONO01000034.1, read on the forward strand.
AGGAGCGAACGGATGAAAGAGGTTATTAACGCCACTATCATCGTTCTAAAAGCACTAATTGCGCTTTTAGAGCTGATCCGTACATTTCTGAAGTAAAATAACGGAAACGTAGATAAGGTCATCGGGTTAACCGCCCGGTGGCCTTTAACATTTCTAGCGCACCCTCAATAAAACACCACCAGACGCATACAACGCCGTTCACCTCTCAATTCACTTCTCGCTACGGTTCATTTGGATCTGCGTTCCTGCGCCGTGCCCATGCTGCACAATCCCCACGAAATAAACGTCAACCTGACGTAAAACGGACTACACCGCACCCGCCTGCACGTTTTGGATCAAAAAATTATTTCAGTTTTAAAATTCTACAAACCGAATCGCCAGACCGCACCAATGCCGGCAGTGTGGGAAAAATCGTAAACTGGAAAGTGTGAAAAGATTTTCAGGGAATTTCAGTTTCTGGATCAAAAGCGGATCACGGAAAAGATGTCAATGCAATGATATTAAAGATAAAAATCCGTTTTACGTGGGTTAAATAGATCACCAGAGAAAGCCGTGTAGTGTTAAAGGGTTCAGAGTTTATGCGGCTTTGAGGATAGTGGAGAACTGAAATTTATTGAGATTGATTGTTGGTTGGCTAAAAAAGCTCATTAGAAGAATAAAACTGTAAGGCGTAAAAAAATTCTATCGCCACTTTGCCGCCATTGCCAAACAAAAAGAGGCCGCGTTTTCACGCAACCTCTTGATTTATTTGGTGGAGCTGGCGGGAGTTGAACCCGCGTCCGAAATTCCTACATCCTCGGTACTACATGCTTAGTCTAATCTTTACATTCACTTGCCAGCTGCGGACAGACACGCCACTAACAAACTAGCCTGATTAGATTTAACGCTTCAACCCCAGGCAAGGCATCCACGCGATCTCTTTTGGATTTGACCTCTCTTGATCCCCGTCCTAAGAGCGGAGGCTAGGGAGAGAGGGAGCTACGCAGGTTATTAAGCTGCTAGTTCGTATTGTGTGTCGTTTGCGACTATTTTTTTGCGGCTTTTTACGAGGCCAACCGCCCCTCGGCATGCACCTTGGGTTTCGCGAATCCCGTCGAATCCAGAATCAGCCCCAAGTGTCTTAAACGCGAGTATATCAGAATACTAAACTATAATGCCAGAATTTATCGCCCAGCATTCTTCATAATACGTGCTTTGTCTAATTTCCATTCACGTTCTTTTATATCTGAACGTTTGTCGTGTGCCTTTTTGCCTTTTGCTACACCAATTTTGACTTTGCACCAGGCATTTTTCCAATAGAGAGATAAGGCAACAACGGTATAACCTTCACGATTGACTCGACCATATAATGAGTCAAGTTCGCGCTGATTAAGTAAGAGTTTGCGTGAACGCATTGGATCACAGACGACATGGGAAGAAGCTACATTTAACGGGGTGATGGTGGCACCAAAAAGATAAGCATCGCCATCTTTGAGCAAAACATAACTGTCGCTGATATTAGCTTTACCAGCGCGTAGTGACTTGACTTCCCATCCTTGTAACGAGAGACCAGCCTCAAACTCTTCTTCGATGAAGTATTCGTGACGGGCTCGTCTATTCATGGCAATGGTTGCCGAACCGGGTTTGTGTGCTTTTTTCTTTGTCATAGTGTGTGCATTATACTGAATGCTTTGATGAAAGAAATCTTTTCCCGCAGCATATTTGCTGATTAATGAGTATTTATTGCATCATACGCTGACAGATTTTTCTTTGATCACGCATAGGTGATATTATTTGCCACAATTAAGCCTTACAGGAAATGATATGCCACAGATTAGTCGCTCTGCGTTAGTACCGTACAGCGTGGAACAAATGTACAAATTGGTCAATGATGTTGGTTCTTATCCGGATTTCTTACCGGGATGTGTCGGCAGTCGTGTGTTGAGTGTCAGTAGTAATGAAATGACTGCATCAGTCGATGTTTCCAAAGCGGGTATTAGTAAGACTTTTGTTACTCGGAATATTCTGGCTGATAACCAAAGCATTAATATGCAACTGGTGGATGGGCCTTTTCGTAAATTGATGGGTGGTTGGCAGTTTATTCCACTTAGTGAAGATGCTTGTAAAGTTGAGTTGTACCTGGATTTTGAATTTACTAATAAGCTCATTGAATTGGCTTTCGGTAGGATTTTTAAGGAATTAGTTGGAAGTATGATTCAGGCTTTTACTTTACGTGCACGTGAGGTTTATAGTGTCTGATATCAATATTGAAGTTGTTTATGCACTGCCTAACCGTCAATATCTGCGTACTGTGAAATTGTCCCAAGGTGCGACTGTAGAGCAGGCGATAGTTGCATCAGGTTTGCTGACTTTGCGTAATGATATTGATCTGCAAAAAAATAAAGTCGGAATTTATAGTCGTCCCGCCAAGCTGACGGATATTTTGGAAGAGGGTGATCGGGTGGAAATTTACCGCCCATTATTGGCCGATCCAAAAGAAATGCGTCGTAAGCGTGCTGAGCGGGCTAAGAATAATAATGCTCAATAATTGTTCATAAACAGCCAGTCATTATATTTTTCTGACTGGCTGTTTATGTTTCTTTGCTATCGAGGATTCTCAGTAAGTGAATTTTCGTTTTTAATGTCAGTCAGTACACCATTACTGTCAAATGTCAGTGTCAGGGTTTGCTGAGTCACTTTTTCATGCCCAGGTTGCTGACGAAATACATAAAACCATGTTTGAGTACCAAACGGGTCCTGTAGCATTGGTGTCCCCAATGTGTAGGCAACCTGTTGCTGGGTCATTCCCTTGTGGATTTTTGATATATTCGCAGATGTTAGATAGTTTCCCTGATTAATGTCAGGACGATACACAACCCGTTCCAACATAGAACAACCCGCAGTTAGCATAACGAATGATACAGCAGCGGCAGTCAACATTTTACAGCGCATGGTAATTACATTCCTTTAGGAGTCAGGATGTTGATAATAATAGACCTTGATGAGATTGAAAACCTTTACAAGCCTTAGTTATGACCCCAAATATATGCAAAAGTTGTATCTATCATGCTGCCAGTAGCTCTTTTGCGTTTGCTAAGGTGTTTTTTGTGACTTCACTACCAGCGAGAAGTCGCGCCAGCTCTTGTAACCTAGTTTTTTTATCCAGTAACTGCATTTGTGTTTCAGTTTCTTCACCATCAGTTTGTTTACTGACATAAAAGTGTTGGTGACCACAACCAGCTACTTGGGGTAGGTGAGTGACGCACATGACCTGCGTGGATTCACCTAATTCTCTCAACAGGCGACCGACAATTGCAGCTGTCGGACCACTGATGCCTACATCCACCTCATCAAAAATCAGAGCTGAAGTTTCCATTTTTTTTGCTGTTATAACCTGAATTGCCAGTGCAATACGGGAAAGTTCACCACCTGAAGCAACTTTCGCCAGTAATTGGTGTGGTTGACCAGGGTTAGTCGTAACATTAAATTCCACTTTATCTGCACCATCAACATTTAGGTGTTCAGGTACAAAAGAGACATCAATGGTAAAGCGCCCGTGAGGCATGGAGAGCTGATGCATACTGTTAGTAATTAGCTCATTTAATTCTTTGGCATATTGCTGGCGAACCAGATGTAATTTTTCTGCTACCTCTAATGCCTGCTTATGATGTTTATTTACTTGTTCGCAGAGATGAGCACAATCATCTTCTTGTTGAGTAAGTAGTTGCTGTTCTTCTAGTAGTTGTTGATGTAATGATGGTAGTTCTTCCGGTACAACATGGTGCTTACGAGCTATTCTGATTTGCTGCGAAATCTTCTGTTCCAGTTCAAACAGGCGGTTTGGGTCCATATCCAATTGATCACCGTAGTGACGAAGTTCATCACTAACTTCGTTAATTTGGATGGAGGCTTCTTCCAGCATGGTGAGTAAGTTATTGAATTTGTCATCCATAGTGATGAGTTCTGCCAGCTCGTGTTTAGCGTGATTCAGCAGACTGATAATATTTTGTTCATCATTATCACACAGTAGTTGGAGAGCATTTTGGCTGACAGATAATAGTTGGCCACGGTTTGCTAGCCGTTTGTATTCATTATCATGTTCCTGATATTCACCTGGTTGCGGTGCCAGTTCATTTAGTTCTTTCAGGTGGTATTCCAGTAGCTGCCGACGGGATTGACGCTCAAGAGCCTGTTGTTGGAATTTGGCCAGATCCTGACAGCTTTGGTGCCATTTCTGATATGTCTGTTTCATCTCATTTTGCAGATTGAATTGATTCGCGTAAGTATCAAGCAGACGTTTTTGGTGGTTGCTATCCAGTAGTAATTGGTGAGCATGTTGACCATGAATCTGAATAAGGTGGGCGCCCAGTTCGCGTAATTGGGAAAGTGGCACAGCGGTACCATTAATAAAGCCCCTTGAACGGCCATCTGAAGTTATGGTGCGTCGCAGCAGGCATTCGTTACTGTCATCAAGTTGGTGCTCTTCCAACCATTGACGAGCTGAAGGAGCATCAGTAAGAGAAAAACGGGCGCAGATATCAGCACGAGAAGCCCCGCTACGCACCATATTGGTTTCACTGCGATTACCCAAGCATAAACCTAATGCGTCAATTGCGATGGATTTACCAGCACCAGTTTCACCAGTTATGGCTGTCATACCTGGCCGGAATTCAATTTCAAGTTCACGAACAATGGCAAAGTTGCTGATGGTTAACTGGGTGAGCATTCTGCTTCTCCTGTGTATAAAAACACCTCTGTATTTTCATACAGTATAAACTGGTTTTTTATACAGTAAAGTAGTGTTGCCCATATTTTCAGAACATTTTTTTAGACCAACTGAGTTTTGTACTTAGTGTATTGAAGTAATTATAGTCTTTAGGGTGGATCAAATTGAGCTTCTGTTTGCTACGATTAATAATGACATCTTCACCATCTTGTATAGGCAGAACTATTTGGCTATCGCAACTGACTTCATAATCGTTGCTGTTTTGGGAAAATTTCAATCTGATACTGCTTTCACTACTGATAACTAATGGGCGGGAAGATAACGTATGTGGGAACATCGGCACCAGGACGATAGCATCCAGATTAGGTGTTAGAATTGGCCCTCCTGCGGAAAGTGAGTAAGCTGTAGAGCCGGTTGGTGTTGCGATAATCAGTCCGTCAGAACGTTGGGAAAAAGCAAAACGCTCATCGATATAAACTTCGAATTCAATCATGTGAGCCACTTTCCCCGGATGGAGTACTATCTCATTGATTGCGCTACTGATACGGGGTTTTTGACCGTTTCTTCTGACTTGTGCTTCGAGTAGGAAACGATGTTCGTTGCGATATTCGCCATCGAGTACTTCAGAAAGTTGTTGCAGAGCATTATCAGGATCTAAGTCTGTCAGAAAACCTAGATTGCCTCTGTTAATCCCGATAACTTTAATGTCATAACGGGAAAGAACCCGAGCAGCGCCTAGCATGTTGCCGTCACCACCAACAACAACAGCCAAATCAGCCAGTTTACCAATTTCAGTCAGGCCGCCGGTCTGTGCATCTTTCAAGCCAATATCTTTGGCGACCTGACGATCAACAATTACGCAGTAACCTTTGGATTTTAGCCAGTGATAAAGCATTTCATGAGTAGCAAGTGCTTCTGGGTGACGAGGATGCCCAACAATACCAATGCATTTGAATTTTTTATTCATCGTTGTAAATTTCCTTCAGCAAGAGGTTTTGTCCTCACAATATGACAGGTTCCCTTGAATCCCTAGTTTAGATCCCCATAATAAGCCAAGTAGCGAGATTAATGCCAAATACGCGGAGATATTCATGAGTAGTAAAGAACAAAAAGTGCCTGACGAGCAAGTCTCGGAAGATATGGAAGTTATATCTGAACAGCAAAACAGTGCGGATAAAGCAGAAGCATCAGAGACTGAAAACGTTGTTGATCCGCGAGTCGTAGAGCTGGAAGAACAGCTCAAGCAGGCGCAGCAGCGTGAACGTGATGCTATTTTGCGTGCTAAAGCTGAAGTTGAAAATATCCGTCGTCGTACTGAGCAAGATGTAGAAAAAGCCCATAAATTTGCGTTAGAAAGATTTGCTAATGAACTATTGCCAGTGATTGATAATCTTGAGCGAGCTCTGGATGCAGTGGATCGTACTAACACCGAAATAGCACCAATGATTGAAGGTATTGAATTGACGTTGAAGTCTTTCCTTGGGGCTGTGGGTAAATTTGGTATTGAAATTGTTGGCGACACAAATGTTCCTTTTAATCCTGAAGTTCATCAGGCCATGACCATGATGGAGTCCGATCAGCATGAGCCTAATCATGTCATGATGGTCATGCAGAAAGGGTATACCTTAAATGGTCGTTTATTGCGCCCAGCAATGGTAGCTGTATCAAAGTAATTTTAGCTCAGTATGTAGATAATGCATGCCGCTCCAGTTGGGGCGGCATTTTTTTACTGTGGTAACTCGGGTGTCCAGTTGATTGGTTCTAGCCCTTGTTTTTCAAGCAATTCATTGGCTTTTGAAAAGTGTTTGCAGCCAAAGAATCCTCGATGGGCGGATAGAGGAGATGGGTGGGGTGCTTTGAGAACATAGTGTTTGTTGTTATCGATAAAGTAGCCTTTTTTCTGGGCATGAGATCCCCAGAGAAGAAAAACTACGCCTGAGCGATGCTCGTTGATAGCCGCAATAACTTTGTCTGTGAAAGTTTCCCAGCCCAGATTCGCGTGAGAGTGAGCATTGCCGCGTTCTACGGTTAATACAGTATTGAGGAGTAGCACTCCTTGTTTGGCCCAACTGATAAGACAACCGTGATTTGGATATTGGAAGTCAGGTATATCAGATGCGAGTTCTTTGTACATATTAACCAGTGACGGTGGTGCAGGAATACCAGGTTGCACAGAAAAAGAGAGGCCGTGTGCCTGATTAGGGCCATGGTAAGGATCTTGCCCAAGTATTACAACTTTAATATCGGCCAATTCGGTGTAACGGAATGCATTAAATACATCTTGTTGTGGTGGATAAATGGTTTTACCTGCTTGACGCTCTTTGGCGACATAGGCCAGTGTGTCGATAAAATAAGGTTGTTTTTTCTCATTACCGATCACGTTGTGCCATATGAGAGGCGCGGACATAACAAATCCTTTCTATATAATTACCAGATGGACGTTAGCTTACCGACTCCAAAATCAGAGGGAAACCTTTGATGAACATTAAAACTAAATTTTTGATAAATATTTCAATGTCATGAAGTATTTTTGAAAATTTATCAGAATAATTCCTTTGTAGTTAGTTAGCGATAAATACTTATTTAAACGATAAAGTTGCAAGATATTTGTAGTAACTATATGAAATTAATTGGGCTGAATCAATGGATATCCTCATTCATACTGGTATGTGGGTATCAAATATATTGGTTTGACCAAATAACCAGAATGATGTTCTTGGTAATTGGGTTTGTTGTATACCTGTTATCTTTCAAGTTGCCTCTTTGTTGGCTGCACTCACCCCGGTCACATCGTTATCTATGCTCCCGGGGATTCGCTCCCTTGCCGTCGCGATTCATCTTGAAATCCATTGGGTATATAAGCATAGAGATAGAAATGATTACTGGTATTTAAGTTGCTGATAAATACTAGGTAGAAATTGATCTGATATCAGAGATAGAAATCACAACTCATTACGATTGGTAACACAAATTAAACATTTATTTAACTTAATGTTATTTCCTGCCGATAGATTAGTTGTACTAATTAGATCGTCGATTATTTTCAACTATCTTTAGGGGAATTTTATGAGTTTATCAATTGAAATGAATCTATCAGTCGATTCAAGTTTTCCCGTTTTAAATAATCTTCAACTTGTTACACCGCCTTCTGTTTCAGACCAGAATATTGAAAAAGCGAACACAGAAATTTTTTCCCTTTCGGAAACAACTAAACAAAGTAATAGAGTCTATCAATCATTAATTAATGAACAGAGTATTAACATTAATTTAAAGTCAATCACTGGAATTAAGTCTGAACAAATTAGTGGTAAGCAATCTCATGAAATTGATTATATGTTGACCTTAATTTCTGATGATGTCTACATACGCACCACGATGGGAATAGGTGACTATGTTCGTCTTTCTGACGGTGAATTATTAAAGGCAGGAATAGAACCGGCAAATTTAAGGGATGAAACAACGGGTTTTCAGGCAGGTATTTATCGGAATGATGATCTCTATATAGTTGCTTTTGTGGGCACTAATGATTTGAAGGATATATTAGCTAATTTACGACAAGGTTTTGGATTTGATGAAGCTCAATATCATCAAGCCATTGATTTAGCTCGTACCGCCAGAATGGTATTTGGGGAAAATGTGTTATTTACTGGGCATTCTTTGGGGGGAGGATTAGCAGCGACAGCTGCATTATCCGTTGGCAAGCCTGCGGTAGTATTTAATTCAGCCGGTGTTTCTGACAATATGATGAAAAATTTGGGTTTTTCACCCCAAGAGGGTAGGGCTATCGCTGAAAATGGATTGGTGCGTCATTATGTTGTGGAACATGATTTACTTGATGTATTACAACGGAAACTGCCCGTATCTCAGCCGATAGGCCATAAAATCTTACTGAAATATAATGATAATTCAGGAGAATCAGATCAAGGGTTTCCTCATAATCTGATACGTGGACTAAAAGCACATTCTCTTAAAAAGATGATGGAATTATTAACGATATACAAACCTTGGTCATCTTTAAATGATGAACAACAAGAAGAATCTCTAGTCATGCTTAATGAACCGGATCTGAGTATTTCCGCATAATTAAAGAGAGGCGCGATGAAAATTGGTGAAATAATTGAGCCTGAATTGGAACTGGATTGTCATCGGAGTGAAGAAAATATAACTCCGTTACAATGGGCTATATTCAATCAGCGAATGGATGATGTTAATAATTTGCTGAAAGAGGGCGCTGATCCTACTCAACTTGGTTTGCAACAAGAAAGTGCTTTACATACGTCTGCAAAAATCAACAACCCTGATTATCTTAAATCTTTGTTATCATTTGCTCCTGATGTGAATATTATGCATCCCGTAACTTTAGCAACACCTTTACATGTTGCGGTTCAGGTAGGGAGAAAAATGCAGATTGAATTACTGTTGGCCGCTGGTGCTAATCCCAATCAGGCTAATCGGATTGGAGATACTCCGTTACATATTGCAGCCAAAATTAATTCGCCGGAACTGGTGCTGATATTGTTGAAGTCAGGAGCTGATCCTAAATTGCAAAACAAGCAGCAGTTAACATTCCAGATGTATCTCAATCTCACACCGCTAAAAGCGCGGAGCTATGAGATGCAAGCGGAATATAATGAAGTCAATCATTGGCTGAAAGCGCAGCAAGTCAGCCGGTATTATTTGAAGTAAGATAAAAACGGGCTATTTGGCCTAATGCCAGTCAGTTAATCTGGCTGGCTTCCCTTTTTACCGGGTATTTTTGCGGTTTACTCCTCACTACTCCCGGATATTTTCTGTCAGGAAGCTTTGCTGGTAATTCAAACATGCTTAATGTTTCCAATAAGTAAGCATAGCGCTTAGGTAAATTAAATTACCTGTACCAGGATATTTTTGCTAAGAACAGCGAATCATCAATCATCATGATTCTGATGATGCATTTTTACACCTGTATGAAGATCTTCGCCGCAGAGAGTTTATAGGGAGTTCTGGTGCATTGAAATACCCGACACCGAAAAAATATCTTACTTCAAAACAGTAAAGAGGTTTTTTCTGCAGAGCTAATCTGTTTTGATGAATTAGTGCCTGTGTTCAGCAAGTTTGGATTAAGGATGCAAGAGATTGCTGCAAGTTACTATGATCCTCACATTAAATTGAAGTTATATGATGAGTTGATAGATGATATTGATTCATGGATTAGTAATTTCAATAATGAGCAGGTATTAAATGAATCATTATCGAGTGTCATTGATAATAACTTTCCATCGTTAATTATATCTACAAAAGGTGTTATTGCAAAAATAGTCCATGCATTCAAAAAAATTCTATTTTGACTTCAAAACTGTGAACTTCATAACTAATCCTGGTTTGTTAGATATTAAAATATATCAACATTTTAGTAGTGATTTGACGATTAGAACTACAAATTATTACCCAAATTCTGATATGGTTAAAAAATTTCATATATTAGAGACTGTTCCATTATTTAAGCCAGTTTCAAACTATCAAATCGAACAGAAGGACATTCCTTCTATTTTAATTCTCTGCAATGGATGTGAAGAAGGTTACTTTGATGTATTAAAAACCTCTTTCGAACATCCCTCGAAACCTAAAATTTTCATGGTTATTGCCTCGAATAAGAAATTGTATGATGAATGCATAGATTTAAATAGGAAGTATGCAGATAGAGCATGTATTTATAATACATTAGATAATAAGGATTATCTAAAGTTGGCACTAGAGGCTTCAACAAACAACAGATAATTTCTATACTTTAAATCTGCTCCAAACACAGTATTGGAATCAATTAGATTCAATTTACCCGTTTTAGTACATTTCTCTGGGTTACCAATGGAAAGATGGATAATGGAGTTGACAAACAAAAGAAAATTTGTTTTTTGTTTTGAAAATCAATCTAATGGATTTGGCTTAATAAAAAGATGGTTGGACAATCCTGAGATTGTTACTAACTTTAAGCGTAATATAGAATCAAGTAAAATTGATGATATAGATGTTACACTTAAAGATTTGTCTGATATAATTTATGATGTTATGTAATGATTATGAAGGAAGTATTGAATGTTCCAAATTAAAAAAGCTCCTATAACAACAGTATTTATAGTATGTGTGACAATTGTTTATTCCACATTTGTTTCATATTCATTAACAGATAGCTTTATCGGTAAAATGAGTATTATAGATCTAGAGAAATATGGAGGATTAACACCAAATAGATTATATGAATTTGAGTATTGGCGACTTCTGGTTTCTCAGTTCATACATGTTAAACAACTGCATATGGTCTACAATGTGCTATCACTTTCCATACTGGGAGTTTTATTAGAAAAACATCTTGGATCTAAATTTTTATTAGTTTTATGGTTTACTTCTGGTGCCTTGGGAACTCTTTATAGCACTAACTTTGTTAGTTACCCTTGGAATATTGGTACGGGAGCATCACAAGCTGTTTTGGGCGTATCCTCCTTTGCATTGCTGTTGGTTTTTGTCAAAGAGCATACTTCTAGTATATTAAAGTTTGCTGTTGTTTTTTCCATGCTGCCGGCAATAGCTCTAGATTTTATTTATGCTCACTACCCGAAGCCAGGCCATGTTCTTTCTATTTGTATTGGGCTTATAATGAGTTTGTTTTTCTATAGGAAAAATAAATCTTATTTTGATAATGTTGCTATTTGAAAATAATAATTATTTATCCAAGAAAAATATTATCAAATATAGAATGGAATTATTTTCATCACGTAGTCGATTAATTAAGCTTGAATCTGATATATTAAATTTAGAGAAAAGAAAGTACAGTTTAGATGATGAAAAGAATAGATACATAATTGGGGCAATAAAAGGGAAAGTTGAGGCTATATTTGGCGTAAAAAACGGCACGGCTGAAATTGTGATTAATATTGTTGATAAAAGGGATTTTGATTTAGAGTTTGGTAATTCAATCAAGGCATTTATCATCTTGAATGAAGTTAATCTGTATGAATATATATATGAAATAGTGTTTCCATATTTTGCTTAATGGTTTTATACCCTATGGATTTCAAGATGCATCGCGACAGTAAAGGAGTGAATCCCGGGTGCATGGTAAACTATGTGACCAAGGTAGGCGAGTGTAGCCAACAAAGAGGAAACTTGAAAGACGACGGGTATAATCAACGGGCCAATTGGCCCGTTTAAAGATTTACTCATCGCTGTTAGTTGGGGCTTCAGGTCTTGGATTACCAGAAGGTTTACGACGTTTGCCAATATTTTTGCTATCTCGATGGCGTATTTTTACTTTTTTCTTTAGCTCTTCGGCTTTCTTTTTCTCTTTGTTTTCTTTGCGCTTAGCCAGTACTTTTTTCGATGGCTTGTTACTGGTTTTTTCACTTGGTACTCTGGTTGTTGGACGGAGTTCATCAACAGTCCGTGACTTCAGTGGCTCGTTTATATAGCGGCTGATTTTGCCTAATAAAGGATGATCATGTGCTTCCACTAAGGTAATCGCGGTACCTTTGCGACCTGCGCGAGCTGTGCGGCCAATACGGTGTAGATATACGTCAGCGGTACGCGGTAAGTCGAAGTTGAAAACATGGCTAATATCATCAATATCTAATCCACGGGAAGCAACATCAGTGGAAACCAGAACATTGACACTGCCATCATTCAAGCGCTTAACCGCCTCTGTCCTTTTAGCCTGTACCATTTCCCCTTCGAGGTACCAGGATTTGATACCGGCTTGACGCAATTCATCTACAAGCTCATGTACACGTTCGCGTTTGCGAACAAAAATGATGGACTTAGTAACATCCGGTTGTTTCAGTAAATGGCAAAGCAGGGCAATTTTGTGTTTCAGATTATCTGCTCGATAGTAAAATTGCTGGATTTTTTTGCGTTCGCGGCGCGATGGTTCTGCATCAATTTCAACTGGATCTTCCAGTAAGCGTTTAGCAAAATCACGAATAGCGTCTCCTTCCAGAGTCGCAGAGAATAGCATAGTTTGTTTGCGCCAACGGGTCTCACCAGCTATGGTTTCAATGTCATTGGCAAAACCCATATCTAGCATACGATCTGCTTCATCAAGGATCAGTGTTTCAACTGCTCGGCAATCAAAGTTTTCTTCTTTGATATATTGCAACAGACGGCCTGTAGTAGCGACGACAATGTCCTGATTTTCACTGAAAACTTCTGCATGGTTCATATATGCTACGCCGCCAGTAATCGTAGCAATATCCAGATTGGTATGTGTAGCAAGTTCTTTTGCTTGGTCTGCCACCTGCATTGCCAATTCACGGGTGGGTGTTAGGATCAAAATGCGTGGTGGGCCAGATTTTTTGCGTGGAAAATCCAGTAAATGTTGTAGAGCTGGCAGTAGGTAAGCCGCAGTTTTACCTGTACCAGTCGGTGCGGAACCCAAAACATCACATCCATCCATTGCTGCTGGAATAGCCGCTGCTTGAATTGCTGTTGGGCGGGAGTAACCTTTGTCATTCAGAGCATCAAGCAGGCGTTCATCTAGGTCAAGTTCAGAAAAATTTGTTGCAGTCATCATATACCTCTGTTTGGGTCGCCGATTATAAACAGGTTGGGCATATTGTTCATCTATTAATACTGTTAGGGAAGCAGATAGCTTTTATCGGAACATAATTCCCCTTATCCTATAGCGAAATTTTTTTGTACTGACAGATGGTAGGTTATTAATTTGGAACAGAAACGATCTCTGCGTCAGGGAGGATTTACTTTTAAGCAATTTTTTGTCGGTCATGATCGATGTGCAATGAAAGTAGGGACTGATGGTGTTCTATTAGGCGCATGGGCTTCGGTTAATGACAAAAAAGCAATTTTGGATATTGGCTGTGGTAGCGGGTTGATTGCTCTGATGTTGGCGCAGCGTACCGATGAAAATATAAAAATTGATGCGGTGGAACTGGATATAAATGCCACATTTCAGGCACGAGAGAATGTAGAACGGTCCCCGTGGCGGAGAAAAGTAAATGTTTATCATCAGGATATTGGTGATTTTGCTGATCGATATTTACAATGTTATGACCTGATTGTTAGTAATCCACCTTATTTTGAGCCGGCTATTGCTTGCCGGAATGAGGCAAGGGAGCAGGCTCGTTATACTGGCTCTCTGACTCATCAGCGATTATTGCAATATGCAGAAAAGTTAGTCACGCCAGATGGCCTGTTCTGTGTGGTATTGCCATATGCTATTGGTGAGGTATTCGAAACAATGGCGTGTCAGCGAGGCTGGTTTTCTCATGATCGGGTTAATATTCGTGATAGGAAAGATAAGCCATTACATCGAATGTTGTTGGCACTTTCTCGTAAGGAAAATACAGGTTTAATCAGTGAGTTAACCATCCGTCAGCCAGATGGTGTATACACATTGGAATTTCAGCAACTGGTGACGGATTTCTATCTTTATTATTGAAATAATCACGCTGGGGTGTGTCGTTATGAGTAGGTTTCGCTGGCAGAGATCAAGGTGCCAGAATTGTTGGTTTTGACTCTGGCAATAAGTTGGGATAATCCAGCGTGAAATGCAGACCTCTGCTTTCTTTCCTTTCTAGTGCACAGCGTATAATTAATTCAGCGACTTGCACCAAATTTCGTAATTCCAATAGATTATTGGAGATTCTGAAATTGGAGTAATAGTCGTGAATCTCTTGCTGTAGCAAATTAATGCGGCGCAATGCTCGTTCCAGGCGTTTGGTTGTACGCACGATACCAACGTAATCCCACATAAACAGGCGTAATTCGTGCCAATTGTGCTGAATTACGACTTGTTCGTCTGAATTATCAACGCGACTCTCATCCCAAAAGGGGAGTTCTGGTACTGCTTCGATTTTTTTAATCTGTTGTTGGATGTCCTTTGCAGCAGACCAGCCGTAAACTAAACATTCCAGCAAAGAATTGGATGCCATACGGTTTGCACCATGCAGGCCAGTGTAGCTGACTTCACCGATAGCATATAAATTGTTGAGATCAGTACGTCCATGATGATCGACGACTATACCACCGCAGGTATAATGTGCGGCAGGCACGATTGGAATCGGTTCTTTTGTTAGATCAAAGCCCAACGTCAGTAGTTTTTCATAAATCATTGGAAAATGCTGGATGATGAAATCAGTTGGTTTATGGCTAATATCCAGAAACATGCAATCAGCGCCAAGACGTTTCATTTCATGGTCAATAGCCCGGGCTACGATGTCGCGAGGGGCCAGTTCAGCACGTTCATCAAAATCAGGCATAAAACGGCTGCCATCTGGTCGTTTCAGATAAGCGCCTTCACCTCTTAGAGCTTCAGTTAGCAAGAAATTACGTGCTTGTGGATGAAACAGACAAGTCGGATGAAACTGATTAAATTCCAGATTGGCGATACGGCAGCCTGCACGCCATGCCATTGCAATGCCATCACCGGATGAGATATCGGGATTTGTGGTGTATTGATAAACTTTAGCTGCACCACCGGTTGCTAGTACAACGACTTTAGCGCGATAAGTTTCTACTTGTTTCTGCTGGCGGTTCCAAATATAAGCGCCAACCACTCGATTATTCCCATTGAATTGGGCTTTATTTGAGGTAATCAAATCGACTGCATTACAGCTCTCTCTCACAATAATGTTCGGATGAGACCTGGCTTTTTCAACCAGTGTGGTTTCTACTTCTTTACCTGTTGCATCTGCATGGTGCAGAATACGTCGATGGCTGTGGCCACCTTCACGGGTCAGATGATATTGTTTTTTTCCATCTTCACGGGTTTCTGTATCAAATGAAACACCTTGTTCAATCAGCCATTGTACACAATGGCGGGCATTGCTGGTGATAAACTCGACAGCACTTTTATCGCAAAGTCCTGCTCCGGCAATCAAGGTGTCTTCAACATGAGATGCGATACTATCTGTTTTATCAAATACAGCGGCTATCCCCCCTTGTGCGTAATAAGATGCGCCTTCACTGAGAATACTTTTACTTAATACAGTGATTTTGTATTGTGAAGCGAGCCGTAAAGCCAGAGACAGGCCAGCCACACCACTGCCGATAATAAGTACATCGCTGTAATGTTGTGAGAATAATGGTTGCATAGTTGATGATATTGAAGAAGATGAGTAAAAATCATGTTAGCCTATCAGATATGATAAAGGCTATGATTGCAACAAAATGATGACAGAAATTGAACTTCGCAGAATTTTATTACTCAAAGCCATGCTTGCTCGGAAAACAGGACATAATGGTTGGTTTAATAAATATTAATACGGAGTTTTTCTTCAGGAGATTTAACCTCGGATGAGCGAGCAGTTAACGGATCAAATGCTGGTCGAGCGAGTGCAGAAAGGTGACCAAAAGGCGTTTAACTTACTGGTAGTCAGATATCAGCATAAAGTAGCGAGCCTTGTATCCCGCTATATTCCGCAGGGTGATGTTCCTGACGTTGCGCAGGAGGCATTTATTAAAGCCTATCGGGCATTAGCTTCATTTCGTGGCGATAGTGCTTTTTATACTTGGTTGTATCGTATCGCAGTAAATACTGCAAAGAACTATTTGGTTTCTCAAGGGCGACGTCCACCATCGACTGATTTGGATGTCAGTGACGTTGAAAATTATGAAGCTTCGAACGCACTAAAAGAAATTTCGAACCCTGAGAATTTAATGTTGTCAGAAGAATTAAGGCAGATGGTTTTCCGGACTATTGAATCTCTTCCTGAGGATTTGCGAATGGCAATAACTCTGAGGGAATTAGATGGGCTAAGCTATGAAGAGATAGCCGTTGTTATGGATTGTCCAGTAGGTACAGTTCGTTCCCGTATCTTCCGGGCAAGGGAAGCCATTGATGATAAAATTCAACCACTGATTTAAAATTAAAAATAGTGGGATAATACTGAAGGGTACTTTGACATGCAAAGAGAAAAACTTTCCGCACTTATGGATGGCGAAGCTCTTGATAGTGAAGTCGTTAGTATTTTGTCTAAAGATTCTGCAATGCAGAAACACTGGGAAAATTACCACTTGATCCGTGACACATTGCGCGGTGATGTGACTGAAGTATTGCATATGGATATTGCGAGCCGGGTTGCGCGGGTACTTGAGAAGGAGCCTGTTCATTTTAACCCTGGGGCTGTTCCTGAATCCCAGCCTCAGCCGGAGGCTTGGCAAAAAGCGACGTTCTGGCAGAAACTCCGCCCTTGGGGAAGTCAAATTACTCAAGTGGGGGTTGCTGCCTGTGTTTCGTTGGCGGTACTGATAGGCGTACAGCAGTATAATAGTCATAATTCTGTGGATATTGGATATCAATCTGATACACCGGTATTCAATACATTGCCTATAATGGGATCTGCATCACCGGTGAGCCTGGGAGTGCCTTCTGGCGACGATATGTTTGGTAATGATCAGCGTATACAAGTGCAGGAACGTAATAAACGCATTAATATCATGCTACAACAATATGAACTTGATCGCCGTGTACATTTTGAACAAAATGACGGACAGGGAATTCCACCACAGGTCGCCATTCCGGTCCCCGGAACGCAATCTTTAGGAACACAACAGCAGTAATGAAACATATCTGGTTTTCCGTCTTTTTGCTGGCGGGCAGCCTGTTTACTCCTCTACAAGCCTCGGCACAGCTTAGCAGCGCTGAGGCTTTGTTGCAGGAAATGGGTAGCGCCACTCAGTCTCTAACTTATGAGCTTGCCTTTATTAATCTCAGCCCGCAAGCTATTGTCTCAGTTCGTTATCGGCATGCCATTATCAATGGTATTCCAATTGCTCAAATCATGCAGATGGATGGTTCCCGTAGGGAGATTGTCCAGCGCGGTAATGAGATCAGTTATTTTGAACCAGGGTTGGATGCGTTCAGTCTTAACGGTGATCATATTATTGATTATTTACCTGCGGTTGTTTTTGCTGACTTCACTCAGTTGAAAAAATACTACAATTTCATCGATGTTGGTCGTACTCATATAGGTGACAGACCTTGCCGGGTTGTACGCATCATTTCCAAAGATGAAGTACGTTATAATTACATTTTACTTATCGACGAAGAAACGCATTTACCATTACGTATTGATTTACTTGATCGTGATAGTGAGACGCTTGAACAGTTTCGGGTTGTTTCCTCGACAATAGGTGGGGATGTCTATGAGGCAATGAGTGTAATTACTCGCCTGAATATGCCACCAATGCTGGTCGTTCCATCATCAGAGAAGGCGGTATTCAACTGGAAAGTAGGTAAATTGCCGGATGGTTTCACTGAGGTTTCACGCAACCGGCGTAAACTGTCGAATAATGATTCGCTCGAGTCTATTATGTTCAGTGATGGTTTATTCAGTTTTTCAGTGAATGTGATTAACGCGGATAAAACCAGTAAATTAGAGCATCTTCTTCGTCGTGGGAACCGAACGATTTATAGTGTAACGCGTGGGGCAAAGGAGGTGGCTATTATTGGTGAACTACCATTGGCAACCGCTAAATATGTTGCTGCAGGTGTTGCATTTATGGGAGCTAACTGATGATCAAAGAATGGGCAACAGTAATCCATTGGCAGCAAGGCAGAGCATTATTACGCTATGGTTCTTCTTCTAGTTGTGGCAGTTGTCAGGCTCGTGCTGCGTGTGGTTCTTATTTACTGAACAAACTAGGGCCAGATGGTGTTCATCAGCTCGAACTTGAGATTTTACAGCCGTTACAACCCGGGCAGAAAGTGGAGGTTGGTATCCCCGAAGGAAGCTTACTGCGTTCAGCGTTACTGGTTTATCTGACGCCACTTATTGGGCTATTCCTTGGTGGTGTACTTATTCAGTTATGGATGACCAATCAATTATGGGTGTTTTGTGGTGGTATATTGGGAGGAGTCTCAGGGTTTTTCCTTGCCCGCAAAGTTGCTACTTATTGGGATAATCGGCAGGAATACCAGCCGGTAGTTTTACAAATTGGCTTGCCTCCTGATGTAATTCATGTTCAGCATCGGGAATAAATCTGTTTTAATCACACAGAACTTTTAATTTACTGATCATACTAAAGCCACAGGCATGACTAGGTTTTCACAGATTTGGCATGTAGAATACAGCCTTTTAGGCCGGTGGCCAAACCTATAAACCGTCGCTTTATGTCCCTCTGTGTGTCCATTAGGCGAATGATTCAGAAATACCAAGGCAGAAAAATATTTATAATGAAGCAAATACGAAATTTCTCCATTATTGCCCACATTGACCACGGTAAGTCGACGTTATCTGACCGTATTATTCAAATTTGTGGTGGCTTAACAGATCGTGAAATGGCAGAGCAAGTGCTGGACTCCATGGAGCTTGAGCGTGAACGTGGTATTACCATCAAGGCGCAGAGTGTGACCCTGGATTACAAAGCCAATGATGGGCAGCTCTATCAATTAAACTTTATCGACACGCCAGGGCACGTTGACTTCTCATATGAGGTCTCCCGTTCGTTGGCTGCATGTGAAGGAGCATTGCTGGTAGTTGATGCCGGGCAGGGTGTGGAAGCTCAGACACTGGCTAACTGTTATACCGCTCTGGATATGAATCTGGAAGTTGTTCCGGTTCTGAATAAAATCGATTTACCTGCTGCGGAGCCTGAGCGCGTAGCAGAAGAAATTGAGGACATTGTTGGGATTGATGCTACCGATGCAGTGCGTTGTTCAGCCAAAACGGGTGTAGGCGTACAAGATGTCATTGAGCGTTTAGTTAAAGAGATTCCGGCTCCGGAAGGCGATCCTGGTGCGCCGTTACAGGCACTGATTATCGATTCATGGTTTGATAACTATCTCGGTGTTGTCTCGCTGGTGCGTATTAAAAATGGCACCTTGCGCAAGGGCGACAAAATCAAAGTGATGAGTACCGGTCAGGTATATAACGCTGATCGTCTTGGCATTTTTACACCGAAACGAGTTGACCGCGATGTATTAGATTGCGGTGAAGTAGGTTGGTTGGTTTGTGCGATTAAAGACATTCTTGGTGCCCCAGTTGGTGATACATTGACGCTGGCCCGTCAGCCTGCGGAAAAACCACTGCCAGGTTTTAAGAAAGTCAAACCACAGGTTTATGCGGGGTTATTTCCTGTCAGTTCGGATGACTATGAAGCATTCCGTGATGCATTGGGTAAGTTGAGTCTGAATGATGCTTCTCTGTTTTATGAGCCGGAGAGTTCTTCTGCACTGGGTTTTGGTTTCCGTTGTGGTTTCCTTGGTCTATTGCATATGGAGATTATTCAAGAGCGTCTGGAACGTGAATATGATCTCGACCTTATTACAACGGCACCAACGGTTGTTTATGAAGTGGAAACAACCAGCCACGATATTCTCTATGTGGACAGCCCTTCTAAATTGCCGCCGTTGAATAATATTGAAGAGTTGCGTGAACCTATTGCTGAGTGTCACATGTTGTTACCTCAGGAATACCTGGGGAATGTCATTACCTTATGTATTGAGAAACGTGGAGTGCAGACCAACATGGTTTACCATGGTAAACAAGTTGCACTGACTTACGAAATACCGATGGCTGAAGTTGTGTTAGATTTCTTTGATCGATTGAAATCTACATCTCGTGGTTATGCATCACTGGATTATAATTTCACTCGTTTCCAGGCATCTGATATGGTTCGTGTGGATGTGTTAATTAACGGTGAACGAGTTGATGCATTGGCGTTGATTACTCATCGTGACAATGCCCAATATCGTGGTCGGGAATTGGTCGAGAAGATGAAAGAACTCATTCCTCGTCAGCAGTTTGATATCGCGATCCAGGCTGCGATTGGCAATCATATTATTGCTCGCTCGACAGTGAAGCAATTGCGTAAAAACGTCTTGGCGAAGTGTTATGGTGGTGACGTTAGCCGTAAGAAAAAGCTATTGCAGAAACAGAAAGAGGGTAAGAAACGCATGAAGCAGGTTGGTAATGTTGAGTTACCACAAGAAGCTTTCTTAGCCATTCTTCATGTTGGTAAAGACAATTAATAAGGTTGTAAGGAGTCTAAATGGCTAACACTTTTGCCCTGATCCTAACGCTGGCAACGTTAGTCACCGGCATTATTTGGTGTATTGATCGTTTCAAATGGGCCCCAGCGCGCAAGAAGAAACTTGCCAGATTGCAGGAGCTAACTGAAGGTACAATGGATCAGGAGCATCTGGCTGAGACTATTAACAAACCAACATGGATAGATACTTGCTCATCCATTTTCCCAGTGCTGGCCGTGGTTCTGATCTTGCGCTCTTTTGTTTATGAGCCATTTCAGATCCCATCGGGTTCTATGATGCCAACTTTATTGATTGGTGATTTCATTCTGGTGGAGAAATATGCATACGGATTGAAAGATCCCATCACTCAAACTACATTGATTAAGACTGGCGAACCAAAGCGTGGTGATATTGCCGTATTCAAATATCCGTTGGACCCAAGTTTTGATTACATCAAACGAGTGATTGGCTTGCCGGGCGATAAAATTATTTATGATCCGTTGAAGAAAGAACTACGTATTTTTTCTGGTTGCGGTGAAATAGAAAGTTGTAAGGAAGAGCTACCGGTTTCTTATGGTTCACTGTTCCCAAGTGAGTGGACAATGAAACAGTATGGCGTCAATTCCCATGGTGAGAGCCTGAAAAAGATAGGTGTTTTCCAGATACCTGTTGAAGAAACTTTACCCCCTTACAGCATGCGGCAGGGTGAACGGATTGAGAATCTGGGGGTGACAACCCACCATATTTTGGAGATTCCGGGCGTACTGCCGAGGCCGAATTTCCGTCAGCCAGGTTTGCCTGAGGGAGTGTGGATTGTGCCTGAAGGTCACTATTTCATGATGGGTGATAACCGTGATAATAGTGCTGATAGCCGTGAGTGGGGCTTTGTTCCTGAGAAAAACCTGGTTGGCCGCGCTTCAGCAATCTGGATGAGTTTTGAGAAACAGGAAGGGGAATGGCCTACCGGAGTTCGCTTTAGCCGTATTGGTGGAATTAATTAATATTAGCGAAGCATTAATTTTACTCGCGGTGTAGAATATCCTTTCAAACTTAATGACTGGCTCCTGATAAGGAGCCAGTGCAAACGCAACAGTTTTGTCAGGGCCTCCCGTACAGGTCTGTTGCGTGTGCGTTTTTATTTGACGAATTCTGACCTATATTTGGTAGCACATGAATCCCATCGTAATTAACAGATTGCAGCGTAAGCTGGGGTACACTTTTGATCAGCATGATCTGCTGATACAAGCATTAACTCATCGTAGTGCCAGCAGTAAACATAACGAGCGGCTGGAATTTCTCGGTGATTCAATTCTCAGTTTTGTTATTGCTAATGCACTATATCACCGCTTTCCTCGTGTAGATGAAGGGGATATGAGCCGGATGCGTGCCACATTGGTTCGTGGTAACACTTTGGCTGAATTGGCAAGGGAATTTGAATTAGGTGAATGTCTTCGCCTTGGTCCGGGAGAACTGAAAAGCGGCGGTTACCGCCGTGAATCTATTCTGGCTGACACTGTGGAAGCGCTGATCGGCGGTATTTTCCTTGATAGCGACATTCAAACGGTTGAGAGAACTATTCTGAGATGGTATGAAACTCGTTTGAATGAAATTAGCCCGGGTGATAAACAGAAAGATCCTAAAACCCGGCTACAAGAATATCTGCAAGGGCATCATTTGCCTTTGCCGTCATATCTGGTTGTTATGGTACGTGGTGAAGCCCACGACCAGGAATTTACTATTCACTGTCAAGTGAGTGGTATCGAACAGCCGGTTAAAGGAACAGGCTCCAGCCGCCGCAAAGCGGAGCAGGCAGCGGCAGAGCAAGCATTAAAACAACTGGAGCTTGAATGAGCGAACAAGAAACCTATTGCGGATTTATCGCAATAGTCGGACGGCCTAATGTGGGAAAATCCACATTGCTGAATCAGCTTTTGGGTCAGAAAGTGTCTATTACTTCCCGTAAACCACAAACTACCCGTCACCGTATTATGGGTATTCACACGGAAGGGGCTTATCAGACCATTTATGTGGATACACCTGGATTGCATATTGAAGAAAAGCGGGCGATCAATCGTCTGATGAATCGTGCAGCCAGCAGTTCTATTGGTGATGTAGAGCTGGTCATTTTTGTTGTTGAAGGTACTCACTGGACGCCAGATGACGAAATGGTGCTGAATAAACTACGTAACCTGCGTTGTCCGGTTTTGCTGGCTATCAATAAAGTGGATAACGTGACTGATAAAGCTAGCTTGCTACCACATATTGGTTTCCTCAGCAAGCAAATGAACTTTCTCGATGTTGTACCGATGAGTGCTGAAAAAGGCATGAATGTCGATACAATTGCAAAGATTGTGCGCGGACATATGCCAAAGGTAACTCACCATTTCCCGGAAGATTATATTACTGACCGTTCCCAACGTTTTATGGCTTCTGAAATTATCCGCGAAAAACTCATGCGTTTTCTCGGTGATGAATTGCCCTATTCTGTGACAGTTGAAATTGAACAATTCGTAGCCAATGAGCGTGGCGGCTACAATATTCACGGTTTGATTCTGGTTGAACGTGACGGCCAGAAGAAAATGGTGATTGGTAATAAAGGGAGTAAAATCAAAACCATTGGTATTGAAGCCCGTCAGGACATGGAAAGGCTGTTTGATGTTAAAGTCCACTTGGAACTGTGGGTTAAAGTTAAAGCGGGTTGGGCTGATGACGAGCGGGCGCTGCGGAGCCTGGGTTACGTCGATGATTTGAAATAAGGCGTTGCCTGTGGACGGTTGGCAGCGTGCTTTTATTCTTCATCGGCGCCCTTACAGTGAAACCAGTTTGTTACTGGATCTTTTTACTGAAAATGAGGGGCGGATCAGTGTGTTGGCTAAAGGTGCGCGCAGCCGTCGTTCCAATTTAAAAGGCTGCTTGCAGCCATTTACCCCTTTGCTGATGCGCTGGAGTGGGCGGGGTGTAGTTAAGACGCTGCGTGATGCCGATCCTATTTCTTTAACTCTTCCTCTTACTGGCAGCGTGTTGTACAGCGGTCTATATGTCAATGAATTGCTGTCGAGAGTGCTTGAACAAGGAACGGCTTATCCGGCTTTGTTCTTTGATTACCTGCAATGTTTACAAATTCTTGCTGCCAGTGAATACACACCAGAGCATGCATTACGCCGGTTTGAGCTGGCGTTACTGGCAAATCTTGGTTATGGCGTTGATTATCTTCATTGTGCGGGCAGTGGTGAATCTGTGACTGATACGATGACCTACCGTTATAGAGAAGAAAAAGGATTTATCGCTAGCCTGATCATTGATCACTATAGTTTTACGGGTCGTGAATTAAAATCATTGGCAACGCGTGAATTCCCTGATTTGGCAACATTGAAAGCAGCAAAGCGTTTCACGCGTATTGCACTGAAACCCTACCTTGGTGGTAAGCCTTTAAAAAGTCGTGAACTATTCCGGCAATTTGTACATAAGAAGCTGGCATAGAAAGAAAACTAATGAATTTGTTTCTCTTCAAGATGGAAAGAGTAAACTTGTCACATTCAATATGACTACAGGAGATAAATATGGCTGAAATATTATTAGGCGTTAATATCGATCATATTGCGACAGTGCGTAATGCCCGTGGCACAAATTATCCTGATCCGGTTCAGGCAGCTTTTGTTGCAGAACAGGCTGGTGCAGATGGGATTACCATTCATTTGCGTGAAGATCGTCGTCATATTACTGATCGGGATGTTGAACTATTGAGTCAAACTATCCAGACCCGGATGAACCTTGAAATGGCTGTGACAGATGAAATGGTGGATATTGCCTGTCGCATTAAACCTGAATTTTGCTGTTTGGTGCCTGAAAAACGGCAGGAAGTGACAACAGAAGGTGGTTTAGATGTTGTCGGTCAGAAAAATAAGATTATGGTGGCGGTTAAACGTCTGTCTGAAGCGGGTATTCTTGTTTCTCTGTTTATTGATGCGGATCACCAGCAAATAGATGCAGCCAGAGAAGTTGGTGCGCCTTTTATTGAAATTCACACCGGTGCTTATGCTGATGCAGAAAATGAAATTGAACAGGAAAAAGAGTTCCAGCGCATCAAAAAGGCCGCGACCTATGCTGCGGATATTGGGCTGACGGTTAATGCAGGTCATGGGCTGACGTATCACAATGTACAACGTATTGCGGCTCTGCCGGAAATTTATGAATTAAATATTGGTCATGCCATTATCGGGCGGGCGGTGTTCAGTGGTTTGACTGCTGCTGTAGCAGATATGAAAACTCAAATGCGGAAAGCGCGCGGTTAATGGCTATTATCGGCTTGGGCACGGATATTGTTGAAATTGCCCGTATTGAGGGAGTTGTTGAGCGCTCAGGTGAGCGCTTGGCAAAACGTATTCTCAGTGAATTAGAATGGAAACAATATCAACAACATGAAAAACCGGTTCGTTTTCTGGCTAAGCGCTTTGCGGTAAAAGAAGCGGCGGCAAAAGCGCTGGGAACGGGTATCCGTAATGGCTTGGCATTTAACCAGTTTGAAGTGGTTAATGATGCTCTGGGAAAACCGACTTTGCGGCTCTATGGCGCAGCAGCAGAATTAGCTCAGAAACAGGGAGCTATGTCTTTGCATGTGACATTGGCCGATGAGCGCCTTTATGCTTGTGCGACCGTTATTTTAGAGAGTTAATTTTAGATTTTATCTGCATGATGCAGTAATACAAATTTATCCCACAATTGCTCTTCTGTTTCTTGTCGGTCTGGATCGGTAATAATGGTATTATTTATCGGACAGACTGATTGGCAAGTTGGAGCATCATAATGACCGACACATTCGGTACAACGCTCAGCATCGATTTCATAGATTACATCTCCCATTGATATAGCCTGATTGGGACATTCAGGTTCACACATATCACAATTGATACAGCTTTTTTTGATTAATAACGACATTTTAATAACTTAGTTTATTTTTCATTTTATACCCGTGTGTTATCGTCAGTTTTAATTTCTTACTATTACACACTTGTTGTATTTTTATACGGCATAAATTACATTGAAAAACCAGATCTGGCAACAGAAAACCATACTATATGAAATTTTTCCTATCTTAGGAAACTTTTACGTGTGAACTTTATTATGTGGTTAGCTATATAGGAAAGATGTCAAGGATGTGTAAAGCTTCCAATGTTATGTAGTTAACAAGTCTTAAGAGAAAATAGCTTGAATAATAACAGAATATTTACAACCTAGAGTATTAGCGTAAATAAAATGCTAAAGACCGGATGTTATTCTAATCCCGGTCTTTTTGTTAATTACGAAAATGGCTGAATTGGCCAGTCAATTTCCGGTACTTTATCGAGATAATTCTAAAATCTGAGATAGATAACAACTATTAGCGTTGAAAGTTAGTTATCTGATACTCCTACTACAAATATGCGTACAGGAGAAAAGTTTGTATCACGAGACTGCCAATGTGATATTATTACCAGGTTTTCTTTATTGATTTTGAATATTTCAGCTCCTTCAGAATAGTTACCTCCACGAGTAATTCCTCCCATACTGGAAAGTATAGCATGAGGTTCATAAGAGTATGCAATTGGGTAGGTGATAGTGAATTTCCCCTGGTTAGCTAAATTTGGAGCCTGTGTATATACAGATTGGAATAAGAGATATTTTCGCTCTGATCCGATGAAAAATGGAATTTTAAAAGTCATGAAATTATCCCCTTGTGTAAACAGAGGAGTACCTGCTAATAATAAGTTCAATAAACCGAGATTTTTCACAAACTCATTTTTATTGGGGATGTCAGCACCGTTTTGTGCTTTTTCTAGTGTGGAATTGGAAATTTTTGTTGTAATTTTTTGTTCTAACGCTTTATTTAATTGTGCAGTAAGTTTGGCTATATTACCATCATCCAAAACATCACTGCCAGATTCTGTCGCAATAAAATCAGCTACAACAGAGGATATTGTTGATGACTGACGTAATACCTTATTTAACAAGTGAATATTAGCTTCTTTACCGGGCGAAAATCCGTTTTGCAACTCTGAACTATTTTCATAGCGATATTGATCCTCCACATTAGCACCATTTCTAATAGAAAACGCTTTAAAATCATTCTTTGTACTCATATATATTTTCCTAAGGTTCAATAGTGAATTTTATAGATAATATCTTAAATTATTGCAGGGGTAATTTCTCAATGCTCATAGTCTAGAGATAAAAAAGAATGATTAAATATTTTTATAGCTTATGGGATTAATTATTTTTCGTATGTTTTGAGTAATAAGTAATTCGGTAATATCCAGGTGATTAATACTTATTTTATAGAAACGGGTTTAAATAGTTTTCTTATTGAAAGATTCATTATGGGAAGTAGGTTACAATAATGTTCGTGGTCACTAATATCGTATGGAGAATAGTTCGGATGATAACAAAATATCTATTGCTGTTGTGCTGGCAATAATACAATAACAAAATGATAAAGGCCGGAGTTTACCTTAATCCCGGCCTTTCTATTAGTTACGATAATGGCGCAATTGGCCAGTCAATTTCCGGTGCTTTCGAAGTATCAACCCGATTAAGCATCACACGATATTTTTTCCATTCTTTAAGTGATAGCATTTCTTCAGCTGTTGCTATATCAAGTTCTGCCGCATCAGCAAGCGGCATTATTTTCTCATTTGCAAGAAATATCAATTGCGCTCTTTGGGCTTCTGCTATAGATATCAATTCCTCTTTCGTTGGGGGTGGAATATCTTCCCAACAAGGAAGGCCATCTTTGCCAGAGAAGCGTATTTTTCCTGTTGGCGGTATTCCTGAAAATTCATTGAATATGTCATCAGTGACAGGTACAGGATCATTCGGCCATGAGCCTGCTTCAATATAATCCTGTTGCAATGATAACGGGTAAAATGCTTTATTTGAGGCGCTAAATATATAGTTTTTATCATTCATGGTTTTTTCCAGTTTTTATTAAATAATCATAATGATTTAATTTTTAAATTAATATCCTATTGCTATAAAAAATGCTCCAACAGAGGGAGTGTAAGGAGTATTACTTCTATAACACCGAAACTGACTCTGATTTTCTATTTTTGTTCCAAATATTCCGGCTGAGCCGGGGTCCCAACCATTATGAGTTAAAGTGATACTAAAACATTTATTTGGGAATGGGATTGGAAAGTTATTAAGATATCCGCTATTAGGTTTTCCACTGCCGCCGAAAGAAACTGATGCTATTCCCCACATTATAATTAGACCTGAAGGTAACTTTTGCCAACCATTCTGAGCCAGGTTTGCGGTGAAAGATGACATATTTGGAATTTGATTAATTTTATCATTTATATTGGAGACAAGCTTCTGGGTTGCAGCCAGTGTATTACTATTACCAATGATATCTGTGAGTTGAACAATACCTTTTTGTGTTAATGAGGCATCAGGAATTTTTGTTGTGATTTTTTGTTCTAACGCTTTACTTAATTGCGCTGTGAGTTTGGTTATATTACCATCATCCAAAACATCACTGCCAGATTCTGTCGCAATAAAATCAGCGACAACAGAGGATATTGTTGATGACTGGCGTAATGTCTTATTTAAGATATGCGTGGTAACACCGTCTGGTAGAAACCCAGTCCGCAATTCTGGACTATTTTCATATAAATTTTGATTCACCACATTAGCACCATCTGTAATAGAAAACGCTTTAAAATCATTCTTTGCACTCATATATATTTTCCTAAAGTTAAATAGTAATTTCTATAGATAATGTTTTAAATTATTGTAAGGATAATTTCCTATCGGTCATAGTCTAGAGATAAAAAAGAATAATTAAATATTTTTATAGCTTATGGGGTTAATTATTTTTCGTATGTTTTGAGTAATAAGTAATTCGATAACATCCAGGTGATTAATACTTATTTTATAGAAACGGGTTTAAATAGTTTTCTTATTTAAAGATTCATTATGGGAAATAGATTACAATAATGTTCGAGGTCACTAATATCGTATGGAGAATAGTTCGGATGATAACAAAATATCTATTGCTGTTGTGTTGGCAATAATACAATAACAAAATGATAAAGGCCGGGGTTTACCTTAATCCCGGCCTTTCTATTAGTTACGATAATGGCGCAATTGGCCAGTCAATTTCCGGTGCTTTCGAAGTATCAACTCGATTAAGCATCACACGATATTTTTTCCATTCTTTAAGTGATAGCATTTCTTCAGCTGTTGCTATATCAAGTTCTGCCGCATCAGCAAGCGGCATTATTTTCTCATTTGCAAGAAATATCAATTGCGCTCTTTGGGCTTCTGCTATAGATATCAATTCCTCTTTTGTTGGGGGTGGAATATCTTCCCAACAAGGAAGGCCATCTTTGCCAGAGAAGCGTATTTTTCCTGTGGGCGGTATTCCTGAAAATTCATTGAATATGTCATCAGTGACAGGTACTGGATCATTCGGCCATGAGCCTGCTTCAATGTAATCCTGCTGTAATGATATCGGATAAAATGCTTTATTTGATGCACTAAATACATAGTTTTTATTGTTCATAATTTTTGCCAATTTTAATTAAATAATCATTATGGTAAATTCATTGTTTTTAATTAATATCCTATTGCTCTGAAAAATGTCAAAACAAAAGGAAAGCTATCATCTATACTTCTATAACATCTGAATTGACTTTTATTTTCTATAATTACTGAGAATATTCCTGCTGCCTTAGGGCCATAACCATAGTGAGTTAATGTGACATTGAGGCAATTATTTGGAAACGGTATTGGAAAATTATTTAAATATCCATTAGAAGAAACATTAGCCATTCCCCACATTTCAATTAAACCGGACGGTAACTTTTGCCAGCCATTCTGAGTCAGATTTGCGGTGAAAGACGACATATTTGGAAGCTGGTTAATTCTATTGTTCACATTATTATTTATATCAGAGACAAATTTCTGAGTTGCAGCCAGTGTATTACTATTGCCAATCACATCTGTGAGCTGGACAACACCTTTCTGTGTTAATGAGGCATCGGGAACTTTTTTCGTAATTTTTTGTTCCAACGCTTTATTTAATTGTGCTGTGAGATTGGCTATATTACCATCATCCAAAACATCACTGCCAGATTCTGTCGCAATAAAATCAGCGACAACAGAGGCTATTGTTGATGACTGACGTAATGCCTTATTTAATATATGGGTGGTAAAACCGTCTGGTGGAAACCCAGTTTGCAATTCTGGACTATTTTCATATAAATTTTGATCCACCACATTAGCACCATCTGTAATAGAAAACGCTTTAAAATCATTCTTTGCACTCATATATATTTTCCTAAAGTTCAATAGTGAATTTTATAGATAATATCTTAAGTTATTGCAGGGATAATTTCCCAACGCTCATAGTCTAGAGATAAAAAAGAATAATTAAATATTTTTATAGCTTATGGGGCTAATTATTTTTCGTATATTTTGAATAATAAGTAATTCGATAACATCCAGGTGATTAATACTTATTTTATAGAAACGGTTTTAAATAGTTTTCTTATTTAAAGATTCATTATGGGAAGTAGATTACAATAATGTTCGAGGTCACTAATATCGTATGGAGAATAGTTCGGATGATAACAAAATATCTATTGCTGTTGTGTTGGCAATAATACAATAACAAAATGATAAAGGCCGGTGTTTACCTTAATCCCGGCCTTTCTATTAGTTACGATAATGGCGCAATTGGCCAGTCAATTTCCGGGGCTGTTAAAGTATCAACCCGATTAAGCATCACACGATATTTTTTCCATTCTTTAAGTGATAGCATTTCTTCAGCTGTTGCTATATCAAGTTCTGCCGCATCAGCAAGCGGCATTATTTTCTCATTTGCAAGAAATATCAATTGCGCTCTTTGGGCTTCTGCTATAGATATCAATTCCTCTTTCGTTGGGGGTGGAATATCTTCCCAACAAGGAAGGCCATCTTTGCCAGAGAAGCGTATTTTTCCTGTGGGCGGTATTCCCGAAAATTCATTGAATATGTCATCAGTTACAGGTACAGGATCATTCGGCCATGAGCCTGCTTCAATATAATCCTGTTGTAATGATAGCGGATAAAATGCTTTATTTAATGCACTAAATACATAGTTTTTATCGTTCATATTAATACCCTATTGCTCTATAAAATGCTGCTACAGGAATTTGTAAATTTGGAATACTGCTAAAACATTGGAATTGAGCATTATTGACCATCATTATTGAAAATGTACCAGCATGTTGAGGGGCGTTACCAACGTGAGTTAACGTGACGTTGAGACATGTATTTGGGAATGGAATTGGAAAGTTATTTAAAGCACCAGGTTCAGCATAAGCATTGCCTTTAACTGACGCTATTCCCCACATTTCAATTAAACCCGAAGGTAATTTTTGCCAGCCTGTGTGATTCAGGTTAGCGGTGAGAAACGACATATCAGGTACCTGATTTTCACCATTCCCTATCGTTATCTTTGTTGTATCTGATAAACCAAGGTTCTTTATAAACTTGGCTTTATCAGGAATATCTGCGCCGTTTTGGTCTTTTGCCAGTCGATTATTAGCATTATCATTTATATCAGAAACAAGCTTCTGAGTTGGAGCGAGTGTATTACTGTTGCCTGGTTGGTCTGTGAGCTGAATAATGCCTTTTTCTGTTAATGAGGCATCGCGAATTTCTGTTGTGTTTTTTTGCTCTAAGGCTTTCTTGAATTGGGCGGTGAGTTTGTCTATATCCCCATTATCCAGAACATCATCGCCAGATTGTGTTGCAATAAAATTAGCGACGACAGTGGATATGGTTGACGATTGACGTAATGCCTTATTCAATAGTTCAGCGGTAATATTTCCCGTTGGAAATCCAGTTTGTAAATTTTGATCTTTTTCATATATTTCTTGTTTCACTATATTTGCATTTTCACTAATAGAAAAAGCCTTAAAATCATTCTTTTGACTCATATATTTTCTCCAATTAAGTATCGAATTTTATAAGCAATATAGTGAATTTTTATAGAAATAATTTCTCCCTATTCACGCCGGCTATAGTTTAGTGATAAAAAAGAATAATGGAATATTCTTATAACTTATAGGGTTAACTGTTTTTATATAATTGGTGGTAATGAAAATTTTAATGTTTGAAAGTGATTTTTATTAGTTTAATTTAGGATCTGAAAAGGTTGGGTAATTGCCATTATCTAAGTCGTCTATTTATTCTGATTATTTGTGGTGGGTATGTATACCCGTCATCTTTCAAGTTGCTTCTTTGTTGGCTACGTTCACTTACCCCAGTCACATAGTTATCTATGCTCCCGGGGATTCGCTCCCTTGCCGCCGCGATGCATCTTGAAATCCATAGGGTATATAATATTTCTCAATAATATGAATTTCATTGCTAATATTAAGGTGTTAATGTTGGTTTAATATTTAAATGATTATTGATGTTGAATAGCTACAAAATATCGGAAGCAATAAAGCGGTTGAGACCGGGTGTTATTATAATCCCGGTTTTTTTAAGCTATGATAATGTTTGTATTATTCTGCCATAGCTACTAATTTATGTGGTAAATAATTACAACAAACCAACTTCAACAGAGATCTTATATTCCCCATACCCGTAAATAGACTATTATATTAGAATCTGGAAAAGCTTTGTAAACTCCTGCAGGATGATAAAGCCCTGTCCACACACTAATTGAAGTTTTGCTGGCATTTGCTACTCGTTCATGAAATGTTGCATTCTTTTGATTAGAATTACTTTTCATAATTACTCTTACATATTTCTCTATAATTCCACCAGGACTCCTCCACCAACCTTTATCGTTACCTATTTACTGGAAAATAAACTGGTATCTGGGATTTGATTAGCTGTGTTTCCTGTTTCTCGTTTCGCGGCTTCTTTTAAACCTGAGTTTTTCACAAACTCATTTTGGTCAGGAGTATCAGCACCGTTTTGCGTTTTTGCCAGTCTGTTATTGGCGTTATTATTTATATCTTAGGCAAGTTTCTGAGTTGCAGCCAATGTATTACTATTGCCAATGATATCTGTGAGTTGAATAACACCTTTCTGCGTTAATGAGGCATCAGGAATTTGTGTTGTAATTTTCATTTCTAACGCCTTATTTAATTGTGCGGTGAGTTTGGCTATATTACCATCATCTAAAACATCACTGCCAGATTCTGTCGAAATAAAGTCAGCTACAACAGAGGATATTGTTGACGACTGACGTATCGATTCAAAAATAAAATCAAAAAAGGGCTGCTATGCAGCCCTAAATTCTAATCGTGAATCGTATTTGATCGGGTTGAAACTTCAAAGGTATTGGGAATTGGCCGGTCAAAATAGTCATTATTATCACTGAAAAAAAGATCGGGGATAGAATAATGCCCGGTCTTGATAATTATATTATTCTGGTATTTTTGGCCATTCAATATCTGAAATCATTGAAATATCAATACGGTTCAGTAATACCACATACTTCTTCCAGGCAAGCAATAATGCTTTCTCTGCGTCTGAGGCCATCTCAGTCTCAATAGCATATTGTAATAAAATGATGGCTTCATCAGCCTGTTGGCGAAGAGCGACACGTTGTTGCTCTGCCTGTTTAATCTGATTAGCTTTTTGAGCTTCAATATCTGTTACCCATTTTTCGCCATCCCACTTATCAAAATCGGTGTCTGGTTGTTTGAATGTCAGTATTTCTGGTAATTCACCCGGTTTAATAATTTCTTTCTGTTCCCCAGTTTGGGTGTCGTAAGCTATTTTTCCCCGATAATCTGGCACAATTTGCCAGCCGGTTAAATCAGATGAACGACAGGCGACATATCCCTCCTGGGTTTCAGGTGGCGCGTCGGTGCAGGAATTAGCGGGAAGACCAATACCGATGGGAAGGTACTCATCGGAACTGTTTAAATATTCCAGTGTAATCGCATCGTAATTAAACACAATGATACTTCCGGCACTGATGGCAATATTATTTTTATCCAGTATAGCCTTATTCATCATGCAATCCTCACAATGTAATTAAATGCTACATTTCGTGGCCGTGTTTCTATTCCCGTTGAAGCGGCAATCGCATTATCCATATAACCGTAACCACCCGATCCCATACCGATAGCGATACCTATTCCGCGAGAATCAATGCCGTAATTAACGTTTTGGTAGACACTATTGAGGATACGACCTGCCGCACCCACCCCATCGGTTCCACCATTTGAGTTGGACCACATCCGGACAACCCTGTGACTATGTGGAGCAATATCCGCCAGTTGCCAGGATAATAGATATCGGCCAAGATCCACTCCACGCCCATCATCCCAGCCCCGGATAAATTCACCACGTAAATCAGGTAATCTACCAGTAGGATAAGCTTGCGCTAATTTCGGATATAAAGTTTGATCAAAGATCGCCCCATTGCATTTCACCCACCCGGTTGGTGGTATGTCAGTTGGCCAGGGAAGGGGTATTCCTACTGGGACTTCTTCAAGTAACAACGTACTCATTATGCTGCCCTCATTATGTGGTTAAACGCTAGGTTACGTGGCTTTGATGTCCTTATATCGGGTAGTCCGTTACCAGGATAAAGTTCCGTTAAATTTGGATATAAAGTTTTACGAAGATCGCTCTATTATATTTCACCCACTATTTGGTGGTATGTTAGTCGGTCAGGGAGGTGATACACCTTCCGGAATTAATTTTTCCAATAAGCGTCGGCTTTTCATAAGTGCATTTTTATTAGGAATATCTGCAACATTTTGTAATTTTTTCAATACGTAATTGGGAGTCTTAGTTATGATTTTTTGTTCTGATTCTCTATTTAATTGAGTATTGAGTTTAACGATTTCACTATCATTGAGAATACAATCACCAGATTGTGTCGCGATGAAATTAGCCACAACAGAGACTATTGTTGACGATTGACGTAATACCTTATTTAATAAGTGAGTGGGAACGTTATCTGATAAAAAACCAGAATATAACCTTAGGATTTTTTTGTATTTTTCTTGATTTACTACACTGGCACTATTACCAGTGAAAAAATCCTTAAAGTTATTTTTGGGGCTCATATACTTTCCTCATATTAGGTTATGTATTTATAGACCATGCCTTGAGTTTTTGTAAAGGTAGTATCCGTTTATTTATAATTTAGTTCATGAAAGGAATAATAGAATGATTTATAACTTAGGTTGTTAACTATTTATGTGTGTTTGGTAGTAATAGGTAATTAATGTTTTTTAATTAAAAATATATCAAAGTCATTAATGAATAATATTAAAAAATAACGTTGCATCTTATACTACTCATAATTCTATGCACAACAATGGGTTTAATAAGGCCATGTGTGGCAGAATTATGAAACGTTATTTATATTGTTTTTCTAACGCTATTATTACTTGTGGAAGGAAGTAATACATTATCACCACTATAAACTTCGGTAATTTAATGAGTGTGTATGAACATAAGTTTTATCGTTATTTGTTGGTGTTCTGGTTTAGTTATCATGATCTTATCTCCTTATTTTTATAATTGTTTGGTTGTTTATATGGCAGATGATTTTATCTGCAAGATTTAATTTAACATTTACCTTAAATAGTTAAATATTGAAGTTTGTCAGTGATGTAAAAATAATAAAATAAATGGATAATTAAAATAGTGATTAATTGTCATTAAATTATTAAATTATTAAATATTTATCTTTTTCGAATTCGTAATAATTATGTAATATCAAAGACTGGAGGTTGTAGAATGGTATTATGACTCGATATCTAAATTAAAGGTATGCGGGAAGAAGTAAGAATTAGTTCTATATTTAAAAGTAATAATATGTCTGATTGTTATCATAAGTTATTTGTTTCGATAATATATTGGTATTATTTTATGTTGAATATATATCGTGCTGAATAATAAATTTTTCTTCCATGAGATGCATTGGTTATTCTATACATGCTTAATTACATTGTCTTTGTAAAGTTAATGTTAATAATATGGTCTGTATGCTTTTCTAAATGGAATTATTTGTATTAGCATGAATTTGTTAATTAAATTAATGTTTTATAATGTTGGTATTAAAATAAGTTTGTTGATTAATTATATGCTCATGTTAAATTTATATTTTAAAATTCCTGTGTGAATAAAGTTTTAATCAAGAGTTTTTGTTATTTCCGGTTAGGAGGAACAATGAGTAGCAAGAATGATTTTAAAGCCTTTTCTATTAAAGATGGTGCTAATGTGGTGAGTCAAAACTTATATGAAAATAGCCCAGAATTGCAGTCTGGGTTTCCCCCAGTAGGGCTTACCACGCATGTATTAAATAAAGCATTACGCCAGTCGACCACAATAGCCTCTGTCGTGGCTAATTTTATGTCAACGCAGTGTGGAAAGGATGTTCTGGATAATGGTGATTTGGCAACACTTAATAAGAGTTTTACTGATTCATTACAGTGTTACATAAATAAACAATTCCCTGGACGTCTATCGTCTAATGGTTATCAATACTTGCCTGGCGGATTGATACTGCAATGGGGAAGGCATAGATTTACACCGTTTGTTGAAAATAAAGTCATTTTACCAACACCGTTTATTAATGGTTGTTTGAGTATCTCTATGATAGATAATGGTGATTTAGCCCTTCCAATGGCTGCAGTTCCTAACGGAACATTGAATAGTTTTAACGCTTGGGTAGCTGGTAAAGCTTTCAACTATCTTGGAAATGAGGTTAAATTATCTGCTGATCTCTATATAGCTGGACTATATCTTGCAATCGGTTTTTAATTAATATGTGAAAATGAATAATAAGCCGGATTTATTTCGGCTTTGTTTTTTCTATTTTTAATATTTTGGTGTTAATTAAATAAAATATAAAGATATTGTAAAGTTTTATATGTTATTTGTCGGATGTTTTTATATTGCTGAGATGAGAAGTATATAGGTCAATCTCAGATATCTATTTTCATCGAAATAATAAGTAAATATATCTGGAAAATAGGGAAAATAAATCGTTATAATTGTCCCTGATATAATGAAGTGAGATACCGTAGTGACTAAAATATATAGTGATGAATATTGGATGCAGCAGGCGATGGAACGAGCAATAAAAGCGTGGGAACAGGGGGAAATACCGGTAGGCGCTGTATTGGTCGCTGGTAATGAAATCATTGCTGAAGGCTGGAATCAATCTATTATTGCCCATGATCCCTCAGCTCATGCAGAAGTTATTGCGTTACGGAAAGGGGGAGAGCAGTTACAAAATTATCGTCTGCTAAATACCACTTTATATGTCACTCTCGAACCTTGTGTTATGTGCGCTGGCGCTATGATACATAGCCGGATACAGCGACTGGTTTATGGCGCCAGCGATATGAAAACGGGGGCCGCCGGTTCTTTGATTGATATATTGCGCCATCCTGGTATGAATCATCAAATTGAAATTACAGGTGGAATACTTGCGGAAGAGTGCTCCACGATGTTGAGTGTTTTTTTCAAACAACGTCGGGAGCAACATAAAGCATTAAAAGCAGCCAGAAGACAGCAGGAAGAAAATCAATAAGTATTGTTGATTCACTCTTTTAGCACCCATACATGGTGTTCGCCGTTTATCATCTCTGCGCCTTCCAGAATTTTCTCGAAGCCTGGGAATCTTTTATTCCACTCAGCGATCTGGCGA
This sequence comes from Photorhabdus australis DSM 17609, assembly GCF_000711895.1. Taxonomy (GTDB): domain Bacteria; phylum Pseudomonadota; class Gammaproteobacteria; order Enterobacterales; family Enterobacteriaceae; genus Photorhabdus; species Photorhabdus australis. The sequence goes on from NZ_JONO01000034.1 coordinate 39,726, forward strand.
ATATATTGTAACCAGGGAGAGTTTTCATCACCAAAGGATTCCCCCGGCATGATGATGGGTATACCCGGTGGATAAGGAATAACGCCAACAGCCGATATACGTCCAGTGAGTTTACTGAGTGGGATATGTTCAGTACGGCCTGCCATATGGTCAAGGAATGCCTGCCGGGGAAGCTTCACTATATTAGGTAATTGGTTAAATGATCTTGTTTGTTCAATATCCATTTCATATTCTTTCATATATCTGAACATTTCGTCCGAAATATCTTTTAGTCCTATATCTTGATAATTGGGGGGATATTGCTTAGTGAGTTTCGGCAAGCATTGTTTAAGTGGTGTATTAGCGTCATAGTGTCTCTTGAAACTTAATAATACATTGAGTAACGTGCCCCATTTGCCTTTGGTGACTCCGAGAGTAAATTGGCAAAGAACGATGAAATCAGTGGTACGTGCAGGTACAATGTCGTGCTGGCTCAGATAAGCGGAAAGAATTTCGGCTGGAATGCCATTTTCCATCAGTTCATCATTATCATTCATTCCTGGGCACAAAATACCGACTTTCATTGGATCAAGTAGGCACCATTCTTCCGATAGATTCTTAAATCCATGCCATTTGTCACCCTCTTTTAATACCCAACAGGAAGGATCATTTGCCAATTGTTCTCTGTTTGCTTCATGGAAAGGAATTAATTTACCGCTGTTTGAACTGATAATCTCTCTGGCATTCCAGGGTGAGAAGAACCAATCATTTTTTTGTTTAAATTCATGATGGGTCTTTGCCAAAGTTAGACGGAAGTCCACGGCTTCATTGATAGCACTTTGTATCAGTCTTTGTCCTTGCGGGCCATCCATCATAGCTGCGCCAATTTCATTAGTTGCGATCAGGGGATATAGCGGTGAAGTTGTGGACTGCATCATATAAGACTCATTGAAACGAGAGTGTTCAATGGGTTTTCTGCCATTGCGGATATGGATATAGGATGATTGCGATAATGCCGCTAGCATTTTATGTGTGGACTGAGTAGCAAATATTGTAGGGCTATTACTATCATAATCATCTGGTTCACCACGCATTGAATAACGATGTTTATACATTGGGTTAAAACGGGCATAGGCAAACCAGGCTTCATCAAAGTGAATTTGATCAACACTTTTTGCCAATAAATCTTCTACTTGTTCTGAGTGATAACATATTCCATCGTAAGTACTGTTGGTTACGACAGCATAAACAGGTTGGCTGTCTGTAGCGTTCTCTTTTAACGGGTGTTCATCAATGATTTGTTGGATATATTCTGGTTGAAATTGATCTTTAGGAATGGGGCCGATAATGCCATAGCGGTTGCGTTGTGGAATAAGGTATATGGGCAAAGCCCCTGTCATTATTAAACCTTGTTCAATGGATTTATGGCAATTGCGGTCGCATATAATAATCTCTTTTTCACCAATAACTGCATTCATGATAATACGGTTGGAACCAGAAGTGCCGGTAAGAACACAATAGCTCTGATGAGCACCAAAAACAGTGGCTGCGTATTCTTCTGATTCTTTGATCGCACCGGTATGATCTAAAAGTGAACCAAGTACTGTTCTTTCTACGCCAAGATCACTTCTGAATAAATTTTCCCCTAAAAAATTGATTAATTCTCTTCCTGCCGCTGTTTTGGTAAAAGCGACGCCGCCTTGATGTCCTGGGGTAGTCCAGGAATATTCGGGTGACTCTTGAGTATATTGAAATAATGCTCGGGTGAAAGGAGGTAATAACTGAGCATAGTATTTCTTAATCAAGGAATTGGCGCGGGAGGCGATAAATCCAACCGTATCTTCAAGCATCCAGACGAATTCATCTGCTAATTTCATTGCTTCAAGTGTCAGTGTATCTATGCTGGAATATTCGGCCGTTAGCAGCACCGGAATAGTGACATTGTGTCTGCGTATTTCTCTCAGCAATTCTGATACTTGTTCATGGGATTCAGCGTTATTGTCACCTGAAGTCCAGTCAACAAAAATACAGCACAGTGAAGAATCAGAAGAAACCGTTGCTATGCCATCTTGAATTGTTGCAGCAGGGATAACGGCAAAATTGTTCTTTTTCAATGCATCTATTAGCTCGGTAAATGCACGGCCATTTGCAGTCGTCGGGTTACATAGGTGGCTACTTACAACCATAATCTTGCTTTGTTCGTTAATATCTAAATTAATCATGATGCATCCTTTAGGTAAGATAGTATCCTGATAAATTTAGTATGGTTAGTTTAACTTGCTGTAATACATAATATGATTGGGGATATATAATTAACTATCATTGTATTTTTAGCGGCAGTTAATTGTTTACTTTGTTTTTGATTTTTTTTCCTGAGAAACTAATTTCTGCCGGTTTTCTTTTGCCTGTAAATATCCAACTAAACTAAGCTGATAACGGCGGATATTTTCGACATAGCGATAAGCTTCATGTCCACGAGCATAACCATAGGTAGTATTCGTATAATATTTTTTTTGACTTAACAGAGGTATTCGGGTTTTTACATCAAGCCAGCGATCAGGATTACCTTTTTGTGCTGCTGTCAATTTCCGGGCATCCAGCATATGGCCATAGCCCATGTTGTAGGCAGCCAGTGCAAACCATATCCGTTCATCTTTAGGAATGTTTTCAGGTAGTCGTTTCATCAGATTTTGCAAATAGATTGCACCTCCCTTAATGCTTTCTTCTGGATCAAGGCGGTCAACGACACCAAGCCCTTTAGCGGTTGGATTGGTTAACATCATCAGGCCACGGACCCCTGTGGGCGATGTTGCCTGTGGGTCCCAGTGAGATTCCTGCCAGGCAATTGCAGCCAGCAGTTGCCAACTGATATCACCAGAATATTTTTCAAATAATGGTTGATAAGTCGGTAGAACGTTATCAATGGCACTAAGAAAAGAGAGTGTATCGAAGTAATCAAATGAGCTGACATGAGCAAAGTATTTCTCTTCTAACCGCGGCATTACATCTTCTTCTGTCATTTGACTGAAAAAATCCAGCATAGCAGCATAAAGGCTGTAATCATCGGTACGCTTTAAATACCACGTTAAGGGATTATCTTCACTGACATCAAAAGCGACAGCCAGATTAGGGTAAGTGCGTTGTTGCAACGCGACATTAATAGAATCGCCTAAGGTGTAATCCAGCTTACCTTCTGATACCAATTCTAGTAACTCGCGGGTGTTGTACTGCTGTGTCTCGTCCCATTCAAGTCCTGGGTGGGATTCTGCTTTTATTTGTTTCAGTGTGCTGACGTGAGCAGAACCGGAAGTGACGAGTAATTTGCCTGTTAAATCTTTAAAAGAACGAGGGCGTGGCGTACCTTTACGGTAAATTAACTGTTGAGAAACAGAATAGTAAGCGGGGCCAGTTTGGGTTTGTTCCAGCCTTTCCTTGTTATAGGTTAGACCTGCGGCTAGAAAATCAGCATCACCATTTTCCAGATCATCAAATAACTGGTTGATATTTTTTCTGAATTTGATTTCCAGTTTTACACCAAGGTAATCAGCAAAGCGTTTTACCAGTTCGTAATCAAATCCATTGAGCTCTTTCTTGCTTGTCAGGTAAATCAGAGGTGAGCTGATGGTGCTGATCCGCAGTTCTCCCCTGGTAATGATCCTGTTAATCTGCTCTTGCTGTTTATTCGGCCAACTGATGTTTAGACTGATAATGGCAGCGGAAAAAAGAGCGATAACAATGATAACGAAGTAGTTTATTTTTATATTATTCAAACTGTTATCTCTTTGTAACGCGGCGTGATGCTATGTGGAAACGCGCTATTATTATCATGGTTAAATTTCCAGTGATTGAGCATTTTGCGGAACAAAAACTGACTGCGCAACTTATATCGATACTATTGGCATAATCTGGCCATCGAACAATTAGTCTTCATAATCATCACGCAAACGGTTTCGTCACTGGTTGCAATCCTCTATAATGTGTTTATTTTCCCCTAAGGCATCAGTCAGGTTTCGCTTCTAAGATGAGAGAATTTATTACTATGGAAATTCTGCGTGGTTCCCCCGCTTTATCGGCATTTCGTATCACCAAGCTCCTTTCTGTGTGTCAGGAACAGCAACTTCCGGTCAATGATATTTATGCGGAATATGTTCATTTTGCAGAGATTAATGCACCTTTGGGTGATACGGATTCAGCAAAGTTACAGCGATTGCTAAAATATGGGCCTTCATTAGCGGAGCATGAACCAAAAGGAACATTGCTGCTAGTGACTCCTCGTCCGGGGACGATTTCTCCATGGTCTTCTAAAGCAACAGATATTGCTCATAATTGTGGTTTGTCTCAGGTCGTGCGTCTGGAACGTGGTCTGGCTTATTACATCCAGTGTGGTGAAATGAGTGGCTCACAGTGGCAAATATTGTCTTCATTGCTGCATGATCAGATGATGGAAACGGTTTTTACTCAACTGAAACAGGCGGAGAAATTATTTTCTCATCAGCAGCCCACCCCATTAAAGCGCATTGATCTTCTGCAAGAAGGGCGAGGCGCACTAGAGAAAGCGAATACTGAACTTGGATTGGCGTTGGCACCGGATGAAATTGATTATTTGCTGGAAGCCTTCGAAAAATTGGGGCGCAATCCAACAGATGTTGAACTTTACATGTTTGCTCAAGCTAATTCAGAACATTGCCGTCATAAAATCTTTAATGCTGATTGGGTTATTGATGGTCAGGAACAGCCAAAATCATTGTTTAAAATGATTAAAAATACCTATGAGCAAACCCCGGATTATGTGTTGTCAGCTTATCAAGATAATGCCGCTGTGATGGAGGGATCTTCTGTTGGCCGTTTCTTTGCTGGTGTAGAAGACGGTTCATATGATTATCATCAGGAACAAGTTCATATTCTGATGAAGGTTGAAACCCATAATCATCCGACGGCAATCTCTCCCTGGCCGGGTGCCTCGACCGGTTCCGGTGGTGAAATTCGCGATGAAGGTGCAACAGGTCGAGGGGCTAAACCAAAAGCCGGGTTGGTAGGATTCTCTGTATCCAATCTGCGGATACCGGGTTTCGAACAGCCATGGGAAGAGGATTTCGGTAAACCAGAGCGTATTGTCAGTGCCCTGGATATCATGACTGAAGGGCCTTTGGGAGGGGCTGCATTTAATAACGAATTTGGTCGTCCAGCCTTGCTTGGTTATTTCCGTACTTATGAGGAAAAAGTAAACAGTCATAACGGCAGTGAGCTGCGTGGTTATCACAAGCCAATTATGTTGGCTGGCGGGATTGGTAATATCCGTGATGAACATGTCAAGAAGGGTGAAATTTCTGTTGGCGCGAAACTGATTGTTCTCGGTGGTCCGTCTATGAACATCGGTTTGGGTGGTGGTGCGGCATCTTCTATGGCATCTGGTCAATCCGATGCTGATCTGGATTTTGCTTCTGTGCAACGTGATAACCCAGAGATGGAACGCCGTTGTCAGGAAGTGATTGATCGCTGTTGGCAATTAGGTGAAAACAACCCAATTTTGTTCATTCATGATGTTGGTGCTGGTGGGCTTTCCAACGCTATGCCTGAGCTGGTGAGTGATGGTGGCCGCGGTGGACGGTTTGAACTACGTAAGATTCTTAATGATGAACCAGGAATGAGTCCACTGGAAGTCTGGTGTAATGAATCTCAGGAGCGTTATGTCCTGGCTGTTGCGCCAGAACAACTTCCTTTGTTTGAAGAGATTTGTCGGCGTGAGCGGGCACCTTATGCTGTTATCGGTGAGGCAACAGAAGAACGGCATTTGCTGCTTAATGATGAGCATTTTGCTAACCAGCCAATCGATATGCCCCTGGATGTGTTGCTGGGTAAAACGCCAAAAATGTTGCGTAATGTCAGCACATTAAAAGCCAGAGGGGGAAGCTTTGATCGTCGAGATATTGATTTGGCAGAAGCGGTTAAACGTATTATGCATTTGCCAACTGTGGCAGAAAAAACATTCCTGATAACAATCGGTGATCGTTCGGTAACGGGGATGGTTGCTCGTGATCAGATGGTTGGTCCATGGCAGATCCCGGTAGCTAACTGTGCTGTGACTACTGCCAGCCTTGATAGTTATTATGGCGAAGCGATGTCTTTGGGTGAACGTGCTCCAGTTGCTTTGTTAGATTTTGCCGCCTCGGCTCGTCTGGCTGTCGGGGAAGCTTTGACCAATATCGCTTGCGCTTATGTCCAGGATTTGAAACGTATTAAGCTTTCAGCTAACTGGATGTCTGCTGCCGGTCATCCCGGTGAAGATGCGGGTTTGTATGCGGCGGTCAAAGCGGTGGGTGAGGAATTGTGTCCGGCGTTGGGGCTGACTATTCCAGTGGGTAAAGATTCTATGTCGATGAAAACCAACTGGAATGACAAAGGTGAAGAACGCGAAATGACATCACCTTTGTCGCTGGTTATCACTGCTTTTGCCAGAGTGGAAGATGTACGCCGTACAGTCACGCCTGAGCTTTCCATTGATGAAGATAATGCGTTGTTGTTAATCGATCTGGGACAAGGCCAGAACACATTGGGCGGTACAGCATTGGCACAGGTTTACCGTCAATTGGGTAATAAAACCGCAGATGTGCGTAGTGCTGAACAATTGGCTGGATTCTTCAATGCGATTCAGCAACTGATTTCAGAACAGAAATTACAGGCTTATCACGACCGTTCTGATGGTGGTTTGCTGGTCACGTTGGCTGAAATGGCCTTTGCTGGTCACTGTGGAATTGAAGCTGATATCAGTGTGTTTGACGAAGATATTCTGGCTGCGCTCTTTACGGAAGAGTTGGGGGCCGTGATTCAGATTCGTTCATCTGAAAGGGAGTTTGTTGAACAGGTTTTGGCAGAACATGGTTTGGCCGATTGCGTGCATTATTTGGGTAAAGCCAAAGCAGGTGATGATTTTGTCATTTTCAGCGGTAATACTGAAGTGTATCGCCAGAATCGCAGTATTTTGCGTCTGTGGTGGGCTGAAACCACATGGCAAATGCAGCGTTTGCGCGATAACCCGGAATGTGCCGATCAGGAACATCAGGCTAAACAGGATAACCAGGACCCGGGTTTGAATGTTAAATTGACCTTTGATCCCGCAGAAGATATTGCAGCGCCTTACATTTTGCAGCAAGCAAGGCCGAAAGTGGCTGTATTGCGTGAACAGGGTGTTAACTCTCATGTTGAAATGGCCGCTGCGTTCCACCGGGCAGGTTTTGAGGCTATTGATGTTCATATGAGTGATTTGTTGTCTGGACGTATTGGATTGAGCCAGTTCCAGACACTAGTTGCCTGTGGTGGCTTCTCTTATGGTGACGTATTAGGAGCGGGTGAAGGTTGGGCCAAATCAATTCTGTTCAATGAACGTGTTCGTGATGAATTTTCGGTTTTCTTTACACGACCTGATACTTTGGCGCTTGGTGTTTGTAATGGTTGCCAGATGATGTCTAACTTGCGGGAATTGATCCCAGGTGCAGAACATTGGCCGCGTTTTGTGCGTAATCGTTCAGAGCGCTTTGAAGCACGATTCAGTTTAGTCGAGGTTGCTGACAGTCCATCATTATTCCTGAAAGATATGGTCGGTTCTCGTATGCCGATTGCTGTTTCTCACGGGGAAGGGCGAGTAGAATTCCGTGATAGTCAACATCTTCATATACTTGAAAGCAGCCAGTTAGTGGCTCTGCGTTATGTGAACAACTATGGTCAGGTCACTGAAAATTATCCGGCCAACCCAAATGGCTCAGTGAATGGTATCACTGCCGTTACCAGCCTTGATGGACGGGCAACCGTGATGATGCCGCATCCAGAAAGGGTGTTCCGCACGGTCAGTAACTCGTGGCATCCAGCGGAATGGGATGAAGATGGCCCATGGATGCGAGTTTTCCGTAATGCTCGTAAGCAGTTAGGGTAGTGTTGTAACCTAATAAACAGGGTTCTTTAGTCACGGCAGTTGGAGAATACTTTCAACTGATACGAAAAGGGTGAGCAGAAATTGCTCGCCCTTTTGTCAATTAATGAGTCAAATTCCGTAGGTTATTTCGCAGTGTATTAGATGATACGACGCGTCCTGACTTTATATCTTTTTCAGCAAAAGAGAGTAGGCATAGTAAGGCTATTTGTTCTTGCTGCATCTCAAATTGAGTCGGATCTTGAACCATATATAGTCGTTCCTCGTTTTGGACTTGATACATATTTTCCCCCGGATAAAGACCTTTTTGCTTCATCTACGATGGCACATCGTTGGCTGATAAAGGCTAAGGCTTGAGTATGAAGCAAATAATATAGACTATTGACATGATATCTATACGGGTGATTCAGATAAAAAAGTTTTGTATCGGAAATCCTTAGCAGTTCAAGCCCTGTTTCCCACTGTCTCAATTACCCGACAAATGTTTATTTGAGTGTCTCCAAAAGGAGACATTTAATTGATTGATTTTAATATATTTTTGTTTTCGTAATTCCAGGTGTCTTTAATTGGAGACAGAAAATAGATTTTATCTATATCTGGGAATAGATTTTTGGTTGCTGAAACGTTAATTTAAGTTTTTTATTTATAAAAAACAATAAATTATGATTAATGCTTTAATGTTGGCACGTAACCTGCATTAAATTGGCCCAGTTGCTCATTCAGCTTCTTATGTTGGCCCACATCGGTGGAGACATGTCACATAAACTATCGAATGATGCCAGAGTAAGGTGCCTACCGTCCAACTCAGTGATATCGCTTTCGGGCCTTATCAAACATCGGGCGACACGTGGAGTGAGGCACCACCTATCCTGACTGTAGATAAACAGCAGGAAAGTGCTATCCTCACTGGCGGGATAGTAGCCAAAGCTACTGTCCCGCCGTCATAATTCAGGTGTTTGCCTGCCTCATCGTATGGATGTTTGCATCTACTATTTATCAGTAACAGCAGAATTTATCAGCCGACAGGTTTTTCTATCTGCCTTTTGTCGGCTAACATTGGTGTACTGACAGGTTACGAGATGATTTCCTTGAAAAAATGGCGTTTGTTTCCGCGCTCATTGCGCCAATTAGTTGTGATGGCCTTTTGGCTGGTGCTACTGCCATTATTGATTTTGGCTTATCAGGCTTACCAGAGTCTTGATCAGCTCAGTGAACAGGCGGCTGATATAAACCGTACCACGTTGGCTGATGCTCGCCGCAGTGAAGCGATGACCGGTGTTGCGCTGGAGATGGAGCGTAGCTACCGCCAGTATTGTGTCCTGGGGGATAAAACGCTGGAAAATCTCTATCAGAAGCAATATCGGCAATATTCTAAGATGCTGAAAGATCAAATGGCTATACTTGATGATCAACAGCATATTAAGACGCTTAACGATTTACTGTCACAATTGACAGAAATCACTTGCCTCAATAGTGAACCTACACAACCCGCATCTCAATTACTTGAGCAATTTTCTAATGTTAATAGTCAGATGGTGCAGACCACTCGCGATGTTATTTTCAGTCGAGGGGAACAGTTACAGAAAGATATTGCCGAAAAAGGGCAATTCTTTGGCTGGCAGAGCCTTATTTTGTTTTTACTGAGTGCGCTACTGGTTGTGTTATTTACCCGTATGATTATCGGGCCAGTGAAAGGGATTGAACGAATGATTAACCGATTGGGAGAAGGGCAATCATTGGGAATTCGTATAGATTCTTTTCAGGGGCCGCGAGAACTTCGCTCTTTAGCGCAACGGATTGTTTGGCTCAGTGAGCGATTGGCTTGGTTGGAATCACAACGCCATGAATTTTTGCGTCATATTTCTCATGAATTAAAAACGCCGTTAGCAAGTATGCGGGAAGGGACAGAATTACTGGCTGATGAGGTTGCAGGGCCATTGACGGCAGATCAGCAAGAAGTGGTTGCTATTCTTGATAATAGTAGTAAACATTTGCAGCAGTTGATCGAACAATTGTTGGATTATAACCGTAAACTGGCGGATAGCTCGACGGAACAACAGCAAGTTTCTTTACGGGAAATTGTTAACGAAGTGGTTTTATCACACAGTTTGCCTGCGAGATCAAAGAACATTCAGACAGAAATTCAACTTAATGCTGATATTTGCTGGGCAGAACCTACACTATTAATGCGGGTTATTGATAATCTCTACTCCAATGCGGTGCACTATGGCGCTGAATCCGGTAACATCTGGGTTTCTAGTCGTCAGATCGGCAAATGCGTTCAAATTGATATTGCTAATACAGGTACTCCTATTCCTGAATCAGAGCGTAGTATGATTTTTGAACCGTTCTACCAGGGAACGCTCCAGCGTAAAGGTGCAGTGAAAGGTAGCGGCCTTGGGCTAAGCATTGCGCAGGATTGTATTAAGCGCATGAGAGGTGAACTGTTATTAATTCAGAGCGAATTTGCTGACGTATGTTTTCGAATTGAATTGCCATTAACTGCTGAGAATAAATAATGTATTACAGGTCTACTTACCGTTTTGTACAAAAGACGGATCGGCAGAATATTGCGGTACAGCCTGGGAAAAACGTTTTTGTCGCCAGACTATTATTACCACGCGTTTCAGCTTGGGGTCTTAGAATGATTCCGCTGATCCTCACTCCTTTTTTGTTGGCGGGTTGCGTCAAAAGTCCGGTTAATAATAATTTAACTGCTGCGGTGGTAATACCAGAACAACAGGTGACAGATTACCGTATCGCAGATTGCGATTTAATGTGGGATTTAGAGGCTCCACAATCGATTGAGAATGCGCTTTACTGGCTGAAGATGATAGATTGTTCAAATAGCCTGACATCAGCTAAAGCGCGTAATATTGCGAAACACATTACGCCGGTTACCTGGGATTCAGCTTTCAGGCAGAGTATTTTACTTAACAGTGCCAGGCCGACGTTGGCTGAGCGCCGGAAAATGGTTGAAAATCTCAACAAATTCGGACTTAAATTTCCAACCTCATTGCAATCATTATTGCAGTTATGGCGCGAACAACAGGTTCAGCAAATCGCAATTACTGAGGAGCGGGCAAGATTCCAGAAATTACAGGTGGATACCGATAACAAAATTGATCGTCTGCGTGAAAGTCGTGCGCGATTGGAATTTGAACTAGAAAAAACTTCTCGTAAATTGGAAAATCTGACAGATATTGAACGTCAGCTTTCTTCCCGTAAACAAAATCAGAATAGTGCTAGTTCAAGTAGCTCCAATGAACATACTGAAATGCCCGCGGCGCCATCACCTGGCGAAAATAGCATGCCAGGTAACACATCGGAATCGGATAAAGGAGTAGCACAATGACAGCACGTAAGCCAGCCCATCTTCTTCTGGTTGATGATGATCCCGGTTTGTTGAAATTATTGGGTATGCGTCTTACCAGCGAAGGCTTTCGTGTCACAACAGCAGAAAGCGGTTATGAAGCGCTGAGGCTACTCACTAAAGAAAAAACCGATTTAGTGATCAGCGACCTGCGCATGGATGAAATGGATGGTATGGCGCTGTTTGCTGAAATTCAGAAACAACAGCCTGGCATGCCGGTTATTATTTTGACAGCCCATGGCTCCATTCCTGACGCAGTTGCAGCAACTCAGCAAGGGGTTTTCAGTTTTCTGACTAAACCGGTTGACCGGGATGCACTTTATAAGGCAATTGATGGCGCATTGGCGTTGTCTACGCCTGCGGGGGATGAACAGTGGCGGGAGCAAATAGTTACCCGTAGCCCGGTTATGTTGCGCTTGTTGGAACAGGCCCGAATGGTTGCCCAATCTGATGTGAGTGTATTGATAAACGGCCAGAGTGGTACCGGGAAGGAAGTATTAGCTCAGGCAATTCATCGTGCCAGTCCACGAGCAAAAAAGCCGTTTATCGCGATTAATTGCGGCGCTTTACCGGAGCAACTGCTTGAATCTGAACTATTTGGTCATGCCAAAGGTGCGTTTACCGGTGCGGTCAGTAGCCGTGAAGGGCTATTTCTTGCTGCTCAGGGGGGAACGCTGTTTCTGGATGAAATCGGTGATATGCCGTTGGCTTTACAGGTTAAGTTGCTGCGGGTATTGCAGGAACGTAAAGTGCGTCCATTGGGCAGTAACCGTGATTTGAATATTGATGTGCGGATTATTTCTGCCACCCATCGCGATTTGCCAAAGGCGATGGCAAAAAATGAATTTCGTGAAGACCTCTATTACCGCTTAAATGTGGTGAATCTGAAAATTCCTGCCTTGAATGGAAGAGCTGAAGATATTCCTTTACTGGCGAATCATTTGTTACGTGAATCCGCGAAGCGTCATAAACCTTTTGTCCGCAGCTTCTCTGCTGATGCAATGAAATGTTTAATGTCAGCAGGCTGGCCTGGAAACGTGCGCCAACTTGTTAACGTGATTGAACAATGTGTTGCGTTGACTACTGCACCTGTTATTAGTGAAGCGTTGGTTACGCAGGCGCTGGAAGGGGAGAATACAGCGTTACCTACTTTTGCAGAAGCCAGAAATCAGTTTGAACTGAATTACTTGCGTAAATTACTGCAAATGACCAAAGGTAATGTGACTCATGCAGCGCGTATGGCAGGGCGTAACCGGACTGAATTCTACAAGTTACTGGCGCGTCATGAGTTAGATGCGAATGATTTTAAAGAATAACTTTTCCGCTGTTCAGGCAGTTTTTACACTGGTTAAAGATTGATGGCTTGGGAGAGCCAAATTATATGAGTCGTACTCTTAATATTGCCCTTGCACAGCTTAATTGGATGATTGGTGACATTGAAGGCAACTGTGAACGTATGTTGCAGACAGTGCAGGAACAACAGCAACAAGGTGCTGATTTAGTTATATTTTCTGAACTGGCACTATCCGGTTATTCTCCAGAAGATCTATTATTTCGTGCTGATTTTCATCAACGTTGCCGTGAGCAACTGGTTCGCTTACAGGCAGCCAGTTGCCAAACAGCTATTTTGGTTGGTCATCCCTGGGAACAGGATGGTGAAATTTACAATGCGCTTTCCTTGTTCTGGCAAGGGGAGATCCTGGCTCGTTATTTTAAACAACGGTTACCAAATTATGGTGTTTTCGATGAAAAACGCTATTTTAAAGCAGGTGATCAAAGCTGTGTTGTACCATTTAAAGGCTATAATCTTGGTCTGCTGATTTGTGAAGATTTATGGTTTGATGAGCCGATTGATGCTTTGCAACGGGCTGGTGCGGATTTAATTCTTTCTATTAATGCGTCTCCATATAATCGTGAAAAACCCTATATACGTTATGAACTGATTAGAGAACATTGCCAACGTACAGATTTGCCGATGATTTATCTCAACCAGGTTGGTGGTCAGGATGAATTAATTTTCGATGGCTGTTCTAAAGTTTTTAATGCAAGTGGTGAAATTACTCATCGGTTGGCTGCATTTAATGAACAAATCCAGCAATGCTGCTTTAATGAATTAGATATTGAACCTATGGTTAATCCGGCACCTGAATTACCGCCATTGCAGCAGGTGTACCAAGCCTTAGTACTTTCAGTTCGTGATTATGTGCGCAAGAATGGCTTTCAAGGTGTTCTGCTGGGTTTATCTGGGGGAATTGATTCTGGCCTGACGCTGGCCATTGCTGTTGATGCATTGGGTAAAGAGTCTGTTCAGGCGGTAATGATGCCGTTCCGCTATACATCTGAAATGAGTATAGAAGATGCCAAAGAGCAGGCTGATATGCTGGGTGTTGAGTTTAATGTTGTGTCGATAGAGCCGATGTTTGATGCATTTATGGCACAATTTGAACCTATGTTTGCTGATGCCGCCAAAGATACCACGGAAGAGAATTTACAGGCGCGTTGCCGTGCCGTTATTCTGATGGCGATATCTAATAAGCGTCGTCGTCTGGTGCTGACAACCAGTAATAAGAGTGAATCGGCTGTAGGATATTCCACATTATATGGTGATATGGCGGGTGGTTTTAATGCACTGAAAGATGTACCGAAAACATTGGTATTTGCATTGGCAAAATATCGTAATACGGTTTCTCCGGCGATACCTCAAAGAGTTATTGATCGTCCACCATCAGCAGAATTGGCGCCTGGACAACTTGATCAGGACAGTTTACCTCCCTACGACGTGCTGGATGCTATTCTGGAAGGGTATGTGGAACAGGATAAATCGGTAGATGAGCTGGTGGACGCTGGTTTTGATGAAGAAGTGGTACGCAAAGTTATTCGCCTGGTTGATATTAACGAATATAAACGTCGTCAGGCTCCGGTTGGCCCGCGTATTACTCCCCGTAATTTTGGAAAAGACAGACGCTACCCGATTACCTCTGGTTTCGGTCGTAAGAATTGGTAACAACAGGAAAACTTCATGAAAAAGATTGATGCGATTATCAAACCTTTCAAACTGGATGATGTGCGTGAAGCTCTGGCAGAAGTAGGTATTACTGGAATGACGGTAACAGAGGTGAAAGGCTTTGGGCGTCAGAAAGGGCATACAGAGTTGTACCGTGGTGCAGAATATATGGTGGATTTTCTGCCAAAAGTAAAAATCGAGATTGTTGTGCCAGATGAGATTGCTGATACCTGTGTTGAAACCATTATGCAGACAGCACAGACCGGAAAAATCGGTGACGGTAAAATCTTTGTCTTTGATGTTGCCCGTGTTGTGCGTATCCGTACTGGTGAACAGGACGAAGAGGCGATTTAGTATCATTTAAATTTTGAGGGTGGTAATAGTCAAATCAAAGTACCATCCTTAAATATAAAAATTAGGATTTTCGTAGATAGCCACTACTTTTGAACTGTATCTGGCTGATTAAGTTACGTGTTGAAGTAAAATAAGATATTTTTATATAAAACCAAGATGTTGGCTGATATGAAAATATTGAAAAATGTAGTAAAAAAACTTGCTAGTATAATAGTGAGAATAGGCTAATATATTCATTAATTATGATGTGTTATATGATTAACCAAATAATAACTTATAATTATCATTATATAAATTAATTAAAATCTAGTTACACCCGATTTCAATAAAGAAATTTATTTTCTTAATAATCGAATATGATAATTGATGTGTAATATTATTTTTACAATTTCTAAATTTGTTTTAAATCAATTGCTAATCTTTAACTTCATTATTTTTAATCTGAATTTATTGCAAGAATGTGATGTCATATTTAGAAATTAAATTAAAATTGCATTGTTGCATAGTATCTCTCTTTCTAACTAAAGAGAGAAACTTAAGAGTCTTATACCCAATAGATTTCAAGATGCATCGCGGCGGCAAGGGAGCGAATCCCCGGGAGCATAGATAACTATGTGACCGGGGTGAGTGAGTGCAGCCAACAAAGAAGCAACTTGAAAGATAACAGGTATATAGCTAGTTGAATTTGTTATCTTCTTTTAGGCTGATTCAGTAGTACCTGTAAACTTGACTTTATAATGAGGTACATATGACAGATTTTCATAGTTTTAACTCGCATTTATTTCAAGTCATGGATTGGCATTTTTCTCCTGAAACGGGAACGCCATTTTGGCTTGAGAAATGTAAAACATTAGATTTTGATCCATTGCAAGATGTCCGCACTTTCTCTGATTTAATGTTATTTCCAGATATTGCTGATGAACTCCGGGATATTCCTGTTGAAAGTTTGGTACCTCGAGGTTTGAGGGGAGCTGTGATTGCAGGCATATTTGAAAGTGGTGGTACGACGGGGCGGCCTAAGCGGGTTGTTGTATTTGAAGAATGGTTAGAGCAATTTGTGGCTTGGCGTTTGAATGATATACAAATCATTAATAAGGGGGCCGCAAAGAATACGCTCGCATTGGTTCCTTCCGGGCCTCATGTTATAGGGACAATAAACCGTCTTCGGGCTCGTTTCAGTGGAGGATATTTTTTCACCATAGATTTGGATTCACGTTGGGTCAAGAAGATGATTCAGCAAGGTGATGCTTCTGGGGTAGATGCTTATTGTGAGCATATTATTGATCAGGCTGAAGATATTATTAATACGCAACATATTAGTTACCTGATTGTTACTCCACCACTTTTAGAACGAATGGTAAGAAGAGCGGCTTTGGTGAGTCATTTGAATAAGACTTTGGATCTTATTGTTTGGGGTGGAACGCATATGGACCCGGATACACTAGCATTTTTACAATCTTCTGTTTTTCCTGATGTCAAAATAACAGCCAGTTACGGTAGTACGATGATACTTGGCGAGTCCAAATCAAGAAATGGTCAGGATTTTGAAGGTTCACCTATCTTTGATAGTTTTGCGCCTAATGTTCTTTTTGACGTTATTGATCCGTTAACGCAAAAACCGGTTCCTTTTGGCGAGCGAGGTCGGGTTGTCATGAGCTGTCTCAGTAAATTTGCTTTATTTCCTAATATATTGGAACGTGATACCGCTGTGCGACTTCCAAGAATAGATAATTACCCAGGGGCTTCAGTTGCTTTGGTACGTTCTATGGAGGAGATTTCTGGTCAGGCAGTGATAGAAGAAGTTAATTAATGCTAATCGATAGTGTAAAGCCTGACGCAAAAACAGCAATGGAGAACAAATTGCAACAGGTGGAGGCTCTCGCACTGGGAGAGCCCTATGTTACACGTCGGCGTGCGGCGGTTACTGACGTTTTAAATGAAGTTGTTCGGAAGATGAGAATTGCTTAAGAAGGGAACTAAGTACCTGAGGCACGGGCAAAATTTTTGCTAAATAAAACAAAATCGTGGAGACCCTCAGGTCCATCTAATTTAGAGGAACTTTACTATTGCGTCGATGACTTTTGCCAAAAATTTATTCCTCTCTGGCATCAACAGTTAATTGAAAATGGCTTGTTCAAACGTCACCGCGAAGCTTCCTTTTCTCTCAGTGAAGTGATGAGGCTCCTCATTTTATTCCACATGAGCCATTGTCGTGACTTTAAAACGTTTTATATTCAGCATGTCAAACACTATCTTAAGGACGATTTTCCCAGGCTGGTCAGCGACTCCTGGATTGTAGTGGTCTAAATTAGTGGACCACTACAGTGATGGTCAACTATTACATAGCCAAAAGCAAAGCCCGTCTGAAAGTTGCAAAATCCCACTTTGGTGCCAATGTTGCATCTCATCATATTTTCTTATGATTTAATTGTCTGATTGATTAAAAAACAGTATGATTGCTTTTTTTGTAATCATTTCTTTTGGGGCATATTGCGGGTTGATAACTTAATTATAGGTAACAATTGCTTATGGCTAATGATTTTGATGTGGAACGAACCGGATTGGTTTTTACTCTCACGGTCGGTAATCTCCCCGTGAAAACTTTTGCTGTGGTTGAATTTACACTGAATGAAGCGCTGTCAACATTATTCAGTTTGCAAGCCACATTAACCTGCGCCAATCCAGACATTGATTTTGCGGATGTTCTGGATAAATACGCCACATTGACCGTTTATCGCAATGGGCAGCCTGAGCGTTATATCACAGGAGTTGTGACGCATTTTGTGCAGGAAACAACTGGCCGTTATCGTAGTCGCTACTGCCTGACACTTCATCCTTCCTTGTGGCGTGCCGGATTACGGGTTAACTCTCGTATTTTTCAGAATCAATCGGTCACCGATATTATTGAAAGACTGTTGAAAGAAAATGGCGTTCGCCACTTCTCTTGTCTACTGCGTTATGAGCATCCAGAACGGGAGTTCTGCGTTCAATACGATGAGAGTGATTTGGCTTTTTTACAGCGTCTGTCAGCTGATGAAGGGATCTTTTACTACTATTACTTTGATCAAAGTAAGGACGAGCCGACAATTATTTTTGTCGACTCTTATACCCAGAATGGCGTTCTTTCACTGCCCTACAACCCTGAATTCGATGCTACAGGCAGTCAGTGTTGCATCAGCCAATTTCGTTGGGGAGAAAAGGTAGGAATTGCTGAAGTTTCGGTGAAAGACTACACATTTAAAAATCCCCGATGGCCTGCTGATTTTCAATTCCATGAGACCCAAAGGGACATCAGCAATCAGCGTTCGGATTTACGTAGTTACTATCACTATGATTTTCCCGGACGTTATAAAGATGAAAATGGGCAGCGGATAAGTCAGTATCGGTTGGAGGCGTTGCGTAATGATGCTTTGCTCGGTAGTGGGCAAAGTGACAGTTTTGCTCTTTTACCGGGCATGTGGTTTACGCTTACCGATCATCCGAAAGAAAAATTTAATGCCTCGTGGCAAATAATCCAAATTACTCACCATGGCCAGCAGCCTCAAGCGGATGAATCTCGTTTTGGTAGCAAAGGGACGATTTTGACGAATAATTTTACCTTTGGTAGCCCCAACCGGGTATGGCGTCCCTTACCTTACCCCAAGCCACGTATTGATGGCCTGCAAATTGCCACGGTGGTGGGTCCGGAAGGGGAAGAGATATTTTGTGATGAATATGGGCGGGTGAGGGTGCAATTTGCCTGGGATCGGTATGGCAAGCTTAATGATCAAAGTTCTTGCTGGATAAGAGTTAGTCAGGCTTGGGCTGGACATGGTTGGGGAATGATTACCATCCCGCGTGTAGGTCAGGAAGTCCTGGTCGATTTTCTGCATGGCGATCCTGACCAGCCGATTATTACTGGACGAACCTACCATGCTTGTAATATCCCACCGAACCGTTTACCGATGGCAAAAACGCAGATGTCAATCCGATCAAAAACCCATAAAGGGGAAGGATTTAATGAACTGCGTTTTGACGATGATAAAGGCGGTGAGGAAATCTATATTCATGCTCAGAAGGACATGAAAACTGAGATTTTAAACGATGAAATGGTCAATGTTGAACATAACCGGACTCATCATGTTAAACACGATGCTCACTTACGTGTTGATAATGAATATCGTGTTCTGGCGAAACAGGATATTTCCATTTCAACCGGGCAAAAGCTCCATATCAAAGCTGACGATGCGTTGTTGGTACAGAGTGGCAATGAAATTCATCTCAGTTCTGGGGCAAAGATAGTCATTGATGTCGGAAGTGAGCTTACCTTACAGGCAGCAGGGCATTTTATTAAAATTGATGCCAGTGGTATCAGCAGTAGTGCTGGGATTAGTTTTGCCAGTGGAGCGCCAGGTACAGGTTCGGGTTGGGGAGGGAAACAGCCAGATATGCTGGATAAACTGAAACAGGTCAGTGCTGAAATGCCAATTGCTGTTGCTCAAGAACCACTCAAAGAAATTTGTCTCAGTTGTTTGATGAAGGCAGAACGTGAAGAAGCAATAACCGTTATTCGGGGGCAGTCATGACATCTGAATTAAGCGAAAAACTGACTAATTATCAGAAAGAACATCCCGGCGTTCGGCTTTATGCGCTGGTGAATGGTTTGCAATATGAGCGCTGTTTTGGTGAGGAAATTAACTATATCGCGGGTGTCAACAACCCACTGTTCCGGCACTATCCAGATTCAAAAATTGCATTTGCAGGCCCGTGGCTGTTTGATATGGAATACGCTCATCAGTGGCAAGATAGATTGTCAATACTTGAAGAAACGTCTCCGGCAGTATCATGGCTGTTAACCTCTCTGTCATTAGATAAACTGACTCGCCATCTTGTGCCATATTTAAATATTCAGCTGTCGGCAAAACAGACGGCACTGCTACGTTTTTATGATCTCCGTATTTTGCATCGCATTCGTGACATTTTTAGCCATGAGCAACTGTCTGCATTTATGCAGGGTATTAACGTATGGGTTTATCAACACAATGCTACTTACTATTCAGTATCAGGAGCTCCATTATGATTAAATTGACCCAGGAACAACTTGATATCATTACCAAATTAGAAAAGCAGACCGTTATTGATCGTATAAAAGCCGAGCTTCTAGCCAAACACGCTGAATTAATTCCTTCTCCGTCTTCGCTGAATGAACGGCTAATAGCTGCTTATGACTATTTACTGACATTAAACTTTCAGGATAACTACTTAATTCAATCCTATTTATCTCTGGTCGCGTTTAATCCTGATTTTCAGCATGCCTCACCAATCAAGTCTGCTTTGGAATCCCCTGGTCAGAAACCCGAACAGCAGTTTAAAGATATTCTTTGTATTGCAAAAAATAAGATAAACAGGAGACGTTAATATGCC
>NZ_JONO01000035.1:0-32720 GCF_000711895.1 Photorhabdus australis DSM 17609
GTCAGGGATAAATATCGGCAGGAGTATGACAAGGTTCAGGAGCGGATAGCAACGTGTTCAGGCGCTGACCAGTGCGTTGCCGTTGCCAAAGAGCTGCGGGCATTGCAAGGTGACTACAGTGCCCGGATAAGCGAAATTCAGGAAAAAGCCAGAATGCAGGGGCTGGATTCCCTCACGCCGGCAGAAGTGCGGGAATGGGCAGATTTACGCGGTGCGATGTCGAATATTGATGCATCACGGAATTTAGTACTCCATCGTGCCCAAGTCACCGGCGGCTCAGAAGAAACCACCCAGGAAATCGTGAAGATTATGGGGCAGACGGGGATTGCGGCGTCTGCGGGAGTGGCCGGAGGGATCAGTAAAGCTGGAGCAAAAGGCCGCGGGGATGTCGGAAAAGGCAAACAACCATATCAACCGAATCAGGGGGCTGTTGGTAATATGGGAGAATTCTTCAGGCAGCCAGGGTTTGGGAGCAAAGCGAAATCGAATTCACAAAAAACAAGTAAAATGTATGATGGTCAGAGTATTTACCAAGCTTCAAGTGATATTGGGACTCATATCAAAAAAGGTGATCAATTTTATTTGGATGGTGATCATAAGAACCACTTGGAAATCTTTGACAAAAGAGGGAACTTTAAGGTTGTTATCAACCTTGATGGAAGCATTAATCAAGCCAAAACAGACAAGGCTATAGGTAGGAAATTGAAATGAGTGGTTTGGATCAAATCAAACGTGCAATATTAGAACTGTCAAAAATTAGTGCTGCTGATTTTAAGTTTGTTGATTCAGATTGGAGTATCGATTATCGGTTAGATCTTGATAAGAGACTGCAAGAAGACTTAGCTAAGTTAGAGATAGAACTGAATTTATTGACAGATGCAATCCAAAGGAAAGATATGATAACGGCTAAGTGTGCTTTAGTTATGGCTCGAGTTATTTCACTTGATTTATCAAATTTTTTCCTGAATCTTTTTGAAGATATTGAAAAAGTTGGTTGGGGTGAACAATGTGAATTACCTTCTATTCCAGAAGATTACGTAATCCCAGATCATTACAACTATCCACCTAATAAATGAACATCGATCCCGGCTATTGTGAACTGCCCCCCCAAATGTTAGACAATTATCCGACATTTAAAAGGGGCAGTTTATTACGCCAGAGAAAAGTGGCTTATCAGGCTGAAAAGTCGCGTCGGGGAGTTGTGGGTTGAGCACAAACCACACTGGGAAAAATAGGTTGTAACTGACTGAGTGCCTTAGAAAAAATCAGGTTAGGCGTCAGACTTCACGACAGAGAAAGTTGTTGTCGATAACAACCACCTCAGTGTGGAAAAGAATCAATCACGCAGTGAGGAACTGGTTAATTGTCAGGGTGATACCAGTTGTCGTGCGACTGTCAGGGATAAATATCGGCAGGAGTATGACCAGGTTAAGGTGCGGATAGCAACGTGTTCAGGGGCTGAGCAGTGCGTTGCCGTTACCAAAGAGCTGCGGGCATTGCAAGGTGATTACAGCACCCGGATGAGTGAAATTCAGGAAAAAGCCAGAATGCAAGGACTGGATTCCCTCACGCCAGCAGAAGTGCGGGAATGGGCAGATTTACGCGGTGCGATGTCGAATATTGACGCATCACGGAATTTAGTGCTCCATCGTGCCCAAGTCACCGGCGGTTCAGAAGAAACCACCCAGGAAATCGTGAAGATTATGGGGCAGACGGGGATTGCGGCGTCTGCGGGAGTGGCCGGTGGAATTAGTAAGGTTGGCGCGAAGGGAGTAAAAGAAAAGAGTGGAAATACCGATAAACTTCCTAATGGACAACAAGTCAATCACTTCGAAGAGAGTTTACACAATCTCCCTCCAGGAGAACGTGTAGCTCAAGTCAAGCAAATGGCAGCCCAAGTTATTTCATCAAATGGAATGATTAAAGATAATCGGTTAACTAAACTAAATAATCGGGATGTTTATAAAGGGAAAGATGGTTATCTTTATGCATTGGATACTCAACATGGTCGTTTCGAACAAGTACATCCCAAGACAGGTAAACATCAAGGTGAGGTTGGGGGATGAGGCCCATAGATAACAGTATTGATAAGTCAGATAGCCATGATTTAAAGGTTAAATAGTATGGAAAATATAATGAAGTTAATAGATATTCAGGATCATGTTTTAAGGCACGGAAATGTTTTTCGCTTACCAGCACAATGGCCTTATGAGGAATTTGTAGATTTTATGGTAGTTGATTTATCAAATACTGAACGCCCTTATGGATTGATTGTCACTTCTGGACATAAGGCTGGGTTGATATTGGTAAAACTACCAGCGGAATGTAGTTTAATTGAAACAAGGGGATTAAGCACACAATGGATTATAGATAACTGGGCAAAATGGATTTACCCAGAATGTGATGTCAGTGATGTTTATGTACTCGAACGATATATAGCAACTCCAGTTGCCTGAATATAAACCTTGGCTTCGTGAACTACACTGTAAATGTTGGACAACCATCTGACCATTTAAGGTGTATTGATTACGCCGGAGCAAAATGGCTTATCAGGCTGAAAAGTCGTGTCAGGGCATTGTGGGCCGGGCATCGAATCGAACCGAGGAAAATCGGTTGTAACTGACTGATTACACAGGGAAAATTGGTGTTCAACGGCCAGCTTCGCATTGGAAAGTGTTGTTGCGGATAATAATGCCCTTAGCATGGGAGGTCTGTTTGGTCCCGAAGGCGCTAAACATTTTGAAGGCGCAGGTTCACTGGCTCAAAAAATGGCTCAATCTGGGGCAACATCCGAAGAAATAAACGCTGCTTTGACTCACTACCTAAAAGGCCAAGTCCCGGATGGTCAGGACCCAGCAAAAGGTTTGATTATTGCGTGGGGTAACTTCTTTGGTGTTCCATTGGAGGTCGTGTTATCGAATGAGCAGATGACACCGCAGAAGGCGGCGGAAATTGTTGCCGGAGGGATACCTACCAGTGAAGCAAAGCTGATACAGTTTGCAGCAGCTAAAATGTATTTGTCTTTGAATAAATATCAAGAGGTGTCATCTAGCTCAGAAAAAACATCAAGAAACTTTAATAAAGATAGTGCTATAACAGATAGTGAATCGGGAGGATACTCATCCTATGATAAATTCAGAAAATCTAATATTGAATGGAATTGGCCACCTAAATTAGGATTTGCTGAACCCCCGAAAGAAGATGTTTTAGCTGTAGGTACTAGACTGGATAGATATGGCAGTGCAAACGGAGCATTTTTGTCTCCCAAAGGCGTTCCTTATGAAAATCGAGCACTGGCTCCTGGTTCTAAAGCAGGAAAATACCCTGAATATGAAGTAATTAAACCACTTCCAGTACTGCAAGGCAAAATTGCTCCAACGTTTGATCAGCCCAGAGGAGGAGTTCAGATACCGCCGAATTTCCCTGAGAGAGTAAATGTTGATTGGCTTATAAAAAATGGATATGTAAAGGAGGTAAAGAATGCTAACTACAAATGAAATACAGGAAAAAGTGAGGTCTTTAGGTGCTAAGATTAATGCACCTAAATCAATGTTGATAGTTTATTCAGAGCCTGTTGGTGATGGTTCTGGATATATAGTTATTGATAATAATCAATATCATATTATTTACTCTGAAAGAGGATGTGAAATATTTAGGCAAACAACTGAAGATTTAAATGAGCTGCTATATTGGATAATGGAAAGTGTAGCTAGCCAAATGGCATCTGAATATGAATTAAAGAATAGGAATGATGAAAATAAAGATTTTCGTAGAACTTATTTTGAAAAAGAGCTAGAAATATTAGGTGTATTAGATAAAAAGTGGGAATTAAGAGCCAAGAAAAAAATTGAGGAAATATTAGAAAGATCACCATACGTAGATAATAGTGACTGACAATAATGCACTAGCGAGTGTACTATCGGCGGCAAAAGCGAAAAAGTGAGGAAATGGTTGGAGAAAAATACGAAATTTGATCTTTTGTTTTTGCCCGTCTATTCCCATGGCCAAATAAAATTAAACACCTCTAGCAATCGTTACGTGAAACCGTAACACGAAATCATTACCGTCAGTATATGTGGTATTTATTCAAATGTGCCACAGTGTTTATGACGTTATTTTTATCACAGCAACAACCGGGAATGAAAAAAATGGACATGTCGCTGTTATGAAAATCTATTTGTAAGAATATTTTTAAATATATTTGTTTTGATTTTTTGATCTTGATATAAAGTTAAATGTAAATAATAGGTTAATATGTTATTTGTTCTCAATATGCCTTTTATTTAAAATTCATAAATGATGATATTATGACCGTTGCTGATCTTAAAAAACTTTAAAAATAGATGAAATCATGCTGGGAAATAATAAGTGACGGGATAAGTAGTCGAATGTTGAATAAAATAATGATAAAGGAAAGATAAAAAATAATACACGAAATTGGGTGACGAAAAAATAAAATTCAGTAATATCTGATGCCCCACACAATTCAAAAGGATGAGAGTTAAATATGTATAAAAATATGTTAAAACCCGTAACATTAAAAAAGACAATAAACGGATCTCAATTAAAAGGAAATGAGAGCACATATGACACATCAATATTAAAAGGCAGTCCTGTGGGAAGAAATGATATTGGGAATTCGGCACCATTACCCGCTCAAGCAGAAGTTTTTCAAAAAGTTGTTGACGAAAAAATAGCAAATTTCAAAACAAAGGGAAATCCAATATCAATTGTTGTCTGGCGTAATAGTCAGACAGGGCTTACCCATATAATGGACGGTCAGCATCGATTTATTGCTGCATGTATACTTGGAATACCTGTTAATTTGACATGGAGAAAATTCGGCATACCGCCCAATCAAATAGACTGGAGTGGTACAAAATTCTCAGATGGAATACCAGCCAAAACCAAGATATTTGGAAAATGATCGATTAAGTTAATTTAATGTACATTAAGCGCGACTTGAGCTGATACAACCCTTGAAAAATTGAGAGTTACCGGTTTTTGTATAGATTTGAAATCTTAAATAAAACATCAGGTAACTCTCAGACTTCATATTACCAGTCCTATTATCAAATATATAAATCTGAAGGATGATCTCTATTTTTATATTTTGTTAATTTTAAATCTCTATATTTTTAATTCCTTACAATTAACTAATAAACTTCTTTATTTAAATGGATTATTAGCCATATTGGAAAGATTATTTTTGATTGTTGTATCAGGGCGGGATTCTACTTTGTAGAAAAATCAATCGTCACACTGATATTGATAATTTCGTATATTCAATATGATTTTATTGATAGGTTTTAATATCTCTTTTGTGTGTTTATTGAGCATGTGAAGAGTTATTTTTACTCATAATAACCATATTAAAAATGTGAGATCCGGCCCTGATTGTTGTATTTGGTCTGATTCGCCAAATGTTTTTATTATGTAGCAGTGAGATGTCTTGGTATAAATACGTAACATTTATAAACATCATTGATTATTATGTTTTCTCTAATAAAGTCCTTGGTTGATTAGTTTAAATATAATTAAATTAATGGTTATTGCGATACCAGTGGAATATTGTTTAAACGGTATCTTTTTATGTGAGATTTTTAAAAAAAAGTAATTAAAATTTTATTAAATGGCTGGCAAAAATTCACTTTTCTATAATGCTTAAATATAGCTGATTGTTTCATACGAAAAACAAATAACGTAGTCAAGTTAAATATTAAATCACTGTTATCGGGAGCGAGTCTTTCGAGGGCAGTATCAGCTATAAATAGCCAAGGTCTGATTTTATTAATGGGGGGAACATTATGTCCACTGAACCGCCGTTACATCAAGAAGATATTGTCGTGATACATGTTGCCACATCCGATGATTTAGTGAAATTTGCCGATCAGGCTCTTTTCTGGAATGAAAAAACTTATGAGCAGATGAAAACTGCGGAGGTGTTGTTTACACCGGCGGGAGAAACTCTACCTGGTCTGGGCGTTAAACATGTCGCCACGCCCGATAATTTGGCGAGGTTTGTCGATGAAGAAGGTTACTGGAATGAGAAGACCTACAAACAGATGGAAGCTGTGAGGGTGTTGTTTATACCAGCAGAAAAAATACGTGGTGTGGGGATTAAACATGTTGCCACGCCCGATGATTTGGCGAAGTTTGCTGATAAAGAACTTTTCTGGCGTAAGAAAGACTACGAACAGCTAAAAGCCGCAGAGGTGCTGTTTGTACCCAGAGAAGGAATGCCCGGTTAGGGGGGAAACATATCGCCACGCCCGACGATTCGGCAAAATTTACCGATAAAACGGCCAATTAGAATGAAGAGAAACATTAAGAGGGGGATAAAGCCAGAATATTGTTTATCTCGAAAATAAAAGAATAGAACGGCGTGTAACAACGTTAATTTATTTGTCATTCTGCATTGGAGGTATTAATGGCTAACAGCAAGACACCTACTACATCCAGCGAGAATAATTTGTTGGATAAAGAGGAAGTTAAATCCTGGTTTAAATTATATTCCATGCCGAAAAGTGAAAATTATACTCAATTGGTGCAAATAGCGGCGGAAGGTCGGCGTTTAGCTGGGCTGGACCCAGGTCAGATCGATAATAATCCAGGGGCAGGATTGAACCGGGATCTGGACGAGGTGAATTTACTCTTAGTGAATCCCGGTGATGGGGTGCATATCGGAGAAGACCGTGAAATTGCTGTCAATATTGATAAGAACAGCGGCTTACAGTTTATTAATGGCGAATTGGGATTACGCCCCGACTTTAAATTGTCGCTGGAATTGTTTGAGAGTTTTACGGAAGAACAACAAAGAGAACTTTACCGTTGGCTGATCCATGCTGGGGAGATGGCAGCGAGTACAGTGCAGTTGCCCGCGTTTGACTTGCCGGCCAACGGTAACAATAAAAACCTTGGCGCTGTTGTCAGTGTCAGTGGTGATGGGAAAACTATCGCGCTTAGTGGGGCAGAAGGAAAGGAACCCGTATATCTATTTTCTTATACCGATAACGGTTGGCGGCAGCAATTCGCTGATTACGTTAGTGGTTATGGTGGCAGAGCGCTAAGCCTGAGCAGAGACGGTAATGTTCTCGCGGTGGGCATTGATAACCGGAACAGTGATGGTGGGCATGGTTCAGTGTTTATTTATCACAGATTGTCAAATGGCGAATGGGAGAAATCGGCCAAACTTTGGCTGAGTGAGGCGAACGTTCAGCAGCATTTCGGTTGTTCTGTGAGCCTGAGCGCAGATGGCACCCTATTAGCAGTAGGTGCTTATGGTTGGGGATCGGGTTCACTGACTAATTGTGGCGCAGTGTATCTTTATCAGTATGACGGGAAGAAATGGTCACAGCTTGGTGAGCGTTTGACCTTAGCTTCTCCGGCACAGGGCGATATGTTTGGCGTCAAACTGAGCTTGAGTGCCGATGGTTCAACCTTAGCAGTGGCGGCAACAGGGCGTAATGGTAATGGTGAAGTGACGCTATTTCATCGTCACGGGGAATACTGGCAGCCGCGACCGCCACTCAATTCTCTTAGTTCGCCTTTAACCATCAGCAAAGACGACTTTGGCGCCAGTCTCAGCCTGAACGATAGCGGCAATATTTTGGCGGTGGGGTGCCCGGGGGAGAAGAATAATGCTGGCGCGGTCTATTTGTACCAGCGTTACCGTAATGCATGGCAAGCTATGGGGGTACTGAGAGAAGCGGTGACCGCCGGGGAAAGGTTTGGTAGCGAACTCTCTTTGAGTGGCGACGGTCGGGTACTGGTGGTGTCAACACCTGTTGGTAAAGATAACACTGGTGTGCAAACCGGTGCAGGATGGTGGTTTAGTTATCAGGATGAACAATGGATTACGCAGGGCAGATTACTGGCAGTGGATGGGGAATTAAACCATAAATTTGGCGCCGGCATTTGTCTTAGCGGTGACGGCAATACGTTGGCGATTGGCGCCAGTGGCTGGAAGAGTGGAGAAGGGAAAGTTTACCTTTACGACTAGCTGAATGAGGAAAAAACGATGGCAAAAGAGATAACAGATGAAACGGTTAGCCAGCTTAGTGCTCACTTCGCCCCTGGCAAGATCCCAACTGAGGCGGCATTTTATTCACTGATTGATTGGGCTACGTTGTGGCGACAGCTTTTTGGTTGGCGGGATAGTGATCAAACTTATCATCCGGGAGTTGGGTTGCAAGTTGTCGACAACCGTTTGGCGGTTAAGGTTGGTGATGGCATCGCGTTGGAACCGAAAGGACTTGCGTTAAAGCTACAGCTCGACGGGGGATTGATGTTGGATAAATCTGGGGTGTTGTCGGTGGATGGGACTGTAGCGGTTTCGGCCCAAGCTTTTAAATTGCTTCCTGAGGAGACGCAGAAACAAATTGCCAAGTTGTTATTGAATGCTGGCACAGAAGATAGATGACAGAGAATAGATGACGGTGACTGTCTAATACGGCTTTTGAGGACATATTATGACTGATAAAGAAATTAGTTCTGTTGACTCATTGAAAGCGAGTTTTAAGTCCGGTGTTCCGCCCGCACCTGAAGCCTTTTTCCACTTGATTGATGAGGCATATAAGGCATATGAAATCATTGATGGCGGTAAGGGTGATGGCCCAGCCGCAGGGCTGAAACGAGATGATAAAGGAAAACTGGCTCTCAACACTCACCTTTCTGGCGGGTTAAACCTTGAACAGGGGGCTTTGGCCCTATCACTGAAGCCAGAAGGTGGATTCTCTTTTGATGGAGGAAGGCGCCTGAAATTGGATGCCGATCGGCAGGTTCAGTTTGCGGATTTCTTCAGTTTATCGCGGTGGGAACGGATGGAGATCACGCAGTTGTTGGGTTTTAAACGTACCATGATGGCGCGTATGGTTTCTCCTTCCCCTAAAGCGAATGAACATTTTGGCACTTCTATTAACCTGAACGCGGCGGGAGACTGCTTAGCGGTTGGGATGGATAATAAAGTCTGTGTGTATACGGGGCGGAAGGGTGAGTGGAATATAAACGCTCCCGCTGTGTTTGAGGATGATCAAGATAAATCTCGTAGTTCCTGGGACGTCAGTTTGAATGCGGTAGGAGATTGCCTGGCGGTGGGATACTTGGTGGAAGACTTTTTTAAGGATAAAAAAGTGAAGGCTTGTGTGTATACGCGCACGAATGGCGCCTGGGATACCAAAAATCCCATTGTGTTTCCGCTGGAAGATCAACGTGGATACTCTGGTGGTCACAATGTCAGCCTGAGCGCCACAGGAGACTGTCTGGCGGTGGCGGGCGACTCTTGGTCCTACATATATACACGCACGAATGGGATTTGGGATACAGAAACCCCCTTTAAGTTGATGAGCTCGTTTATTAAGGTTTGTCTGAGTGCCTCGGGAAATTGTCTGGCGGGATATAGTGTTGATTATTCTCATAATCCAATAAACGTGGTTTATGTGTATACACGCACGAATGGGGTTTGGGATAAAGAAAACTACGTTAGGTTCATGGCCGCTAAAGATCGTTCATCCAATTTTAATCGGATTTTTAGCCTAAATGCAGAGGGAGATCTTCTGGCGGTGGGGGTAGATTATGATATCCCGACTAAGGGGAAGGTTTATCTGTATGCGCGCACGAATGGGATCTGGGATACAGAATATCCCATTAAGTTTTCAGCTCCTGCAAGTGACGTAACGTATTTTGGCAGCGCTATCAAACTGAATGATGTGGGAAATCGTCTGGTAGTGGGGGCGGCTTCCCGGGTGTATGTGTATACCTGTCTAAATAATAAGTGGAATATGGAAACACCTGTCGAGATTTTGGCCCCCTCAGGCAATTCAGACAATTTAAATGGTTTTGGTAAATCTGTCAGTTTGAATAGGTGGGAGACGAGTTTAGCGGTTGGTGCAATTTCAGCCGAGGTTGGTTCTGTATCTGAAGCCGGTGCAGTCTATGTCTTTGAGAATGTTAAATGATTCCCATATAGATGACGGTGACTGTCTAATACGGCTGGCTTTTGAGGAAATGTGATGACTGATAAAGAAATTAATACCGTTGACTCATTGAAAGCGAGTTTTAAGTCTGGCGTTCGGCTCATGCCGGAAGCCTTTTCCCATTTGATTGATGAAGCCTATAAAGCATATGAAATCATTGATGGCATTCAGGGTGATGGCCCAACCACAGGGTTGAAACGAGATGACAAAGGAAAACTGACCCTCAACACCCAGCATTCTGGCGGGTTGAATTTTAATCAAGGCGCTTTGGCGTTATCACTGAAACCAGAAGGGGGACTCTCCTTTGATGGGGGAGGGTATCTGAAATTGGATGCCGCTCGGCAGATTCAGTTTGCGGATTTTTTCAGTTTATCGCGGGGTGCACGGATGGAGATCACGCAGGTGTTGGGTTTGAAACGTACTATGATAACGCACATTGTTTCTCCTTTCCCCATAGAGAATGAGTACTTTGGTCACTCGGTTAGCCTGAACGCGGCGGGAGACTGTTTAGCGGTTGGGTCGACTCATAAAGTCTGTGTGTATACGCGCCGGAAGAGTGGTGAGTGGAATGTAAGCAAGCCGATAGTGTTTGAGGATACTGAACCTGGATATGAATATGATAGAGCTTCATGGCGTGTCGGTCTGGATGCGGCGGGAGATTGTCTGGCGTTGGGAGAGATATGGCGAGAAGTGGTTCATGTATATACACGCACGAAGGGCGTTTGGGATACAAAGCATCCCATTGTGTTTCCGCGGATTGCTGAAAATTTTGGTGCGAATGTTAGCTTGAACGCCGCAGGAGATTGTCTGGTGGCCGGGGGTTACACCTCTCCGTTCCGTCTGTTTATGCGCAGGAATGGGATCTGGGATATAAAAAACCCCATTCTGTTTCCGGCCCCTTCGGATGCTTATGAGTTTGGCGTGGTTGCCCACCTGAGTGCTTCGGGAAACCGTCTGGCGGTGTGTGATCGCATTTCCGCGATTTATGTGTATACACGCACAAATGGGATTTGGGATACAGAAAACCCCATTAAGTTCCGTCGCCCTGAAGGTGGATCATCTAGTTTTAACGGGGCTTTTAGCCTGAATGCAGAGGGAAATCACTTGGCGGCGGGTACGGATTTTTATAAATCCCTGGATGGGGAGGTTTATCTGTATACGCTCACGGATGGGATCTGGGATAGAGAAAATCCCATTAAGTTTTCGGCCCCTGCAAGTGGCGTATATTTTGGCGGTTCTCTCGAACTGAATGATGCGGGAGATCGTCTGGCAGTGGGGGCGAATTCCCGGGTGTATGTGTATACCTGTCTGAATGGTAAGTGGAATATGGAAACACCGATGGAGATTTTGAACCCTTCAGGCAATTCAGACAATTTAAATGGTTTTGGTGGACCTGTTGGCCTGAATAAGGCGGGAACGAGTTTGGTTGTTGGGGCAACGTCAGAAAGTGTCGATTCTAAATCTAAAGCCGGTGCGGTTTATGTTTTTGAGAATGTTAAAATAATATCATAGTCACTAAGCTGAACATCATCCTCGGCACTTCGCCCACAAACGTGGGCTATTACAGCGTAGCAGCGCCTTATTCTTCGCGATCCATCTTGAAATCTATAGGGTATACCCTTGAGCCTGATGCGTAAGCCGCTGAAATCTTAGTCAGACTCAGCGAATTCAATATTGTTTGAAAAGATAGTCGATAATTTCCTGTTCAAATTCTAAGGCATCACGTCGTTCCGCAAGATAGCTTTTTAGTACAGTGAGTGAGCGTAGGTTTTCGCGCAGTTGGATTTCGTTTTCTATATTTTGCCGCAATTTTTTGCAATGCTCGTGGAGGTTATTTTCTATCACCTTCGATGTTTCACCTCCTAGTGTGCGCCAAATCATGCCTGGTAACGAATCAGATTTTTTTAGCTGATTAAGCTCATTGGCTAATATGTCTATACGTGCTTTGAGCAACTTATTGATGTCGGATATATCCCGACTGTTAAAACTGAAAGTTGGATCAATGTACTTGTGGTACATGTTTATTATCGTCCAGACATCATTATCTTTCTTTGCTTTTGATAACTGTACCATCAATTGGTTTTTTTTCTTTTTCTCATCTAAATCCTGTTCACGATCTGGATGCAATACCTTGGCTATTTTTCTATACATTTGGCTAACTTCCTGCGATTTAAACAAATAATCCAGTTTTTTCTGGTCTTCTTCCGCAGGGTCGAAGTCAGTGGTATCTTCTGCATCATATTCATCGTAGAAA
Organism: Photorhabdus australis DSM 17609; assembly: GCF_000711895.1. Taxonomy (GTDB): domain Bacteria; phylum Pseudomonadota; class Gammaproteobacteria; order Enterobacterales; family Enterobacteriaceae; genus Photorhabdus; species Photorhabdus australis. The sequence goes on from NZ_JONO01000035.1 coordinate 12,229, forward strand.
TGTTCTGATTCCCGTTGAAAATGCTGTTCTATGGTGGCACGCATTTTTTCAGGACTTTTCATCATATCAAGTAATTCTTCATCAGATATTTCTTCATTAAAATCAAAATATTCATCCAGAGTCTGCCGGATATCAGCCATCTGTTCTGGTGTCGGAACTTCCTCTTCTTTCAACGCATTAAGATCGGAAAAGTGATCGGTCAACTTATTGAGATCAAGGTTTTCATTAAAGGGGTAAGTACATAACTCAGCAAGCTCTTCTTCTATCCAGAAAAATAATTCTCTGCGTTGGTTTTTCCCCAGTGATTTTTTATCGGCAAATGAAAGCAACCGTGCCGCTTTATCATATCTGGACTGCATATATTGATGCTCTACCGGTAAGATCTCCTGTTGAAAGCGCATGAATAATTCGTCTTGCTGTTGTTGTAGCTTGGCGATCTTCAACTGGTATTTTTCGATGGACGTCCAGTAAGCTTTGAATTGTTGCTGAGGCGTTTTTGGTATCTGTTGTCCGCTCGATTTTCTTTTTTTTAGTTTCTTGTTCATCAATATGTTATTCCCAAGATAGATCAATGAAATGAAGGATGTTCTCGTTGTTAATTTTGATAATTACCTATTATTACTTATTCTTATTTTGCAGTATGTTTTTGCAACATGCAAAACGTTATCGTTGTGCAATTGTTATGTTGGCTTACAAATGGTGATTTTTGCTAATCTGTCCTTCCCTGATTGCAACAACTGTTTCACAGTACATTTCGTTTGAATGATTCATGCTTGAGGACTTCGTGAGCAGCTACGAAGCTTGGATTGAACGGGAAGGTGGGGCTTACAGATACTATCAAAGCAATAAAAAACGGCACTACCGCAATAGGCGGTAATGCACTGAATCAAACCTGAACTTTATGGCCGGAAAGCATGCTGTGACGGGCAGCTTGGCCGTCTGAACCGTAAAGAGAGGGACTATGATGATTTTTTAGGAAAGCAATGGCTTTTCTATTTAAGTCAAGATGCTGGGTTAACAACAAACCGTTATGTGTGTTTAAATCACGAACCCGGATAATCGTTTCGCCAATCTGTTGCCATAATGTGGCAAGCATAGGGTGCTTATCATAAGGTGCAATGATTTTTAGCTCTTTGCTTAAATTGAGGCGCTGCTGTTCTGAATGGCTAAGCGCGGACAACAGGAAATTTTTTCGTTCTGTTACCCGGTGCAAATCTCGTGCATCAATAAAACCCTTGCACAGAATATATTGCTCTTCCGCCATTATTTGGGTCAGCGAGGTTAAATGAGTAACTTGCTGTTCGAGTAATTGTTGCAGTTCTTCCATAACAAATTTAATTACTTCTTATAATGCTGAAAATTCTCGGCGGCTTCTTTGAGCAGAGCGTCTGCGATTTTACCGCTGTTCATTTTTAAGGTTCCCTGAGTAAGCGCTTCTTTCAACTTTTGCACCTTTTGGATATTGATATCCTGGCTGCTTGGTTGAACCAGTTTTGTTTGTGCTTCGCTCAGTTTTACTTGCGCATCGCTGCTTTGTACAGTAACGCCGGAGGTTCTGCGGGTGCCCTGGGCGCTTTCATTAGTCGGCCGCTGCTGAACAGCGGCGATAGCTAATAAGGGTTGAGTGCGTTCGATACTCATAATTATTATCCTTTATGACCAGGCATAGGTTCACCTATGGATCGGAGCAGGTTACATGCTATTTGCATACCTGCAAGTCGTGCTCTGCTGGTTATATCGGCACAATAAAAGAAAACTTTAGTAACTTATAACATGATTTTTACACTACCGTTTTCTAACGCCTGGCCGGTTATAACGAGCCCTGAATTCATTCGAACTCTGACTTTATCAGAAGTGGCAGCATTATTAATAGCTTTCCCTTCATTCCGTATCTGAAAGCCATCTCCTTGTACGATGACCACCACGTTTTGACCTGACCGCACCGCCCATGGGCGGCGTAGCATATTGCGCGTGAGAATCTGTCCAGCCGGGATGTTTCGCACAGCAACGCCGTTTTTTATTTCATTTTTGTTAAAAATTAGATCACGGGGTAGTTTTTCCAGTAATCCGCTTCTGACCTGAATATCTTTCTCTGATAAAACATCATCACGTGAGAGGGCACGACGGGTAACCAGATAGTTTCCCGTGACACTGATAGCGACTTGAATAAATTTGCGTTGTTGATGGCAGACGATGGGTAAAGAGATATTTCCCCAGTTTTGACCCCCAATCGGCGGCTGAATTTCTGGCAATTCACATTGAGGCCATTGTGATTCCGGCGTTCTGATTTCAACAGAAACGTTATGGTGATTACCCTTGTGTATCTGCTGGAAATAATGCGTTATCGCCTGAGGTAAAGAATTGCTCCATGCCATCGGCATAATAAAGAAAAATGCGAATAGCCCGATAATCTTTATAGCTTGCATCTTCTCGCTCTCATTATTTCTGTTGATAAAGTCAATAAATCCGCCGCTGTTTAATGGTGCACAGTGTATCTGTATTGCGCGTCAGTTAATGGGATAAATAGCAATCCAATTAGCGTTTATTCATCCGATAGGCTTTTCCTTCTGCGTTTATTCTGTTTACTGCGAATTTCGCGATCGCGAAAAGCGCTATACCCAATAGATTTCAAGATGGATCGCGACGGCAAGGGAGCGAATCCCCGGGAGCATAGATAACTATGTGACCGGGGTGAGTGAGTGCAGCCAACAAAGAGGCAACTTGAAGGATGAAGGGGATATTAAGATTCACAGCACAGGTAAGTCACATTAGAGGGAGGAATATGCTCGATAAATTAGATGCAGCCTTTCATTTTCAGCAGGAAGCCTTGTCATTGCGATCACGGCGACAGGAAATACTGTCCGCTAATATCGCTAATGCGGATACGCCTGGCTATCAGGCGCGGGATATTGATTTCGCCGTACAACTGAAAAAAACCATTGCGCACGGTCGGGTCACCGGGAACGGGATCGGGCTGACGCTGACATCAGATCGGCATATTCCCATTCAGCCTCAGAAGAGAATGGAAATGGACTTGCTGTATCGCGTGCCTTATCAGCCAGCAATGGATGGCAACACGGTGGATATGGATATGGAACGCAGCAATTTCATGGATAACAGCCTGAAATATCAGGCCGAGCTGACGGCGACCAGCTCTCAGGTTAAAAGCATGATGTCAGTCTTACAGCAAGGATAAAGGCCATGTCTTTACTCAGTGTTTTTGATATTGCCGGTTCGGCATTATCCGCTCAATCGCAAAGATTAAATGTCAGTGCCAGTAATATGGCGAATGCCGATAGTGTTGCGGGACCTGATGGTCAGCCATATCGGGCTAAACAGGTTGTTTTTCGTGTTGCTGCGCCGGCAGGGCAAGAAACGGGGGGGGTCAGAGTCAGTGAAATTGTTGATGATCCAACTCCTTTCCGTCTTGAGTATCAGCCGGGACACCCGTTAGCTGATGAAAAGGGTTATGTACGTATGCCTAACGTTGATGTAGTCGGAGAAATGATTAACACCATTTCGGCTTCCCGTAGTTATCAAGCTAACGTTGAAGTGCTTAATACCACTAAATCGATAATGCTGAAAACATTAACGTTAGGCCAGTAATAGGAGCGACTCATGGCGATTACCAGTTCAATAAACGGATCTCAGGATGACACTACGGTCAGGGAGTTACTCCAGAATAGCAAGACGAACAAGAAGAATAGTCAAGAGTTGAATAGCAATTTTATGCAATTGCTGATCGCGCAAGTAAAAAACCAAGATCCAACTAACCCGATGCAAAACAATGAGCTAACAGCCCATTTAGCGCAGATTAACATGCTAGAGGGGATCGAAAAGCTGAATACCACAGTCGGGTCTATTGTTGGTCAGATTAATAATAATCAATCTTTGCAGGCATCGGCCCTGATTGGGCGAGGCGTGATGATCCCTGGGGATACCATTCTGGTGGGTTCAAATAAAGAAAATGGGAGCGTCAGTACGACACCATTTGGTATTGAGCTGGAAAGACCGGCGGATAGTGTGAAAGTCACCATTACCGATAAACAAGGTGGGGTTGTACGCCAAATTGATCTCGGTGCGTTGGAAGCGGGTGTTCACAATTTCACTTGGGACGGCACAAAAGAAGAAGATGGCGCTATAGCAGAGGATGGCGCTTATAGAATCACCATTGCGGCTAGCGCTAAGGGCGAACAGAGAGTGTTTCAACCATTAAGGTTCGCGAAAGTGAATGGTGTGACTCGTGACGCAGACGGCGCTAAGTTAGATTTAGGACGGATTGGTGCCGTCACTATGGATCAGATACGTCAGATTCTTTAACAAGTAAGAATTTTAACGGAGAATAGTATGGCTTTTTCACAAGCAGTAAGTGGTTTGAATGCCGCGGCGGGTAATTTGGATGTTATTGGTAATAATATTGCTAACGCGGCGACATATGGCTTTAAATCCAGCACGGTTGCTTTTTCTGACATTTTCGCCGGTTCTCAGGTGGGGCTGGGGGTAAAGGTATCGGGTGTTAATCAGAATTTTAAAGATGGTACGCCAACGACGACCAATCGCCCTCTTGATTTGGCGATCACTCAAAGCGGTTTTTTCCGTATGCAAGGCGGTGATGGTAAGATCTACTATTCCCGTAACGGTCAATTCAAGATGGATGAGAACCGTAATATTATCAACATGCAAGGCATGAAATTGACCGGCTATCCCGCGGCCAGTGTCAATGGTGGCGCACCGGAGATTCAGAAAGGGGCTAACCCGGAGCCGATTACAATACCTCAAGGTATACTGGCGGCTAAAGCGACAACCAAGGTTACGATGACAACCAACCTTAATTCGATGCATAAAAAACCGACAGACGCTTTCTCGCCAGAAAACAAGGATTCGTATAACTATCCTGCTAGTGTCACCACCTTTGATAGCTTGGGTAATCCACATAATATCAAGGTTTTCTTTGTTAAAACGAACGATAATGAATGGCAGATTCATGCTCAGGATAGTGCGGTAGAAGGCGCTACAACCACTTCGTTGGGGACGTTGAAATTTGATGGCAACGGTAAGCTGATTGGTGACAATAATCAGTTCACATTTAATGTTCCCTCTCTGAATGGTTCTAATGCCGCTGATATCACTATTGATTTTAATGGCAGTAAACAGCAAAAAATTGATGCTGATAGCATATCGACACTCAAGACAGACGGTTATGCCGCAGGTGAATTTAGTGGCTACCGTATTGAGCAAGATGGCAGCGTAGTCGGCACCTATTCCAATAAACAAACCCAATTATTGGGTCAGATCGTGCTGGCTAACTTTGCTAACCCAGAGGGGATGTCGGCGCAGGGGGATAACGTTTGGGTAGAGACCGGCGCTTCTGGTAACCCTGTTGTTGGTATTGCGGATTCTGGCGGTTTTGGCAAATTGCTCAGTGGTACGCTGGAAGCGTCCAACGTCGATATGAGCCAGGAACTGGTTAATATGATTGTTGCCCAACGCAACTATCAATCCAATGCGCAGACCATCAAAACTCAGGATCAGATCCTGCAAACGCTGGTCAGCATGCGCTGATAGTTTCAGGATAGCATTATGGATCATGTCATTTATACCGCAATGGGCGGTGCTCGTCAGACACTAGAGCATCAGGCAGTGACGGCAAATAATCTGGCGAATGCATCAACTCCGGGTTTTAAGGCGCAACTGGCTGCTTTGCGGGCAGTGCCTGTTGAAGGGGCTGCCTTTAATACCCGAACTTTGGTTGTGGCTTCAACGCCCGGTTCTGACAATCGTCAGGGGCCGATGAACTATACCGCACGTCCGCTGGATGTGGCGATTGGGCCGGGAGGATATCTGGCGGTTCAGCTTGAAGATGGTTCCGAGGCTTATACCCGTAACGGTAGCATTCAAATTTCAGCGGAAGGTCAGTTAACTATCCAGGGTAACTTGCTGATGAGTGAAAACGGCCCGATTGATGTTCCGCCACAAGCTGAATTAACCCTGGCGGCTGATGGCTCGATCTCTGCCTTGGTTGCCGGTGATCCACCAACTTTGCTGGGACAACTTGGCAAATTGAAAATAGTGAAGCCTGAGGAGAATCAGCTGGTTCGTGGTGATGATGGTCTTTTCCATATGACTGAGCAAGCCCAGGAGTTACAGGGTGATGTCTTGCCAGCCAGTGATGAGGTGAAATTAATGCCGGGGACGCTTGAAGGCAGTAACGTCAACCCAATGGAAAGCATGGTGAGTATGATTGACAACGCTCGTCGTTTTGAAATGCAAATGAAAGTCATCCATAGCTCAGATGAAAATGCACAACGTGCTAATCAGCTGTTGTCAATGAGTTGATTTAGACACAGAGGATAAAACCGATGATCCGATCATTGTGGATTGCTAAAACTGGGCTAGATGCCCAGCAAACCAATATGGATGTGATTGCCAATAACCTGGCAAACGTCAGCACCCATGGTTTTAAACGCCAGCGTGCGGTCTTTGAAGATCTGCTTTACCAGACTATTCGTCAACCCGGAGCGATGTCATCGGAACAAACCCGCTTACCTTCTGGTTTACAGATAGGTACCGGGGTGCGTCCGGTAGCAACAGAACGTATACATAGCCAGGGAAATTTATCTGAAACTAATAACAGTAATAATGTTGCCATTAGAGGGAAGGGGTTCTTTCAGGTTCAGTTACCTGATGGTAGCAGTGCTTACACCCGTGACGGTTCATTTCAAGTAGATCAAAACGGACAGTTGACCACCGCTAACGGTTTTTTGATATTTCCTACCATTACCATTCCTGATAACGCGACGGATATCACCATTGGCCGTGATGGTGTTGTCAGTGCGAAAATACAGGGGCAATCGACACCTCAGCAAGTGGGTCAATTTACCCTGACAACTTTTATCAATGAGAGTGGGTTAGAAAGTATTGGTGAAAACCTTTATGTAGAGACGAGCAGCTCTGGTGTACCGATTGAAAATACACCAGGAATCAATGGCGCAGGGTTGCTCCAGCATAAATATGTAGAAACATCTAACGTCAATATTGCTGAAGAATTGGTCAATATGATTCAGACGCAGCGTGCTTATGAAGTTAACAGTAAGGCGGTGTCGACGTCTGATCAGATGCTACAAAAACTGACTCAGTTATAACCTAATCGTCAATCAGAATTGCGGGGGAACACTCAGTTTCCCCGTTATTTAGGGATAAATTAAGAGTATCGAAGATGGATACAATGGCTGTTGCCGAGATCAGCGCTGTTTGTCAGTTCCGCCATTTACGGAAAAGTGTGGCAAATAAACGGCGTGGCAGTATAGCACTAGCGGTATTGTTATTAACGGGCTGTGCGTATATCCCGCAAAAACCTTTGGTTGAAGGGGCAACCACCGCAGCACCTTCTGCGACAACCGCTCCAGTCCCTAATGGGGCTATTTTCCAAGTAGTACAGCCTATTTATTATGGTTATCAGCCGCTATTTGAAGATCGCCGCCCACGAAATATTGGCGACACTTTGACGATTACATTGCAGGAAAATGTCAGCGCCAGCAAAAGTTCTTCTGCTAATGCCAGCCGTAATGGAAAAAACACATTTTCCGCCGCACTGACTCCTCGTTTTCTTAGCGGGCTAATTGGTGGAGATAAAACCGATTTGGGCATGGAAGGTGAGAATACTTTCGGTGGGAAAGGCGGCGCTAATGCTAATAACACGTTCAGAGGGACGATTACTGTGACGGTCGATCAGTTACTGGCAAACGGTAACTTGCATGTGGTTGGTGAGAAACAGATTGCTATCAATCAAGGAACCGAGTTTATTCGTTTCTCCGGTGTTGTTAACCCTCGGACAATTAATGCTAATAACACCGTCAGTTCCAATCAGGTCGCTGATGCCCGCATTGAATATGTGGGGAATGGCTATATCAATGAAGCGCAGAACATGGGTTGGTTACAGCGTTTCTTCTTGAATGTTTCACCATTTTAAAAGGGGATGGTTATGATAAAACAATTTACTGTCAGCCTTCTTCTTGTATTGCTGGCTTTGGTGACAACGACGGCATCAGCAGAACGTATTCGTGATCTGACCACAGTTCAAGGAGTACGTGAAAATGCGTTGATTGGTTATGGATTGGTAGTGGGGCTGGATGGCACCGGTGACCAGACTACGCAGACACCATTTACTACCCAGAGTTTAAGCAACATGTTATCTCAACTGGGGATTACCGTTCCTCCGGGAACCAATATGCAGCTGAAAAACGTAGCTGCCGTTATGGTCACGGCAAAATTACCACCATTTGGCCGGGCCGGACAGAATATTGATGTAGTGGTTTCATCTCTGGGAAATGCCAAAAGCTTACGTGGCGGTACTTTGCTGATGACACCGCTAAAAGGCATTGATAATCAGGTCTATGCTCTGGCTCAGGGCAATATTTTGGTGGGCGGCGCTGGTGCCAGTGCCGGCGGTAATAGTGTGAAAGTTAATCAGCTTGCGGGTGGCCGAATTAGCAATGGGGCTGTGATTGAACGTGAATTACCCACGCAGTTTGGTGAAAATGGCATTCTTAATCTTCAGTTAAATAACGAAGATTTTTCACTGGCACAGCAAATCAGTGATGCGATTAACCGTATGCGTGGAATGGGGACAGCAACGCCGTTGGATGCTCGCACGGTGCAATTGCGTATGCCGAGAGATAAAAGTGAGCAGGTTAAATTTCTTTCTCATGTGCAGAACCTGACTGTGCGTGTCGATGTCGGTGATGCCAAAGTGATTATCAACTCCCGCACCGGCTCTGTGGTGATGAATCGCAATGTCATGCTGGATAGCTGTGCTATTGCTCAGGGGAATTTGTCTGTCACCGTTGAGAGTCAGACGGTGGTTAATCAGCCGAATACACCATTAGCGGGCGGCAGTACGGTTGTCACCCGTAACACCGGCGTAGCGGTTCGTGAACAAGGTGGCGCGTTGCAGCGGGTTAACGCCAGTGCGAGTTTGAATAGTGTTGTTCAGGCACTGAATGCATTAGGCGCAACACCGAATGATTTAATGTCAATCTTACAGGCAATGGAAAGTGCGGGTTGTCTGCGGGCGAAGCTGGAGATCATTTAATGAATGATTTTTTAACCCTGTCCGGGGCCGCTTATGATGTACAGTCGGTTAACACATTGAGATCCAATCTGGCAAAAGATCCACAACAGGGGCTACGGCAAGTAGCCCAACAAATGGAAGGTCTTTTTGTTCAGATGATGTTGAAAAGTATGCGTTCGGCTCTGCCTAAAGATGGCATGTTGAACAGTGAACAGACCCACTTCTATACTTCGATATACGATCAGCAAATCGCGCAGAATATTGCTCAGAAGGGGTTAGGTTTTGCCGATATGATACTCAAGCAGCTTTCTGACACTAAAACCGTCCCTGGCGAAATAGCGGGCAAGATGCCCATGACTCCGAATAGTGAAGTTTTGCAAACCCTGCCAAGGCAGGCACTTGAGCAGTTTATCCGCCGGACGGTACCGAAACCAGAGACGGTAACTAAGCCATTATCGCTCAACAGTAGCAACTTTGTTTCTACCCTTTCTGTTCCGGCTCAGATAGCCAGCCAGCGCAGTGGTATTCCTCATTTATTGATTATCGCTCAGGCTGCTCTGGAATCGGGTTGGGGGCAAAGAGAGATCTTGACAGTCGATGGCAAGCCAAGCCATAACCTATTTGGTATTAAAGCAAGTAAGGACTGGAAAGGTCCAGTGACCAATATTCTGACCACTGAATATATCAATGGTGAGCCGCAGAAAATGAAAGATAGCTTCCGGGTTTATAGTTCTTACGTGGAAGCGATTACGGATTACGTCAAATTACTCACAGAAAGCCCGCGTTACGCCAAAGTTGCCAGCTCTGCGACCCCGGAACAGGGGGCTTATTCTCTGCAACAGGCAGGTTATGCAACAGATCCTGGATATGCCAAAAAGTTGGTATCTGTTATTCAGCAGTTAAAAGGTGTCGGAGAACAGGCGGTAAAAGCCTATACCCACGATTTGAGTCAACTGTTCTGATTGATATTTTACTCAAGTTTTATTGAATTCAGCCGATAAATTACAGCAACTCAGACACTATTTTACCTGAAGGGTTGTTTGCCGCGTTACCGGCGGAGACATAACTAAAACGCAAAAGGATCTTCTGATGTCCAACAGTCTTATTAATACCGCGATGAGTGGCCTTCAAGCGGCTCAAATTGCTCTGGGAACCGTGGGTAATAACCTGGCAAATTCCAAAGTCCCTGGTTATAACCGGCAATCAACTGTTATCAATCAAAATGGCGGCTCAATGACGTCCGTTGGCTTTATTGGAAATGGTGTTACTGTTAGCAGTATTAACCGTCAATATAATGAATTCATTAATCAACAACTGTCTGCGGCTCAGGCGAAACAAGGTGCATTAACTACTTATTCTCAGCAAATTTCCCAGATTGATAATTTGCTGGCAGACAAAACGAATAACCTGTCAAACACCATTGATGACTTCTTTACCAGCTTACAAAATGTCATTAGTAATGCGGAAGATGATGCAGCCAGAACGACAACGATTGGTAAATCAAAAGGGCTGGTAAATCAGTTGAAAAGTGCGGATACCTTCCTGCGTAAAATGGAAAATAACATTAATCGGGGAATAACTAATTCTGCTGAGTCTATTAATAACTATGCGCGGCAAATTGCTAAACTCAATGGTGAAATTACCCGTATGAGAGGCGCTAGTAGTGCTGAACCCAACGCATTACTGGATCAGCGTGATCAATTGGTCAATGAACTGAATAAACTGGTTGGTGTGAGTGTGACTCAGCAGGATGGCGGCTCTTATAATGTTTCTTTTGCGGGCGGATTGACGTTGGTTCAGGGGACAACGGCCTATAGAGTGGAAGCGATTTCGTCCAATGCGGATAGCAGTCGCATTACATTAGGTTATGATCGTGGTTTTGGTGATGTTGTTGAAATTGATGAAAAATTCATTGATAAAGGTGAATTAAGCGGCACATTACGAGCGCGTAGTGAAGTGTTGGATAATTCCCGTAATCAATTAAACCAATTAGCATTGGTATTGGCAGATCAATTTAATCAGGTTCACCGTTCTGGTTTTGATTTGAAAGGTAAACCAGGTGAAGACTTCTTCACGTTTAATAACCCGGATATTATTGCTAATGGTAAAAATAAAGGCTCCGCTGATTTTAAAGTGGAATATACCGATACCTCAGCGGTAAAAGCTAGCGATTATCATATTAGCTATGATGGGGCTAATTGGAAAATCCAGCGCGCCTCTGATAAGGCGGATATTACTGCCAAAGTAGCAGGTAATACACTGGAATTTGATGGATTAAAAGTTGAAATTGATCCAACCAATGCAAAAGAGCATGACCGATATACACTGAAAGCGGTCAACGGTGTTATTGGCAGTATGGTGGTCAATATTAAAGATGCATCGCAACTAGCGGCAGCTGGGACTAAAGATGGCGGAAAGAGTGATAATGTCAATGCCAAAAAACTTATTGAATTGCAGAACAAAAAATTAGTAGAGGGTAAAGCTTCATTTTCGGGTGCTTATGCTTCGATGGTCAGTACTATTGGTAACCAGACCAGTACGGCAAATATTGATTTAGAAACTCAGAATAATATTACTAAACAGCTTTATGGCGAACAGCAGGCGGTTTCTGGTGTCAATATAGATGAAGAATACGGAGCATTGCAAAGTTTTCAGCAATATTATTTGGCTAATGCTCAAGTTATTCAGACTGCTACAACGTTGTTTAATGCCATTTTGGATCTGCGTCGCTAATAAACGTGCCACTTAATAAAAAAATAGCCTGAGGATATTCAGATATCCCGAGTATTTAGCTAAATATTTAAAAGGAATAACATCGTGCGCGTAAGTACCAATATATTGTATGACCAGAAAATGACGAGTATCACTTCTGCTCAATCAAAATGGATGCAGCAGGGAGCACAACTATCTAGCGGTCAGAGGGTAATTAATCCATCTGATGATCCGATGGCTGCCTCTCAGGGGGTTATGGTTGCTCAGGCTGAATCTCAGAACCAGCAATATATAACCGCTCGCTCATTTGCCAAAAACTCGATTTCTATGCAATTAAGCGTGGTATCTAAAGTTGTCGGTGTGGTTCAGAATGTTCATGAAAGTCTGGTAGCCACAGTAAACGGTGTATTAAGTGATGAAGATCGCAACTCACTGGCTATCCAACTGGAAGGATTTAAAGAGCAGCTGGTGAATTTGGGTAACACGACTGATGGTAATGGCCGCTATATTTTTGCTGGCTATAAAACGGATGTAAAACCTTTTGATGAGAGTAAAAGCGGTACAGTTAGCTATCAAGGTGGTTTTGAGGAGATGACTCAGAAAGTCGATAGCAATCGTTCGATGATCATTGGCCATACTGGAGCGCAGGTATTTCTCTCGTCTACCAGCAATCCGATAAAAGAGCCGGATGGTAGCCCCAGTGAATCCGATGTATTTAAAGCGATAGATATGGCGATTCAGTCATTGAGAACGCCACTTGAAGGGGCGGATCAAAAAACTCGTGATGACGCAGTGGAATTGCTGAATAAGGCAAACCGTGGTACTCGCAATGCGTTGAATAATGTCTCTTCTGTGGAATCGGTACTGGGTTTACAACTAAGAGAAATAGATGAATTAAATAGCCTGGGGGCAGAACGCACTCTGGCTAATAAAAGTCGTTTGAGTGAACTGCTTGACGTTGAATGGAATTCAGCAATTTCGAATTATTATCAGCAACAGGCAGTACTTCAGGCATCGTATAAGACATTTGTCGATATGAAAGGCATGTCGTTATTTGAGATGTTTCGTTAATTAAAATTTCATTGTTAATTGAATCGCTGGCTTTCAAGCCAGCGATTCTTTTCATTGAATGTATTTAATTGATCACAATTAAATATCTCAGATAATTATCTATCATGTAAATAATCCTATTTTTACTTATTTCAGTTAATTCCCTCCTGTGGTTAAAAATATATTGTTGAAACTTAAAGTGCCGGATGTGGAGGTGGGTATAAATCAGTAACTTCAGTTTCTGAGTGTAGGTAATTACTGAGATTGGTAATTACAACTCTATAGAAATAAACTGGGTTAGGCGGTGGTTGAAGAAATATAGTTTCACCAGGTTGGATATCAATAGAGGCATACTGGTTATAATCTCCGAATGGCGGTGCCCAGTAATTTATTACCCTAATAGGTGCTGGACCGTTGTTTTTTATATTAAAATCAGGATGGCGAACGGTAGGCATGATTATACTGCCACCAGTATAAACTTCAAAAGTTTGAGTAGGGTTTATATATATATTTCTCATTTTATTGTTTCCTTGTTATGACGGTTATTGTGCATATATACAGATAATTTTATCTGATAAATTTAACTTAACACTTTCCTGTGATAATTAAATATTGAAATTTATCAGTGATTTAAGATGAATGAGATAAATTGGTCGTCTTTGGGTTTCAGCTTAATAAGTAGAAAAGAATTGCTGTTGTTAGAAATATTACACTAATTAGGTTTTCTCTTTTATTACTGAGTGAGTTCAGAGATTTTGATTAATTAAATCTCGGTCATTTATTATAACTTATTAAAAATATAGGTATTCTATGTTATATCCTGTGAAAAACGCTGACTTTCAATGGAGTAAAATATCGTTTTTTATTTAAAATAAGTGAATTATGCCTTTCGTTTTCTATGCTCCCATTTATATGTTAAACGATTAAACCGATAGTCTGTTGATAATTGAAGACAGAAATTAAAGTTGAATGAACGGAACTACCGGTGAAATAGATTAGGTAATTATGTAAGTAAATAAGGTTGAATCATGGTTGTTTTAAATAATTTATTTAATTTCCTGAATCTTAATCTCACGCAATCAGAGAGGGCAGGTAATGGCAAATTCAGGACTGGTTTTTACTCTTACGGTAGGTAATCTTCCAGAGCAAACTTTTGCGGTGGTTGACTTTACCCTTAATGAAGCACTATCAACGTTGTTTTGTCTGGAAGCTACACTAACCTGCGCTGATTCGGACATTGATTTTGCCGATGTGCTGGATAATTCTGCAACACTGACTGTCCATCGTGACGGCCAACCAGAACGCAGCGTGACCGGGATTGTGACTCAGTTTGAATAAAGCACGACAGGTCGTCACCGTAGTCATTACTCCCTGACACTGCATTCCGGTTTATGGCGTGCGGGGTTGCGGGTGAACCGTTAGTTGTTTTTGTGGATTCTTATCGGATAAATGGCAATCATTCACTGCCTTACCGTCCAGAATTGGATAGCACAGGAAGCCAATGCTGTATCAATCAATTTCGTTGGTGTGAACGGGTTGGAATAGCGCGTGTTATTTTGCGGGATCGCACGTTCAAAAACCCCCGCTGGACTGCTGACTATTACTATCACGAGCGCCAACTTAACCATCAACGTTCAGATCTGCACAGCTATGATTATTATGATTTTCCGGGACGCTATAAAGATGAGACTGGCCAGCGAATCAGTCAATATCGCCTGGAAGCGCTTCGTCGTGATGCCATGTTTGGGCAAGGGAAAAGTGACTGTTTCGCCCTTTCGGCGGCGGTGGGATTCACACTTACTGATCACCCGAAAGAGAAATTTAATGCTCTTTGGCAAGTGACTCAAATCACTCATTACGGCAAACAACCGCAGGCGGATGAATCCCGTTTTGGCGAGCAAGGCACCACCTTAACCAACCATTTCACCTTTGGAGATTGTAATCGGGTATGGCGCCCTTCACCTTATCCCAAACCGCAGATTGATGGCTTACAGATTGCGACAGTTGTGGGGCCGGAAGGAGAAGAAATCTTTTGTGATGAATATGGACGGGTGCGGGTGCAATTTGCCTGGGACGAATATGGCAAATTTAATGACCAGAGTTCTTGTTGGATCAGAGTCAGTCAGGCTTGGGCCGGTCAGCGCTGGGGGATGATTGCTATTCCGCGGGTAGGTCAGGAAGTACTGGTGGCTTTTTTGCATGGCGATCCGGACCAACCGATTATTATTGGGCGAACTTATCATGCCAGCAACATCGTGCCGAACCCTCTGCCGATGGCAAAAACCCAGATGTCAATCCGTTCGAAAATCCATAAAGGAGATGGTTTTAACGAACTGCGTTTTGAAGATGAGAAAGATAAGGAGGAAGTGTTTATTCACGCTCAGAAAAATCTGGCGATTCAGGTGCTCAATTCTCGTGATGAGCAAATTAATTACAACCGCACAACCCGCATTGGACATGATGACGAACTGGTGATTGCCAACAATCGTAAAGTGACCGTTGAGGGGCAACAGGAGCATAAAACGACGGGTGACTATATTGCTCAGATTGACGGTGATAAAGCCTTGCAGGTCAAAGGAGATGTCATACAGAAAATACAGGGCGTACTTAGCGTTGATATCGCTGATGACATCACGATAAAAAGCGGGGGCAAAATCACCCTGAAAGTAGGCAGTAGTTTTATTGTCATTCATGATGGCGGTGTAGATATCAAAGGTTCGTCGATCAACCTGAATTCGGGCGGCAGTCCTGGCATCTTATTACAACCGACTAATCCAGCGATTTTACAAAGCGCGGCTCATGCTGGTTCGATGTTTGTTGCACATTGTCCGATGGAGAAAAATCATAATGGATAAAGAAAAACTTTATGTGGTTGTTGATGCCGCAACGGAATCCCAATTGCTCCTGATATTGGAGCATTTTGATCCTCCTTTCACTTGTCTCTATGATGAATCTTTACCACCTGAATTACTGAAAGTTGCACCTTATTTAGTGGAGGTAACAGAAAGGGTTCAACTTTATTTGGACGAATGGAAAACGCCTTGGGGAATTTACTTAAGCACTCAGGCGGATATGAAAACATTACATCGACATTTGCGTAAATATTTACAGGTATTATTACCAGATCAGGACAAACCGGTCTTTTTCCGGTTTTATGATCCGCGCAATATCTGGGATTTTCTTAACGTACTCAGTGACTGGGAAATTCACTGTTTTATGGGGCCAATAGATAAAATTGCTACTTGTTACCAGGAAAATATTCAACGTCATGATTTTCTTGCTATTAGAGAACAATATCCACGGGGTGCTAGCAGTAAAAGAAAACTCTTATCGATAACGCCAGAACAACTGGAAAAAATTGATGCTGCTTTTGCTGAACGTTATGTACAGACATTAGCAGCATTAATAATCGAATGGGAAACCATCGAGGGGTTTGATTACGTGGGTTATATTCGGTCGCTACTTACTGAATTAGGAAATATCGGTATTACGGATGATCACAGTGTGCGGGGAATATTAAAATTATTCTTCGCGCAAAGATACCTATCTATTGAATACGCGCCTGAACGCTGTAAACGCATATTAAATGATATTTACGAAAACAACTTTTTGTACAATATCATTGATAATGGAAAACCTACTATACAACAATGGTTCCCGGTGCTTCAAAATCTACTCCAGCACTTTACTATTTTTGGGTGAAGGTTGTTGCCACGCCAGAGGGGGAAGAAATTCCGTTGTTTTCAAGTTATGTATTCAGTAAAAATGCCTACGCTAGCAAGAAACCAGATGCGCAAATATGGTGCCCGTCATGCGAATCTATTATTGTAGAGAAATACAATAGTACTGACATTAAATGCCCTTGCTGCTTACATAACTTTAATCCCCAAAATGGACCTGCCAAGGGAACAAAAGTTGTTGACAGTAAAGGTAATGAATACAAAATTAAAGAGCTGGTATCTGGCAAAGAGTATCCACCAAAGCATAAATTGTATGCCATCATGGCGCTTAACGAAGCAGGTGAAGAGGTCTATATCAAACCGACTCAATATGACTACGACCTTTTTAATGAAGCGCGTGAACGTCTTTCCTTAATCAAAGGTGATCTTCCATTACCGACCATGAAGGTTAGACTTGGATATAACACAAACCAAGCACGTGGATATAATTACAATAATTGGTGTGACTTTTTTAATGAACGCCAATTGTTATGCCTTGGATTATTGCTTCAGCGGATATTGAAGATTAAAGATAAGGTGATTCGAGATCATTTTGTTTGCCTGTTCAGTGGAACACTTGAATTTAATAACTTGTTTTGTAGTTTTAAGGGAGAGGGTACTGGTGCTGTTCGTCATATGTTTTCTAACCATATTTTGAAACCCGAGAGAACTCCGTTAGAAAATAGCGTATGGGGAACACCGGGAAAAAGTAGTGGTACATTTTCGACATTATTTGAAAGTCGTTTGATTAAGGCGAAGACTTATCTTGATGAACCCTTTGAAGTATTTATTGAAAACAATGGGGTAAAATGTTTCTCAAAGAAAATCGTTTGCAGTGATCCGATAAGGGTCAATCCTACCCAATCATGGGAAACGTTCAAAAACGCCTCTCAAGGTGCTTTGATTTTGAATGCGGACAGTTCTTCACTTCCTATCCCTGATTCATCGGTTGATGCTGTAGTTACTGATCCACCGTATTTTGATTTTGTTCACTATAGTGAATTGAGTGACTTTTTCTATGCCTGGCATTTCTAATGCGCTTAGAGGTGAATATGAGTATTTAAATAGAAAAGATTCATCACATGAAAACGAAGTTCAAGATAGGGATAACGAAAGTTTCACAAGGAAAATTTGCAGTATTTTTAAGGAATGCAACCGAGTACTTAAAGAAGATGGTCTCTTGTGTTTCAGCTATCATCATTCGACGATAGACGGTTGGATGGCAATATATGATTCTGTCACTCAAGCCGGTTTTGACATTGTAGCTGCTCACCCGGTAAAAGCTGAAATGTCTGTTGCCAGCCCTAAAAGCGCAACAAAAGATCCTATTAATCTTGATGCAATCTTGGTGTGTAAAAAGGAAATTGATCCGCCAAAAATTGAGAATCCACAGGACGAAATCTTTTCCCGGTTCAGAGATTATGTTGAACGATTCGACGTTGTTGAAAGAAATCTAAGTGTAGGGGACTGTTTTGTAATTGCTTGCTCCCAGGCAATTACGGTTGCTTCATGCCTTCGAATGGATAGAGAATCGACGATTGACCTGATTAAATGGTCTGTTGGAACATGTGTTCAGCGTAAAAAGATATTGCTTAAATGACCAGACCAATGGCCGGATATTAAAAGTATAAGAAATAAAAGGTACTGTGCCCAAAAATGTGGGCAACGGTACCAATATTGATTCTGTTGGGTATGTACCTGTTATCTTTCAAGTTGCCTCTTTGTTGGCTGCACTCACTCACCCCGGTCACATAGTTATCTATGCTCCCGGGGATTCACTCCCTGGCCGTCGCGATGCATCTTGAAATCTATTGGGTATATATGTTTTAAGGAGTCTATTTGCGATATGGAAAAACGAACAAAACTTGCACTACTATTTGTTTTTGTAGTAACATAACTACATATCAAATTCAAGTAGGAGCTGCTGCCATGACTATTACGACTCTATCCAGCCGAGAGCTGAATCAGGACGTTACTCGCGCAAAGAAGAAGACCAAGAACGGCCCCGTATTCATTACAGACCGTGGTAAACCTGCTCATGTGCTGTTGAGCATTGAAGAATACCGGTTGCTTACAAAGCAGTATCGCAATATTGCCGATTCGCTGGCTATGCCGGGCGTTGCGGACATTGAGTTTGAGCCGCAGCGCGTGACTATCGAAACCCGTCCGGCTGACCTCTCATGATGTACGTACTCGATACCAACGTGGTGTCCGAACTACGAAAAGTTCGGGCTGGGAAGGCCGATCCGAGCGTTGCAGCATGGACTGAAAGCGTCGATGCTGCCAGCCTTTATGTATCCGCCATCACTATCATGGAGTTAGAGCTTGGTGTTTTGTTGATTGAGCGTAAGGATGCCACGCAGGGGGCCATGTTGCGTGCATGGTTGGAGCAACATGTCTTGCCGGAGTTTTCTGGGCGAACGCTACCCGTCGATACAGCCGTGGCGCAACGCTGTGCCCGGTTACATGTACCTGACAAGAACTGTGAGCGTGACGCGCTTATTGCAGCGACGGCTCTTGTGCATGGTATGACTGTAGTTACTCGCAACGTAGCCGATTTTAAGTCCACAGGGGTGACGATCCTCAATCCGTGGGAGTAAATCCTTTGTATCTAAAATGCCAGGATTATATTGACCTACCTATGTAGTGAGCGAAGTGTATACCCTTCATCTTTCAAGCTGCTGCTTTGTTGGCTGCGTTCACTTACCCCAGTCACCTAGTTATCTATGCTCCTGGGAATTCGCTCCCTTGCCGCCGCGATGTATCTTGAAATCAATAGGGTATATCCAATACCAGTTGATCATTTGAGTATTTTTTGCATCTAGATCGACGAGGTTTTTCTGAATTTAATCGGCCATAAGCTGGCCGATACGGCAGACTGACCGACACCTAATTTTTCTGCAACTTCTGATTGTGACAAGTCGCGATAAACACGCCAAGCAGCAATGATACTAATTTGTTGCTCAACTATGATCCCAACTACTTCATGTGGGATAGTTTCTTCATCATTTTCATCTACTTCATATGATACTGATACGTAATCTTCATCTCGATCAGACAGGGCTAGTAGACGTTCATACTCCTCTATAGGCAGAATTACTGATTGCCGCACACCATTTTCGTCAGTAATAAAGTTGATTCTGGGCATGAAATTTACTCCGGTTAAATTTAATCAATGTAATACAATGGATTATGATCTTTCCTTGCTATTTTTTGCTAATAGGTATTTGTTTGTCTGCGTTTTACTTCTTTGACTTCGATGATCACCTACCCTTAATTGATACTGGTTTTTGCTGCCGCTCAGCTTTGTTATATCCAGTTGAACTATTGTAAGTCTAATAATCAAGTAGTAAGCTAATAATGTTAACTACAGGGTATATTAGAGCTTTTCTCCATTAATGACCTGCCAATGGTAAGGTTGCAATTCACGAATAGTTTTAAATAACAGCTCGTTTCTCTCATTAGTCACCGCTGCTTTTACTGAGCCTCCCCAATGAACCAGACGTTCCCGACATATTCCACAGGGTGACAAGATGATATATTCACAGCCGGCATCTTCACGGCAGAGACATATAGAGTGCGTTACTGCTTCATTCAGTTTATGAGCTTCCAAATAAGCGCCAACTTCCATACAAAGAGATAATGCGTCATTTTTGGTATCAGGGGCAATGCTGGTTAATATTTTACCCGATGTTGTCCGTACTGCGGCTGCACCACCCCATCCTTTGGGGTATCGTTTTTCGATTAAGTTAACTGCGGCATTGTATAAATCTTGTTCTATATTCATTAACTTACTGCTCCATTAATACCTTCGAAAATGATTTTTTAGATGTTGTTAAAAATATATTATAAGCTAAAATACTAAAATACTAAAATACTAAAATACTAAAATACTAAAATACTAAAATACTAAAATACTAAAATACTAAAATACTAAAATA
>NZ_JONO01000035.1:32730-59815 GCF_000711895.1 Photorhabdus australis DSM 17609
CTAAAATACTAAAATACTAAAATACTAAAATACTAAAATACTAAAATACTAAAATACTAAAATACTAAAATACTAAAATACTAAAATAGCAAAATAGCAAAATAGCAAAATAGCAAAATAGCAAAATACGTTTTTATTTTACCTATCGATAAGATTTTGTAGCATAAAACAGTACGATTTATGCCGTATAGAATACTTATGTTTTTTTTAGATTAATTCCGGTTTAAAAAATGTCTTCAAATAACCATTCCACTAATAATTACTGCCAGTCGATTAAATAATTCACTAAACATACGTTCAGTAAATGGCGCTAACATAGGGATTAAAAGCGTTAGTACTAATATGCCAGTGGTGAGAGTTAACGGAAAACCAACCACAAAGATAGAAAGTTGTGGTGTCATCCGGTTTAAAATCCCCAATGATAAATTCAATGTTAATAATAGCGTGATCAATGGTAGAGCCAACATCATGCCGTTGATGAATATCATGCTGGCGCTTTGTGCCAGAAGCAGAAATCCTTGGGCACTGAGTTGCAGTGGTTGTATTGGAATGATCTGGAATGTATCTGCCAGAACGGATAATAACCACAGATGACCGTCGAAAGCCAAAAATAGTAATAGAGTCAGAAGATTAAAGATCCGTGCCAGAATAGGCATATTGGGGCCACCAGAAGGATCGAAAAAGGTGGCAAATGACAGGCCCATTTGTAAACCAATTATTTCACCTGCATGACGAACGGCGGCAAAAGCAATTTGCATGGTAAGACCGAGTGATGCACCAATCAGGATTTGCTGGACCATCACCCAAAATGCGGCAACAGAGAAAATGGGGACTTTGGCCGGTTGTAGGTTTGGCATCAAAAGCAGTGTTACCATCACGGCCAGCCCGATTTTGACTTTCTTGGTTGCCTGTTTTTCACTGAATAATGGTGCGGTACTGAACAACGCAAGTACCCGAACCAGCGGCCAGAAAAATTCACTGACAAATTGGCTCAGCATTGCACTATCAAAGGTGATCATAATCAGCCAATTATTGCAGGTATGTTGCTGTAGAGTTCTCGCATGTAATCCAGAAACAGATTCAGCATCCAGGGACCCGCAATAACAGTTGTGACAAATACCGCCAGAATTTTGGGAATAAATGACAGTGTCATTTCGTTAACTTGGGTGGCAGCTTGTAATAAGCTCACAATTAAACCACATAATAAAGCCGCTAAAAGCAGCGGTGCTGCCAGTGCCAGTGCGACTTCCATTGCCTCTGTGCCCAATGCCATTACCGATTCAGGAGTCATAATATTTGTCTCTTTTTAGATCAACCGTAGAAACTTTGTGCCAGAGAACCCAGTAGTAATTGCCAACCGTCAACTAATACAAACAACATAAGTTTAAAGGGCAATGAGATGGTGGCAGGGGGCACCATCATCATACCCAATGCCATCAATACACTGGCGACCACCAAGTCAATAATTAGAAATGGGATAAACAAAGTGAAACCAATCTGGAAAGCTGTTTTCAATTCGCTGGTAATAAATGCTGGCATTAGGACTCGCATAGGAACGGAATCTGCCGTTTCAAACGGCGGTTGATCAGCAAGACGAGCAAACAGAGCTAAATCGTTTTCCCTTGTCTGACGTAACATAAACTGCCGCAGTGGTTTGGCGCCATTTTCTAAAGCGGTTTCCAGGCTGATTTTATCTTCACTAAAAGGCAGATAAGCATCCTGATAAACTTTATCGAAAACCGGTGACATAATGAAAAATGTCATAAATAAAGCCAGTCCGAGTAAAACCTGATTAGGTGGCGCTGATGGTGTGCCTAAAGCATTACGCAGTAAACCCAGTACGATAATAATACGGGTAAAACTGGTCATCATGAGTAAAGCAGCGGGAATAAAACCCAGCGCAGTAATAAAAACTAAAGTTTGAACCGGCAGTGACCAGCTTTGTCCGCCATTGGCTAATGGTTGACTGATAATCCCTGGCAGTTGCGCCGAGACATCCATGGGTAAAATAAGTGCGGTAAGCGTAATCGCCAGGCGGCATGATACCGCGAGTTTATGGTGATTGGTCATAAAGAAAGAACTACTTTTTTTCATCATCCTTGCCTTGGCGCATCAGCGTATTTTTTAAGATCTGACCAAATAGTGCTGGTTTTCCGGCTTGTTCTTCGGGGTTATTACGGCTGGATTCAGGTATTGGCATTTGATGTAGCAAATTAATTTGCTGGGCAGTGACACCCAATACCAGCCAGTCATTTTCGACTTCCACAATAACGACACGTTCACGTTGCCCAAGAGAGCAACTGGCTTTGATACTCAATTGTTGCTGAGTTTTCCCTTTACCGGGAATTAGCCCCATACGGCGTATTAACCAGGTAATGGTGAAAATCAACAGCAAAACCCCCGCCAGCGCACTGCTGACTTGCATCAATGTTTGGCCTGCGGGAAGTGGAGCGGAGGTTGTTACCTGAGTAACAGCCTGAGTTTGCGCGACAGGCTCTGTCGCGCCATTATGAAGAGAAGGCTGGAAAGCCATGTTAGCGACTCAGGCGACGCATACGTTCAGAAGGTGTAATGATATCGGTGATACGGATGCCGTATTTATCCGATACAACTACCACTTCACCCTGAGCAATCAGGTATCCGTTGATTAAAATATCCAATGGTTCCCCGGCAAGACCATCAAGAGAAACAACAGAGCCTTGAGATAATCTCAGCAGTTGTTTAATCGTCATTTTTGTCCGGCCCAGCTCTACAGATAATTTGACCGGAATATCCAAAATCAGATCAATATCCGATAAGTGAGCCAGTGCATCCTGCGGCTCCAGAGATTCAAAAATCGCCGCGCTACTGTCAGAGGTTTGTTGTTGCGCGGCCTGTTGTTCCAGAGCTTCTGCCCACATATCTTCGGCAGATCCGGTGGCAGCGGTATCTGTGGGTTGCTTAGCATCACTCATTGGGCTGTTCCTCATCCAGAGCATTTAAAACAGGGTTAATAAGGTGTTCGACGCGCAGGGCATATTGCCCGTTTAATGTTCCGTACTGGCTGGTGAGCACTGGCACACCGTCGACGTGAACGATCAGGCGTTCGGGTTTATCAATAGGCAATATATCTCCCGGCTGAAGTTGCAGGATTTTTGACAATCTCAGCGGGATATCAACAAAATTAGCGACCAGTTCCAGTTCTGAGTGTTGAACCTGTTTTACCAGGCTTTCCCGCCATAGACTGTCTTCCTGCCGGACATTTTCCAGCGGTGGGTTGGTCAGGCGTTCCCGTAATGGTTCGATCATGGCAAATGGAATACAGATGTTAAATTCACCACTCAGTGCCCCGATTTCTACCTGAAACGGTGTTGTCAC
This sequence comes from Photorhabdus australis DSM 17609, assembly GCF_000711895.1. GTDB lineage: Bacteria > Pseudomonadota > Gammaproteobacteria > Enterobacterales > Enterobacteriaceae > Photorhabdus > Photorhabdus australis. Next base: position 36,088 of record NZ_JONO01000035.1, read on the forward strand.
CACAATATCGTTCGGTGATGTGGTGATGTTGGTGAATTTCACCTGCATTTCAGAGCGCACATATTCCACTTCAATTTTGAAAATGGAATCCCACGCATCACGATAGGAATCTAACGCCATCCGTAGCATCCGGTTAATCACCCGTTGCTCAGTATGGGTGAATTCACGGCCTTCTACTTTGGTCGGGAAGCGCCCATCACCACCGAACAGGTTATCTACGGCGATGTAAACCAGACTTGGCGCAAATGCAAACAGCGCTGTTCCTCGCAATGGTTTCAGATGAACCAGATTAAGGTTAGTTGGCACCGCCAGATTACGAGCAAATTCATGATAAGGCTGGATTTTTATTGCACCGACCGTAATATCAGGACTCCGGCGGAGCATGTTAAACAGCCCCATCCTGAAATGACGGGCAAAGCGTTCATTAATAATTTCCAGTGCTTGCAGACGTTCCCGGACAACGCGGCGTTGTGTATTCGGATCATAAGGACGAACCTCATTTTCCCGGGATGCGGTATTTTCTGTGTCGTCACTGGCACTGTCGCCATTGAGCAGAGCATCAATCTCTGCCTGTGAAAGAATATTGTCACTCATGCTGATTATCGCAGAATAAACGTGGTAAACAGTACGTCGGTGATAACCTGATCCGGTTCACCGGGTACCAATGTTGGGCTAAGCGTTTGTTTGATATCGTTCATCAGACGCAATTTGCCGTTATCATGAGCCAGTTCTGCTGATTTCTGGCGTGATAGTAATAACAACATACGGCTACGAATTTCCGGTAGATACTCATGGAAGCGCTGGCGGGTTTTTTCATCGGTTAAACGTAGAGTCACGCCAACATAGAGCACACGGTCAAAGTGATCTTCGTTGTCGATCAGATTGACGGTAAAAGGTTCCAGAGTCATAAATACAGGGACTTCTATGGTTTTTGATGCCACAGAGTCACTTTTTTCTGCCTGTTTAAATGCCCACCAACTGTATCCCCCGATGGCGGCACCGATAACGGCAATCAGTACTAACAGTATCATCCAAAATGGATTTTTGCGTTTACGCTCGTAGCTATAGTCAGACATGGACAGACAAATTCCTGTTTTCGTTGCGGACAAGTGTCCGCTCATTCCGTGGCGGACTTGCTTATCCATCAATATCGATAGTCATTATCCCGCGTATTTTCGCTGGCAATAGCCGGAACAAACGGGGAAAAAACCACTAACTCGTTCGTTTGTTGTGAACCTTGTTGATAACTTTGATCTTTCAAGTTGCTACTTTGTTAGCTGCTTTCATTTACCCCGGTTGCATCGTTATCTATGCTTCCGGGGATTCTGTTTATTTGCTGTTGTGCTGCAACCTACAATCTATTGGATATCATGCGGATAAATACCTTTCACCATCAGGCGAAAATATCTACACCTCCCCGGACTGATGCCAGTTGATGAGGTGTTAAATTTATGGTGGATTCTGTAGCAGAAAGGCTTTCTGATGAGGTGTTAGCGTTGTGGCTTCTGTCGCTGCCGGAATTTTGTGAACCAGACCGCTGTTCTTGTTGCCACGGGGTGGAGCTGTCACTGCTGACACTGCTTTGCGTCAGTTGAATACCACTTTCTGCTAAAGCGTGGCGAAGGCCTGGTAATGCTGCTTCTAGCGCAGCCCGGACATGACTATGAGCTGATGCCAGATGTAATTGGGCCTGATTATCTTCGACAGACATGCGGATTTGTAATGTGCCCAGTTCTTGTGGGTGCAGGCGTAGTTCTGCCTGTTGCAAGCCATTGCGGTTAAATAACATGATTTGCTGGTTTAATTGTTGTTGCCACTCTTCACTACCCAATTGAGCACTTAGCAAAGGGGTGGAAGCGCTGGATAACTGAAACTGGGTTGTTTGATTGTGCCCTGCGGAGAGCAGGGGAGAAGTTGTTACAGCGGATATTTGTCCAGTTTGTTGATTGTCAGTGGTGGTCGGCGTGGGCTGGATCTCAGCTTGAGCAGTGGTCTGAATCAGTACAGGTTCACGTGGATGATTTTGCGTTGCACTTTCAGGTTGAATCCCGTGTTGAATAGTTGCCGGAGCAAGCTTGGATTTTACCTGAGAATGTTGCACCGGTTCGTTTTCAGGTTTGGTTTTAAAAAGCGCTTCTGCTTTTTCTGCCTGTTTTGCCTGTTCTGGCATAGCTGTCAGAAGATTTTCTTCTGTTGGTAATTCTGTCGCCCCAGATTCTTTAGGAAAATCCCGGAGGTTTTTATTGCCATGTGCAATGAGTCCAGCGAGTTGAGGAGCTTCTTGCTGGTTTTCTGACCTGATTGCTAACCCGGATAATTGTACGGGTAAACTTGCAGCCAATTCTTCTGCTGACATGAGTTTTTCATCAACAAGAACCGGTTGTTTGTTGACTTCTGTTTTTACATCAAGGGGAATCAGTGAGGCGCCAATAGATTCTGCTGGCATTTCAGGGGAGATAGATAACAAAAAGGATAAACCGTTATTGGTATCATCTGTGATCTCTTTTCCTTCTTTAGATGATACTTTTCCCGGTTTAATCATACCTTTTTGTGCCGGTTCGGTTTCCAGATTAAGAAATTGAGCAAAAGTCGAAGGTTGCTCGGAGTCAGTGAGTGAATCACTGTACATTTGCGGGTTTTCTGCCGATTTCAGGTCAGCAGGCAAAAGAGTGATATTCATTATTTATTTCTCCATTGTGCGCTACGTTGGGCATACTCATCCATTTGTTTTTGCTCCGTTCGGTTCTGATGTAATCTTCGGCTGTTATCCGCCCGCTGTTGCAAAGTATCAAAGGCATTGAGACGCTGCTGTTTTTCCTGCCACTGTAATAAAGCTGTATCAAGCCGTTGTTGCCATTGATTGAGTTGCAATTTGTGCTGTTCAATTGCTTTTTCCAGCGTTTTCATGAATTGCTGATAGTTTTGCCAGGTAGTACATGGCATACCGCTACTGAGTGTGTCGTTCAGGCGTACTCGGTACTCATCTTGATAACCTATCAATGTTGCAAGTTGTTGCTCCATTTGCTGATGGTTTTGACGAACCTGTGCAAGATGAGTCGCTGCTTTTTCCACTGCATTTTGTGCAAGTTCACGCAAGGTCATGAGAGGTGATTGTTGCTGCATCTTATTCCTCGCTTTAATGGCAACAGATAGAAAATCATTACGTTACATAGGTAATAACTGTTGTAGTTGAGTACAGGCAGCTGCATATTCACTGCGCTCTTCAATATCCTGTTGTAAGAATTGTGCCATGTAGGGATAAAGCTCAATCGCTTTATCCAGGAGCGGATCACTACCTGCGGCATAGGCGCCAACGTTGATTAAGTCACGGTTGCGCTGATAACTTGCGAGCAGTTGTTTGAACTGTTGTACCTGCCGGTAATGTTGTTTATCAATGAGTGATGTCATGGCGCGGCTGATAGAGGCTTCGATATCAATCGCCGGGTAGTGGCCTGATTCTGCCAGCGAACGGGAAAGCACAATGTGACCATCCAGAATGGCCCTGGCAGCATCGGCTATGGGATCTTGCTGATCATCCCCTTCGGTCAGGACGGTGTAAAACGCGGTAATCGAACCACCGCCGTTTACACCATTCCCGGCACGCTCCACCAGAGCCGGAAGTTTAGCGAAAACGGAAGGGGGATAGCCTTTGGTTGCTGGTGGTTCGCCGATGGCTAATGCAATTTCACGCTGCGCCATACTATAGCGGGTTAATGAATCCATAATCAGCAATACATGCTTACCCCGGTCCCGGAAGTCTTCAGCGATACGGGTAGCGTAGGATGCACCTTGCATACGTAATAACGGTGAAATATCGGCAGGTGCGGCAACCACTACTGAACGGGCTAAGCCGGCTGCGCCAAGGATATTTTCAATGAAGTCTTTAACTTCGCGGCCACGTTCTCCGATCAAGCCAACGACAATCACATCTGCTTGTGTATAACGTGCCATCATGCCAAGCAGAACGCTCTTACCCACGCCAGAACCAGCAAACAAGCCCATACGCTGCCCGCGGCCTACTGTCAGAAGGGCATTGATCGCCCGTACGCCGACATCCAATACTTCACTGATTGGTGTGCGCTGCAGTGGGTTAATTGGTGGTGTGGTCAGTGGTGCGCGATAGCCAGTATCGGGTGATGGAAAGCCATCCAGTGGGCGGCCAGCACCATCTAGCACTCGTCCCAGCAGTTCCGGACCAAGCGGTAACTGGCGCCCACTACTGCAATCTTCACCGCTGTACGGACGGGAATAAACACGGGCGCCGGGTACAATACCTTCCAGATCTTCAAGTGGCATCAATAAAAGCTTGTCGCCATTAAAACCAACGACTTCACTTTCAACTTCTTCAATATTGCCGCCATTTTGCCGCTCAATCAGACATGTTGCTCCCAGAGGTAGATGTAAGCCTGTTGCTTCCATAACTAACCCTGTTGCTCTGGTCAGACGCCCATAACGACGAACCGGCGAAGTTTTCTCTAGCTTTTTCTCAAAAGCATCCAGTGTTGCTAACCAACGTCCGAGTCTTGCCGTCATTACAATTCTCCTGGAGCTGCCAACCGGCATAATTCATGCCAGCGAGTAGCCAGGCTGGCATCTAAATCGCCTTCATCTGCACTGATTTTGCAACCACCAGGGTGCAGTTTGTTATCTGCCAGTAAACGCCAACCGTGTAGTGAGAGCGTATTTCCCAGTTGCTTCTCAACCATTGGAAGATCTTGCGGATGAACCCGGAGTTGCGGTTTACCGCTGAACATCGGTTCCTGTTGGATAAATTCACGGATCTGGTTGAGCAGAGCAGTACCATCACAGATCGCCGGCTGTCCTAAGATCTGTTTTGCGGCGGTCAGTGATAACTGCATCAAACGGGATGCGATAATGGTATCGAGACCTTCAAGTGAATGCTGGAAATCAGCCAGCATGCTTTGCCATTGTTCTGTAATGGGTTGTTGCTGCTGGCTTGCATTCTGCAATCCCTGTTCCAGACCGGCTTCTAAGCCGACCTGGTAGCCTTTTTCATAGCCTTGAGCTTGGCCTTCGGCAAATCCTTGCTCATGTCCTGCTTGTCGGGCTTGTTCTTTCAGGTTATCCAGCATCGCCGCTTGCTGAAGGATTTCATCATGCTCAGCAGTTTCCTGTGAGTCGTCAGTAGGCTCTGGTTTGGCCTGCAGTTTCTCCCACTGTGTGAGTTCATTGGGTTTCCATGGCTGCCAGCCGGCATTGTTCAACTTATCAGACATAGCTATCATCGCCACCATTCAGGATAATCTCCCCGCTTTCTGCCAGACGACGAACAATAAGCAGGATGGCTTTCTGTTCGCTTTCTACCTGCGACATACGTACCGGCCCACGATTTGCCAGATCGTCGCGCATAATCTCTGCGGCACGTTGAGACATATTATTGAGGAAGTGGTCGCGTAGTTGCTGGTTGCAGCCTTTCAGGGCAATGAGCAAGGAGTCGGTAGAGATTTCCTGCAACAGACGCTGGATACTGCGGTCATCCACATCAATGAGGTTTTCGAACAGGAACATTTCATCAATGATTTTTTGTGCCAGTTCATTATCGTAGGAGCGCATTGCTTCGATAACATTCTCTTCCTGCTGACTTTTCATTAGGTTAATGATTTCAGCGGCGGTACGAATACCTCCCATTTTACTGCGTTTAAGGTTTTGACCATCTAACAGATTATTGAGCACTTCTGTCAGTTCGGCCAACGCAGCCGGTTGGACTCCGCCGAAAGTGGCGATACGCAGCATGATGTCGTTACGCAATTTGTCATCAAATAGCGCAAGGATATCGGCTGCCTGTCCGCGATTTAGGTGAACCAGAATGGTGGCGATAATCTGTGGATGTTCGTCACGGATCATATCGGCTGCCATTTGGGGTTCCATAAAGTTGAGGGTTTCAATACCGGTGGTGGTTTCACGGGATTCGAGAATATCCTCAAGCAGGCTGGAAGCGCGCTCTTCACCCAGCGCTTTAATTAACACTGAACGCAGATAATCACTGGCATTGATACTCAATGCCGCATACTGGCTGGCATCTTCTTCGAACTCTGCTAATACATCGACCAATTGTTGGTTGGAAACCTGGCGCATACCTGCCATTGTAATACTAAGTTGCTGGACTTCCCGGGAATTCAGGTGTTTAAACACCTCTGCCGCCTGATCTTCTCCCAAGGTCATTAACATGACGGCGCTTTTTTCTGTTCCGTTTAGGCTCATTGTTCGTTACTCATCCATTGACGGATCACCAGCGCCACAACGCGAGGATCTTTTTCTGCCAGTTCGCGGATACGCTGGCTTTGAATTTCAGCACTGACCCGTTGACGTGTCAGTCTCTGGCGGGTTCTTTCATCCATTTCTGCACTGGATTCAGCTGATTGTTTTTTCTGAACTTTTTGTGCTTCAAGAGCGGCTTTTTCTACGGCACGTTTTTTAGCGAGTTGAGGAACAACCATTTTGCGCCACAGCAGCCATGCCACCAGTATCAAGAGAAGATAGCGACCAAAATCAAAGGCTTTTTCCAGCAGAATAGGGTTCTGCCACACCGGAATAACCTCGATGTTTTCTTTGCTCTCAGTAAACGGTGTGTTAACCACATTTAAGCTATCGCCACGCTCTTTGGAAAAGCCCATCGCTTCTCTGGTCAGCGCTTCTATTTTTGCTAGTTGCTCTGGTGTCAATGCCTGCGTTTCCGGGCCATTTTTGCCATCGACAGTGACATAATTGACGACAACCGCGACAGACAAGCGGTCAACACCACCTGCTTGCTGTTGTACATGACGAATAGTCCGGTCCACTTCATAGTTTGTGGTTTCATCACGGCGGTTATTGCGATTACTGTTCATCATGCGCTCATTGCTGTTATTTGCGTATGATGTTTTCTTATCGCTTTTGTCGTTTTTATTACTCTCTTTAGTATTGGGTTTATCAATCGGCGCGTTCGGTGGCGGGCTTGGTTGATTAGAAAGTGCACCAGGAATACCACCAACCAGAGGACCTCCACTTTGTTCACTTTCACTTAGCTGTTTTGAGCGAACGGCGGCTTGATTAGGGGGTTGGTTAGGTTTGTATTCTTCTGCTGTCTCTTCACGGCGTGAAAAATCTACCTGGGCAGTCACTTGGGCATGAACGTTACCACGACCGACGACCGGGGTCAGAATAGCTTCAATACGCTGCTGGAAGCGGTTTTCTACTTCCTGAATGTATTTTAGCTGACTGGTATTCAGATCGCGCCCGGTGGCATCGGCTTGTGTTAATAGGCGTCCGGCTTGATCAACGATAGTGACATTGCTTGGCGGAAGCCCAGCAACACTACTGGAAACCATATGGACAATGGCATTGATCTGGCCTTCATCCAGTGTACGGCCTTGCAGCAACCCAACGGTAACGGATGCGGAAGGGGACTTTTGTTCACGAACAAACAGAGACGGTTTGGGGAGTGCAAGATGAACACGGGCATTTTGCACAGGCCCCAAAGATTCAATTGTCCGTGACAGTTCACCTTCCAATGCTCTTTGATAGTTAACTTGTTCACTGAACTGGCTGATACCAAACTTTTCTTTATCGAGTAGCTCGAACCCGGCAGCTCCACCCTTAGGTAATCCTTGTTGTGCCAGTTTTAGCCGCGTCTCATGCACCTGCCCGGCAGGGATCATGATAGCAGAGCCATTTTCGGCAAAACGGTAAGGGATATTTAACTGGGTTAGTTGTGTGACAATATCACCACCGTCTTTATCGCTTAGATTACTGTAAAGCACCCGATAATCTGGGCTGCGTAACCACAGGAAAAGGGCAATGACAATAGCGACGGCTGCACTGCCTGCAACCAATAATGGCACTTTAGGATCAGCTTTTATCCGATTAATGATAGTGCTGAAACCATTAGTTTGATTTTCAATGTCGGTTGTTGCGGCACTCATAGACGATCCTTGCCTTGCTGTTCAACATGAATACTAAAAGCGTGGCGTAACAAAACAGACTCCCCATACGCAAGCGAAAGAATTCTTCCTATTTTCAGTTTTGTCATTATTCGCTGTTCACTCATCTTTTAATGGCACAATAAGCCCTGACTTTTTACGTTAATTACCCGCTTTAGATTGAGGAGGCTATGTTAGGGTGGCGGTCTGAAAATATGCCGTATAAACCTTGGGTTAATATGGCATTGAATTGCTAGGGTGGTTTAACACGAGGTTTTTATGTCAATTCAGGCAATTGAAGGCGTGCTGCAACAGATGCAAGCTCAGGCATTACAGGCAGCCAGTATCGCAAAACCCATGCCATTACAGGGTGGATTTGCCAGTCAACTAACGGCGGCTATTGGTAAAATTAATCAAACACGTTTAAATGCGACAAAACAAACTCAGGATTTTACGCTGGGTGTACCTGGTATTGAATTGAATGATGTGATGGTGGATATGCAAAAGTCCAGTATTGCTTTGCAAATGGGTGTTCAGGTAAGAAATAAGCTGGTGGCTTCTTATCAGGAGATTATGAATATGCAGGTGTAGGTATATTCAGCTATTGATGTCTATCGTTAATAAGAGAGATCGCGAGTGTCGTGGATAATTTCTGCGGCGCTGCAAACAGGATATTCCATCGGTTTTATTTCTGGTCTTTTGTGTTGAAAGGCAATCTATAGATCATACTGAGATTGCATTTCTGTCCACATTTCAGTGCTGCCCATTTTGTTATTCCTCAGTGGTAATCTTGATAGTTGACGAGAATGACATTTTCACCTTCAAATCCAAATGTTAATCGCCAATTGCCATTGATCGATATAGCCCAGTGACCTTTTAAATCAGCCTCTTTTAGTGGGTGGAGTTTCCACCCCGGAGCGTTCATATCATCTGGTTTTTTAGCCGTTTTAATGCAGTTAACTGAATTTGTAACTTTACAGCATGTTTTGGTTGAATACCTGCTGTAGTGCCAGTTTTGAAAAACTCTTCCAGACCTTTATGTTTGAAACTCTTAATCATTTTCGACATTATGGCACTGTATTGCGTATAGCTACACTATGCGGATATAGATATTAGAGGTCAAGTTTTTGATGGAGGGTAAAATATGTCGAAGTGGGGGTAGAATGATTTTTTTCCTATTTTTGGGAACGTAAAAATAATAAAATATAAAAATTATTTATTTTTCAATTGAATATGATTTTTTGGCATATCATGAAGTGGATGAGTTTCGAGGTTTTCAGAGGAGTATCGGTTATCTTACTTATCATTGTTCATTTCTGGCAGACGCAATTTAATCACCAAGATTTCTTATCTATTCCTTATAATCTGAATTGAAATCAATACATCCTAAAATAAGTTCACAAAACGAGTAAATAATGGTGATGGGAGTACATCACCTTTATTTCTCAATTACTTTTGTTCCGTAAGGATATGATAGGGTTCAACAGGGAATTGGCCGTAGCTATCATTTAATAGTTGCTGTCGGCCTGCTTGTTTGATGAGTTTACTTAATTCATCAAGTCTTTTCTGTAGTAGTTTTTTGATCTCATTTTCATTATCTAAAATTATCTGCAAAATGTTGGTCATTTTTTGCTGTAACGAAAGAGAAGTCGTCGATGATATTGAAGAGTGGCTGATCACTTCTACTGCCTTGAGGTAGGTGATTTCCATATCAACAAGCTCATCCCATTTTTCATTTTTGGCTAAATTAAGCATTTGCTCACTTAAACTTAGGATCCGTTGGTAAGCTGACAAAAGATCCATTTCATTATCCATTAAACAATATCCTGACTGGCGTTGTGATGAGGGCCAATTTGCCGCCAAGCTTCTGAAATCTCAGTGAGTAATTTTATTACTTCGGTAATGGCTGGCTCATCATTGCGTAAATTAGCGTGGAGTAAACGTTGGGTCATATAGTCGTAAAGGGAAGCAAGATTGTGTGCCAGCTCTCCGCCTTTCTCGTTATCTAACCCCTGTTTAAGGCCATTATCAATGATATTGATCGCTTTGGAAATAGCTGCACCTTTTTCCGCGATATTACCTTGTTCCATCAGAATAATTGCCCGACGCAGGGCGCTAAGCGCCCCGTTGAACAAAATCTGAATCAACTGATAGGGGGAGGCATTCATAATTTCGCTCTCCACATCTATCTGGGCATATAATTGACTTGCCGAACGTTGATACATAATTTCCTTTAATTATCTCATCTGCTGTAATAAGAAGTTACTGGTTTGCTTTAGGGAAGAGACCATTTTATCCAGTTGTGAAAATTGGCGTTTATAACGTTCAATCGTTTCGTTAATATTGGTTTGTGTCCTGTCTACTTGTTTCTCAAGGGTTTTTAGACGTTTGTTAATACCGTTGGTTGCGGTAACTAAGGTACCTTCATGGCTATCCAAAGCATCTTTTAATAGTTTATGTGTCTGGGTGGCAAAACCCGTTTCTTTACCGTCACCCATAAAGAAGGCTTTCACATTAGCCGGTTTTTCTTTTAGGTTTTTTTCCAGTTTTTCGTTATCAATTTCCAGTTTGCCATCAAGTTTTTGTTTAATACCCAGTTTATTCAGAGTCGGAATATCATTAACAGCCTGAGAGCTGAAAATTTGGCTTCTTAGTTGGTTCTGGATTCCACGTAATGTACTGTCACCTAATAAAGCGCCGTTATCTTTCGAGGGTTCTTCACCTTGTTTTACGGGTTTATATTTGGTTAGCGAATCAAACGTTGTCTGCAACTCATTATAAGCATCAACCCAGTTTTTAATTGCCTCTTTCATCGGCTCAATATCACGGGATACGACCAGCATTTCTGGCTTATGTTTCCCAGGATTATCTTTATCCTCGGTCGTTTTTTTCAGATCCAGTATAACGCCTTCGGGTGCATCGGTAATATGGTTTGTCTGGCGCTCAATTGGGATTTTATTAACGGTCAAGAGTGCATTCTTAGCTTCGACGGTTTGGGTGAGTTTACCTTTTGTATCCGGAGTATGGTTTAGAAATTCGCTAAGTTTTTTATCGCCTTCAACAGTGATGGTCATCACGGATTCAGTGCCAGCTTTTTTAGCTGTCAGCACTAAATAGTTTTCTCCATCTTTCGCTTTAATGATACTGGCGTTGACGTTACCTTCCTGTTTATTAATTGCATCACGGATTTCAATAATGGATGTTTGTCCGTCTGTCAGCTCAATTTTCATCGGCTTTTTTTCGCCGGGTTGAGTAATGGTAATTGTCCGGGTTTTACCTTCACCCAAAGACTCACCTATGTACTCTTTGATATTACTGACTTTTTCTGTTTGTAATGATTGTGCCTGTGCCAATTGTTTAACTTCAATACTGTAGTTACCCGGGCTGGCTTTAGAATCGGTACTGGCAGTGAATGCATCATGCTTTTCGCTGGCAGTGGTTGTCTTAAGTTTATCGAATTTTTTCAATGACTCAGACGCAGTTTCCAGTTTTTCCAAACTACTTTTTAATGTACCAAAAGCGGTTAATTTACCTTTATAACTGGTTTGTTGTTCTGTCAGAGGGACCAACCGTTTTTGTTCTGCTGCTTGAAGTTTATCTAGTATAGGGCCTAATTCCATCCCCGATCCGGCCCCTAATGAAGAAATGCTAGCCATATTGACTCCTTTATCTTTATTAGTAAATCTCTATTGAACCGGTTATCGGTAAGTTTTTAGAAAAGTTTACTAATAAAAATAATTTTTTGATGGTAAGAATAATCGAGAAGAACAGGCGCTGTTTGGCTTATAAGGGAAGAGTGATAAAAAAGAAAAAGTTTTTTCAAGAAAAATTAAAGGTTCTTTGAGGAGCGCCGATAAAACTGTTGGCGGTGATGAACACCGTGGGTAAACCCCAAACTTATATATCGACTTGATTTTAAAAAGGAACTCCAACTATGGCACAAGTCATCTACACCAACAGCCTGTCCCTGCTGACTCAGAATAACCTGACCAAATCCCAGGGTACTTTGGGTAACGCTATTGAGCGTCTATCTTCTGGTCTGCGTATCAACAGCGCGAAGGATGACGCGGCTGGTCAAGCGATCGCTAACCGTTTTACTTCAAATGTTAGAGGTTTGACTCAGGCGGCACGTAACGCTAACGACGGTATCTCTATTGCACAGACTACCGAAGGTGCTCTAAACGAAATTAATACCAACTTACAACGTATTCGTGAACTGACTGTTCAGGCGCAAAACGAAAGCAACTCCAGTAGTGATATTAACTCTATTAAGGACGAAGTTACTCAGCGTTTACAAGAAATTGACCGTATTTCTCAACAGACTCAATTTAATGGTGTTCGTGTTCTAAGTGAAAAGAACGAAATGACTATTCAGGTTGGCGCTAACGATAACGAAGTTATCAAAATTAATCTGGAAAAAATTGATAGTGAGACTCTAAAGCTGGATAAATTTAATATTAGCTCATTAGGTGGAGTACGTGTTGGTACTGACGTGGGTGTTGTGAAAGGTGGAGCTGATGGTAAAACTGATACTAAGGTAAACCCACCAACTATTGCTGATGTTACTGATATCAAAGTCAAGGCAGCCAACAATAAAGATGGTAAAGCAATTGATGGCCAATATGTTGTAACGGGTAAAGATAAAGGTGGTGAAGAAGTATTTTATAAAGCCACTATTGACACTAAAACGGGTAATGTTACAGTTGGTGAAAAAACAGCCAAGTTTGATGATAATGCTAAGCCATTAAAATCTTTAGATGATGCTCTGGCACAAGTTGACAGCCTGCGCAGTTCTCTGGGTGCTATCCAGAACCGTCTGGAATCTACCGTTAACAATCTGAACAACACCGTTAATAACTTGAGTTCTGCTCGTAGCCGTATCGAAGATGCTGATTACGCGACCGAAGTGTCTAACATGAGCCGTGGTCAAATTCTGCAACAAGCGGGTACTGCGGTTCTGGCTCAGGCTAACCAGGTTCCTCAGACTGTATTGTCTCTGCTGCGTTAATCGCTTCATTAGGGCAATATGTGAACCTGATTCACGTAAAAATCCAAATAAATCAAGGATCGGTTCGCCGGTCCTTCTTTTTTAGTCGTTTATCGTGAACAGCCTAAAATTTGTGTTATTATTAGGCGGACAATAAATTTCGCATAGGTGAAAAAGAAGCGCTTTTACTACATTGTTCAAACGATTGCCCTTGTTAGGGGATTGGATAATGGTAGTTAGTCTCTTATTCCAAAGGTGTCTGTTGTTGTGAGCGATTTGTATACCGCCGAAGGCGTGATGGACAAAAACAGCCTCTGGAAGCGCTATGTACCATTAGTTCGCCATGAAGCGTTAAGGCTACAAGTTAGATTACCTGCGTGTGTGGAGCTGGATGATCTACTTCAGGCCGGAGGAATCGGCTTACTAAATGCGGTGGAACGTTTTGATTCCTTACAAGGAACCGCGTTTACCACTTATGCGGTACAACGCATCAGAGGTGCAATGTTGGATGAGTTAAGGAGCCGTGATTGGGCTCCGCGTAGTGTGCGACGTAATGCGCGCGAAGTGACGCAAACCATCCGTAAACTTGAGCAAGACTTAGGCCGTCCAGCCAGTGAGCAGGAAGTTGCTAAAGAATTAAAGATTGATCTGGTAGAATATCGGCAGATACTGTTAGATACGAATAACAGTCAGTTGTTTTCTTACGACGAATGGCATGAAATGCATGGTGAAAGCTGTGAACCTGTCATTGAAGAAGGGCATGAAACCAATCCCTTACAACAATTGTTGGAGAGTGATGTTCGTCAACGGGTAATTGATGCCATTGATTCGTTACCCGAGCGAGAAAAAATGGTTCTGACGCTGTATTATCAGGAAGAACTTAATCTGAAAGAGATTGGCGCAGTACTTGAAGTCGGGGAGTCCCGCATAAGTCAGTTACATAGTCAGGCGATTAAACGTCTGCGGGCTCGCTTAAATCCGGAAAAGTAACTTTTTGCTTATTTGTTTTTTGTTTAAGACTACACACAGGGCTTTATCTCTTATGTCTGTTACAACACAAAAGAAACGGCCGCTCAGCCGTTACATTAAAGACTACAAACATAGTCAAACTCATTGCTTGCATTGTCACAAAGCTCTTGATCGCATCTCTTTGGTTTTTAATGGCCAGGTGATCAATAAAGAGTCCATCTCCGAGATGACGGAGTTGATTGATGATAAGACCTGGGATGAGTTACAAGATAAATTTGTCGCATTATGCCGTTTTTGCAGTGAGATTTATTGCAACAGCGAGACAGATTATTTTGACATCATGTCTTTCAAACAGTATCTGTTTGAACAAACTGAAATGAGCCACAGTACTGTTCGTGAGTATGTGGTTCGCTTACGACGTTTGGATGAATTGCTCACTTCAAGCAATTACCCTGTAAAAGAGTTCACAACAGAGAAAATCCAGGAAAAACTGAGTGAGAAATTATCACAGTCGGCATTCAGTAACTACAACATTGCCTTGCGTAAGTATGAGCAGTATTTGAGTTGGCAGCAAGGCGGTCATTAAGCTGGAAATATAACAGTAAAGAGAGCACCAATTTCAGGGGAACACATCTTTGATGTGTTCCCCTGGTTATTTTAGCCGATTGTCATCAGGCTGGCATTGCCCCCCGCAGCGGCAGTGTTAATACTCAGCGAATGTTCATGCAGCAGACGTTCTAGCAATAGGTTAGTTTCTCCACGGGCAAAACCTTGTACGGAGATAATGGGTCCTTGACGTTGAGCGATCTGTTCGCAGACTTGTCGAAGTTGATCAGAATCGCCGTGGTAAATAACAGCGTCGAATGCTGTATCTTCATGTTGCCAATCCTGAACCAGATTGATTGCTTTACGGACGTTATCTGGCAATTGACGGAACAATTGCTGATGTATTTCATCATCTTGCCAGAGTAATTGACAGCCAACAGATAATGTTGCGGCCAGTTGGATCAAGGTATCCCGCTGATTATCCGCCAGACACAATACCTGACCACGCGGTAACAGGGTGTAAGTATTGCGTTCACCGGTAGGTCCTGGTAACAGACGAGTTGTGCCACCTTGTGCGAGTAGTTTGTACTGTTGAACCAGCTGATTCAGCTCTTCGTTGTGCTGATTAGTAGCCCATTCCGCTAATGCATTAAACGGAGCCATCAGTGTCAAACGAGCATTGGCCTCCAGTGGATATTCAGCATCCTGACGTTCCAGCGTTTGATTAATTGCATTCTGAGGGCGGCAAGAGAGCAAACGATATAAATAGAGCGGACCACCCGCTTTCGGACCGGTACCGGATAAGCCTTCACCACCAAATGGTTGTACGCCAACAACAGCCCCTACCATATTGCGGTTAACATACAGGTTACCCACTTTCGCTTTCGCAGTAACCTGTGCAATCGTTTCATCAATACGAGTATGTACACCTAATGTCAGGCCGTAGTTGGAGTCGTTAATTTGATCCAACAATTTATCCAACTCACTACGTTTAAAACGGATAACATGCAGGACAGGGCCAAAGATCTCTTTTTTCAGTTCATCAAAGCTTTCCAGTTCAATTAGCGTTGGTTTAACAAAGGTGCCTTGTTTCCACTCTTTACTGTCAACGGCATTGTTATACGCTGCCTGGTAAATTGTGCGCCCTTTAGTGCGCATTGTCTGAATATGGCGATCGATACCGGCTTTGGCTTCCGCATCAATGACTGGCCCGATATCGGTAGAAAAGCGTTCAGGATTACCCATCCGGCATTCAGACATTGCTCCTTTCAGCATGGTAATAGTTCTTTCTGCCACATCTTCCTGAATGCAAAGAATGCGTAAGGCAGAGCAACGTTGACCTGCACTGTCAAAAGCAGAGGCGACGACATCAGTGACAACTTGTTCTGTGAGAGCAGAAGAGTCAACAATCATTGCGTTCAGGCCGCCTGTTTCTGCAATGAGAGGTGTTGGCCGTCCTTGTGCATCAAGTCGTCCGGCAATATTGCGTTGTAACAGACCGGCAACTTCAGTAGAGCCAGTAAACATCACACCACGTACTCTTTCATCACCAACCAGAAGAGAACCAACGGTTTCACCTCGGCCAGGTAATAGTTGCAATACGCCATGGGGAATACCTGCTTGATGCAGTAGTTTGACCGCAATTGCGGCAATTAATGGTGTCTGTTCCGCAGGTTTTGCTAAGACACTGTTTCCAGCGGCCAGCGCAGCAGCGATCTGTCCAGTGAAAATAGCCAACGGGAAATTCCATGGGCTGATACATACAACGGGTCCCAGTGGACGATGGGTATCATTAGCAAAATCGTGGCGAACTTGCCCGGCATAATAATGGAGGAAATCGACGGCTTCACGCACTTCCGCAATCGCATTATTAAAGGTTTTGCCGGCTTCCCGAATCAGAATACCTAACAGTGGCTGCATTTGGTTTTCCATTAGTTCAGCAGCACGAACCAAAATTGCTGCCCGTTCTGATGGCGGAGTAGCAAACCAGATTGCGCCAGCTTCTGTTGCGACATCTAGCGCATGGCTGACTTCTTGTTCAGTTGTTTCACGCACATGGCCAACGATATCCAGAGGTGCCGCTGGGTTAATGACAGGTTTAGCAGCAGGTAGCCCACTTTGATGGCAATAGTTACCGCCCAGTAGTGGCTCACTGTACCGCTCTTCGGTAGCAGAGCTGAGTAGTGCACTGGAAAGAGACGCTAATCGATGTTCGTTAGAAAGATCCAAACCGGCTGAGTTTACGCGATCTTTGCCATACAGGTTGTGAGGCAGAGGGATTTTTGGATGGGGAAGACCGATTTGACCTTCGGTTTCAGCCAGCTTCTGAACTTTTTTCACTGGATCAGCAACAAGTTCATCCAATGGCAGTGTTGTGTCAGCGATACGGTTGACGAAGGAAGTGTTAGCACCATTTTCCAGCAGACGACGGACGAGATAGGCCAATAGCGTTTCGTGAGTGCCTACTGGCGCATAAATACGGCATGGGCGGTTTAGTTTGCCATCAGCAATTTTCCCAACGACTTGTTCGTACAGTGGTTCTCCCATGCCATGCAAACATTGGAATTCATATTGACCAGGGTAATAATTTTGACCAGCCATATGATAAACAGCAGATAAAGTGTGAGCATTGTGGGTAGCAAACTGAGGGTAAATCAAGTTCGGAACTGACAGTAACTTGCGGGCACAAGCCAGATAAGAAACATCGGTATAAACTTTACGAGTGTAAACAGGATAACCTTCCAGCCCATCTAATTGAGCTCGCTTAATTTCGCTATCCCAGTAAGCTCCTTTTACTAATCGCACCATCAGACGACGACGGCTACGTTGTGCCAAATCAATTAGTGCGTCAATAACAAATGGGCAGCGTTTCTGATAAGCCTGAATAACGAAACCAATGCCATTCCAGCCAGCCAGTTGGGGTTCAAAACAGAGTTTTTCCAGCAAATCGAGAGAGATTTCTAGCCGATCTGCTTCTTCTGCATCAATATTGATACCAATATCATATTGATATGCTTGTAATGTCAGGGAAAGCAGACGCGGATACAGCTCATCTATGACTCGTTCATATTGAGCACGGTTATAGCGTGGATGCAGGGCCGAAAGCTTAATGGAAATTCCTGGTCCTTCATAAATGCCTCGGCCATTGGATGCCTTACCGATAGCATGAATTGCCTGTTGATAAGAAACCATATAATCCTGAGCATCTTTCTCAGTTAAAGCGGCTTCACCCAGCATGTCATAGGAATAACGAAATCCTTTTTCTTCCAATTTACGTGCACTTGCCAGCGCTTGAGCGATAGTTTCACCTGTAACAAACTGTTCACCCATCAGACGCATCGCCATATCTACGCCTTTACGGACTAATGGTTCACCACTTTTGCTGATAATGCGATTCAGTGAGCTAGAGAGTTTGGCTTCGTTATGAGTTGAAACCAGTTTGCCGGTAAATAGTAGTCCCCATGTTGCTGCATTGACAAACATGGATGAACTCTGGCCCAAATGAGAATGCCAGTTGCCATTACTGATTTTATCGCGGATCAGCGCATCACGGGTGGCTTTGTCTGGGATACGGAGCAGGGCTTCTGCAAGGCACATCAGGGCGACACCTTCTTGAGATGAAAGTGAAAATTCCTGCAATAGTCCTTGAACTAAACCTGAACGGCCAACGCTGTTTTTCTGGTTACGTAATTTTTCTGCAATGCTGTAAGCCAGTTTATGAGTTGCTTGTGCTTGCTCTTCTGGCAAATGTGCCTGTTGTAGCAGCATGGGAACTGCCTGTGTTTCTGGCAGACGATAGGCAGAAGTAATTGCAGAACGTTTTACTGATTGAGGCAGGATATGTTCAGCGAAGTCGAGAAAGGGTTGATAGGAGGAATCTATTGTAGTTTCTTCTCCAGTTATTTTCTCTTCTTTAAGATCTTGACTGGCAGATAACTCAGCAATTTGTTCGCCATTTTCAAGGCGTTCAAGGTAATTGAAAACAGCTTGTTTAATCAGCCAGTGTGGAGTGCGGTCAATCCGTTGTGCCGCAGCTTTAATACGATCACGAGTTGCCTCATCAAGCTTTACGCCCATTGTTGTACTGCCCATCCTCGCTCCTTTAATAGGTAAGGTTTATCTAACGTTGCATGATAATATCTGACATGTTGCAACTTTGTGCAACCTTATGCAAAGTGCTTGTTGTGTTTTTGTGAAATTAATCCGTTTATTATAATTAGTCAGGTATATTTATTATTGTGACTTCATCTAATTGATATATATTGGTTTACCATTTTATAGCTAACCCAAGGTTGTAATCGTGAAATGGTTAAAAAGCATAACCTTTAAATCAAATAAATGTGATTCAGCAAACGTTTCTTGTAAAAAATAGCGTTAATTAGTTGTTAAATTACCGGGTGCTAATCTAGGATTCATTGTAACTTTTTAATTGGTTACAAAAAAAATTATTTCAATTTAGAATTATAAACCATCTTTAGGTGCAATCAGGTGCAACGTTCCTGAACCTGACAGGGAAAACTCTGTGTACCCCAGGAGAACTGCGGCTTTGCAAACACAGATAAACTATGGAGAACTTGCATGACAGTAAATACACCAATGCTAATCACCTTTATTGTCTATATTGCTGGAATGTTGTTGATAGGTTTTTTGGCTTATCGCTCAACCAAAAATTTTGATGATTATATCTTGGGTGGAAGGCGATTGGGCAGCGTGGTAACGGCTTTGTCTGCCGGTGCTTCGGATATGAGTGGCTGGTTATTAATGGGCTTACCTGGCGTTGTCTATTTTGCGGGGATTTCAGAAAGCTGGATCGCAATTGGTCTTTCTTTAGGTGCTTACCTTAACTGGAAATTAGTTGCAGGCAGGCTACGGATTCAGACGGAAGTCAATAACAATGCCTTGACACTGCCAGACTATTTCACTAGTCGTTTTGAAGATAGTAGCAAGATTTTGCGCATTATTTCTGCGCTTGTTATTCTGATTTTCTTCACTATCTATTGTGCTTCTGGTGTTGTTGCTGGAGGTTTGTTATTTGAAAGTACTTTTGGTATCAGCTATCAGAAAGCCATGTGGCTTGGGGCAGCAGCAACGATTGCTTACACTTTCCTCGGCGGCTTCCTGGCTGTCAGCTGGACAGATACTGTTCAAGCTTCATTAATGATCTTTGCTCTTATCCTGACCCCGGTTATCGTTATTTTCTCTGTGGGCGGTATTGATACTTCTCTGGCTCTGATAGAAGCGAAAAATCCGGCGTATTTGGATATGTTTAAAGGGTTGAATTTTATTGCCATTATCTCGTTATTGGGCTGGGGGCTGGGTTATTTTGGCCAGCCACATATTCTGGCGCGTTTTATGGCGGCAGATTCCCATCACACTATCCGTAAGGCTCGTCGTATTAGTATGACCTGGATGGTGTTATGTCTGGCAGGAACTATTGCGGTTGGTTTCTTCGGTATTGCTTATTTTGAAGTGCATCCTGAACTTTCTGGCCCAGTCACTGCCAATCGTGAACGTATCTTTATGGAATTGGCGGTTGTTCTGTTTAATCCGTGGATAGCGGGTGTTTTACTATCCGCCATTCTGGCCGCAGTGATGAGCACCTTAAGTTGTCAATTGCTGGTGTGTGCCAGTGCATTAACGGAAGATCTTTATAAGCCCTTTATCCGTAAATCTGCTAGCCAGAAAGAGTTGGTGTGGGTGGGGCGCTTTATGGTGCTGCTAGTGGCGGTCATCGCAATGGTGATAGCGATTAATCCGGAAAATAAAGTACTGGCTCTTGTTAGTAATGCCTGGGCTGGATTTGGCGCTGCGTTTGGCCCGGTCGTACTGATTTCTGTTACCTGGAAGCGTATGACACGTAATGGGGCATTAGCAGGAATGTTGGTAGGGGCAGTCACGGTATTGGTGTGGATGAAATACCAGTGGTTTGCTCTGTATGAAATTATCCCAGGCTTTATCTTTGCTTCTATCGCAATCGTGATTGTGAGCCTGTTGGGCCAGGTGCCGAGCCGGGCAGCACAACAGCGTTTTATTGATGCTGAGGCGCAATACAAAACTAAGTGAATTGAAATTAGGTAAAAAGTGTGAAGGCGAAATGCCTTCACACCCTAATTAGCTTTTTAGTTTTTTAGTGATCTTAGCGACATGCTCCCCTTGATAACGGGCGATTTTCAATTCGTTTTCACTGGGGAAGCGTGAACCATCACCGCCAGCGAAAGTACTGGCACCATAAGGGGTTCCCCCTTGTGACTGTGAAATATCCCCGATTTCAGGAATACCATAACCAATCGGCACGATAATAAAGCCGTGGTGAGCGAGTGTTGTCCAGGTGGAAGTAATGGTCATTTCCTGACCACCACCAACACCTGTGGAAGTGAACACGCTGGCGACTTTGCCGTGCAGTTTACCTTCGGCCCACAAGCTGCCTGTCTGGTCTAAAAAGTTTCTCATTTGGCCGGCCATATTACCAAAGCGGGTTGGGGTGCCGATGATAATTGCATCGTAATCAACCAGCTCTTGTATGGATGCAACCGGAGCAGATTGCTCTGTTTTACCACCTGCTTTGGTAAATATTTCTGGTGGGATAGTTTCTGGTACGCGTTTAATGGTGACTTCTACATCAGCGACTTTTTTGGCGCCTTCTGCAACTGCGGATGCCAGCGTTTCAATATGCCCATACATGGAATAATAAAGTACAAGAATTTTAGTCATATTACTTTCTCCGACAAGGTTAAAAAGTGGCTGCAAAGTTTACAGTAACGGCAGCCTGTCATTTCAATTCATCAATATTATTGATGTAATAAGGTGGAAGGCCTTATTTTGTAAAAAAGATTTTCTTAATCGATAGAGTAAGTGTAGTGGTAATTTGGTAGCTTGCAGCAATAAAAAAGACCCGCGGAGTGTTATTCCAACAGGTCATATAGGTAGTAAAAACGTGAATAAGTTAGCTGTACAGCCGTGTTCTGCGTTTTTTTACAATTTGAAAGCCAATAATTAAAACCAGAAACCAAACAGGTGTGATGATTAATGCCTGGCGAGTATCATCCCGTAAAGTGAGTAATATCAGAACAAATGCAAAAAATGCCAGACAGACCCACGACATCATAATACCCAGTGGCATTTTATAGATTGAAGCTTTATGTAATGCAGGGCGACGTTTCCGGTAAACCAGATATGAACATAGGATCATACTCCAGATAAACATAAACAGAATAGCTGAAACGGTGGTTACCAGGGTAAATACATGCATAACATCGGGAATTAAATAAATCAGCACGACACCACAGGATAAACATAAACAGGTAAAAATTAACCCCGATGCAGGTACCGAACGGCGTGAAAGGCGGCTGAATTGCTGTGGTGCATCGCCTTCTTTTGCCAACCCAAATAGCATTCGGCTGGTGGAGAAAACCCCGCTATTTGCTGAAGAGGCGGCAGAAGTTAATACCACAAAATTCACGATACTGGCGGCAGCAGGTAAGCCAATCAGAACAAATAGCTCAACAAAAGGGCTTTTATCTGCAATGATTGAACGCCACGGTGTAACTGACATAATAATCATCAGCGCCAGTACGTAGAAGGTGATAATACGAATTGGAATGGCATTAATGGCTCTGGGAAGTGATTTCATTGGATCTTTAGTTTCTGCGGCAGCAGTGCCTACTAATTCAATACCCACGAAAGCGAATATGGCTATTTGGAATCCGGCAAAAAATCCACTTAATCCTGTGGGAAAGAATCCTCCGTCATTCCATATATTTGCCAATGAAGCGGTATGGCCGGCTGGAGATTGAAAATGCATACCGATCAGAACAGTGCCTGTCACAATTAAAGCGATAATGGCAACGATTTTGATCATAGCGAACCAGAATTCCATTTCTCCGAATAATTTCACTGTTGCCAGATTAAGCGCCAGTAACAATGAAACACAGAGTAGGGAAGTGGCCCATTGTGGAAAATCGGGTTGCCAATAACTGATATATGAGGTGATGGCTACTACATCGGCGATACCGGTAATCACCCAGCAGAACCAATAAGTCCAACCGACGAAAAAACCTGCCCAGGGACCCAGTAAATCTGCGGAGAAATCACTGAATGATTTATATTGCAGGTTTGAGAGCAATAATTCGCCCATTGCGCGCATTACGAAGAACAACATAAAACCGATAATCATATAAACGAATATAATCGATGGCCCGGCAAGGGAGATTGTTTTCCCAGATCCCATAAACAGCCCCGTGCCAATAGCACCACCGATAGCAATAAGTTGTATATGTCGGTTGCTCAGATTGCGTTGTAACTGCGTTTCCCCGGTTTTAGCGGAAAGTGAAGTGGGTATATTTTCTGCCATAATATATAGTATCCAATATTTTCATTTTCTTAGGTAAATTGTCACGGCTCTTTGAGTGGCCTTATATTTGACTGTGTTTGCGGAAAATATTGTGACACAAATTACTATAATAATGACAGCTTGATTTCATCTTAAAAACAAATTGGTTACAATTTAACTCATTAGTATCCTTAAAATTGAATATGAATTATTCATTTGGAAAAAATAGTCATAATAATATTGACGATAGCTGTATATGGGATAATAATCGTTCATATTGGGTTGTTAGCTCAGTCGGCAGAGCAGTTGACTCT
The DNA here is from genome assembly GCF_000711895.1 of Photorhabdus australis DSM 17609. GTDB lineage: Bacteria > Pseudomonadota > Gammaproteobacteria > Enterobacterales > Enterobacteriaceae > Photorhabdus > Photorhabdus australis. The sequence continues at coordinate 59,152 of NZ_JONO01000035.1, forward strand.
TAATCAATTGGTCCGGGGTTCGAGCCCCCGACAACCCACCAGTTAAATCAATTAGTTATCCATTGAGCACCTTATTATCAAGGCTTGATTGGGACGTAGACGGGACGTGGTTAATTAGGATGCCAATAGATAGATACTTAAAAGTGGTATTTAAGAGCATTCATATAGGTTGTATATAGATTTGTTATTATCAGGTAAACCTTATCCATTACATTTATACCCAATAGATTTCAAGTTGCAGCGTGGCGGCAAGTGAACGCATCCCCAGTCGCATAGATAGCGATGTGACTGGGGATGGATGTCTCCATAATAATGATTACATAAATAAACTGTACAATAACTACGACAGACAACATCGAAAGTAAAATAAACAGCTATGAATGCAGTAAAGAGCCAGTAATATAAGGCTTTATTTCTGGTTTCATGGTTCAGGATATCAAGTAATTCTTTCGTGGTGTTTTTATCGTGAGTGATTTTTACAGAAAGCACTATTTAACACCCTGAGAAATAATAAAAAAGCCCTCAAATAATGAGAGCTAAACAGGTAAAAACATGAGAAAAGAATATTTATAAAATTTTCACTCACATAGTTTAATGTCTTTGACATAAGTTGTCGGCGACATCCATGAGATTTTATCACACACTAAATAGCCGTCATTTTTTA
>NZ_JONO01000036.1 GCF_000711895.1 Photorhabdus australis DSM 17609
ATGTCATCAACGGCAGACGCAGAGCTGGTTTGTCGGGCATTGCGTCATGCACTGGAGATACGCAGGCCGGAAAAGCGAGTGGTATTTCATTCCGATCAGGGAAGTCAATACAGCAGTAAGCGTTACCGACAGTTATTATGGAGAGAAGGGGTCATACAGAGTATGAGCCGACGCGGAAACTGTTGGGATAATGCCCCTATGGAACGGTTGTTCAGAAGTCTGAAGAGTGAATGGATACCGGAAGGGGGCTATCCGGATGAGATGTCGGCAAGGTGTGATATCGGCCAATGGCTGATGGGTTATTACAATCAGTGCCGTCCTCACCGCTTTAATAATGGCGCTACCCCGGTAGAGAAAGAGGAATTCTGGAAAAAGGCTAATAATGTGTCCTAAATTTAGTGGGCCACAACAGTTTTTGGGTCTGCACCAAAACTTTGCTCCTGGAACAGGCTTCTCGTCAATTTCTTATCCAGAATTCGGGTTAATTACTACGCTATTTAATCCTAAAAATCTAACTTTGGATTTATGTGCGTTTGAATATTACTATTATTTAAATGAAATTAAGATTTATTAAATTAAAACGAGATGACAAAAAAATCCCCTGAAGTTATTTGCAACAGAGGATTTATAACCATAATTAGCTTTATCGATTCAATTATAGGATACGACTAATCAGTCTATCGACTCGGATGCGGCGTAAACGACGGATAAGTTTACGTACTTTGACTGGATAAAGCTGGATACTGTCTAGTTTCTGATAATTGCTAATAATCGTAGTGTGAGTACGGATATAGCTTAATTCTTTTGTACGCTGTTCTTGCATTTCTTCATGAGGATCATGGATAAGAATTGCATTTTCTAAATCTAGTCCCCAGGCACGAGGATTAAGGTTATTTCCTGTAATCAATTGCCATTGATTATCCACCCACACACCTTTCAAATGATAGCTATTATCACCATCTTTCCATAACCGTACAGTCAGTTGATCGTTGTCAACATAGCGTTGTAGTCTGCTGACAAAACGACGTAGATTGATTTCATATAGATATGGTAATGCACCGATAATTTTAAATGGTTCTTCGGGTGGAATATAAAAATCGTTGGCCGTTTTATCGCCAACAATAATTTCCACTTGTTTACCTCGACGAAGAAGATGAACAATCTGCCGGACAATAACTGCTGGAAGGTTAAAATATGGTGTACAAATAATGAGTTTCTGTTCTGTACTGGCGATCAGATGGTTGATGGTTTTATTAAGAAGGTTTTTTTTCCCTAGACCAGAAAGTGGAGTGACAGATAATTCATCGTTTGTTGCTTGGTTATTGATCTGATATGTAGTGTGTCGCAGAGAAAAACGAAGTTGACGGATCAGATTTTTAATTTCAGGACTACGAGGACGATTTCTACAGTCCAGTTTCTGTACAGCTTCTGCGGAGAAAATGTGATTATCAACAAACTGTTTCATTACTTCTGCAAGTTTTGCATTGTGAAGCAAATGGTAGCGATCATAACGATATTTATTATGTTGGTGGAGATAAACATCATTAATGCTTGCTCCGCTATAAACTACAGTATTGTCAAAGATAAAACCTTTTAAATGTAAAACACCTAGTGCTTCACGGGTATTTATTGGTACACCTAATATTGGGATTTTTACGTCAGGATATGCTTCTGCCATAGAGCAATACCAATCGGCATTAGTTGCCATCGCAGTAGCACCAATTCGTCCACGTTGTGCCCGATGCCAATCGACAAAAACTTTAATGTCTAGTTCGGGGCGTTGTTGTTTAGCTGCATAAAGTGCATTAAGGATATCTTGCCCTGCGTTATCATTTTCCAGATAAAGGGAGATGATATAAATATGTTTTTCAGCGTTAGCGATTTTTTCCAGCAGGGTGCTGCGGAACACTTCGGGTTGATAAAGTGTTTTAACATCAGCAACTGACTGAGGTAGCTTAGGCAGTTGTGCAAGGTGTTGTTGATGTTTAACTTGTTTGAATTTGGACAACATCACAGTGCGTTTTTTCTCTTATGTTAGATGGCTGAAATACCACTATATAAAGCGATGAATCAAATGATCTGGCGATAATACCATTAGTCTAGCTAATTGTGAGCATGATTTAACGCTTTGCTCTCTAATGATCCAAGTCTGTGCGATTCATCACGTAGTTGATTTAAAGTTCAAGGGCTAAGTTTACAATGCCATCCTCAAATTGAACATCTATAGTAAATCCTAGTTTCTTAGCTAGTTTTATCATAGTACGATTTTCTGGCATGGTAATAGCGTTGAGGCGGCTTATGCCATATTCTCGCGTATAATTAATAAGTTTGACCATAAGCTGATGCCCAAGAGTAATCCCTTTTAAATCAGAACGTACCAGTACAGCGAATTCTGCTTCGACATTATCGGGGTCAGCTATGGCACGAGCAACACCGATAATTTCCGGGCTGTTTTTAGGGTGATGCACGGCAACAAATGCCATTTCACGGTCGTAATCAATTTGAGTCATGTTTGCCAGATCGTCGTGTGTGAATTCGCTAATTTCACTGAAATAGCGGTAATAGAGATCTTCTTTAGTAACCTGGCTGATAAAATCTTTCAGTAATGGTTCATCTTCTGGCAGAATCGGACGCAGAAGGCATTCTGTACCACCTTTCAGTATTATGGTTTCTTCTAGTTCGCTTGGATATGGGCGGATAGCTAATCTGGTTCTTGGATCACCTTCTATCGAAGATAATTCCATTGAAACATCCAATAGTGTGAATTCATTACCAGAAGCCAGTAAAGGATGAATGTCTAATCGTATAATTTGTGGGCAATCAAGTAATAGGTTAGACACCTGAACCAAGAGTCGGCTGAGAGCCAGCACATCTAAGGATTGAGGAGAACTCCTTAGCTTAATTTTTCTACTTTTAATGGCTTGAATAACCAAATATCGAGCTAGTGCCATATTAAGGGGGGGCAATGCAACAGCGGCTTGTGTTTCCTGTAACCATTCAACACCACCTTCTCCTAGCATAATCAGTGGACCAAATACTTCATCTTGTTCTACTGCAATTCGCAATTCTTGTGCTCCGGCACGATTTGCCATGCTTTGAACTAACAGGCCCTGAACTCTTGCTTGTGGAAAATTCTGGTTGACACGTTCGATAATTGCTTGAGCAGAAGCCCTGACCTCATCCGCATTTCGTAAGTAGAGCATAACTCCCTGAACTTCTGATTTATGTGGGATATCTGGGGAGCGTAACTTTAGGGCGACAGGATAACCAATCTGTTGAGCAATGCTGACTGCCTCATCGCTGTTATGAGCAATCCATGTCGGGAGTGTATTGAGACCGTAGGCTTCCAGAATAGGTTGAACTTCATGAGTATCTAGACGAAAATTCCTTTGTTCCAAGGCTTGTTGTATGCACTGGTGAGCGCGAGCTGTATTGGCAGTGATATTTGCTGGTAATGCTGGTGTTTCTGTTAATTGCTTCTGGTTGCGGCGATATTCCACCATATGCATAAAGGCAGTCACAGCGCCTTCTGGGGTTCGGTAAGTTGGAATACCGGCTTCACTGAACAGACGGCGGGCTTCTTGTGACGAATATTCACCACACCAGTTGGTAAAAATAGTTAGCCATTTTCCCCGTGGGTGTTGTCGGATTGTTTCAATCACTTTAGTGGCTGTCTGAATGCCGGGAGCAATCGCGCTAGGAGAGTGAATAAGTAGCAAGGCATCATGGTCGTGACTATCCAACAACGGTTTTAGTGCTGCGATATAGCGTTCCACTGTGGAATCATCTCTTAAATCCAGTGGGTTATGTAAGGCAATAGTTTCTGGTAATTGTGTTCTTAATGTGTTCGTTACTTCTTCTCCTAACGTCGCTAATTTACCGTTACGACGGAATAATTCATCCAGGGCCATTGCTGCCGGGGCTGCACCATTACTGACGATAAACAGCCGTTCTCCTCGTAAAGGTGACATATAACTTAATGTTTCTACAGCAGAAAACATTTCATGCGTATCTTGTACCCGTAATAACCCTGCTCTCTGAATAGCTGCGTCGTAAGCAGCATCTAGGTTTTGTTGCTCACCAAGTAATTTCTGTGCCTGCTTGGTTCGACCACTTTTAACCACCAGGATTGGCTTATTGCGAGAAGCACTTCTGGACGCTGAAAGAAAGCGACGAGCATCATGAATATGTTCTAAATAGAGCAGAATGGCACTGGTTTTACTGTCACGAGCCAGAAAATCAAGCAGATGGTCAATATCGATATCTACACTGTCGCCCAGCGCTATAAAATAGGAAAATCCAACTCCTCGGTGCTGTGCCCAGTCAAGAATGGTATTGGATACTGCTGCGGATTGAGAAATGAAGGCTAACTTCCCTTTAAGTATTGGAACCGGAGAAAAACTGGCGTTTAGTCCTTGCCAGGGAGCTAATAATCCCAAACTGTTTGGCCCAAGTAGTCGGATACTGTAGTTTTGGCAATACTGTTTTAGTTCAGCAAATTGGGGTTTTGGTGAAGAAAGAATAATAACTGTTTTACAACCTCGTTGTCCCAATTGCTCCAGACATTGTAAATTGCGGCTATGATGAGTACAGATAACAGCTAAGTCTGGTGTAATAGGTAATTTGTCTATTGAAGGATAGGCTAAAACCCCTTGAACGGAACTTTTATTCGGGGTTATCGGTAGTATTGGCCCAGCAAATCCTCCTGCGAGTAGGTTACGCATCATAACTGAACCAGCTCGTTCTGGTTTTTCTGAGGCACCAATTACAGCAATGGATTTAGGGCGTAATAAAGCTTCAAGTCCGCGCTGGCTCATCAGGAGGTTCCTTAATTAGCAATTAATGTTGACAACTGTAGCGGATTTCGCCAGCAATTGCTGTGATTTACACTTCTCGATGATGGGGTTTACCTGCCAGATATTGCTGATGGAAATAACTAAAATGGGTAAGCAATTGCTGAGAAGCCGTTATGTCTCTAGCTTTTTCCAGAATGATTGCTGCCACTTCCGCAGTACAGTGTTGTTCTTCTCTGGCTGACATCCGTAATAAATAATTTGTTTTTGCAGTACTGTTGATGGATAACAATGGAATATTGTCCAGATAAGGACTTTTTACTGGGCTTCATTGGCTCGGTATCAAACATGATAAGGCAAAAGCGGCTGGTAGCATTTGCCGGTTTAATTGTATCGCACAAGCCGTTTTTCCGTATCAGCAGGTAGTAAGAGCATCGTTCTATACGACAACCTCGGGCACGAAAGGGGCGCGTGGAGCGAATAAGGCGCTGTTGGTGCAGTTGGACGACAGAATTATCATTCATAAATCAAGAACCTGGGTCCTTTAGGTAAAAAGGCAGGAAAAAATTTAGGGTACATTTTAATGGATTGTGGTTGTCAGAGGTAGCTTACTATGCATACATCAGGTAATCTTCGCGCCCATAAAGTAGTTGGAGAAACGAATGAACGATTCATATAGTGGTAAAAATGGCAAAGTCAAAGTGATGTATGTCCGTAGCGAGGACAAGAATGATAGCCGCAGTAGTAATAAACGTCCGTCAGGCAAAGGGCGCGATCAAGGTCAGCGTCGTTGGGACAATGAGCGATCATCCCGTTCTCCGCGTATTACTGAGCGTGAAAGATCGCCCTGGAAAACAGTTTCACGTCCTGAGAGTGATTCTCTGGTGCGAGAGCATGATGGTATTAGCGGGAAAAGTCAGATTAATCCTGAGCAGCTCCGTCGTCAGCGAATGGAAGAAACCCGGATTTATGGCGAAAATGCGTGTCAGGCGATGTTTAAGAACCGATCTGAAGCGATAGTTAGAGCTTGGTTTATTGAGTCAGTGACACCTCGTTTTCGTAATGCTTTGAAATGGATGGCTGCTAACCGCAAAGCTTATCATGTTGTGGATGAAGCTGAATTGACAAAAGTGTCAGGCACTGAGCATCATGGTGGTGTCTGTTTCCTGATTAAAAAACGTAGTGGTTTGGATGTAGAAACTTACCTTAAAGATGCTCCGGTAAAAGATTGTGTTTTGGCTCTTGAAGATGTGGGTAATCCTCATAATATTGGCGCTATTATGCGAAGCTGTGCACATTTTGGCGTACAGGGAGTCGTTTTGCAGGATGTAGCTTTGTTGGAGTCTGGTGCGGCTATCCGTACAGCGGAAGGAGGTGCTGAGCATATTAAAGGCATTGATGCTGATAGTCTGACGGCTACACTGAATAAATTTCGCAAAGCCGGTTACACTATTGTGACTACATCTAGCCATAAAGGGAGTACCGATTTAGCTAAAGCTGAATTGCCAGGAAAAATGGTTTTGGTACTTGGTCAAGAACGTGATGGCCTGAGTGACAGTGCTTGGGAACATGGTGATATGAGTTTGTTCGTTGGTGGTACAGGTTTGGTTGAAAGCCTGAATGTTTCTGTTGCAACTGGCATTATGCTGGCTGAATGGTGGCGACAGAATAAAGCTTGATTGTAAAAGCGGGAGCGGTGGTGCTCCCGTTTCGTTATTTAAGATTCAGTGAGCTCCGCTAATACTCTCTTTACTTCCTTGTGTGAATGGCGGTTTAGCCAGCCAGACAAGTATGATCAAAATCAGGAATACGCTGGCAGAGAGCCAGAAAATTTCATTTGCTGAAATTATGAGTCCCTGATGGGTAATCTCTTTTGCCAGATAAGCAGAAATTTGCTGGTTATTCATTCCTAGTGCCGATAATTGTTGATAAATCTGTTGAGTATCAAGGCTATAAGGATTGATATATTCAGTAAAATGAGAGTGATGCATGGATTCGCGCTGAGTCCACATGGTTGTCGTTATTGATGTTCCTATTGACCCAGCCAGTGTCCGAATGAAATTTGATAGGCTGGATGCTGATGCTACCCGTTCTGACGGTAAACCGGAAAGGATGATGGTTGTTAATGGCATAAAAAAGCAAGCAATGGCAAATCCCTGAATAAACTGAGGCCATGCGGAAGCGGCGAAATCCATGCCTGGTTCGAACGTATATGCACGCCAATAATAACAAACAGCGTAAACAATAAAGCTGAATGTCACTATGTAACGCATATCTACTCTGTCGCTGAACTTACCGATTAGCGGAGATATTATCAACGGTAATAACCCTACTGGTGCAGCGGCAAGACCTGCCCAGGTTGCAGTATAGCCAAACACTTCTTGTAATAACTGAGGCAACAAAACGATTGTGCCAAAGTAGAGTAGATAGGCCAAACTTAAGCAGAAACAGCCAATAGTAAAATTGCGTTCTTTAAATAGTGACAAGTCAATAATCGGATGGTCATCGGTCAATTCCCATACTGTCAGGAATATCAATGTGATTACGGCTATCACCGCCAATACAATAATTTCTGTAGAATTAAACCAGTCCAGGTCTTTTCCCTGATCCAACATGATCTGTAAACAACTCACCCCGATAATTAGCAATAGGAGTCCTACTGTATCGATAGGTTTGATTTCTGTTTGAGTTTCACGTCCTTTTAGCGTTTGCATGGCAATTAAAATAACCACGATACCAATAGGAACGTTGATGAAGAATATCCATCCCCAATGATAGTTATCACTGATATAACCACCCAGGATAGGACCAAAAATCGGGGCGACAATAATAGTCATTGACCATAATGCCAGCGCCATATTTCCTTTGGCTGGTGGATAATTATGCAGAAGTAGGCTTTGTGAAAGAGGAATAATAGGACCTGCAACTAATCCTTGAATAACCCGAAAGAAAATTAACATTCCAAGACTGTTGGAAATGCCACATAGCCAGGAAGATATAGCAAATAAGGCTGTTGACCAGATAAATAGTTTAACTTCACCGATGCGTTTTGCTAGCCACCCAGTAATTGGGATTGAAATCGCGTTAGCAACACCGAAAGAGGTAATTACCCAAATCCCCTGAGAATTTGATGATCCCAGATTACCTGCGATAGTGGGTATTGCCACGTTAGCGATTGTAGAATCTAAAACTTGCATAAAAGTTGCCAGGGATAACGCAATAGTCATCCATGCAAGTTTAGCGCCTGTAAGCGGCTGTCTTGTCACTTTGGCCTCCGGTATATTATTTTCCAGCATTATTATTAATTATGTCGGTGACTATTTTATTTGCCGGAGACATATCTATTGTCAGAGCTGTTGTTTGATAAGCTGATTTAGTGCGTGTTTGGTTTGATAAAACTTGTCCATCAGAATGGGCGGTATCTACCCTTACTTTAGTAGATAGGCCGATGCGTAATGGGTATTTCTCTAATTGTTCAGGATCCAGTTCAATGCGGACAGGTAAGCGTTGAACAACTTTGATCCAGTTGCCACTGGCATTTTGAGCAGGCAATAAAGAGAAGGCACTTCCTGTACCCATATCAAGCCCCGTGATTTTGCCATTAAATATTTTGTCCTCACCGTAAAAATCACTAGTAATTTCTGCGGGTTGACCAATACGCATGTCGGCGAGCTGAGTTTCTTTAAAATTAGCTTCAATCCACATATCGTATGCTGGGATTATTGCCATCAGTGGTGTATTTTTATTAATTTGTGCACCAATTTGTACACTGCGACGTGAAACATAACCATCAATTGGGCTGACTATTTTAGTGCGTTGTAACGCTAACCAGGCATTGCGAACATCCGTTGCAGCTTGTTCAACTGTGGGTTGTTTTTCTAAAGGAGTATCCAGAATAATTGCTTGATTGGCGTTATATTGTTCGATGGCGACATCTAATGCAGCTTGGGCGCTTGTAACAGCTTCTCGTGCATGTTGCAATTCTTCTTTACCAATGACTTTCTGAGCACCAAGTATTTCACGGCGGCTGAGATCACTTTGGACTCGAGTTAATTCAGAGCGGCGCAGGGCAATATTAGCCAGATATTGTTTACTGTTAATCATCCGCTGATGAGTTTGGCGGACACTACTGGCGAGAGCAGTTTTTGCTTTTTCCAGAGCTAATTCTGTATCACGGGGATCGAGTTGTACCAACACACTACCGCTTTTCACAAAATCCGTGTTATCGAAGTTAACAGTAATTACACTGCCAGCAACTTGCGACATGATTTGAATTTGGTTGCCTGTAACGTAGGCGTTATCTGTTTCTTGATGATGGCGTAAAACGATAAACCAATAAAAAAAGTAGGCAACACCAAGTAAGCTAAAGGCAAGGGTTAGTAACACTAAGGCGCGACTTCGCTGTCTTTTTTTGCTACTGTTCAGGTTTTGTGGTGCTTGCACTTCCTCATTTGCACTCATAGTAAATCTCCGTGCTTGTTATTTTCTTCCGGTAACTACCGTCTTTTAGGATCACTTTTCCAGTAGCGCTATATCATCACTACTGGAAAGGTGAATTACACAGAGTCCAATGTTATCGAAGAATAAGAGTTAGCTCTTTGCAGAATAGATCATATTGGCTAACAAGAAAGTTTTTTCGAACGATTTGACCAGGAAAGTGTTACTTGGTTAAAAAGAGTTCGATTAAACAACAAGCTGTTTATTTGATACAATCGCCCATTGTATCAAGTTTGACTAATAATTTTCTCATTAACTTCTCTAACTGTTTTTGTTCCTCCTGGTCAAGACATGACCAAAGTCTTCTTAAGCAATCATGTTGAGGTGGGAGCAAACTATTTAAGAATTTTGTACCTTGCTCTGTCAGGTGAAGGTGAAGACAGCGGCGATCGTTATGACTTTCTTTTCTTTCAATCCACTCCTGCTTTTCTAATTCATCAGCGATACGAGTGGCGTTAGTACGGGAAGAACCTAAAGCGGCACTGAGTTCTGACGGCTGAATACTGTGGCTTTCTTTAGTATCAAGGATCATCAGGGCCATGAACAAAGTTTCATTGATTCCTTGAGCTTTCAACATATTATTACGGTTTTCAAGCAACTTACTTTGGACGTGCATTGATAACCTAGTCAACAGGATCTCTTGATAAGGGATATCTTTATTTAATTTGGCTTGCTGTGCTGCACGAATATTCAGTAATTCTTCGGTAGGCGTAAACGAACTTTCCATTATTTAGATACCTTATTAGTTTCAACTGGTAAGATAACTTTTGTTATCAAACATCCAAATGGTATATTAAAAGATAAATTTAGCAATTGTAGTTATTTATTATCATCATATTTCTTTTGATATTGATACCTAATTCATAAATATTTTGAATGTTAGTCCAAAAAGTAGAGCACCTAATAGAGTTGCGAGTATAATTTTCTTTGTTTTGTAGAAAACTAAGCAGATAGTTAGAAAGCCCACCAAGGTAGGAAGTAGCTTCTGGTTATCTTTCATTACATCAGGTACGCCGGAAACGATCAGTAAAGAGCAAATGGATGCGATGCCAATACTATCGAGAATGATGCTTACTTTTCCGCCTTGTCTGCCGACAGATTGACGTGCTGTACCAAAACGTAATGGTAGGTAGCGGAATAAAAAATTAGCTAATCCAACGAGTAGCCCAATGAGCAGAATTTTACTGTCAATCATGGTGTTTCCTTTTGGTCAGAAATGCTATTGCAACTTCTTGGTTGTAATAACGCAGCAATACAACCACCGACAATACCTGCCAGAATGGCAATAGGGATTGAGAAAAATGTAATCCCCAATAGTGCTCCGGCCAGAGCTGCTACAACACAATAGCTATTTTGTTTTCTGCAAGATGCAAGAAGGAAACTCAAGAATAGCGCTGGTAACATAAAAGTCATGGCCGCTTCTACTGCGGGGTAGGATTCCAGATAACCGTTGCTAAGAAATGCGCCTGCTGCGGTACCTATGACCCAGGCAAGCCAGGAGCAGATCGCAATAGCAACCATCCAATTTTCACTCCAACTACGCTGATTCTTAATCAGTTTTGCTGTGGCTGCGGCAAAAACTTCATCTGTCAGGCCAAAAGCCCAGATAAGGGTTTTTTTCTCTGTTAATTTATCTTTGATACGGTGCCTTAAAGATGGACCATAAAGAATGTGGCGAACATCCATTGCCATTATTGTCAGGGCAGAAACCCATAACGATGTACCCGCACTCAGTAAGGCAGTAATAACGAATTGGCTTGCACCGGCATAGATGATGCATGAAAAGAAAATGGCTTCTATTGGATTAAAGCCTAATTTAATAGCGTTAAGACCAAAAGCAAAAGCTACAGGTACGTAGCCGATAACAATTGGCAGGCTGTCTATTATTCCATCAGTAAAAGATGATTTTTTAGCGGATAAAGGCATTAAGCTGTTAGGAATAGGCATAGAATATACATCTGGTTATATAAATGTTATGTAACATAACAAAATGGAATGGAATAGAAAATATTATCCATACTAAATGTTCTGCAAATATTTTTATTAAGTACCACTTGTTTCCTGCGGCGTCTTTGGTTCATGTTTCTTGCCCAAAAACCATACGAGCAGGTTAATTACACAAATAGCCATTCCTGCGGCAGTAATACCATACCAACCTAAGTGTTTATAAGCATAACCTGCAACCAGGGAGCCAAGAGCACCACCAATAAAATAACTGGTCATATAAGCGGCAGTCAGTCGATTTCTGGCTTCTGGCATAATGCGGTATATTGTGCTCTGATTAGTGACATGTACACCTTGAATAGCAATGTCGAGGATCAAAATGCCAATTAGGAAGCTAATCAATGATTCTTTGGCAAAGCCAATTGGTATCCATGAAAGAAGTAATAATATCAGAGCGATGCTGGTGGTTAGAGAACCTTTTCCTTTATCGACTAGTTGTCCAGTTCTGGTTGCCATTAGTGCTCCGGCAGCACCGACTAATCCAAATAAACCGATTACTCCTTCAGAATAATTAAAAGGAGGGGCTGAGAGCAGAAATGCCATTGGTGTCCATAAAAGGCTGAAAGTGGCAAATGTCAGCGCTCCCAATATGGCGCGTACTCTTAGAAGAGGGGTTGTAGTAACGAGTTTTACAATAGAGCCAAGTAATTGGAAGTAATTAAGGTTAGTGACTTGCTTATAACGAGGAAGATAGCGCCATAATGTCAGGGAAAGGGTTACCAGTAAAATGCTAGCAATCCAAAAAATAGTTCGCCAGCCACCGAGAGTAGCCATTGTTCCAGAGATTGTTCTTGCCAGTAATATTCCAAGTAACAATCCTCCCATAATTGTACCGACTGCTTTTCCTCGCTGATGGGGAAGAGCAAGTGTTGCGGCCAGAGGGATCAACAATTGGGCAACTACTGAAAATAAGCCAGTTAAGGCAGTTCCCAGTAACATCTGCCAGATATTTTGCGACATAGCGGTAATTATCAAGCCGATAGCAGCTAATATGGTCATCGAAACGATCAGACCGCGCCGTTCAAGCATGTCCCCTAATGGCACCAGAAAAATCAGGCCAATGGCATAGCTCAGTTGAGCTGAAGTAACAATAAAGCTTGCTTCGCTGGCCGTGAGGTTAAATTGTAAAGCGATAGTATCAAGTAGTGGTTGCGCATAGTAGTTACTGGCAACAACCAAGCCTGTGGCAACCGCCATCAGAGCAATTAAAGCAGGGCTTAACGGTGTACGGGAAATATTTTCTTCCATAGTTAGGTTTTCTTACGTTTAAACGGTAGGTTAAGGGGAGAGAGTAGACAGCTCATTAAAGTAAAGATGTCAGTAATTACGTACTAAATTTCTCACATTGTAATGAGCTTTTATTATTAGATTCAATGCTAAAACAAAGGGAATGATGGGGTGAATCCCAAAAACAATAATTGAGCTGACCAGTTTGGTATAAGAGAAAATAGAATGGAGAAATAGTGAACTGGCATAGACCAATTCACTATGGTATTCAAGTGTTAATTATTTGTATTTTTGGCTTCAATGGCAGTTTTAACCCAACCATCAAATAATTTCTGATGAGCTTTAATCCAACCATTGGCATGGCGTTCGATATCTGCTTGTGATGCTTCACCATTATGCATCCGCAGGTTTTGGGCGTTAATATCAGCAAGCGGCATTTTCATAATAGAAAATAGCTTGGCTGCTGACGGGTTATCTTCTGCCCATTTTTTATTGGCGGCAATATGCATAATACTTGGAGGGAAGCCATAATTTGCTCCATTTGGTAACTTCGTATCTATTTTTTCACTGTTAGGCATAGCCGAGAAAGGAACTTGCAGCCAGATAACATCTTTACCCGGTTTTAGCACATCACTAATCCAATAAGGTGTCCATGTGTAATATAGAATAGGTTTACCTTCTTTATAACGGGCAATTGTATCCGCCATCATGGCTGCATAGTTCCCTTGATTATGTTCAACACTATTACTTAGGCTATACGCTTTGAGGTGATGATTAATTGCGGCTTCGCAGCCCCACCCAGGATTACAGCCGGTGAGATCCGCTTTACCATTGCCATTGGTATCAAATAATTTGGCGATTTTCGGATCTTTCAATTGAGCAATATTGGTAATGTTGTATTTTTCCGCTGTTTTTTTGTCGATTAAGTACCCCTGTGCAGAGTTTTCCACGTAGTTACCAACGCGGTAAAATTTGGTGTCACCACCCGCTGCTTGATATTGGTTGTTGTGCAGCGGTTCCCAACTTACTGCTATAAAGGTTGCGTCGCCAGAAGCGATAGACGAGTAGGCAACGTTGTAGTCTACTTCTTTGATTGGTTTGACGTCATAGCCAAGTTTTTCCAGTGCTTTATTAACGATCAGTGTCTGGAATGTTTCTTCGGTGATAGTACTTTGTACTGGTTGTACGCTGATACCTTTACCGGGTAATTCGGTAGCGGATATCTGCGGACTTATTAGTGATGATAGGGCTACTACAGCCCAGATGACTGTTTTGTACATAGAGTTACCTTCTGTTGTAATAATTATATACCCGTCATCTTTCAAGTTGCCTCTTTGTTGGCTGCACTCACTCACCCCGGTCACAGAGTTATCTATGCTCCCAGGGATTCGCTTCCTTGCCGTCGCGATCCATCTTGAAATCCATAGGGTATATGTTTATTAAAAATTACGCTTTTTTGCTCAACAAGCGGATAATTAATCCAGTTGGCCCAGTGCTATACCAGCGATTTGTCCCCTTAGTGCGGCTGTCACGACCGAGAGACTGAGTGAGACGGTCAAGGAGAATCGCAAGAATCACGATCCCGGCTCCCCCCACAGCGGCAAGTCCCATATCAAGACGACCAATACCCCGTAAAACCATCTGCCCTAAGCCACCCACGGCAATCATTGAAGCGATAACAACCATTGACAGGGCTAACATCAGGGTTTGGTTTATTCCAGCCATAATGGTTGGCATAGCCAATGGTAGTTGTACTTTAAACAGCATTTGGCGAGGACTGGCACCAAAAGATTCGGCTGCCTCTATCAGGTCTGCTGGAACCTGCTTGATACCTAAAATTGTTAGACGGACAATTGGAGGCAGAGCAAAGATAATAGTGACGATAACTCCAGGTACGTTGCCGATACCAAATAGCATAACAATAGGAACCAAATAGACGAATGCGGGGGTAGTTTGCATTGCATCAAGTAGAGGCCGGATAATTTTTGCTGCTTTTTCGCTGCGTGACAGCCAGATACCAAGTGGTAAGCCGATGATGATACAAAACAGCAGAGATGTCAGAGCTAGTGCCAGAGTAACCATAGCTTCAGACCATGCTCCAATTGCACCAATCACTATTAACGAAGCAAGTGAGGTAATCCCCATCCCAATGCCTGATAGTTGCCAGGCAATCAAGGCAAACAACATGATGGCAATCGGTGCGGGCATTGTTGTTAGAAATTGTTCAAAGCTACTGAGAACAAAATCTATTGGGACACGTATTCCCTGAAATGCTGGCCGAAAATTTAGCACGATCCAGTCAATAGCATGAGTTACCCATGAATCCAAAGGGATAAGTGTGTTCTGGAATGGGTCCATGATATTAAAGTGTTCAGTCGGTACAGTCGTTGCTGGTACATCCAGCCAATCAGAGCCAGCTGAATTTTCAACGCTGGCTTCACTACCCCAAGGATCTGCGTTATTAGTAGAGGAGGAATCGGTATCCCATGTTTCTTGTGCCGGCTGGGGTTGATGTTCGTTTTGATTATTCAATTGATGTCTCCTTGTCTAAAGCTTGCAACAGCATCCCTTTGGAAATAACACCAATGTATTTGTCGTCATCCCCAACAACCGGAACTGCACAAGGTGATTGTGCTACAACAGAAATTAGTTCATTAAGAGACGTATCTGAGGCAACAGCAGTCGGTTTTGCCAATATGGCGTGTTCGATAGATTTTTTTTCCTGTAATGCTTTTTCCAATGAATTTACCGAAACTACGCCTGCGAATTTTTGTCCACGTTCAATCAGGTAACCATAGTTTCTGTCTTCATTACCAAGAACTTTCAATGCAGAACGAGGACCAAAACCTGGTGCAACGTGAAGAAGAGAATCCGGACGACGGCGAGCAACATCTTTAGCGCTGAATACATGGCTGATATCCACGCCACGGAAAAAGGTCCTCACATAGTCATTGGCTGGATTGTTCAGAATTTCATCAGGTGTCCCAACCTGTACAACAACACCGTCTTGCATAATAGCGATCCGGTCACCGATACGCATAGCTTCATCTAAATCGTGGGAGATAAAAACAATGGTTCGTGGCTGATTACCTTGTAGACTTAGCAGTTCGTCCTGCATTTCTGTACGAATTAATGGGTCAAGGGCAGAAAACGCCTCATCCATCAGCAAAATATCAGGGTCATTAGCTAATGCTCTGGCAAGTCCAATACGTTGGCGCATACCGCCAGAAAGTCCATCTGGGTAGGATTGCGCGTAATTTTCCAAGTTTACTTGTTTCAGTGCATCCAGTGCTTTTTTGTGGCGTTCATGTTTAGGGACACCGGCAAGTTCCATGCCAAAAGCACTATTTTCCAGTACATTTAAATGCGGCATTAATGCGAATGATTGGAAAACCATACTGATTTTATTACGGCGAACTTCTCTTAAAGCTGTTTCTGAAATCTCAGAAATATCTTCACCATCAATTAATACCTGACCGAGAGTTGGTTTTATCAGACGATTGAGAAGGCGTACCATTGTGGATTTACCGGAGCCGGATAATCCCATGATGACAAATATTTCGCCTTCTTCAATGGCCAGATTGGCATTTTGTATACCAACAACTAGACCTGTCTTTTCAAATATCTGATCTTTACTCAGACCAGAATTGAGTAATTTGAATGCACATTCTGGATGTTCGCCGAATATTTTATAAAGGTTTTTAACTTCGAGTTTAATTGCCATGAAATAGTTAATTTCCTTTCGATGATTATATAATAATTTTATGCATTATTTGTCTCTGCATGATTCTTTGAAGATATATACCCTAACATACTGAGATAGCATGACAACCCTATGTTAATGTTTATTAATCAAAAAGTGCTGATAATAAATTATTAAAAATAGATATATTTGCAATAATATCATTGTAATTAGTCAATTGTTATTGGCAATTTATTCCTGTTGTTAAAACCATAATTTTCTCTATTTTAATGTTATTAAAGAATTTTTCATCTAAATTTGTGTGAATTATCAATCATATTTTTAATGGAATTGATTATTAATCAATGTAGTTTATTATTTTCAGTTGAAATGAAATTTAATTTGAAAAATATTAATTTTTCTAATGTTTTTTTTCTGTTTGAAATGGCAGGGATGGCTTTTTCTGGAAAAAATATCGTAGGAATAGTCGAAAATCTGAAAAATGCCATAGAAAACATAAGGGTTTTATGGCATTTTATCGTTTAAAAAACAGATTTAATAATTTTTCCTGTAAATATTATTATATTATGGCTATCTGGTATTTGAAATATTTTAAATAAAATAAAGTCATTTTATTTAAAAATCCCAATCTTCATCTTTTGTATTAACTGCTTTACCGATAACATACGATGAACCTGAGCCAGAAAAGAAATCATGGTTTTCATTTGCTTCAGGTGATAATGCGGACAATATTTCCGGGCTGACATCTGTCATTTCTGAGAGAAATAGGGCTTCATACCCAAGGTTCATTAATGCTTTATTAGCATTATAATGTAAGAATTTTTTAACATCTTCTGTCCAGCCAACAATATCATAAATATCTTCTGTATATTTAATTTCGTTTTCATATAAATCAAATAATAATGAAAGAGTAAAGTCTTTAATTTCTTTTTTCTCTGAAGTAGGTTGTTTATTTAATGATTGTTGGAATTTATACCCAATGTAATAACCGTGAATAGCTTCATCACGAATAATGAGCCGGATTAAATCCGCTGTATTTGTTAATTTTCCTCGGCTTGACCAATACATAGGTAAATAAAAACCGGAGTAGAATAAAAATGATTCCAGAAAAACACTGGTTACCTTTTTCTTTAATGGATGGCTATCACAGTAATAATTTAAAATAATTTTAGCTTTATTCTGTAATGCAGGGTTGTTTTCACTCCAGTAATAAGCATCATCCACATCAGCAGTCAGGCATAGTGTTGAAAAGATAGAACTGTAAGATCGTGCATGGACCGCCTCCATAAAGCTAATATTGGACATAACAGCTTCTTCATGTGGTGTCATTGCATCTTCCATCAATGCTGGAGCACCAACAGTATTCTGGATGGTGTCCAGCAGGGTCAATCCGGTAAATACCCGAATTGTTAACTTTTGCTCTTCTGCGGTCAGCGTGTTCCATGAGGGAATATCATTAGATAATGGAATTTTTTCTGGTAGCCAAAAATTGGTTGTTAGCCGATTCCAAACTTCTAGATCTTTGTCATCTTCAAGCCGATTCCAATTAATTGCACATATAGGATTGTTAATCATAATAAATTTCCAGTATTAATTTTACAATGAGCATGAAATACAGCCCTGTACTTCTGTACCTTCCAGAGCAATTTGCCTCAAGCGGATGTAATAAAGTGTTTTGATCCCTTTACGCCAGGCATAAATTTGCGCTTTATTAATATCGCGGGTTGTGGCGTCATCTTTGAAGAAAAGTGTCAGTGATAATCCCTGATCAACATGTTGAGTTGCTGCGGCATAAGTATCGATAATTTTTTCTGGCCCGATTTCGTAGGCATCTTTGTAATATTCAAGATTGTCGTTAGTCATAAATGGGGCAGGGTAATATACTCTTCCTACTTTACCATCTTTACGGATCTCGATACGGGAGACAATCGGGTGAATACTTGATGTTGAATTGTTGATATATGAAATAGAACCAGTGGGAGGAACAGCCTGAAGATTCTGATTATAAATACCATGAACCATAACTGAGGTTTTCAATTCAAGCCAGTCTTGTTGATTAGGAATAGTGATTCCTGCTTGTTCAAATAACTGATAGACTTTTTTAGTTTTAGGTTGCCAAGATCTCTCCGTATATTTATTGAAAAATTCGCCGTTGGCGTAACGAGAGTCTTTAAAACCTTTAAAGTAGCTATTGCGCTCAATTGCGATTTGATTTGAAGTGTGTAAAGCATGATAAGCAACGATATAGAAATAGATATTTGTGAAATCTATTCCCTCCTCAGATCCATAATAAATTTTTTCCCTTGCCAGATAACCATGTAGATTCATTTGCCCTAGACCAATTGCGTGAGAATCTTGATTTCCTTTTTCGATAGAAGGCACGGAACGAATGTGACTCATATCTGATACGGCGGTTAAAGCACGAATAGCTGTTTCAATTGAGAGGGCAAAATTAGGTGAATCCATTGTATGAGCGATATTCATTGATCCCAGGTTACAACTAATATCTTTGCCGATATAGCGGTAACTTAAATCATCTTCATATTCACTGGCACTGTTAACTTGCAGAATTTCGGAACATAGGTTACTCATATTAATTCGGCCCTTAATTGGGCTAACACGATTAACAGTGTCTTCATACATAATATAAGGATAACCGGATTCAAATTGTATCTCAGCTAATGTCAGGAAGAATTCACGGGCATTGATTTTTGATTTACCAATGTGTTTGTTATTCACCATTTCAGCATACTTTTCTGTAATGCTAATTTCAGACATTGGCACACCATAAACTCTCTGGATATCATAAGGTGAGAACAGATACATATCTTCGTTGTTTTTAGCCAATTCAAAAGTAATATCAGGAATGACAACACCAAGAGAGAGTGTTTTTATACGGATCTTTTCATCAGCATTTTCCCGTTTTGTATCCAGAAAACTAAGAATATCAGGGTGATGAGCATTGAGATAAACGGCACCGGCACCTTGACGTGCACCAAGTTGGTTGGCATACGAAAATGCATCTTCTAGCATTTTCATTACAGGAACGACACCTGATGACTGATTTTCAATCATTTTTATTGGTGCACCCGCTTCTCGTAGGTTACTGAGTAAGCATGCGACACCGCCGCCACGTTTTGAAAGTTGTAATGCTGAATTGATTGAACGCCCAATGGATTCCATATTGTCCTCAATGCGAAGCAGGAAACAAGAAACTAACTCTCCCCGCTGTTTTTTTCCGCAATTAAGGAAAGTTGGCGTCGCTGGTTGAAAACGGCCACTGATAATTTCATCGACCAGGCGGTAAGCCAGTGCTTGGTTGCCTTGAGCCAGAGTCAGTGCAACCATGCATACCCGATCTTCATAACGTTCTAGGTAGCGTTTATTATCGAAGGTTTTCAGAGAATAGCTGGTGTAATATTTGAATGCCCCCAGAAAGGTTTGAAAGCGGAATTTTTTGCTATAGGCTTGCTGAAAGAGCTTTTTAATAAAAGTAAAATCGTACTGCTCCAATACTTTTGTTTCGTAATATCCCTCCTGTTGGAGGAAATCTAGTTTCTTTTTTAGATCATGGAAAAAGATTGTATTCTGATTTACATGTTGGCGGAAATAATGATAAATGGCCAGTTTATCTTTATCGAACTGAATATTTCCTTCATCATCATACAAATTTAGCATGGCATTTAGAGCGTGGTAATCCTGTTGCTTGTTAATTTTTGAAGTCATGATTGTGTATCCTCTGGTGAGTAGTGTTGCCAAAATCTTTGAATACCACAGCGTACTCGTTGTATATCTTCTTCGGTGCCCATTAACTCAAAACGATACAGGAGTGGTATCTGGCATTTATCCGAAATTATCCGTCCGGCAATGCCGTAAGCTTCGCCAAAATTTGTATTCCCGGCGGCGATAACTCCTCGAATCAGCGCTCGGTTTTCGGCAATATTTAGAAATTGGATCACTTGTAGCGGAACAGCGCCTTTAGCACTGCCACCCCCATAACTTGGTGTCAGCAAAATATAAGGAGAGGTTACGTTTAGTAGGCTTACTGATTTGTCTGCTGGAATACGAAGAGCTGGCATTTTCAATTTTTGGACAAATCTATGGCTATTACCTGATGAACTTGAAAAGTAGACTAGCGGATTCATCTTCATAATAAACCTACAAATTCTCGGCTAATGTGTTGATTTTATCAAGGTGGAATCCTGTCCAGTGCTGTGTGCCTGCGATGACTACTGGAACTTGCTGGTAGCCCATAGCATGAACAATAGCTAAAGCTTGAGGGTCTTTGGTTAAATCAACAATCTGATAAGGAATATTTCTTTTGCTTAGGGCTTGGTAGGTTGCGCTGCATTGTACGCAGTCAGGTTTGCTATAAATAGTAATGCACATTAAGCACTCCTTTTCCAGTTTGTGGGCATGTAGTGACAAAGTTTGGTTTATTAGTAATAATTTTCTAAAAGGTACTAATTTGAATTATACTACATATGGTGTTTTTTTATTTCAACCACACTATATATGGTGTTAATTCTATATTGAATGACCATTGTCAAAATTACAGGGTCAGTTATTCCTTGTGGTTGGAAGGCTTTTTTCTTCTTCAGGAAAGCTTAAGCTTTCTAGTCGGTGGTAAGGGAGCAACTGAATTCATCATTGCAATTTATTGAAAAGACGATTTACTCTAATCTCAATAATGACTTATATTTTTTCAAGTTCGAGGGAGGTGGTTATGTATCATCAGTATTTTGAGACACCTAAAGGATTTCCTAAACCGTATGTTCATATCACTGCGGATGATAAGGGAGTGACCAGTCTATATTTTGTTGATGAAAAAACAGCGCCTGAAGTGAAAAATGATGTTACTAAACAGAGCGTAAAAGAGCTGCGAGGATATTTTTCGGGTAAACGTACTGAGTTTTCTGTTCCACTCAACCCTGAGGGAACGGAATTCCAACAACGTGTATGGTTGCAGTTATGTAAAATCCCGTTTGGAGAAGTGTGGAGTTATAAACAATTATCATTGGCATTAGGCTCAGCGAATTATTGTCGTGCAGTAGGCATGGCTAATTCTCGTAATCCGATATCAATAATTGTGCCTTGTCACCGTGTTATTGGTCATGATGGAAAATTAGTTGGATATACCGGTGGTTTAAATATTAAAAGCTGGTTATTAGAACATGAAAAAGCATAACAGTTCGCTTATTTGATGAGTCGCCTGATAAAAGACCAGAGATGGTGATAGAATATTTATATATGTGCATTATTTAGCAGCAAAACTAAATAAAGATGACATCTATCGTATTTTATTATGCTTTTCGTGATCTTGGTTGTAGACAGTGAACCAATTTATTTGCTGTACTGTATGCGACACAGGTTTTGTGTCTTATTTCACGTTAAAGGTATGTTTGATGTCAAAAATTAAAGGTAACGTTAAGTGGTTTAATGAATCTAAAGGATTCGGGTTTATCACTCCAGAAGATGGTAGCAAAGACGTATTCGTGCATTTCTCTGCTATTCAGAGTAACGGATTTAAAACTCTGGCAGAAGGCCAAAAGGTAGAGTTTGAAATCACTGACGGCGCTAAAGGTCCATCTGCTGTAAACGTTGTCGCTATCTGATTTTAACTCCGTATTTCGAAAACCCGTTGTTTCAACGGGTTTTTTTTAATTTTTGCTATATGTGTAATGAAATTTAAAGCTCACCCATCAATGCGAAAGCTAAGATTGTCATCAACAGTGATCCAAAAAGATTAAGTAAAACAGTTCCCAGTGCCCATCCTAGTTTTCCGTCTAGTAATAGATAAACAATTTCGACAGAAAAAGTAGAAAACGTTGTTAAGCCACCACAAAATCCGGTAGTTAGCATTAATTTCCAGGTCGGATTAAGATATGTGGCTCTATTAAAATATGCCAACCCCAACCCGATGATGAATGCACCAATACAATTAACGGTAAGGGTACCAATTGCGATGTTAATTGGAATATTATTAAGGCGGAGGCTTATAAACCAACGTAATACACTACCTAAACCTCCACCGATAAATACGGCCAGAATAATATTAAGCATAACTAGGCTTATGGTTATTTAACTTCTTCACCCTTGGCTTGCAAATCAGCGTGATAAGAAGAACGAACAAATGGCCCACAAGCCGCATGGGTGAATCCCATCGCTAGTGCTTCTTCTTTCATTTCATCAAATTCTTGTGGACTGACATAGCGCTGTACTGGTAAATGGTGGCGGCTAGGTTGTAGATATTGGCCCAGAGTCAACATAGTGACACCATGGCGGCGCAGATCACGCATAACATCAAGAATTTCTTCGTTAGTTTCACCGAGACCCACCATCAGACCTGATTTAGTTGGGATATCAGGATGGGCTTCTTTGAACTTTTCGAGTAATTTCAGTGACCACTCATAGTTTGCTCCAGGGCGTACCTGACGGTAAACCCGTGGCACGTTTTCCAGATTATGATTAAAAACGTCCGGCGGTGTCGCTGTCAGTATTTCAAGAGCACGATCCATACGTCCACGGAAATCAGGGACCAAGGTTTCAATTTTAATGGATAGATTTTTTTCACGGATAGCAGAAATACAGTCAGCAAAGTGCTGAGCACCGCCGTCACGCAGATCATCACGGTCAACGGAAGTGATAACGACGTAGCGTAGTGCCATATCTTTAATGGTTTGTGCCAGTTTTACCGGTTCGTTGGCATCAGGAGTCATCGGGCGGCCATGGGCAACATCACAGAAAGGGCAACGACGGGTACAAATTGCGCCAAGGATCATAAAAGTTGCTGTACCGTGATTGAAACATTCAGCCAGGTTGGGGCAGGAAGCTTCTTCACAAACGGAATGCAGACCATTCTTGCGCATAGCAGATTTGATACCCTGAATGCGGCTGGAATCCGCAGGAAGTTTAATTTTCATCCACTCAGGTTTACGCAAGATTTCTGTACGTTCGGTAATCACTGTTTTGACAGGGATCAGCGCCATTTTGTCAGCGTCGCGGTACTTAATTCCGCGTTCCATCTGAATTGGTTTACTCATAATCGTGCTGGTTCCAGTGTTAAATTCATCAGGTTGAGATTTATCTTCAGTCCACTGCGTGATAAATCCATTAAAAAATTTTTGAGAATATTAAAAAATTATATCATCTTTAGCGATTCAGTTTAAATCCCAACTGCTGACAGAATGTCTCTACCAAAATTGGTTGTACTTGCTCAATAGTAATTCCAGGAACTAATTCACTGAGTTGAGTCATTTTCATACCAGAATAGCCACAAGGATTAATTCGTAGAAATGGTTCTAAATCCATGGCGATATTAAGCGCTAGCCCGTGGAAAGAGCAGCCTTTACGTATTCGTAATCCGAGGGAACAGATTTTGGCTTCATCGACATAAACACCAGGAGCATCAGGTCGGGCATAGGCTTTCACGCCAAAATGAGCAAGTGTTTTAACGACAGTGTCCTCTATCGCTGTAACTAATTGTCGCACACCAATTTTGGCGCGCTTGATGTCAATCATGACATACATAACCTGCTGACCAGGACCATGATAGGTGACTTGCCCACCACGGTCGGACTGAATAATCGGAATATCACCGGGAAATAATAAATGCTCTGTTTTACCTGCTTGTCCCTGAGTAAATACTTTTGGGTGTTGTACCAGCCAGATTTCATCGGGTGTGTTAATATCTCGTTGCTCAGTAAACAAATGCATTGCATCAGAAATCGGCTCGTAAGGTTGTATTCCTAATTGGCGTAAGAAAATTGTTTTATATTGCAATTGAGATTTCGTTTGGTCGCTATAAGATTTAGCCAGTATAACCCTCAGAAAAGATTCTCACCAGTTTAGTACACTCGAAATTGTGGTGCTTCTGATAAATAAAAAATCCCCTGATAAATTACAGGGGATTGTTTGGGTTTGTGTTACAACACTACTCGTACCAGTTCAAGGTTACCTAACTCTTCGTATAAAGTTTCTATTTGTTCAATGTGAGTAGCATTGATAGTAATGGATACTGAGTGGTAATTGCCTTTACTGCTTGGCTTCACTTGTGGAGAGTAATCGCCCGGCGCGTGGCGCTGAACCACTTCAACGACCTGATTGACTAACTCAGGTTCAGCTAAACCCATCACTTTGTAGGTGAATGAGCAAGGGAACTCAAGCAGTTCATTTAATTTCGTTTTCATGGGCGCTCCTGTTTTCTGTTTTGTTTTTCGCAATACGTATAGTCAGTCTTTTCTATAAAATCTTATATCTTCCCCGTCTTAAATCACGGGGATGTTTATTACGGTCAGGCTATAAGTCCGACTCGCTTCGGTGGGTTTCTGTTTTAGGTTTGGTGATTAGCCAAACCAGTGATGGAACAGCAATTTGATATAGTCGATAAAACGGCTGAAAATACCGCCTTCTTTCACCTCATTCATGACAACTAAAGGACGTTGTTCAACGGTCTTGCCATCAAGTTGAAAGTTGATCGTACCGACAACTTGATTTTTCGCCAATGGGGCATGTAATTCAGTATCATTCATGACATAGCTGGCTTTCAGATCTTTCAAACGGCCTCTGGGAATAGTTAGATAAACATCTTTATCAACGCCTAGCTGAACCCTATCGTTGTCTCCAAACCAGACAGGTTCTGAGGCAAACTCTTTGTCAGCTTTCAGTGGAGCAACAGTTTCAAAGAAACGAAAACCCCAGGTTAGCAGTTTTTTACTTTCTGTCTCACGGCCTTTATAAGTGTGACCGCCTAGTACCGCAGAAATCAGACGCATATCGCCTTCAGTTGCAGAAGCGACCAGGTTATAACCTGCTGCATTGGTGTGGCCAGTTTTGATACCATCTACATTCAGGCTTTTATCCCACAACAAACCGTTGCGGTTTATCTGACGGATGTTGTTGTAAGTAAATTCTTTTTCTTTATAGATCGTATACTCTTCAGGGACATCACGGATTAGCGCTTGACCAATCAAGGCCATATCACGGGCAGAGCTATATTGGCCTTCTGCATCCAGACCATGAACAGTTTTGAAATTTGTATTCTGTAAGCCAAGTGATTTTACGTAGCCATTCATCAGATTAACAAACGACTCCTGGCTGCCAGCAACATAATCCGCCATTGCAACACAAGCATCATTACCGGATTGCAAATTTATACCACGGGATAGCATGGAAACTGAGACTTGATCTCCAGGTTTGAGGAACATCAGGGAAGAGCCTTTAAATACCGGATTACCTGTTGCCCATGCATCAGTACCAACAGTGACCATATCATTTGGCCCGATTTTGCCTGATTTGATTGCCTGGCCAATAACATAACTGGTCATCATTTTTGTCAGGCTGGCAGGGTCACGACGTGAATCTGCGTTCATTTCAGCCAGAACTTTGCCTGAGTTGTAGTCGATAAGAATATAAGCTTCAGCATCAATCTGGGGTACACCTGGGATCATCGTTTTCAGGTTTACATCGTTCCCATTGGCAAAGGCAGATACGTTCATTGCCAGCGCAATACCTAAGGTAGCGCTTTTTATAAAACGAGAGGTGGTTGTGTATTTCATGGTCGGTTGAACAATATCCGTGAGAAAAGGTTGATATCGGGCCACATCATAGCAAATGAAAAAAAATACTAACATTGGCAAATTTTGACAGGCCGCAGGTTTACGTTTTTTTACCTCGCTTGCTGATATCTGAGCAAAACCCAAATATCGGCAAGAGGATAGTTAAGGGCTGACAATAAAAGAAGATTGCTGTATTTGGTCAGCCAGTTTCTGTTGCAAATCGGTAGCTTGCTGGCGATTGTTGAATGGCCCTAATTGTACACGATAAACATTGCTATATTGAATTACGCGTCCTTGAACATTAAAGCGCTGTTCTAACGTTTGTTGCCACTCTTTTGCCCGTTGTTCGCTGCTAACGGCACCAACCTGAACCATAAAGCTACTTACTGATGGTCCTGTTTGTGCTGTTGTTGCCAAGTTGCTGTCTGTAACAGGTTTAGGTGGTTGTAGCTTCATTACAGGTAGTTGCTCTGTGGCTTTTGGTTGTATAGTCAATAGTTGTGTCTGTTCCACAGGCTGAGCAGTCAACGGTTGGCTGCTGGTTTGATCAGGAACGTTTTCTATTCTGGGTGTTCCTAGTGGGCTTGTTGTCAGAGTCGGTCTGCCAGGCAGAGCGTAACTCTGTTTAACTATCTGGCTGCCAACAGTACCGGGACCAGATACAGAACCATCCTGAGCAACCTGAATAAAATCAATTTTGACTTTGGTACTTTGAGTCAGATTCAGGCGTTCAGCAGAAGCTTTCGATAGATCGATAATTCGTCCAGGTTTATAAGGACCTCGGTCATTAACTCTGACAATCATCATACGGCCATTACTTAAATTGGTCACGCGAACATAACTTGGAATTGGTAGTGTTGGGTGGGCGGCTGTCAGTGCATACGGGTTAAAACGTTCACCAATTGCTGTCATTTTGCCATTGTGTTCTGCACCATACCAACTGGCGTAACCTGTTTCACTGAACAGGGATGGATCTTGCACAATATGATAAATATGCCCGTTCATCTGATAATCATTATTGGCGCCAGGATGATAAGGCTCATAGCGAGGTTCTGCTCCTAGGACGTCCTGCGTTGGTACCGCTGGTAACGGGGGAGATTTTTGCTCGTTAGGAGCAGTACAGCCGGATAACAAAGCTGAAATCATGCCGAGTATAAGCCAGTTTTGACGCATTGAGACCTCTTCTCTATAAACTTTTAGACAATAATTTTCGGTGTGTATGAATCGACATTATAATTCCGAAACCAGCCATTAAGACGATCAATGCTGAACCACCATAACTAACAAATGGCAGTGGAACCCCTACTACAGGTAAGATGCCGCTTACCATGCCGATATTTACGAATATATAAACAAACAGAATTAACATCAGGCCACCAACCATGACCCGGCCAAAAGTATTCTGTGCTCTGGTTGCGATAACCAGTCCGCGCATAATTAATAACAAATATAATGTTAGTAACAGTAGTACACCGATCAAACCAAGTTCTTCCGAGAGTACGGCAAATATGAAATCTGTATGACGTTCTGGAAGAAACTCCAACTGAGATTGTGTCCCGAGTAACCAACCCTTACCTGATAGGCCACCGGAGCCAATGGCGATTTTTGATTGAATGATATGGTAACCTTTTCCTAGTGGGTCAGTTTCTGGATCAAGTAACATCATTACCCGATCGCGCTGATATCCATGCATCAGAAAAAACCATAGAATCGGGATAAAACAGGCTAATAACAGAGCTGCAATACCAATCAACCGCCAGCTCATCCCTGCAAGAAATAGGACAAACAGGCCAGAAGATGCGACCAGAATTGAAGTACCGAGGTCTGGTTGGGCGGCGACTAGTAGAGTCGGAAGAAAAATCAGTATCAGAGCGATGGTTGTATTTTTCAACGATGGTGGACACAAATCGCGGTTCATGAAGCGGGCAATCATCAGTGGTACAGCAATCTTTGCAATTTCAGAAGGCTGAAAACGGATGATACCTAGATCGAGCCAGCGTTGCGCCCCTTTACTTATCTGTCCGAACGCATCAACAAAAATTAGCAAAATGACACAAACAATATATAGATAAGGTGCCCAGCCCTCATAAACTCTTGGTGGGATTTGCGCCATAATTATCATGACAACCAATCCGGCACCAATTTGGCCGATTCTGCGCTCCATCATCCCCATATCTTGACCGCTGGCACTCCACATGACAAAAGCGCTGTATACTAGTAGTGCTAGAATGCACAACAACAGTGGTGGGTCGATGTGTAATCTGGTCCAGAGAGGAACCTTTTTCTGGTTTTCTGTCATGGCATCATTCAATCGTTTTCTGTTCCGGGTGGTGTTGGGACTGCATCCGGTAATATTGTGTTGTTATCCCCTAACAGTACATGATCGAGGATTTGGCGAACAAGGGTTCCCACTGCCGGACCCGCGCCACCATTTTCTAGAATAATAGAAAGGGCTACTGTCGGGTTTTCATAAGGAGCGAAGGCAATCATTAGTTTGTGATCCCGTAAATGCTCAGCAATTTTACTAGCATTGTAAGTTTCATAGCTATAGACCTGTGCTGTTCCTGATTTGGCAGCTGCTTTATAAGGAGTTTTAGTAAAATTTTTGTGGCCGGTACCGTTTGGTAGGTTAGCTACACCATACATACCGCTTTTGGCCAGTTCCCAGTGTCCTGAGTGAATATCACCTATCTGAATATTCTCTGTTTGTTGATAAGGGACTATCTCACCTTTCAGTTTTTTGCCCAGTAGCAAATGCGGTGTTTTTACGTTACCGTCATTAATTAAGGTTGTTAGTGCTTTCACCATTTGAATTGGCGTTGCTGTCCAGTATCCTTGGCCGATCCCAACAGGAATAGTATCTCCCTGATACCAAGGTTTTTTATATTTTCTTTGTTTCCATTCACGGGTAGGCATGATACCTGTGCGTTCTTCAGACAGGTCAATGCCAGTGTAGTCACCATAACCGAACTTAATCATCCATTCAGATAGTCGGTCAATTCCCATATCATAGGCAACCTGATAGAAGAATGTATCTGCAGATTCCACGATGGATCTATATGCATTTAGACTGCCATGCCCCCAGCGTTTCCAGTCACGGTAGCGTTTTTCTGAGCCTGGTAATTGCCACCAGCCCGGATCAAAAATGGTGGTATTTTTATTGATAACGCCTGTGCTCAGTGCTGCAACGGTAATAAAAGGTTTTACAGTTGAAGCAGGAGGGTAAATTCCTTGAGTTGCACGATTAATAAGGGGTCGGTCAGGGTTATTCAATAATTCCTGATAGTTCTTATTGGATATTCCATTTACGAATAGGTTTGGATCATAGCTTGGGTTAGATACCAGAGCTAGAATTTCCCCATTGCGTGGATCACTGACAACAACGGCTGCGCGGCTGGTCGTGAGTAGTTTCTCAATGTAGATCTGTAACTCAAGATCGATCGTCAGATAGATATCCTGCCCAGCCTGTGGCGGCTGTTCATGTAATTGACGTATTACACGGCCTCGATTATTGACTTCAACTTCTTCATAACCCGTTTTTCCGTGTAAAACAGACTCATAATAGCGTTCAATACCCAGTTTGCCGATATCATGGGTAGCCGCGTAATTAGGTAAAATGCCTTCTTTATCCAGCCGTTCTACATCTTTATCATTAATTTTAGCAACATAGCCAATGATATGAGTCAGTGCTGAACCGTAAGGATAAAAGCGGCGTTGATAGCCTTTTATTTCAAAGCCAGGAAAACGGTATTGATTAACGGCAAAGCGTGCTACTTGGATATGATCAAGTGAAGTTTTCAGTGGAATAGAAGTAAAGCGGCGCGAGCGTTTACGTTCTTTTTCAAAGTTGGCAATGTCTTCGTCAGTCAGATCGAGAACATTCCGTAAATCATTCAGCGTTTGCTGAAGGTTCTCGACCTTTTCAGGTATGACTTCCAACTGGTAGATTGTTCGGTTGAGTGCTAATGGTGTGCCTTTACGGTCATAAATAATACCGCGGCTCGGCGCGATTGGAACCAGCTTGATACGGTTTTCGTTTGAACGGGTTTGGTAGTCTTCGTGACGAGTGATCTGTAAATGGTAAAGATTGGCAATCAGGATACCTGTCAGTACTAGGATGATAATAAACGCCACCAATGCGCGGCGGGCAAACAAGGCTGATTCAGCCGTATAATCACGAAAAGGAGTACGTTTATTCTTCATCCCATTGCCAGAATTCGCTTTTATCCGTTGGTAACCAAATTATTCCCGGTGATAGGGATGATTGGTGGTAATGCTCCATGCCCGGTATAGGCTTTCAGCAACTAAAACCCGGACCAAAGGATGGGGTAAGGTCAAAGATGACAATGACCAGCTTTGTTCTGCCGCAGCTTTACATGCTGGTGCAAGACCTTCTGGCCCACCTATCAGTAAACTGACATCTCTGCCATCCTGTTTCCAATGTTCAAGCTGCTGCGCCAGTTGAGGTGTTTCCCAACGAGAACCCGGAATGTCTAGAGTGACAATCCGGTTGCTTTTGCCGACAGCAGCCAGCATCTGTTCACCTTCTTTCTCCAGAATGCGTTTAATATCAGCATTTTTACCCCGCTTCCCGGCAGGAATTTCTACCAGATCAAATGGCATATCTTTAGGGAAACGGCGTAAATAGTCCATGAAGCCGGTCTGTATCCAGTCCGGCATTTTCGTACCTACAGCAACTAATTGCAGCTTCAAACTCAGCTCCAAAGTTTTTCAAGTTCATACATGCGGCGACTTTCTTCCTGCATGACATGTACGATAACTTCACCGAGGTCTACGACAATCCAGTCGGATACGCCCTGTCCTTCAACACCAAGTGGGGCCAGACCACTCGCACGACAGTCATCAACCAGATTATCTGCGACAGACATCAGGTGGCGGTTGGAAGTTCCGGTGCAGATAATCATGCAATCGGTAATACTGGATTTCCCGTGAACATCCAGAGAAACAATATCTTGTGCTTTGGAGTCTTCAAGTTTATCAATAACAAATTGTTGGAGTTCTCTACCTTGCAAAAGGTTCATCCTTATTTTTTATCAAATTGATCAAATAGCGCCGAATAATAGCATGCCAGGCCACTCGAGGGTAAGCCAACTAAATGACTAATCGGGCTAGATTTCGCTATTGGCGATATAACCCCTGTGAATTTATATACTTTTGTACTAAAGGGGGGAGTAAATCATCACAACTCAGCCCTTGCTGGTGGCGTTGTCGGACATCTGTTGCTGAGATATGCAATAGTGGTGTGTTTGCCAGATAGATATAACCGTTAGGTTTACTATTAAGTAAGGCTGGATTGTAGATTTGGTGCTGCGTAAGCCATTGCTGCATTTCAGTTGTTGAAAGCTGGGTTTGATAACCGGGGCGAGCACAAATCAGTAAATGGCAGATATTAAGTAGTTCTGACCAACGATGCCAGGTATGTAGCGATAACAAAGCATCCTGACCGATGATAAATGCCACTGATTGCCCTTCACCAAACTCCTGACGGAATGATTCCAATGTATCGATTGTGTAGGAAGGGGAGGTCCGTTCCATTTCACGGGTATCGATTGTAAACAGTGGATTGCCTTGTGTTGCTAGTTTTACCATTTCAAGCCGCTGTTGTGCTGTGGCTTCTGGTTGTGGTCGATGAGGGGGAACATGGTTTGGCAGCAGAACCACTCGTTTCAGGCCAATTTGATGTGCCAGAGTTTCGATTGGATGCAGATGTCCATAGTGGATTGGGTCAAATGTTCCACCAAATAACGCTTGAATAACGGGTTGTACTGGGCAAGTAGAGTTAATTGTATGAGGCATTAAAAAAGCTCTCAGGTAGTGTTTTTCCACATAACAACATGGAAAGTGTTTCTAAATCTGGCCAGACGGACTGACCGTAATCCTGTTTAACTCGGAGCTCTATCTGTACAAGTAAATGAATTGCTCGCTGTAAATCGTGTTGAGTGAGACGTTGCAGCGCACTTGTTAGTAATGCGCGGCGGTTTTGCCATACCCGATGCTGATCTAACAGAGTTTTCATGGGAGTTGTGGTGCTTTGACGTTTTAGTGTAAGCAACAGTTGTAATTCGCGCTGTACAGTACGCAGCAGAATAACAGATTCACAATCCTCCTGTTTTAGCTGTTTCAGAATATGCCAGGCGCGTTTTGCCTTTCCTGATAATAGTGAGTCTGCCCAGTGATAAGGTGTGAAGTGAGCTGCGTCATTTACGGCATTCTCAACACGGTGCAAAGTCAGTTTACCATCTGGGTATAGTAGAGAGAGTCGCTCAAGTGCTTGAGCCAGGGCCAGTAAGTTTCCTTCATAACAGTAGCACAGCAATTGATTGGCTGGCTTTTCCAGAGTCAGTTTCATGGTTTTAGCCCGTTGTGCGATCCATTGAGGCAGACGGCTCAGTTCGGGTGTCTGACAGCTGATGTAAACCCCGTTTTTTCCTAATGCTTTAAACCAGTTACTGTTCTCTTGTGCTTTGGTTAATTTTGAACCGCGCAGTATCAATAGTATATCGGAGTGAAGCAATTCCTCCAGTTTTACCAATTGCGCCGCCATGACTGTATTAGGGCCATTTTCCGGCAGCAGTAAAGTGAGTGTTTGACGGCTGGCAAATAGGCTTAATGACTGGCAAATACTGAATATCTCACTCCATTCGGTATGATTATCCAAGGTATAAGTGAAATGTTCCGTGAAAGAGAACTGTTCAGCGGCCCTGCGGATATGATCTTGGCTTTCCTGTAGTAGCAGAGGGTCATTGCCCCATATTAGATAACAGTTTCGCAGCCCTTCATTGAGCTGCGAAATCAGTTGTTCGGGATAGAGTTTGATCATTGTGCGTGTATAGTTTGCTGTCCCGCTTGTTTTTCCCTAGCCTTTTGTTCTTCTGCACTGTGTACAGTCAGTAATTGGCGTACTAACTGACGGGCAGCCTGTTCACGCATTTCCTGATTGATCATCTCGTTTTCAGCATCTTTCGCCAGTGCTTCTAACGGGTTATCGAAAAAAGAACGGTCAACCCTGGATTGGAGTGGATATACGCTACCATCTGGCATAATAACCTGAGCATTGACATACAGAGTCAATTGGCGTTCAGCAGCCTTACCATCTTGGAAAACAGAGACCGTATCTTTATTTTCAGAAGAGTTAATTAACTTCAGAACAGGAATTTCGGCGCTGCCATTTTCAAGGATGGTGACGTTATTCAGACGAAGTTGCTGGCGCACAGAACGAGTCAGTGGCCCGTATGGGTCGCTACTTGTTAATTGCAGCTTTTTGAGTTCCTGTGGTACCTGAGTGGTACCTCGCAGATGAAAACCGCAGCCAGCGGTGACCAGCACCGCTAACCCCAGCAACAACGTTAAAATACGATGCTGCACATTGCCTCCTTTATTAGCCGACGACCAGATTCAGTAATTTGCCTGGTACGTAGATGATTTTACGAATAGTGACGCCCTCAAGATATTTAGCCACTCCATATTCTTTTGCAGCCATATCATGAACATATTCTTTCGTCGCATCCGCTGGCACAGTAACACGACCACGCACTTTACCGTTAACTTGAATAACGACTAATTTGGTGTCGTCAACCATGGCCTGTTCATCAGCCTGTGGCCAATTAGCCGTATCAATGTCACCCTTACCACCCAGAGCTTGCCACATAATAAAACAAGCATGAGGAGTCATTGGTGACAACATGCGGACAACTGCCAGTAAAGCTTCCTGCATCAGAGCGCGATCTTGCTCAGTTTCTTGTGGTGCGCGGGTCAGTTTATTCATCAATTCCATTATGGCAGCAATGGCGGTATTGAATGCTTGGCGGCGACCTACATCGTCTGTGACTTTAGCAATGGTTTTGTGCAGATCACGGAACAGATCTTTCTGTTCTACTGTTAAGCTTGTGATATCCAGCGGTTGAGTTGCCCCTTTGCTGCTATGTTCATAAACTAGGCGCCATACACGTTTCAGGAAGCGGTTTGCTCCTTCAACACTGGATTCTTGCCATTCCAGAGTCAATTCTGGTGGCGCTGCGAACATCATAAACAGGCGAACGGTATCAGCACCATATTTTTCTACCATCAATTGTGGGTCAATACCGTTGTTTTTGGATTTAGACATTTTGCTCATGCCGGTATAAACCAGTTCATGACCTTCTTTGTCTGTTGCCTTCATGATGCGGCCTTTATCATCACGCTCAACATTGGTATCAGCTGGGGATACCCAGATTTTTTCACCGTTTTTGCCAATGTAATAAAAAGCATCTGCCAGAACCATTCCCTGACATAACAGACGCTTAGCAGGTTCATTGGAATTGACCATGCCTGCATCACGCATCAATTTATGGAAGAAACGGAAGTACATCAGGTGCATGATGGCGTGTTCGATACCACCGATGTATTGGTCTACTGGCAACCAGTAATTAGCTGCTGCTGGATCGAGCAGGCCCTTATTATAATCTGGGCAAGTGTAGCGAGCGTAATACCAAGAAGACTCCATAAAGGTATCGAAGGTATCCGTTTCACGCAATGCTGGTTGACCGTTGATAGTGGTTTTTGCCCACTCAGGATCAGCTTTAATTGGGCTGGTGATGCCATCCATTTTGACATCTTCTGGCAGAATGACTGGCAGTTGATCTGCTGGAACCGGAACAACCGTGCCATCTTCCAGCGTCGCCATTGGAATAGGAGCACCCCAGTAACGTTGACGGGAAACCCCCCAGTCACGCAGACGATAGTTGACTTTACGCTTACCTACGCCCATTTCCACCAGTTTATCAGCAATGGCATTAAAACCAGCTTCGTGATTTAAGCCACTAAATTCACCGGAATTAAATAGGACATTCTTATCCGTTATGGGGGCTTCATGAACATTTGGCTCATTACCTTCATTGTCCAGAATAACGGCTTTCATTGGCAGGTTATATTTTGTCGCAAACTCCCAGTCTCGTTGATCGTGGCCAGGAACTGCCATGACAGCGCCGGTGCCGTATTCCATCAGGACGAAATTTGCAACCCAGATTGCTACTTTCTCTTTGGTCAATGGATGAATAACAAACATACCAGTTGCCATGCCTTTCTTCTCCATTGTTGCCATATCTGCTTCTGCAACTTTGGTATTACGGCACTCATCAATGAAAGCAACTAGTTCAGGGTTATTTTCTGCTGCTTGTTTTGCCAGAGGATGACCTGCGGCAACTGCAACATAGGTAGCGCCCAGGAACGTATCAGGACGAGTGGTATAGACGGTCAGTTTTTCCTGGCTATCAGCTACATCAAAAGTGATTTCTACGCCTTCGGAACGACCAATCCAGTTGCGTTGCATGGTTTTGACCTGCTCAGGCCATTCTTCCAGCGTATTCAGATCGTTTAGTAACTCTTCGGCATAGGCAGTGATTTTGATAAACCATTGTGGAATTTCTTTTCGTTCGACTTTAGTGTCACAACGCCAGCAGCAGCCATCGACCACTTGTTCATTAGCTAGAACGGTCAGATCGTGAGGGCACCAGTTAACTGCGGAGGTCTTTTTATAAACCAGACCCTTTTCATACAATTTAGTGAAGAACCACTGTTCCCAACGGTAATATTCCGGGGTACAGGTTGTGACTTCACGATCCCAGTCATAACCGAAGCCCAATGTTTTCAACTGACCTTTCATGTATTCGATATTGGCATAGGTCCACGGCGCTGGTGCGGTGTTGTTTTTTACTGCTGCCCCTTCTGCGGGCAGGCCAAATGCATCCCACCCAATAGGTTGCAGGACATTTTTACCAAGCATACGTTGGTAGCGGGAGATAACATCGCCAATAGTGTAGTTGCGTACATGGCCCATGTGTAGTCGGCCAGAAGGGTAAGGTAGCATGGACAGGCAATAATATTTTTCTTTGCTGTTGTCTTCTGTCACTTTGAAAGTCTGCTTCTCTTGCCAGTGAAGCTGAACTTGCGGCTCTATATCTTCTGGACGGTATTGTTCTTGCATGGCACCGGTAATCCTATGGTGAGTAAAAAGCTACGTTTTGTAGCAATAATTTAATAAATAAAATATGAGATCGGTATAGCATATCTGATTTGATACATAAGCAACAGGGGGCTGAGGGAAAATCCGGTGGCGACAGGTGCTACCACCGGGAATGATATAATAACTAATGAAGAATTTTAGCTAAAAATTCTTTGGCGCGATCTGATTTCGGATTTGCAAAGAAATCTTCTTTTTTGCTGTCTTCAACGATTTTGCCTTCATCCATAAAGATTACCCGATTGGCTACCTTACGGGCGAAGCCCATTTCATGAGTAACAACCATCATAGTCATACCTTCGTCTGCTAGTTTAACCATGACATCGAGTACTTCATTGATCATTTCAGGATCAAGTGCAGAAGTGGGTTCGTCGAACAGCATGGCGATAGGGTCCATACACAATGCACGAGCGATAGCCACGCGTTGTTGCTGACCACCGGAAAGTTGTGACGGG
This sequence comes from Photorhabdus australis DSM 17609, assembly GCF_000711895.1. Classification (GTDB taxonomy): domain Bacteria; phylum Pseudomonadota; class Gammaproteobacteria; order Enterobacterales; family Enterobacteriaceae; genus Photorhabdus; species Photorhabdus australis. The sequence continues at coordinate 36,255 of NZ_JONO01000036.1, forward strand.
AATTTATTAGCCTGATTGGCAAGCCCAACACGTTCAAGTAATTTTAACCCTTTTTCTTCAGCTGCTTTTTTATCGCGGTTAAGCACTTTAATTTGAGCCAGAGTTAAATTTTCAATGATAGATAGATGTGGGAACAGCTCAAAATGCTGGAACACCATACCGACTTTGGAACGTAATTGCGCTAAATTGGTACTTTTATCATTGACTTTAATATCATTGACCAGAATTTCACCTTGCTGGATGGATTCCAGACCATTAACCGTTTTTATCAGGGTGGATTTGCCGGAGCCAGAAGGGCCACAGACTACAACGACTTCACCTTTTTTAACTTCAGTTGAGCAGTTAGTGAGAACCTGAAATTGGCCATACCACTTGGATACATTTTTCAGGGAGATCATCAAACAGTCCTTTTTTTCAAATAGTTAACCAGCATGGATGCGGCAAAACTAATAATAAAATAAACAAACCCAGCAAACAGAATCATTTCAACCTGAGTACCATCACGTTCACCGATATTCGCCGCAGTACGGAAAAAATCTGCCAAACTGAGTACATACACCAATGAAGTGTCTTGAAACAGCACGATACCCTGCGTCAATAACAGAGGAGTCATCGCACGGAATGCTTGAGGCAAGATAACTAGTCTCATACTTTGCATTGGTGTCATACCTAATGCCAGTGCTGCCGAAGATTGCCCGCGGGAAATACTCTGAATTCCCGCCCGGATAATTTCTGAATAGTAAGCTGCTTCGAAAAAGGCGAATGCAACCATAGCTGAAATTAAACGAATATCTGTTTTCGGAGAAATCCCCAGAACATTCTGCACCAGGCTAGGCACAATCAGGTAGAACCATAACAGTACCATAACTAGTGGCACAGAACGGAACAGATTGACATATAAAGTGGCAAACCAGCTCAGTACTTTTACAGAAGAGAGGCGCATAACGGCCAGCATGGTTCCCCAGAGAATACCAATAACAACAGCAATAATAGTGATTTTTGCTGTAATGACTAAGCCTTGTAGCAGAAATGGGATACTGGGGATAATTGAACTCCAGTCAAACTCGTACATTTATCGACCTCCAATATTACCCGGTAAGCGCACTTTTTTCTCAAGCAAGTGCATGGCAAGCATAATCACCAGATTGATTCCGATATAGGCCAACGTAATGGCGGTAAATGTTTCATAAGCATGTGCTGAGTAATCAAGTAACTTACCTGCCTGTGCTGCCATATCTACCAGACCAATAGTGGAGGCGATGGCGGAGTTTTTTACCAGATTCATCATTTCTGAAGTCATTGGTGGAATGATGACTCGGTAAGCATTTGGTAATAGAACATAACGATAGGTTTGTGGCAGGGTTAACCCCATTGCCAGCCCTGCTGCTTTTTGACCACGTGGTAATGATTGTATGGCGGCGCGGACCTGTTCACACATCCGTGCCGCGGTGAAAAGACCTAAACAAACAGTAGATGAGATGAAAAACTGGATATTAGGGTCTAGTTCAGTTTTAAACCACAGGCTGATTTTTTCTGGCAGTAGTTCAGGTACAACCAGATACCAGATAAAAAATTGAACTATCAGTGGTACGTTACGAAAGAGCTCAACATAACAGGTACCTATCCCAGATAATATTTTATTGGGAACAGTACGTAAAATACCGAATAGCGAACCGACAATGAAAGCGATAATCCAGGCGCAGATAGATAAGGCGATTGTCACCTGAAATCCTGCGATCAACCAGCCTAGGTAAGTCGTATTGCCGAAGGGAGCTGCTTGCAAAAAGATGCCCCAATTCCAATCGATTGACATAAATAATACTCCCTGCAAGGGTGTAGCTTGATCCCCTGAAAACAATTGATTGGCTAAGAAAAAAAAGCGAGGCAGGGAACGGCCACCTCGCACCCTGTGATGCCAATCAAATAGTCATTTCTTTAATTATATTTTTAATCAAGAGCCTTATCATTTGGTGACTTAAATAGTGCTTTCATTTCATCAGACAAAGAGAAGTTCAAGTTCAGATTCTTGGGTGGAATGGGTTGTGTGAACCAGCGTTCAAATGATTTCTCTGCCACTCCGGAAGTTTGCGCCTGAACAATGGTCTCATCGATCAGCTTCTTGAATTGAAGATCATCTTTGCGTGATATACAACCATAGGCTTCTCTAGACTGAGATGTACCAACGATTTCCCATTGGTTAGGTTTTTTCGCTTTGGCACGTTCACCGGCTAGCAGAGCATCATCCACCATAAATGCGATTGCGCGGCCGGATTCCAGAGTACGGAATGAGTCACCATGATCTTTTGCACTGATAATGCGCATTTTCATGTTTTTTTCATCGTTGAGTTTATTCAGCAATACTTCAGAAGTCGTACCTGCTGAGACAACGACATTTTTGCCTGCTAAGTCAGGGAAATCTTTTATACCGGAACCTTTTTTAGTTAACAAACGTGTATTAACAATAAAGATAGAGTTTGAGAAAGTGACTTGTTTTTGGCGCTCAAGGTTATTAGAAGTGGAACCGCATTCGAAATCGTAAGTGCCATTTTGTAGCAATGGGATGCGATTTTGAGAAGTTATGGGTATCAATTTTACTTGCAGATTTGGCATGTCCAGTTTCTTCTTCACCGCTTCAACAATCAGATTAGAATAATCCTGAGAGTAACCGACGACTTTTTGCTGATTATCGTAGTAAGCAAAAGGTACGGAAGATTCACGATGTCCCACAATGATCACACCATCATCTTTGATCTTTTTTAGTGTTCCCGTGAATTCTTCGGCCTGAACAGCCCCCGCCATGCCAAGTAACATCATGGTTAATACTAGGTTACGCATACGCATATACAACTCCTTTAATGTGGCTATCGTTTGCGATGTTGTGTTTGCAAAAGTCTCTCTGTGATTTGTTTTTAATCGAGGATCATTTGCTGTCATATGTATATATAGTGTTAAAAAATAGTACAAAAGGGTTAGTCAATGAAAATGGATTGTTTCTATTTCGGGAGCTGTCTCGCACTATAAATGAACAATGCTGTTTATCTTGCACAATAAAGGTGCGTGATTATCATTTTTTTAGTGCATTTTCCCCTTTCTGGTTATTGAAACAGTTATTTCCCTTTTCATTCATAGATATAGCAGCAATTAGCGTGCCAAAATAGTAAAGAAGGGTAAAATTAGCACCAATAAGTTGTTTAAGTAGGTTATTTGCATAACATAGAGTGATATCAGTTGTTGAGGGTTAGCATAGTTAATTATCGCTAGTAATTAACTATGCTGAATTTCTTAAGATAGGTCAGTAGCCGAATTGGGCAAAGTATATTTCATACCAATTGCCAGACGGTTCCAAAGGTTAATAAGACCGATTAATAATGTTAGATCGACAATCTCCTTTTCATCAAATTCTGCTAATAATTGGGTGTAATGTTCATCCCTTGCCCCAATTTCGGCAATCCGGGATAAAGCATCTGTCCAGCCTAAAGCTGCACGTTCTCGTGATGTAAAAATGGGTGACTCTTTCCAGGCACTCAGGAGATAGAGTTTTTGTTCGCTATTTCCTGCCTTGCGGGCAGCTTTAGAATGCATATTAAGACAAAAGGCACAGCCATTGATTTGGGAAGCCCTTACCTTAACGAGTTCAATGAGTGCCTTACCGAGGGTGGACTGATAAGTTAATTCATCGACTTTTGCAACAGCGCTATAAAGCTCTGGTGAAATTTCTGCTGGCCGCAGACGACTCGTTTGCATAACTTGTTACTCCTTTATTTTTTCTATCGATGGGATGAAAAAATGGATTGAAAGTTAGTCTGTTTTGCATGATACAAGGGAGCAATTTTGCCCCCTTCTGGTGCATGGATGTCGGAATTAAGATTTACGGCGGTTATATATCAGGGCAAATAAGGTAAACAATACGGTAACTACCCATACCGGCCAGTTACCCCAGCGTGCATATGGTGTTATCCCGGTTGCAGGTGTCACCTTAGCTTCCAAAACATTACGAGTAAATTGTGGGAGTGCTGTTTGCACTTTCCCGTCTGGGCCGATAACGGCTGTAATGCCATTATTGGTACCACGTAGTAACGGACGTCCTAATTCCAGGGAACGCATACGTGCCATTTGGAAATGTTGCCAGGGGCCGATTGAAGCACCAAACCAAGCATCATTGGAAACAGTGAGTAAGAATTCTGTATCTGGTTTGAAATTAGAACGAACTTGCTCACCAAGTACAATTTCATAACAAATGGCGGCGGTCAGGTTATATCCTGCAACAGAAAGCTGTGGTTGAATGTAATTGCCACGGCTGAATGAAGACATTGGCAAGTTGAAGAATGGCGCCAGAGGTCGGAGTAGCGATTCAAGGGGAACAAACTCTCCGAATGGCACCAGATGATACTTATCGTAGCGAGTGGTCGATGGATATTGATAAGGTATTTTATCACCCAGAACAATCAAGCTATTATAGGTCTTATAACTGTCACCAACAGTTCTTTCATCAACGATACCGGTAATCAGGCTGGTGTGCTGATTACGTAACAGCATATCCAGTTTTGCCAGAAAACCACGCTGATAACTTTCCAGTGATGGAATTGCAGATTCAGGCCAGATGATAATAGGCGTTTTACCAATGTATGGGCGACTGTTATTTAAATAAATGTCCAGAGTTTCACTGAGCATATTGGGGGCCCATTTCAGGGATTGTGGGATATTGCCCTGAACCAGCGCCACATCAACCGTTTTTTCCGGTTGCAGGTTATACCATTGGTAATGACGTATTGACCATGGTAATAGCAGAAGGGCGATAGCAATAATACCAGAAACAAAGTTTCGCTGTATGACCGCCAAAACTAATAGCCCGCTCAGTGCCATCAATAGGAAAGTAATTGTTTCAACACCGAAAATTGGAGCAATGGCTTTCATCGGACCGTCTAATTGACTATAACCGAATTGCAGCCAGGGAAAACCAGTCAGAATCCAGCCACGCAGGAATTCGGTGACTTGCCATAATGCAGGTGCTGCTATAGCCAGCCTCACCCCGTTCGTTTTTGCAAAAAAACGGTTAAGTAAGCCAGCGAATAGAGCGGGGTAGATCGATAGATAGGCGGCAAGTAAGATGACCAGAAAAATATTGACCGCGGTTGGCATGCCACCAAAATCAGCGATGCTGACATACACCCAATTTACGCCACTGCCAAACAGGCCGAATCCCCAACAAAAAGCGATAAATGCTGCTTGTTGGGTTGTTCTGTTTAAGGTCAGCAATTGTAGCCCAAACAGGGAGATAATCGAGGCGGGCCAGAAGTCAAAAGGTGAAAAAGCCAGTGTTCCACTGGCTCCGAAAAATAGCGCCAGCAAAGCACGAAGCCGCTGACAATGTAATAATGAAACTTTGTTCATTTAGACCTTATTCTTCTTCGAGGTTAGGCATTGGTGCATCGTCTGGTATCGTAACATGGACCTGAATAATTCTCCGACTGTCAGCCATGGCAACTTTAAAGAGATAGCCGTTGATATCAACAGATTCCCCTCGGGCTGGCAAATGACCGAATGCTTGCATAACCAGACCGCCAATAGTATCTACTTCTTCATCGCTGAATTGGGTACCAAAGGCTTCATTAAAGTCTTCAATTTGAGTTAGTGCCCGCACTGTATAGGTATGACGGCTAAGGGCACGAATATCGACATCTTCTTCTTCATCATATTCGTCTTCAATTTCACCGACGATTAGTTCAAGAATGTCTTCAATAGTGACCAGACCCGATACACCACCGAACTCATCAATGACGATTGCCATATGATAACGTTGAGAACGGAATTCTTTCAGCATGCGGTCAACCCGTTTACTTTCAGGTACAACGACAGCCTGACGCAGAACTTTATCTATGCTGAATGGTGGGGCATCGGTGCGCATAAATGGCAATAGGTCTTTTGCCATTAAAATCCCTTCAATGTGATCTTTATCTTCACTGATCACAGGGAAACGTGAGTGGGCTGAATCGATAATCACATCCAGACATTCGTCCAGGGTTTGATTACGTTTTAAGGTAACGATTTGGGAACGGGGGATCATGATATCACGGACACGTTGATCGGAAATATCCATTACCCCTTCGAGCATATCGCGGGTATCAGGATCAATCAGATCGTTTTGTTCAGAGTCACGGATCAGTTCCACCAGTTCATCACGGCTTTTTGGCTCACCGTGAAAAAGTTGGTTAAGAAGGAGAGTAAAAAAACCTTTCTTAGGGCCAGGGTTATCGTTACTTGAAGGATGGTCGTCGCTCATGGCGTTTTAATGAAAATTTCCCATTAAATAAGTTGTTGTTGGTATTTTTTAGCACAAAAATGGTGTAGGTGGTTACTCTTTTTCTGCAAGATAGGGATCAGAATAACCTAACTTTTGCATAATTTCTGTTTCCAGAGATTCCATTTCTTCTGCTTCATCATCTTCGATATGGTCATAACCTAACAGGTGTAGGCATCCGTGTACAACCATATGTGCCCAATGTTCTTCTACTGTTTTTTGTTGCTCCTTTGCTTCTGTTTCAACTACTTGGCGACAGATAATTAAATCACCGAGTAGAGGTAAATTAACCTCTGGTGGTGTTTCAAATGGAAAAGATAGTACATTTGTTGGTTTATCTTTACCACGGTAAGTCAGGTTTAAATCGAGACTTTCTGCTTCATCAACAATACGGATTGTTACTTCACTTTCAGGTTGGAACTGAGGTAAAACCCCATCCAGCCATTGCTGGAATAGGGTTTCTTCAGGAAGATTTTGTGCATTCTCGCAAGCAATTTGTAAATCAAGTATGACTGAGCTCATTGTGTTTCCTGCTTGCGTTGTTCACTGGTGATTTGTTTACGCTTCTGCTCAGTTGCTTCCCATTCTTCATAAGCGATGACGATTTTGGCAACAACCGGATGACGGACAACATCATCACTGTGGAAGAAGTTAAAACTTAGCCCATTGACTCCTGACAATACTTCAATTGCATGGCGCAGACCAGATTTCTGTCCGCGAGGTAAATCAATTTGGGTGACATCCCCAGTGACAACCGCTTTGGAGTTGAAACCGATACGAGTCAGGAACATCTTCATCTGCTCGATAGTCGTGTTCTGGCTCTCATCCAGAATAATAAAAGCATCATTCAGGGTTCGTCCACGCATATAAGCTAATGGTGCAACTTCAATAACATTACGTTCGATCAGCTTCTCAACTTTTTCAAAACCTAGCATTTCAAATAAAGCGTCGTAGAGCGGGCGCAGGTACGGATCAACTTTCTGGCTCAGGTCACCAGGCAAGAATCCTAGTTTTTCACCAGCTTCTACTGCTGGACGGGTTAACAGAATGCGACGAATTTCCTGACGCTCCAGTGCGTCGACCGCAGCAGCAACAGCGAGATAAGTTTTACCAGTGCCAGCTGGACCAACTCCGAACGTAATATCATGACTGAGAATATTGGCGATATATTGCGTTTGATTGGGAGTTCGTGGTTTTACCATACCGCGCTTAGTACGAATATTAACGGACTTGCCGTAGTCAGGCATGCTTTCGGCGGTTTGTTCCAGAACCCGGCTCTCTGTAATTGCTAAGTGAATCTGTTCTGGCTTGATATCAGGGATTACCCCACGAACAGGGGCAGTTTCCACATATAAATGGCGTAGAATATTGGTGGCTGCGCTAACGCACAGCGGTTTACCCATCAGTTTAAAACGGTTATCTCGTCGGCTGATTTCAATACCCAACCGGCGTTCAAGTTGTTTCAAATTATCATCAAACGGACCACACAGGCTCATTAGGCGCTGATTATCGGCTGGTTCGAGGAAAATTTCCTGAGTTGCTACTTGTGAATAAGTTTGTTGAATCACTGATTATCTCTATGTTTAAGGCTGATAAATGCCGACTCCGATTTCATCTTCTTTACGGGTACGGGCTATTACGGACTCAGGTGATTCGTGTATACGAAGATCCATCAGATCTTCGGTACGGATAACTTTACCGCGTAGTGAGTTGGCGTAGACATCAACAATTTCAACATCAACGAACTTGCCAATCATGTCAGGCTGACCTTCGAAGTTGACGACTCGATTGTTTTCAGTACGGCCAGAAAGTTCCATCACATTTTTACGGGAAGTTCCTTCAACCAGAATACGTTGTACGCTGCCCAACATAGCACGGCTGTAGTTCATAGCTTGTTGGTTAATGCGCTGTTGTAGCAGGTAAAGGCGTTGTTTTTTCTCTTCTTCGCTGACATCATCAGGCAGATCAGCTGCCGGTGTTCCCGGACGAGCAGAATAGATAAAGCTATAGCTCATATCGAAATTGACATCAGCGATCAACCTCATAGTTTTCTCAAAGTCATCTTGGGTTTCGCCTGGGAAGCCAATGATAAAATCAGAGCTTATCAGGATATCAGGACGTGCTTTACGTAGTTTGCGAATAATGCTCTTATATTCAAGAGCAGTGTGCGCCCGTTTCATCAACGTCAGAATACGGTCAGAGCCACTTTGCACCGGTAGATGCAGGAAGCTAACCAATTCCGGCGTGTCTTCGTAAACAGCAATAATATCGTCTGTAAACTCAATTGGGTGGCTAGTCGTAAAGCGAATACGGTCAATACCATCTATGGCCGCTACCAAACGAATTAACTCAGCGAAAGAACAGATATCACCATCATAAGTGGCGCCACGATAAGCGTTCACGTTCTGACCGAGGAGATTGACTTCACGTACGCCTTGAGCGGCAAGCTGTGCGATTTCAAACAGAACATCATCGCATGGGCGGCTAACTTCTTCTCCGCGGGTATAAGGTACGACACAGAAAGTACAGTATTTGTTGCAGCCTTCCATAATAGAAACGAAAGCAGACGGACCTTCAGCACGTGGTTCAGGCAGGCGGTCAAATTTCTCGATTTCCGGGAAGCTGATATCAACAACCGGGCTGCGGGTGCCTTTCACCTGGTTGATCATCTCAGGTAAACGGTGCAATGTTTGCGGCCCGAAAATAATATCTACACATTGAGCGCGCTGACGGATGAAATCCCCTTCCTGAGAGGCGACACAGCCACCGACTCCAATGATGATATCTGGATTGGTATCTTTTAGGTTTTTCCAGCGGCCTAATTGATGGAAAACTTTTTCTTGCGCTTTTTCACGGATTGAACAGGTATTCAATAGTAAAATGTCTGCTTCTTCGGCGACATCGGTTAACTGATAACCGTGAGTGCTTTCTAGTAGGTCGGCCATCTTAGATGAGTCATATTCATTCATCTGACAGCCCCAAGTTTTAATATACAGTTTTTTTATCGTCGACATTTTCTTGTGCATCCGAGCTTTTACAGTGCTGAAAGGTATTATTGCACTGCAAAAGCAGTTGTGTATTAGGCATAAAGTTGTCGGGTATTGTATTCATTTGAAGGAGCAGTGACCAGACTGTTAAACAGGATATTCTCTACCGGAGAATTAAAAATTCGGTACACTGTACTAATCAATGGGTTAATAGCATGACTGAGATGAATAATTCACAACAGATTTTTGATGTAGTGGTGGTTGGTGCTGGCATGATCGGCGCTGCAACAGCATTGGGGCTGGCACAGGAAGGTTGGACAGTCGCTTTATTGGATCATCAACCACCACAATCTTATGATGCACAGAGTCAGCCTGATGTGCGCGTATCGGCGATTAGCTGTGCTTCTGTGGATCTGCTCAAACAGTTTGGTGCATGGGATTCAGTATTACAGATGCGCGGTGTGCCGTACCGTAAATTGGAAACTTGGGAACAGAATGATTCCAATTTAGTGTTTGATGCGAAAAGCCTGGGGTTGCCTGAGTTAGGCTATATGGTTGAAAATCGTGTTTTGCAGTTGGCTCTTTGGCAACAGTTTGAAAAACATCCTAATCTAACTTTGCTGTGTCCGACAGTACTACAATCTATGCAACGTCACAAAGAAAGCTGGTTAGTTACTTTGTCTGACGGAACTAAAATTAATACCCGTTTGATTGCTGGCGCTGATGGTGCCCATTCTCAGGTTCGCAAAATGGCTGGAATTGGCAGCCATGGTTGGCAGTACAGACAGTCTTGTATGTTGATTACGGTAAAAACGGAACAGCCACAACAGGATATTACCTGGCAGCAGTTTTTTTCTTCAGGTCCAAGAGCATTTCTTCCGCTATTTGATCAATGGGCTTCGTTGGTATGGTATGACAAACCGGCTCGTATACGGCAGTTACAGACAATGTCAATGGTTCAACTTGAGCAGGAAATTTTTCAGGCATTTCCTGTACGGTTAGGTAAAGTGACTCCAATTGCAGTTGGCTCATTTCCTTTAACTCGGCATCATGCTAACAGCTATGTGCGTGAAGGGTTGGTATTGCTGGGTGATGCTGCTCATACAATTAATCCACTTGCTGGGCAAGGGGTGAATCTTGGTTACCGTGATGTGAATACTTTGCTTAATGTTTTGGTGAAGGCCAGAGAATTAACAGAACAATGGGATTCATTGGAAGTGTTGATGCGTTATCAGCGCTGTAGAATGCCGGATAATCTGATGATGCAGGCTGGAATGGATCTATTTTATACGGTGTTCAGTAGTGAGTTCCTGGGGTTGAAAGTAGCACGTAATTTGGCTCTGATGGCAGCTCAACGGGCTGGTGTAATGAAAAAAGCGGTGCTTAAGTATGCGTTAGGATTGTAACGTATAGGTATAGATTGGTAGTGAAGATTGCAAGCACGTCGTAAATCTATTTATGGCGTGAACAGTTCACTTTTCTTTAGATAGAGCTAATTGACAAGTTAAGGAAGAAAAGATCGGTCGGGCTGGAAAGTAAAAAACAAAACCACCTCGCGGTGGCTTTCTGCATCAAAAAATATTCTTCTGTATATTCTTTCTCAGTGCGTCACTTTACATAACACATTGATAAATATGGCTGGGGTACCAGGATTCGAACCTGGGAATGCCGGAATCAGAATCCGGTGCCTTACCGCTTGGCGATACCCCAACAAAATGGTGGCTACGACGGGAATCGAACCTGTGACCCCAGCATTATGAGTGCTGTGCTCTAACCAGCTGAGCTACGTGAGAACTTCTAGTAAGGGATATTCAGTCAATGGCTGGGGTACCAGGATTCGAACCTGGGTATGCCAGGATCAAAACCTGGTGCCTTACCGCTTGGCGATACCCCAACTGAAAATTAGCCACTACGCAACATGTCATCAAAACTATGGCTGGGGTACCAGGATTCGAACCTGGGTATGCCAGGATCAAAACCTGGTGCCTTACCGCTTGGCGATACCCCATCTAAATAATGATAACTTGATGAATGTAATGGTGCGGGAGGCGAGACTTGAACTCGCACACCTTGCGGCGCCAGAACCTAAATCTGGTGCGTCTACCAATTTCGCCACTCCCGCAAAAGATGGTGGCTACGACGGGAATCGAACCTGTGACCCCAGCATTATGAGTGCTGTGCTCTAACCAGCTGAGCTACGTAGCCATCTTTTTTGCATTACCTTCATCGGCGTTGCGGGGCGCATTATGCGTATATCAGCTAAATGCGTCAACTGCTTTTTTCTTGAAATCTGCTTAAGGTCGCTCGTTTGTTTGGCATATAAGCATTTTGCTGACAAAATCAACAAAAAATAACTATACTCCTTCGAGTAAGTGTTGTAACAGAACACCATTAAGCATAGCACGTTTAGTCAGAGCGAAGGCGCCAATAGCAGAACAGTGGATTAATTCAGAAACCACGATTGGTAGATCTTGACGAAATTCTTTCAAGACCTGAGAGTTGATACAACTTTGAATAGCGGGTAAGAGTACTTTTTGAGCTTCAGTAATTTCTCCTGCCAGAACAACCTTCTGTGGATTAAATAAATTAATCGCGATAGAGATGGCTTTGCCGAGGTAATGGCCGACATTTTTTATCACTTCAGAAGCTAATGGATCATTTTGATTAGCGGCTTGGCAGATAGCTCTGATATTGCAATTATTCAATGTTAGCTGGCTTGGAAAACCTTGTTTTAATTGATGCTGAACTCGCGCTTCTATCGCTGAGTTAGCGGCGATAGTTTCCAGGCAGCCAAAATTGCCGCAGTGACAGAGCTCACCGAGTGGATCAATTTGAATATGGCCAATTTCACCTAAGTTTCCTTTATTATTGAGAAGTATCTGGTTATTGATAATCACCCCGGCACCGGTACCTCTATGGATACGTACTAATATTGAATCTTCACAATCACGGGTGGCGCCGAAATAGTGTTCAGCCAATGCCAAACTGCGGATGTCATGACCAATAAAACAGGTGATATTGAAATGTTTTTTCAGGTTATCTACTAGAGTCCAGTTAGTCACTTTAATATGAGGCATATAACGAATGATGCCCCTATGTGGATCAACGAGTCCTGGCAGGATAACTGAAATAGCGATTAACTCGCGGATCTTACGTTGGTTTTGTTGAATAAAATTTTCAATTGCACTGATAAGCAGGTTTTCGACTTTCTGCTGAGTGGTTTCAGGTAGTGGGTAATGTTCTTCAACCAGTGCTTTGCCACTCATATCATAAAGAGCAAGGGTAGCATCATGGCGGCCAAGACGGACACCGATAGTATGGAAGTGACGATTTTCAGTAACGATGGAAATGGCGCGGCGGCCTCCGGTAGAGGCTTGTTGATCGACTTCTTTAATCAAGCCCCGTTCGAGTAACTGACGAGTAATTTTAGTCACACTGGCTGGCGCAAGTTGACTTTGTTCAGCAATTTGAATGCGAGAGATTGGCCCTTGTTGATCAATCAGCCGATATACCACGGCTCCGTTAAGTTGCTTCACAAGGTCAATATTACCAATTTGTTTTTGTGTGTTGTTATAACTCATCAGTTATTTAGTCCGTCAAAGTTCAGTTTCTTTTCCGTTAACGATGGTCTTGCGAATTTTAAAGTCGTGACTGAAAACAATAAGGTTAGCGATTTTCCCGGTTTCAACGGCGCCAAGATATTTATCAACGCCAATTGCGCGAGCGGGGTAGAGAGTTGCCATCCTCAGAGCTTCATCTAGTGCAATACCAACATGTTCAACGCTATTTTTAACGGCATCTATCATAGTGAGAGAAGAGCCACTTAGAACGCCGTTTTGATCAACACATAATCCGTTGCGATAGTATATGGTCTTACCTGCGAAGGTGAAATGCTCCATTTTACAGGAGGCAGGATCGAGCCCGGCAGGAGCCGTCGCATCTGTTACTAAAATTAACTTATCGTTTTTCAAACGCTTGGTATTACGAATATTTGGCCATGAAACGTGCAAACCATCAGCGATGATTCCAGCATAAATTTCAGGTGTATCAAAGATAGCGCCAATCAAACCGGGTTGGCGGCCTGAAATAGCTGGCATGGCATTATAAAGATGGGTTGAGATAGTAATTCCGTGTCGGAATCCCTGTCGGGCTTCTTCATAACTGGCATTTGAATGACCAGCAGAAATGACAATACCGGCTTCTACTAATTGCTGAATATATTTTTGTTCGACCACTTCTGGCGCTAGAGTCAATTTAGTGATGACATCGGCGTTATCACATAGGAAATTTATCATCTCCGGGGTAGGTTTACGGATAAGCTCTGGATTATGAGTGCCTTTCTTTACCGGATTGAGATAAGGACCTTCCAGATGCAGACCTAAAGCCTGATGCTGATTATGATTAAGATAAGTGCGCATGACTTCAACAGAGGCCATCATCAATTCGTCTGTGCTGGTAATTAGAGTTGGTAAGTAACTGGTACAGCCAGAACGTTCATTAGTTCTTTGCATGATATCCAGTGTTTTTTCTGAAATATTTTCCAACTGATCGTTGAACTGAACACCACCACAGCCGTTAACTTGCAGATCAATAAAACCGGGGGAAAGAATTGCGCCATTTAGATCACGTTTTTCAATCTGTTCGGGTAACTCTTGTGTTAGGCAAATGCGTTTAATTAAGCCGTCTGCAATTATAACAGCATGATTATCCAGTCTATCGTGACCAGTATATATAATGCAGTTGGTTAAAGCATACATTTTAGCCTCCTATGGGATCGAGGGGGGATGATTGGGAATATAAATTGAGATTGTTATGGTAATCAGCCTAAATGGGTTTTAGGCTGATATGGATTCTTATTTTTTGCTGGAGAATTCGCCGATAATATCTGCTTCCAATTGGTGAAAATATTTGACTGTTTTTACCTTCAATTCCATTGTTGCCGGTTCGTCACAAACAATGATGGATTTAGGATGCATTTGCAGACAGCTTATCGTCCACATATGGTTGACATTACCTTCAATTGCCGCCTGAATGGCTTGAGCCTTATTGAGACCTGTTGCAAGGATCATAATTTCTTCTGCATCCATTAGAGTGCCTACACCTACCGTCAGGGCATATTTAGGTACCTGATTAATATCATTAGCAAAGAAACGGGAGTTGGCAGTGCGGGTTTCTATAGTTAGTGTTTTGATACGGGTGCGTGAAGTCAAAGAGGATGCGGGTTCATTGAAAGCAATATGACCGTCATTCCCTACTCCTCCCATAAACAGATGAATTTGGCCATAAGACTTAATTTTGTCTTCATAACGTTGGCACTCTGCATCAACATCAGGCGCATTACCATTGAGCAGATTGATATTTTCTCTTGGAATATCAATATGATCAAAGAAATTATGGTGCATAAAACTATGGTAACTTTGTGGGTGATCTTCGGAGATACCTACATATTCATCCATATTGAATGTGACGACATGTTTAAAACTGACTTCTCCTGCTTTGTGTAGTGCAATCAATTCCTTGTAAGTTTCCAGTGGAGTGCTGCCAGTTGGCAATCCTAAGATAAAAGGATGCTCTACGGTTGGGTTAAATGCATTTATTTTACTAACGATATAGTGTGCAGACCATTTACCAACATCACTTGCATTCGTTAGGGGGATAAGTCTCATAATTGCCTCTTAAAACAAGAAATTATAGCGGTTGAATAAATTAGCTGGTTAACTAATCTTCTTATTGTGCGAATACTAAATCATTTGTATGAGCAGAGATATACTGTACCTTAAAGATATTTTTTATATTAAAATAAGATGCGAAAAATAGCCAGATAATTAATGGTAAAAGTTATCTATTTTACGATTTTGTCACTTATTTGGTCATCTTATTTTTCAATAAAAATAAAAGGGAACGAGAGATGAGTTCCCTTTTAAGTTCGAGGTGTTTTTAACTATGACCTTTTATTTGGCCTATCTGAATGTAGTTGAGTGCGTATCTGCCCGGCAATGCTTTCTGCCTGGGGGCCCAATACAACTTGAACGCTCTGTTTACCTATTTTCAGGACGCCTTTTGCACCTAGTTGTTTTAGCCTGTGTTCATCCAATTGTGTGTTGTCTTCAACGGTTAAGCGAAGGCGGGTAATGCAAGCGTCTACCGTACGAATATTTTGTACGCCACCGAGAGCGGCAATGTAATGCTGGATTGTTTCATTATCTTGGGCGGCGGAAGTCGCTTGAGTTGTCTCTCCAATTTCACGGCCTGGTGTACGTAAGTTAAAAATACGAATCATCAGGGTGAAACAAACAAAATACAGCATAAAGAACAAGGCGATTAATGGGATTAACAACCATGGTTTGGTTGCCAGACCCCAGCTTAATACAAGGTCAATTAATCCGGCGGAGAATCCAAAACCATGCAGAATACCCAATGAATTGACGATAACCATGCTAACGCCAGCCAATATTGCATGCAGAACATATAAAGCTGGCGCCAGGAATAAGAATGAGAATTCTATTGGTTCAGTTATACCGGTTAAGAATGCTGTTAATGCAACGGATAACAGCATCCCGCCAATCTGGGGTCGACGTTCCTTTGGTGCTGCGAAATACATTGCCAGTGCAGCACCGGGCAAACCGCCCATAAAGATGGGATAAGCCCAGGCCATGTAAACTCCGGCATGTGGATCGCCGGCAAAGAAACGGTTCAAGTCGCCGCGGCTCATATCGGTGGCGATTTGGGTAATAGTTGAGCCATCGATGCCTGGAACCGCTGCGCCGATGGTCAGAGAACGGACAACATCCGGAGCCAGGCAGATATTATGTACAGAGCTGGCTAAATCATAAGTAATTTTCAGACAGTCACCCAGACTAAACCAGAAAACAGAGTGCAGAATATAGTGCAAACCAAATGGAATGAGAGAGCGGTTAAGTACACCATAAGTAAACCATCCGACCGTACCGCTTTTTGATACTAACAGACTGAAAGAATCAATGCCGTGCTGGACATATGGCCAGACATAGCCGCATATCCATGCAATGAACAGACAAATAATGCCTGTCATGATAGGGACTAATCGCTTGCCCGCGAAGAAAGCAAGAAACTCTGGCAAGCGTGTATCTGAAAAACGGTTATAACAATGACCGGCAACGATACCCGCGATAATACCGGCGAAAAAAGACATATTGATAGTCGAGTCTATGACGGACGTGGCTTTAGTGAGTACTAGAAAGCCAACTACACCTGCCAGCGCGGCAGCGCCAGCATTATCTTTTGCTAATCCCACTGCGATACCTAATGCAAATAACAGTGGGAGATTTTCAAAAATACCACCGCCAGCGCTGGCGATGAAAGGAATATTAAATACGTCGGGTTGGCCGAAACGTAGCAAAAGCGCGGCTACGGGAAGTGTAGCAATGGGAAGCATCAATGCTTTTCCCAATCGCTGTAAGTAGTTGAATATACCCATAATTCTTACCTTTAGTTGAGGGATGTTTTATTGAAAAAGTAGCTCACTATGAACAACAGCAATATAACTTATTTTTAGTTGAAAAATAATAAAAAGCTACATATAAATGAGTAATTGTGATCACTGTAGCGATATTGTTTAAAATTGCATAAATTAAGTCATGTGTAGTAAACGGATTCAAATTTCCAATTGAATTAACATAGTGATTTATTTGATTTTATGGTTTTTAGCTATCGAAATAGATCGAGTGACATAAAACTTGATGATGAGAAACAGATAAATTAATAAGAGTCTTAGGAATGGGCACTTGCATGTGCCCATTGATTTAGTGAATAGTTTAAGTGTTATGATAGACACTCTGAGACAGAGTTTTGGTTTGACATATAACTTATTGAGATTTCTTCCCATGCTTTTTCCATACTATCTTCGAAGCATGTCTTTGAAATTAAAGAGCTTATGTATTGTAACTGTTGACTGGTGGCAAACAGATTTTTTTCGTATATTGATATTATTTTTTCAGTAAGGGAATCTATATTATATGCAAATTTATACTCTGAAGAAAAATAAGACGCTGCTTCAATTAAATTTAAATTAGGGAAGATTGTATATACACCATTTAATGCAGCCTCTAATGGTGTAATGCCAAGAGTTTCATAGCGTGATGTACATACAAAAATAGATTTATTTTTTATTCTATTGAAAACGCTGAGTAATTCCGTTTGGGATAACTTATGTGATATAAAAAAATGTGACTGATATCTGAGGGGAACCATAGATATCAGTTTATTCCTTCTGGTGTTTTTGTTCTCTTCATCACCTGCAATGAAAATTTTAATGGGAATACCTTTATCCAGTAAAACAATTGCTGAATTGATTAATAGTTCTATGTTTTTAAAATAATCTAATCTGGCTACCGCGCTAAACAACAATAATTCATTTTTATTAGTTTTGATAAAATCATTAATATATTTATTTTCTATATTAAATTCATTATTTTCTTCAAAGAAAATAGGTGGGCTAATGTTTTTGATATTGTCTGGTTTTATGCCTTTTTTAAGTAAGAAATCACCTTGTAATTTTGAATGTTGGAAAATAAAATATTTTTTATCAATTAATATTTCAATCCCTTTCATTTGTTGAATATTAATGTGTTGAGCCTTATTTTTATTTTCAAAAGCATCATATGTTTTTTCCAGAGAATAGTGTTGCTGAAAGTCTTCTACGAAAGGGCCATGATGTGTTATACAACAAGGTATATGAGGAGGGTGATAGGATAATAGTGTATCTGTTTGATAATAAACTATTGCGGGAGTTGTTTGATTATTTTTTATTGATAATATTGAAATACATTTTTCCAGCATGTTTCTGATGTCTGAAATTTCCATAGAGAAATTAAAAAAGATATTTATACATTTTATATCTTTAATTATACTTTCGGTTGTTTTAGGTGAAATTAATGATTCATCTCTTTTGTAGAGTATAAAACCAGAAAGTAAGTTTCTTTTTATAAAATAATCAGCAATTTTTAGTGCGAATGATGTCGCTCCAACTTTAAAACCGGAACGATAATCATTTGATATGTAGTTGCCATTAATGACTATGACTGCTGGCGCGGCTGCTACTTTCTTGCTTGATATTATATTTGGCATTTTTATTTCCCTTAGGGTGTTTTATTAAATAAATGAAATTATTGAGTATTGTTTTCATGTGTTAATTTTTTAGTTTAATATTCAGAATGATTAGGGTTGATTAAGTGTATCATACTGTACTTGGATAGTTTTATTACAGATAAGATACCTGATAATATTATTACCTTAATAATAAATTGCAAAGTATTTTATTGTTTATTTGCGACGATTTAAACATAAAAATGCGTGTATGTAACGTAACCCTTTATTATGCTTTAGTTTATTTTGTCGGACTGATTATAAATTTATTTTCAAACAAATGCCCATTAGGATAATGGCGTAATTGAGATAAAATCATGATGGTGAAATACCTGAATTATCAGAATTAATCATGAGATTAATTTATTGTTATTTTTAGTTTTTTATATATAAAAATTTAATTTAGAATATCATTAATAGCGTTTCAATCATAAATTTGATATGTGTAATTATTTTTTATATTTACGGGATGAAAATATCAATTAATAGGTGACTTAGGGGTTTAAATTATAGGTTTATGTTCATCTTATCAAATGGTTATTTATGAAAAACATAGTGTCAACTATTTATTCTTTAAAGTTGGGTGGTTGTTATTCGATAATATTTTTTATGGTTGAATGAAATAATTGATTGAAAATAGTTTCATTAATTATTTCATGTTGTAAATTACTCAACGCTTCTTCAAATTATAAATAAAGCGCGCTGTATTGTTGACTATGCTACGGTTGAGTGTTTTTTCGACCTTGATAAAGGTTTGTTCGTAACTATTTGTTATATATGAGATTATGGAAGCATGGATAAATGAGTTTGGATTGTTGAGTATCATGCTTATTTTTCGGTAAAAAATTATAGAAACAGTTCCTTATTCGGCAGAGAGTCGTTTTTTCGCTCCAACTTTGTACTGAATCGTCATTTTACATGAACAAACGGTTGTTTCTCAGCACTGCTTGTTGGATTATAGGCGGTTATGTGACGCATTTTTGCATTATTGAGGTATAAGAAATGAGTGAGGCAGACGCCCGCCCGACAAACTTTATTCGTCAGATAATTGACGAAGATTTGGCAACTGGTAAACATACATTGGTACATACTCGCTTTCCGCCTGAACCCAATGGTTATCTGCATATTGGTCATGCGAAATCTATCTGCCTGAACTTTGGTGTTGCAAAAGACTATCAGGGCCAGTGTAATCTGCGTTTTGATGATACCAACCCAGTAAAGGAAGATGTTGAATACGTCGATTCTATTAAAAATGACGTTCAATGGTTAGGTTTTGAGTGGAGTGGTGATATTCGTTACTCTTCTAATTATTTTGATACGCTGTATCAGTATGCCATTGAGTTGATCAATAAAGGTCTGGCTTATGTTGATGAATTGAGCCCGGAAGAGATACGTGAATATCGTGGAACGTTGAAAGAGCCGGGTAAAAACAGCCCGTATCGTGATCGCAGTATTGAAGAAAACTTGGCTTTGTTTGAAAAAATGCGCGCTGGTGAATTTGGCGAAGGTAAAGCTTGCTTGCGTGCCAAAATTGACATGGCATCTCCCTTTATTGTGATGCGTGATCCGGTTCTGTATCGTATTAAATTTGCAGAGCATCATCAGTCTGGTAGCAAATGGTGCATCTACCCAATGTACGATTTTACCCACTGTATCTCTGACGCGCTGGAAGGTATTACACATTCGCTGTGTACGCTGGAGTTTCAGGATAACCGCCGCCTGTACGACTGGGTGTTGGAAAATATCACCATTGATTGTCATCCGCGCCAGTATGAATTCTCGCGCTTGAATCTTGAATATACCGTTATGTCCAAGCGTAAATTGAATTTGCTGGTGGTTGACAAGATTGTTGAAGGTTGGGATGACCCACGTATGCCGACTATTTCAGGCTTGCGCCGTCGTGGTTATACCGCTTCTGCCATCCGTGAATTCTGTCGTCGTATTGGTGTCACCAAGCAGGATAATAATGTGGAAATGGCCGCATTGGAATCCTGTATCCGTGATGATCTGAATGAAAATGCACCTCGCGCCATGGCTGTTCTCGATCCAGTTAAATTGGTGATCGAAAATAGGTCAGAAGGGACTCAGATGCTGAGTATGCCTAACCATCCGAATAAACCGGAGATGGGCAACCGTGAAGTGCCATTTAGCCGTGAGATCTATATTGATCGGGCTGATTTCCGTGAAGAGGCGAATCGTCAATATAAGCGTTTGGTATTAGGTAAAGAAGTTCGCTTGCGTAATGCTTATATCATCAAAGCGGAACGTATTGAAAAAGATGCCGACGGCAATATCACGACAATCTATTGTAGTTACGATGAACAGACTTTGAATAAAGATCCGGCAGATGGCCGTAAAGTGAAAGGTGTTATTCATTGGGTTAGTGCTACTCATGCTGTTCCTGCTGAATTCCGCCTGTATGATCGTCTGTTCAGTGTACCAAACCCAAGTGTGGAAGATGATTTTCTGGCGACTATTAACCCTGAATCGCTGGTAATTCGTCAGGGATTTGTTGAACCAGGTTTAGCTGATGCTAAGCCAGAAGAAACTTATCAGTTTGAGCGTGAAGGTTATTTTTGTGCTGATAGCTGTCACTCTAGTGCAGAACATCTGGTATTTAATCGTACTGTTGGCTTACGTGATACTTGGGCAAAAATTTCTCAGGATTAATTAAATTCTGGTGTATTTAAAAAGCGTGGCAATTTAATTGTTACGCTTTTTTATTTTATAAATTTTATCTTATTCTTGATTTTATGGTTTCTTATCCATCATTATAATAGGTTAAATAAGTTAATGTTAATGAATTTCTGCTAAAATATTATCATTGATAAATAATTCTGAATTTATTTTTGTTGGGAAATATTTATATTGAAAAAGCTATTTTTTAATGTGGATTTTATATTATTGAATTTTCTGTGTTGTATGGTTTTTTTATTTTAATATCAATTTCATATATAGTTTTAATTGTATTTTTATTAATGTGTTCTTTGTCATGTTATGCAAAAAAAACATTTTTTATTATTGAT
>NZ_JONO01000037.1 GCF_000711895.1 Photorhabdus australis DSM 17609
ACATCACTGTGCAGTTGACGTAAATGCCGATCCACAAAACTGCCGGGCTCCAGTTTCAATGTGGTTAAATCACACAACAACTGGATCTCTTCGGGCAGATAAAGGGATAGAAATTCTCTGGCCGTTTCAGGCTGCGTTAAAAAATGCTTGAATAACGCGTCATGGTGAGGCCATTTTTCTTTCTTTGCCACAATCTGTTTCTCTGTCTTATCAGGTAGTCATTACCACTCATTACCAAGGTATAGTATTTCTACCAAGTTACAAAAAACATTGTCTCAGATTTCCTCAGGCAAATCTTTACCGAATGCATTAATAGAAGAGCCTAAAGAATAAAATACTAGAAAAGAAAAAACGAGAAAATATTATATTTACAACAACTACTCAATGAAAGTCATTCATTTAAATCAGTTTTTAACTTACATTCGCATAATAATAACCATTTTATCAAAATATCGATTACTTATATTTACGTTAATCTTGTATGTTCAGATCCAAAAAATCGGAATGAGTTCCCTTTACTTTCTTGTCGGAGTGCCTAGCGTAAGTTATTTTGCCATATTAATTAGACAATCATTTCGTGTATTGCGTTATTTAACATCTCTACATTTGTGTAGTAATCCAAAATACAGGTTGGAGGTATAGTGGAAGACAAGGAATGTGCCACTATATTGTTCAGAGGATATAGGCTGTATGCCCCTTCCCTCCCACCTGAAATGATATGCTCAAGATAAACAGGCTTAGTTTGTATAGTAGGATAATTGAAGAAACACGGAGAGCCATTTATCAATTTCTCAGGCGTAAGGTCGGATATAGTCATGCCACTGTGAAGATAAAGATCGATAAACGCGAATTCTATCTGACGCATCTCATCAAGAACATCCATACAAATAAAGTTATCGAAAATTATTTTCTGAGATTCGTTCATAGCTGTATTGCAAACCAGTTCATTTAAAAAAATATGTTCAGATAACTGACTTGGTATTTCAATAGTTGCACGGAAATCACTGTGATAAAGACCTCCATTAATGCTAGCCATACCGATACTAATCAGATGACCAATTTCATGAACCACCGTTTTTATTTCAGCTATTCCCAATGAGTTGATACACGGATAACATACCTGTTCATTGACTCACGCTCAATACTAAAACGTGCTTGGCTATGTTTATTAAAGTAAGTAAAAATCAACCCGAGTATTTCAAACAAGTGAAAATTAAAACATGGCAACGATAGTCTATTTACCAGATTTTTCTGATACATACGGAATGTAGCTGGATCAATGAACTGTTTTACATCAATTCCAAAGTGATCACAAAGAGCTTTTAGTGAATTTATAAGTTTATGATAATAGATTTCCAAAGTGTTCTTAACATTCTCAGTATCCTTATTGAAAAGATAATTACATTTATATGAAGCAAAATCCTTATATCCAAGCCTTTGCACGGAACAGTTTCTTGCTTCAATAATTTTATCTATAAGATAAAAAATTTTATTTAGAATTTCCTTATTTACATCATTAATCGAGTGTTTAACTTCATATGCTCTATGTAAATTATCTATATTATTGCAATCGAAAAAAAATGATTTAAGGTGGTGCTTATCTATAGATATAAAATTCATACCACTAATATTAGACAGTAATTTATTAGTTAAGGACCCAAGAATATTTTTCAGATCTTTAATTTCATTAAAAACATTAATACTACTGTTATATACCCCATGCCCAATATAAATATCTTTGGCAAATTCCGACCAATTTGGAGTGTGTATTACACAATCCGCTAATCTTTTCTCAAGCTGGCTGAATGCCAAGAAAAAATTATCAGGAGATATCACACCCAGAATATATTTATCATGCAAAATAGCCATTTCTGAATGAATAGAATTTATGTTTTTCATGATAAGCTCCAGAGTCTATTAAAAGCAATTTGTATCCCATGACAACAATAAGATAATATCGGAAACAGCTTCTTAAGATGTTCCTTTGCATCTTGGTATGTGAAAATCCCTTTCTTTTCTACACACCATATTATCTGTTCAAGTATATCAGCGACAATAATGTTGGCCAAATTAGAGAATATATTTTCAGGAATAGAAATGTTTTCGGTTTTAGTTCCTAGTGTTACAAAATTACCATTCTTTGATATATTATCATAATTTTTTGCATAATGAATTCGCCCATAATAATAAACAAGTAACTCAACATCTTTTCCAACAATTTGTTGTATGTGCTCCCTATCTTTATAACTCGCACCAGAATTATTATATATTGAATTTTCATCATATATTGAATGTAACATTCCTGCATTACATATTGATTCTTTACAACCATATTTATTTAACAATTTAGCAGTATTAATCAAGTGAGAAGAATGATGACGATCGTATATTTTGTCCTTATCAATTTGGTAAAAATTTTTAATTTTTTTCAATATGCTCATAAATCACCATAATTTTTATCATAAATAGAGTCTATTTCTTCTTTATCTTTACTAAGCAAATCATCAAACATAGGAATATATTTCAGTAATAGAGCGATAATACACACTAGAGAACCACCAATAATAAGTAAAACAGAATAATTCCATTTTTCTATTATCATAGAAAAAAGAATGAATCCGAAAGGATTCCCCAATCCAATAACAGCGGTATGAATTGTCTGTATTTTTACTCTATGTCTTTCCGGTATAGCTATAGAACGACTGGATTCTATGCTAACATTATTCATCACAATAGACACTCCAATCAGAAAAGCCAAAAGACACCAGATGATATAGCTGATAAACAAAGATAAGCTAATCAGACATAATCCTATCATGAAAAATGAACAAATAACGGTACGTGCTTTACCATATATTTTTTCAAAATAGGATTGGAAAAATACGGAAGCACAAATTGCACCAACAGCAGCACTCGCTTCTATTATTCCAATCATAATAGCACTTGAGTGTTTTACTGACTCCACAAAATATGGAATAACAAGAGAAGAAAACGGAACCAAAATCATATTCACTAATAGAGATGAAAGTGCCCAATACGGCTCAAAACGATAACGAAAGAAAAGTCTTAGGCTGTTAAGCGCAGAAGACGGATTATCTTCCTGCTTCTGCAAGACTCCTGCCCCCGGGTTGTTTATCCCATATAGAATACATACGGATAGGACAATTAATCCGCATAACGCCCATATCATATTAATTATCCCTATAACTTCATACCCTGCCATTCCCAAACCAATACCAAATACATTAAGAGACGCTTGCAACAAAAATGTCTGACGATATGCTTCATCAAGTTCATGTTTACTGACAATAAACGGGATATAAGCATTCACAACAGGAGAATAAAGAGCATCGATTAAGCCAAGTATAATACTAATGACAAAGAAAAAATATATTGTCCCACCATGAATAATGTTATAAAGGTAATATAGTGTTAAAGAAAGAAATATAATATTGAGTACAACGAGAATCTTTTTCTTATCAAGACGGTCAAAAAGGTGTGACAGAGCAAGACCTGAAATCGTTCTTGAAAAAAAGTAGAAAAAAAGAAAATACGAAGACAGTATTATCTGGTTATTCTTAATAAGACTTAAAGTAACCAGAGCTACAATTATTCGTGAACTCAAAATATATAATGCTTCCGAAGATCGTATTTTCCAAAAATCATCATTCAACTTCACTGGGAATAATCCTATTCATCTCTTCATTTGATATTATCTGTAATAACATGCCCAATTTCTGTCAATTTGGCATGATTATCTATTATCTCTTTTGTATCCAAAAATTTTTTCAATGCAATATTAAATCGTGTACTAATTTTTTCTTCATAAATACCAGAATATATATTAGATATTTTATATAAAGTTTGGCAAATGCGGTTAAGTACAAAATAGGCATGAAATATGCCAATCATCGGTCTGCCATCTTCACGAAATGGAACTTTATAAAGTTCTTCAGGATCATTCAAGACAATATAATCTTTAGCATTAATAACATTTAGTGCATGATGTGCACATTCATGAACGATATGCTCAATATAATAAGGTACACTATTTTCATCCGCACTATAAAGCAAGATCATTCCCCACATATTAAAGTTGCAACCGAACCTAATATAATTCCCTTCTGTTTTTCCTGTAAGATATATTGTATCAATGAAAGATATACATTCAAGATAAGTATCTTCACCATAGGTTTTCAATAATTCCAGTGCTTCCTGTACTTTCCCTATATCTTCTTTAACTTCATGTGCAAATCTATATCCAACCCTGACTCCTTTATCGTCTTGTTCCAATATTTTGAAAAGCATGTTCATATCAAAAACAGGTTCGATAAAATAATCCAAAGTTTTAATAGATAGCTCTGGCTTTCCCGTATAATCTTGACACTTTGCAATAACGTTTCGAATGTAATTAATACATAGTTCCCTGTTACCCTTTTCGGCTGCATCGATAGATAAATAATGAGAAGCACATAAGTCCCATTTTATGAAAAATTCATCAGGAATTTTAAAATCAGACTCCGTTATTTCAATTAAATATTCAAGTGAATTACGGATTTGTAATTCGAAATCAGAACGGAATTGCTTATGTGGATAACATGTCGTAGCAATATTCATCTTCAAGCTCCATATTATTCCCCTTCGTACAAAATACGAAGGGACGTGATCGTCAATTAATCATCGTTTTTGTCATTAACAGCCCAACCCGACAATGGTGATTTAATTTCAACCACTTTAGAAGAGTCAAAGTTTTTCATGCCTTATTTCCTTAACAAGTTATAATTAAAAATTTAATGCTTAGCTAAACATTATTTAACATAAGGGAATTTTTCCATTTGTTCACTAAAAAATTAATAAACATGAGAAACTGATCGCAAAACAACCAACAGTGTGGCTGGAAACAATTAACCTCGTCATTGTAAATACTTTTATTCAGCAAGGGTTGTAGTTTTCATAATCCCTCCTATACTACTATTTACTTTCTTGTCGGAGTGCCTAGCGTAAGCTGTTTTATCGCAGCATACACAGGCTGAGACCGTTAATTCGGGATCCGCGGAACCTGATCGGGTTAAGACCCGCGAAGGGAACAAGAGTAATCAATCGCTGTCGGCTCACCCAGTTTTCTTACCAAGAGTCTATCCAGCCATCAATTATTACTCCCTGCGAGCTCCAGACAAGCAACTTTCCCAATAACACTGTTAGGAATTTGCTATGTCTCATAATACTGTTATCCCTACAACCGATATTTCACCAAAACCCAATCAGGCACGCCCACGTAAAGCGCAACGCGATGCCGCTCAGGAATTTATTAATTCTATTCAGGGAATCACTTTCCCTAATTCACGACGGATTTATCTTCAAGGTTCACGCGAAGATATTCAGGTTCCAATGCGTGAAATTCAGTTATCTCCCACGTTAATTGGTGGAACCAAAGAAGCGCCTCAGTATGAGGAAAACGAAGCTATCCCGGTTTATGATACTTCCGGCGCCTATGGCGATCCTGATTCCAAGCTAGATGTACATGTTGGATTAACTAAACTACGTCAGCAATGGATCAATGAACGCCAAGATACAGAACCCGTAATTACCCTCAGTTCTGATTTTACTCAACAACGTCTGGCAGATGTCGGTCTCGACCATTTACGTTTCCATCATCGCCCTCATCCATTGAAAGCTCATCAAGGCAAACGCGTTACTCAGCTACACTATGCCCGTAAAGGCATCATTACACCGGAAATGGAATTTATCGCACTACGGGAAAATATGGGACGCGAACGTATTCATGGTGATGTATTACGCCAACAGCATGCCGGACAAAGTTTCGATGCTCAATTGCCAGAAAACATCACGCCCGAATTTGTCCGCCAGGAAGTCGCCGCTGGCCGGGCAATCATTCCTGCCAATATTAATCATCCTGAATCAGAGCCGATGATTATCGGTCGCAATTTTCTGGTGAAGGTTAACGCTAATATCGGTAACTCTTCAGTAACGTCATCCATCGAAGAAGAAGTAGAAAAGTTAATCTGGTCTACCCGTTGGGGAGCAGATACAGTCATGGATCTCTCTACTGGCCGTTATATCCACGAAACCCGCGAGTGGATCTTACGTAATAGCCCAGTTCCTATCGGCACAGTCCCTATTTATCAGGCACTGGAGAAAGTCAATGGCGTGGCAGAAAATCTCACCTGGGAAATGTTCCGTGATACTTTGCTGGAACAAGCGGAACAAGGGGTAGATTACTTCACCATTCATGCGGGTGTATTACTGCGCTATGTACCGATGACCGCCAGACGCCTCACCGGGATCGTTTCCCGTGGTGGCTCCATTATGGCGAAATGGTGTCTATCTCATCATCAAGAAAACTTCCTCTACCAACACTTCCGCGAGATATGTGAAATCTGCACCGCCTATGATGTTTCTCTCTCATTGGGAGATGGCCTGCGCCCAGGATCTATTCAAGATGCCAATGATGAAGCTCAGTTTGCAGAGTTACATACATTAGGTGAACTCACCAAAATTGCCTGGGAATATGATGTTCAGGTAATGATAGAAGGTCCCGGACATATTCCGATGCAAATGATCCGCCGCAACATGACGGAAGAATTGGAACATTGCCACGAAGCCCCTTTCTATACCCTTGGCCCACTAACAACAGACATTGCACCGGGTTATGATCATTTTACTTCCGGGATCGGCGCCGCCATGATTGGCTGGTTTGGCTGTGCCATGCTCTGCTATGTAACGCCGAAAGAACACCTCGGTCTACCAAATAAAGATGATGTCAAGCAAGGGCTGATTACCTACAAAATTGCCGCCCATGCCGCCGATCTCGCCAAAGGTCATCCGGGTGCGCAAATCCGCGATAATGCTATGTCCAAAGCGCGTTTTGAGTTCCGTTGGGAAGATCAGTTTAATCTGGCTCTCGATCCAGATACCGCACGGGCCTATCACGATGAAACTCTGCCACAAGCCTCTGGCAAAATTGCGCATTTCTGTTCTATGTGCGGGCCAAAATTCTGCTCCATGAAGATTTCTCAGGAAGTACGTGATTATGCCGCCGGTATGGAACAGATGTCTGAAGAATTCCGCGCCCGCGGCAGCGAGTTATATCACAGTGCAGAAGGTGAATCCCATGAACAATCTGCCTAATTCGCCATTTGCCCCAATTAAATACAAATTGGGACTATATCCAGTCGTGGATTCACTAGAGTGGATTTCCCGTCTATTAAAAGCAGGAGTCACTACAATTCAGTTGAGAATTAAAGATCTGCCAGAAGATCAGGTGGAGGAAGATATTCAGCAAGCCATTATGCTCGGTTGCCAATATAACGCTCGTTTGTTTATTAACGACTACTGGCGACTAGCAATCAAACATGGCGCTTACGGAATCCATCTGGGGCAAGAGGATTTAATTATCGCCGATTTAAATGCAATCCAGGAAGCCGGATTACGATTGGGCGTCTCTACCCACAATGAACAAGAGCTGGCACGAGCAAAATCTCTGCGCCCGTCTTATATCGCTCTCGGCCATATTTTCCCAACCTCGACTAAAGAGATGCCATCCTCCCCGCAAGGGCTGGAAGCACTGAAACGACAGGTAGAAAACACATCAGATTATCCTACTGTCGCTATCGGGGGCATTTCTCTTGAACGCGTGCCGGATGTTATTGCAACGGGAGTTGGCGGTGTGGCGCTGGTCAGTGCAATTACTAAAGCAAAAGATTGGCGTCAAGCAACATCACAATTACTTCATCTGGTTGAAGGCATAGAGTCGAAGGTATTGAGAGGTTCTTATGCTGAATGATCAAGAGTTTATGCGTTACAGCCGACAACTACTGTTGGAAGATATTGGCCCTGAAGGGCAGGAAAAACTAAAATCCAGCAATGTACTGATTATTGGTTTAGGGGGGCTAGGTGCCCCTGCGTCTCTCTATCTGGCTGCTGCGGGTGTAGGAACAATTTATCTTGCTGATGATGACCAATTGCATGTCTCTAATTTACAACGGCAAATACTCTACCGTACTGAAGATATTCCTTTCGCAAAAGCAGAACTCGCAGCCAATCAACTCAATGCGCTAAATCCACTGGTAAAAACAGCTGTGCTTAATCAACGTCAGGATATGAAATCTCTGACAAAAATCGTGAAACAAGTCGATCTGGTTCTCGACTGCTGCGACAACATGGCAACCCGTCACGCGATCAATGCCGCTTGTGTGGCAACGCGAAAACCATTAATCAGCGGTAGTGCCGTCGGATTCAGTGGCCAACTTATGGTGTTTGAACCCCCTTACCCTCACGGCTGCTATACCTGTCTCTACCCAGATCAAGAAGAACCCCAGCGAAATTGCCGGACTGCGGGTGTATTAGGTCCAGTCGTTGGTGTCATCGGCACATTACAGGCACTGGAAGCCATCAAAATGTTAACTGGACTTCCTTCTTCGTTAAGCGGCAAGCTTCGATTATTTGATGGTAAACAGCAAAGCTGGAGCACATTACAACTCAGCCAATCGCAACAGTGCCCGATTTGCGGAGATATTGCATGAAAATTACGGTAAACGACCAGACAATAGAAATTACCGCTCCTCTGGTTGTACAACAATTGCTGGAACAACTTGGGCGGATGCAACCGGGAACATCACTAGCCATTAATCAAACCATTATTCCGCGTTCGGAGTGGAATACGCATCAGATTAATGACGGAGACAATATCCTTCTATTTCAGGCGATTGCAGGAGGTTGATATGTTAAAAATCGCTGATACTACGTTTAATTCCCGTCTGTTTACCGGTACCGGTAAATTCGCCCATGCAGATTTAATGATTCAGGCGATAGAAGCCTCTGGTAGTCAACTCGTCACTATGGCGATGAAACGCATTGATCTACAGCGAGGTAACGACGCTATTTTGGCCCCACTGCAAAAACTCGGTGTTAAATTACTGCCGAATACTTCCGGAGCAAAAACCGCCGAAGAAGCGCTATTCGCTGCCCGTCTGGCCCGTGAAGCACTAGCAACAAACTGGATCAAACTTGAGATCCATCCTGACGTGAAATACTTATTGCCTGACCCGGTTGAAACACTCAAAGGTGCTGAAATGCTGGTCAAAGACGGGTTTATCGTTTTGCCATATTGCAGTGCTGATCCGGTTTTATGTAAGCGTCTGGAAGAAGTGGGTTGTGCTGCGGTCATGCCTTTAGGCGCACCGATTGGTTCTAATCAAGGGCTACTAACCCGAGATTTCCTGCAAATCATTATCGAGCAAGCACAAGTACCCGTCATTGTTGATGCAGGAATCGGCGCACCAAGCCATGCACTGGAAGCAATTGAACTAGGCGCGGATGCTGTATTAGTCAATACCGCTATTGCTGTTGCACGTAATCCAGTAAAAATGGCTCAAGCCTTCAAAGTAGCGATTGAAGCGGGCGAACTATCCTATAAGGCGGGCCTGGCAAGCCCAAAACAACATGCTGTTGCATCCAGCCCGCTGACTGATTTTCTGGGGGTGCTTTAATGGCTAATAATCTTATGAATAATGGTTTTGGTCACCGCTGGCGACAATTAGACTGGGATGATATTACTCTACGCATTAACAGCAAAACTGTTCAGGATGTTGAACGGGCATTGAGTAGCAACAAATTAAATTTGGATGATTTGATGGCGCTACTCTCACCAGCAGCAAAACCATACATAGAACCGCTGGCACAGCGAGCACAAAAGCTGACCCGTCAACGCTTTGGTAATACCGTTGGTTTTTATGTACCACTTTATCTCTCCAATTTATGTGCCAATGATTGCACTTATTGCGGGTTCTCAATGAGTAACCACATTAAACGCAAGACACTGAATAAAGAAGAAATAATTGCAGAATGTCAGGCAATTAAAGCGCTGGGTTTTGACAATCTGCTATTAGTCACTGGAGAGCATCAAAGCAAGGTAGGTATGGACTATTTCCGCCGTTATCTGCCACTTATCCGCACACATTTCAGCTCAATAATGATGGAAGTCCAGCCCATGACACAGGAAGAGTACTCAGAACTAAAAACACTGGGGCTAGATGGGGTGATGGTTTATCAGGAAACCTATCATGAACCAACTTACCTGTTGCATCATCTACGAGGTAAGAAACGGGATTTTCACTGGCGATTAGAAACACCCGATCGCCTTGGTCGGGCAAAAATCGACAAAATCGGTTTAGGAGCGCTGATTGGCCTCTCTAATCATTGGCGGACAGACTGCTATATGGTGGCGGAGCATTTATTCTTTCTGCAACGCACATACTGGCAGAGCCGTTACTCTATTTCATTCCCACGTTTGCGACCTTGTGCTGGAGGCATTGAGCCCGCATCGCTGATGAGTGAAGCAGAACTGGTACAACTAATTTGCGCTTTTCGTCTATTTGCGCCAGATGTAGAACTTTCTATTTCTACTCGTGAATCCCCATTCTTCCGCGATCACGTCATCCCACTGGCAATCAACAATGTCAGTGCCGGTTCGAAAACTCAACCCGGTGGTTACGCAGATAGTAGTCACGAAGAATTGGAACAATTTATGCCGCATGATAACCGTTCTGTTTATCAGGTCGCGGACGTATTAATTAAAGCCGGGTTACAACCTGTCTGGAAAGATTGGGATAACTATTTAGGTCGATAATTTAATTTTCTCTGTTCTAACATAATTCTATTTTAGGTAAGAGCCTTTAACAGGTAATCATTACACGAAATAAGATTTAATATAAATAACTGTCTGGCACTAATACCAGACAGTTATATAATCCAATATATTCCCCATCATCATTATCACCTGCAAAATAATCTCTATTCAAAGGACCTATTCTGAATATAAAATTAAATATTTTATCTCTATCAATCCAACCAACATTAAAGATTCATTTCAATCATCAACACACTATTGCAACAAGGCCATTTTACGCATGTTTTTTTATGACATATACATATATTACTCACAGAAATAAGAATATAAAAATCCAGTTTATACCTATATCGAATTAATAGAAAATACTATATTTACTGTATATATTTTAACTCCCCATTATTTATCCCTTATTAATTTATACAAATTACAATTCTCAATTAATAAAAAACACAATTGAATATTCTCCTATCATTGATAAAGTCATTCCCGAGCAATAAAATGCTTAAGAAAAGTTAAATTTATTACTATCAATTTTAAAAGGATTAACATATGAATATAAAAGAAATTCTGAATAATATAGATTATTCTGGTCAGAAAAGTTCTGATAAAGAATTGATTAATGGCTCATTTGATGAAGGATATAAAGGCTGGATAATCCCATTCCCCGAAACGGTAAAAATCTTATCTGAGAATGGAATTAACTTTCTTAGAATCCACCCTAAGTCTGATGCCATCTTTCAAATTATAGAAGGATTAGAACCTAACACTAAATATAAGCTAACAGGTAAAGCGCGCATATCACCCGCCATAGGCGTAATAGACGACGGCTTCCCAGCTATTTTTGGTTTACATAATGATACCTTTAATCATAACACTTTTGTTGTAGACTCCACGGAATTTATCACCGGTTCTGTAACATTAAGTACAGATGCAGAAGGATATTTACGCGTTTTCTTAGCAAAAACCACAATGGGAACTGAGTCCCCACCACCAGAAGTTACCGCTGATTTTACTGGTTTTATTTTCGAGAAAGCCTAATATAAACGTTTAACATCTGAATGCCCGAAGCTCACTACTCCGGGCGTTTTAATGCCATGGCTTTAATACTACAGTTTTAATATTACAGCCATAGATACTACTTCATTATTTACCTTATTTTTTCTCATCGTGAATAATATTTAAATATAACACCCCGGCAATAATGAACTCTTTCACTATCTGCCAATTGAATTACGTAACAAATTCCAGATAAAATATCTAACTGCGTCATGGTAATTACAGAAAATGCATAGCCCATGTCTTCCACCTCTTTCTGAATAATACGCTACCCAGAGACCTTCCCCTAAAACTCCATTTCTGGGGGATGTGTGTAAAAAGGGGTTAGACCCAATGCCCTCCTTTTCGAAGAGCATTTGTATTGAATGAATTAATGTCTGGTTTACCCCTTGTTTTTGATGCTATTGATAAATGTTTCTCGTGCAGTTGCAGAGCCAAGGCGTTCCGCTTCATCCAGCAATTTAAGTGCCTTATCGATGTTGCCGTTATTAATTTCCTTTTTAATGGCATCACTAAAATAACGCTCTGTATCACTCAGGACTGGTTTGATTTTTTGCGAAGTAGGTGGTGTTACGGTGGTTTGTGTTGGCCCGACAATGATTGGTTCTTGTGCCGGACTTGAAAAAACTTGACCAATCGTGATGTTGCCAGCGTTTTGTTCTGATTTTACTTTCAACTTCAACGTGCCTGTTGGCGTATGGCGGGCAACAGGATCGGGAATAGCGGGAACGGCATTTCCGACGCCTTGAGCGTAAGCCTTGGCGGGATCAACCATTTGGGTAGATTTCTGCAAATCGGTGCGGGTGGTGTAGATCAGTATATAAATTTGTTGTTGCCCCAATGCTGGTGTTAGCTTTAATGAGCCCTCCAGCCGATCTGTGGACATGACACCTGGGCGTTCATATGGAAAATAACTACTTGGGTAAAATGCAGCAGGGCGTAATGCTTGATCAAATACTAAAACGTTTGGTACATAAACCTGTTTGTCTTTCACTAAACTGCTTAATGTAATATCCAATGAACCGCGGTTTGCCGGTAGCGCGAATGCAGCTATAGACCCTCGGATATCACCTTCATTGAGTTGCTGGGATGTAGCATTGAGGGTGATGGTCTGTGTATCGTTGGTATTAACTGGTTGCCAATTCAGTTTTTGCAGCGCTGTTATTGATAGGTAAGGAGCAATGGCATCCTGGGATGTGGTTGTCTTATTTGTTGTAGTAATAGGTGCTGTATACCCAATTAGAGGAATTGCACTACAGAGTAAGGTACTAAGACAAAATGAGAGCAGTTTAGTTTTCATTTTTTACCTTTGTCCGGTTGAAAAAAAGAGACTGATACCACGGGCAAAATGTGTATCAGTCCAAGCGCTAATTAGTGGCTAAATAATTCTATTTATCTCAAATTCAAAAGTTTTAACGGCATTACCACCAGGCTTCGAATTGCATACCAAAGGTAAATTCATCATTATTACCACGACTGAATTTATGCATCGAGGTATCTCGGTAAGCCACGCCGTTGGTGTAACCTTTGTTTTTGTTCGCATAACCCCATTTTTCATCCCATTTTGCATAGGTGACGAACAGGCGGATCGCTGGGCGGGACCAGATGCTATCACCAGCCTGCCATTGCTGGGCTAATGTGATTTTGTATTGATCATTGGTGTCATTGGTACGCTGGGACTTTACATTATCGTAGCCAATGTCCATTAAGGTGCTCATTGTTGGTGTCCATTTATACATTGGACGCACACCAACCGTATACCATGTATTACCGTTGTTGTTGTCACGGTCAGTATCCTGATACATCGCGACGTACATGAGATCCCATTTTTCTGCGAGATTAATGGCGCCGTGATTTAGGATACGTAACATATGGCCGTCATTATTTATGCTGGCACCTTCAGAATGACCACTGTTGTGGGAAGTCATAGAATCAGTTGCATACTGTACGACAAATTTGTTAAAGCCTCCTAACATGCTTTGTGTATGCTCGGCGGTGAGCATGAAACCATCTTTGGACGCATGACGGTCAAGGTGGTAGTGGTCTCGTGCATTGGCGCGCCCATAGTCAAAACCAAGCTCCAGACTGCCGCCTGGGTTAACTTCCAGGCCGGATAGACGTATATCGTAGACATCATTGGAGGTAGGAATTTCTTTGCGTTGGCTAGCAATCCAGCCATAAGAACCACCGGATTCAGTGTTACGGGTGACGGCCAGAGAGAGCTTGCTAAAGCCGAGATCAATATCTTGCAGACCAGCACCGGGACCAGAGATATCCCAATAGTAGAAATCGATCATATGTACGTCATGGCGCTGGTAGAAGCGCTTACCAGCCCACAGCGTTGAACCCGGTAACCAATCGATGACGTTCTTCGCTTGAACATTGACCTCACGGAAAGCAGGGTCGGTAGATTCCCAGTCATTTTGTTGCGCCACGGAATAAGCCACGTTGGTATCGAAATAGAAACTTTTATTGCCGTCCTTCCATAGCTCTTGGCCTAGCTTAAGTTCTGCATAGGTTTCACATTCATTACCCAGACGGTATTTGCTCTGCGCACCGGTGCTTTGAAAACACTGTTGTTCACCGCCGCTGCCGGTCCAACCAATACCAGAGCGGGCGTAGCCGTGGAATTCTACAGCTAATGCCTGCATGGACAGTAATCCAGCCATAACTGTTAGTGAGATAGGTAAGATACGCATTGATTTCATCAATTATTCTCCTGTCGTTTTTTTAATTGGCTCAGGTTTTAAACGCCGGGTTCTTTATGCAAACGCTGACATGCTGTTCCGTCTTCTCTGAATAAATGGCAGCGGTGGGGAGGTAACCCGATAGTGAAGGTCGCTCCTTCTTTCACGAGCACAATATCGGTCTGTCGATAAACCAGATTCTGATGAATAGATGGGATTTCAATGTGAACCTGGGTTTCATTGCCTAACTGCTCGACAACCTGCACTATGCCTTCCAACGTGACGTCGGCGATATCGCTTGGCAGAAGATGTTCAGGGCGTATTCCCAGAGATACATTACTGCCTACTTTCACACCTCGGCTTTCTACGGGCAGCCAGATTTGCTGGCGATTGGGCAGAGTAATTTGCACCTGATCGATGGCGGTGGCCGTGACTTTAACAGGCAGGAAATTCATTTTGGGTGAGCCAATAAAGCTGGCGACAAAGCGATTAACTGGGTAATGGTAAAGTTCAAGAGGTTTGCCAATCTGGGCAACATCTCCACCATCTAGTACCACGATTCTGTCGGCCAGTGTCATGGCTTCAACCTGATCGTGGGTGACATAAATCATTGTACGTTGCAACCGTTTGTGCAGGCGTGAGATTTCAATGCGCATTTGGACACGTAGTGCCGCATCCAGATTGGAAAGTGGTTCATCTAACAGAAAAACTCTGGGTTCAGCAACCAGAGTACGGCCAATAGCGACACGTTGACGTTGCCCTCCTGATAGTGCTTTAGGACGGCGATCAAGTAAGTGAGCGAGTTGAAGCATCTCCGCAATTTGCTTTACGCGTTGCTGAATATCACTTTTTTTGGCACCTGCCAGCTTCATGCCAAATGACATATTGTCTGCAACAGACAGGTGGGGATACAGTGCATAAGACTGAAAAACCATCCCAACACCGCGTTTGGCGGGTGGGACATCATTCATTCGGATGTTATTGATCAGCAAATCACCGGAAGTCACATCTTCCAGACCCGCAATCATTCTTAATATTGTCGATTTTCCACATCCCGATGGACCGACAAAAACGACGAACTCTCCTTCCTGTATCTCAAGGTTGATGTTTTTAGAAATAATGGTTTCACCATAAGCCTTCGATACATTACGTAGTGTGACACTCGACATGTGTTCCCCCGAACTATCACCGCAATCCGCGGTGAAAAACGATACGTCAGAGTGTGTTTAAGATAGCGAGTGAGTAAATCATCCATACTCAAGTTTTTTATGGGGGAGGAGTCAGGAGGATGAGATAAGCGTTACTGAGGTGGTGAGGTATGAGTTAAGGGATAATTTGTGATAATTATCGCAAAAAAAGATGCCCCTTTTTGTGGTCGACGGCACGGTTCTTCTGTTTTTGGAATAGAGATCACAGCCATTCCGGGTAGGGCGTAGAGTAGGGGAGGATGAGTCTTTTCATTGTTGATCGCACACTAGCTTAATACCCTCCGCCAATGTAACAAAACAGTTCACTCTGAACCTTTCAAACTATGAGGACGGAATGATGATAAAAACAACTTTAAAAGTGAGCGTTCGTACCTTAGCGCTTTCTGCCTTAGCCACGCTAGCGTTATCTGCCTCCGCTTTTGCAAAAATAGAGGAAGGTAAGTTGGTTATCTGGATCAACGGTGATAAAGGCTACAATGGCCTGGCACAAGTTGGTGAGAAGTTTGAAAAAGATACGGGTGTCAATGTTACGGTTGAACATCCAGACAAGCTTGCAGAGAAGTATTCACAAGTTGCAGCAACCGGCGATGGGCCGGATATTATTTTCTGGGCTCATGACCGCTTTGGTGGCTATGCACAGTCTGGTTTGGTTGCAGAAATCACGCCGGATCAAAATCTTAAGGACAAACTGTTTCCGTTCACCTGGGATGCTGTACGTCACGACGGTAAATTGGTTGGTTATCCTATCGCGGTTGAAGCCCTCTCTCTTATCTACAATAAAGACCTAGTGAAAACACCACCAAAAACCTGGGAAGAGATCCCAGCTCTGGATAAGGCACTGAAGAGCAAAGACAAAAGTGCCATTATGTTTAATCTGCAAGAACCTTATTTCTCCTGGCCGCTTATTGCTGCGGACGGCGGATATGCGTTCAAAATGGAAAACGGCTCATATGATGCGAAAAACGTCGGGGTTAATAATGCGGGTTCTAAAGCAGGACTGAATTTTCTTATAGATTTGGTGAAAAATAAGCATCTGAACGCGGATACCGACTATTCTATTGCTGAAGCCGCATTCAACAAAGGTGAAACGGCGATGACCATCAATGGTCCATGGGCGTGGGCCAACATCGATAAGAGCAAGATAAATTATGGTGTCGCGTTGTTGCCAACCTTTAACGGCCAACCCTCCAAGCCGTTTGTCGGCGTATTGACGGCAGGTATCAATGCGGCTAGTCCAAATAAAGAGCTGGCGAAGGAATTCCTGGAAAACTATTTGCTGACCAACGACGGCCTGGAGATGGTAAATAAGGATAAACCTTTGGGGGCTGTGGCACTGAAATCCTATCACGATATTCTGGCTAAAGACCCTCGCATTTCTGCCACGATGGAAAATGCTAAGAATGGTGAAATCATGCCGAATATCTCGCAAATGAGCAGTTTTTGGTATGCCATGCGCAATGCCGTTGTTAATGCGTTAACTAGCCGCCAAACTGTCGATGCAGCATTAACTGATGCGGAAGCTCGTATGACTAAGTAACCCGTGGGCGCTCTTCTTTTTTGAAGGGTGTTCCTTTCCTGCAACCAGTAAGGATGCCTGTTTGCAGGAAGCTTGATTAAGTTATCCGAAAGTTGTTACGTCGTAGTAAAAAGGAAGAGCATTATGTCAACGACGCTCGAAAAAACATCATGGTGGCAGCATTCTGCTCTGAAATGGTTTGCAGTGAGCTTGTGTACACTCTTTACCGGTTATTTGGTGGTATTGATGTACTCACAGGGAGAATATCTATTCGCAATCCTGACATTGGTATTGTTAGGAACAGGTATTTACGTTTTTGCTAACCGCAATACTTATGCCTGGCGCTATACTTATCCGGGTGTAGCAGGCATGGGATTATTTGTATTATTTCCGCTTATTTGCACTATTGCGATCGCCTTCACCAACTACAGTAGTACCAATCAACTGACTTTTGAACGTGCACAATCAGTCCTGATGAGCCGTCAGTATCAGTCAGGGCAAACATTGACTTTTAAGCTCTACCCAAAATCAGATTTGTGGGTTTTGGCTCTGAGCGTACCGGACCAGACTAAGCAATTGGTGTCCGAGCCGTTTGCGTTGTCAGCAACAAAAGAGACTACGCTGCATGTGTATGAGCAGGACAACATTCCAGACGGTGAAGCGGCAACATTGCGTGTTATCACTCAGAATCGACAGACATTGAACCGGTTAGTTGTTGTTTTGCCGGGTGGTAACCAGGTGAAAATGAGTTCGCTACGTCAATTTTCTGGTGTATATCCTCAATATTCTCTTGGAGAAGATGGTAAGACTCTCACCAATAATCAAACTGGGACGCTTTATCGCCCTAACATGGATACTGGCTTCTATCAGTCTATTAATGCTGAGGGAAAATGGGGAAATGAAACTTTAACGCCAGGATTTACTATTTCCATCGGTTGGAAAAATTTCCTGCGTGTAATACAGGATGAGGGTATTCAGAAACCGTTCCTTGCCATTTTTGTTTGGACGGTGGTCTTTGCCTTGTTCACTGTCGTGTTGACGGTTGCTGTCGGCATGGTTCTGGCTTGTATTGTGCAGTGGGAAGCGTTGAAAGGTCGTGCTATTTATCGCGTGCTGTTGATCTTGCCTTATGCCGTGCCATCATTTATTTCTATTTTGATTTTCAAAGGGTTATTTAACCAGAGTTTTGGTGAAATCAATCTGTTACTTAATGGCCTGTTCGGCCTTAAACCTGCCTGGTTTGCTGATCCGACAATGGCACGAACCATGCTGATTGTGGTGAATACCTGGTTGGGCTATCCCTATATGATGATCCTTTGTATGGGATTATTGAAGGCAATACCAGACGATCTGTATGAAGCATCGGCGATAGATGGTGCGGGGCCGTTTCAGAACTTTTTTAAGATTACTTTCCCGTTACTCATTAAACCGTTGACACCGTTGATGATTGCCAGTTTTGCTTTTAATTTCAACAACTTTGTTCTGATTCAGTTGCTAACTCTTGGCGGGCCTGATCGCATTGGCACCACGGCGCCAGCGGGCTATACCGATTTACTGGTGAGTTACACTTATCGTATTGCTTTTGACGGCAGTAGTGGTCAAGACTTTGGTCTGGCTGCTGCGATAGCTACAGTTATCTTTCTGCTGGTTGGTGCATTGGCGATTATTAACCTGAAAGCCACCCGCATTAAATTTGACTAAGGAGAGAATGCAATGGCGATGGTGCAATCCAAATCACAGAGATGGCGTTTGTTGGTGACACATTTGTTGATGTTAACCTTTATTGCCATGATCTTATTCCCGTTGCTGATGGTTATTACTATCTCCCTGAGGCCGGGGAACTTTTCTACGGGTAGTTTGCTCCCAGAAAGTATTTCCTGGGAGCATTGGAAATTAGCACTTGGCTATAGTGTGGTGTCACCGGATGGTCGTGTTACACCGCCCCCTTTCCCGGTTATGCTGTGGCTTTGGAACTCGGTTAAGGTTGCCTTTATTACCGCCGTAGGTATCGTTACATTATCGACTACCTGTGCTTATGCTTTTGCCCGTATGCGTTTTCGCGGTAAAAGTACCTTGCTGAAAGGCATGTTAATTTTTCAGATGTTCCCGGCTGTACTTTCCCTGGTGGCGTTATATGCCTTGTTTGATCGGCTGGGGGGATATATACCGTTTATCGGCCTTAATACCCACGGTGGTGTGATTTTTGCCTATCTGGGGGGGATTGCGCTGCATGTCTGGACAATTAAGGGTTATTTCGAGACCATCGATGGCTCTCTGGAGGAGGCTGCTGCGCTTGATGGTGCGACACCATGGCAGGCTTTCCGTATGGTATTGCTGCCGCTTTCTGTACCGATTCTGGCCGTCGTGTTCATTCTTTCCTTTATTGGTGTCATTACGGAAGTGCCTGTTGCTTCACTGCTTCTTAGGGATGTGAACAATTACACTTTGGCTGTGGGAATGCAGCAATACCTTAACCCACAGAACTATCTCTGGGGCGATTTTGCCGCCGCCGCGGTACTCTCAGCGCTCCCGATTACTATAGTCTTCTTGGTTGCTCAGCGTTGGCTGGTCAGTGGTTTGACTGCTGGGGGAGTAAAGGGCTGATTGTGATACTTATCCGTGTGAATCCCTTTAATCGATTGAGATTAAAGGGATTCACGGAAGTATCCATTATTGCTGGTGGTGAACTTGACGATTCAATTGCCATGACAATAGATTGGTAAATGCTTGCCAGCGATGGAATTGTTTAGTCTGTTCTGCTGTCATTGGTTGTGGTTCACCTAATAATAATCCTTTCTGGTTTGCCCATGGTCGAAACTCACCTTTGCCTATCATGATGTAGCCGCCTTGCGGTGTAATAATCACTTCCGGGTTGTATCCCTGGCACCAGATAGGATCCAGATGTTCAGCCAGTAAATTACAACCGGTACGGTAATAAGCAGTATTTGACAAACTTAAATGGTAGAGAGTTGGCCAGATATCTTTATGACTGCCGACTCTGGTCGCATCAAAAAACATATTCTGGCGATAAGCAGGGGGGACGTAGAGATAAAATGGTACACCATGGCCGATAGCCAGTTCATGAGCATCTGGATAACCGATACCTCGTATATTATGGTCACCGGTTACTGCAATAATGGTGTGGGTGGCAAGTGACTGGGATTTCATCCAACTGATAAATTGTCCCAATTGATCGTTGCTATAACGCAGAGTATGGAAAACCTCTTGTAGTTCATCACCACTAGCCAGATGGTTTAAGCGCTGTTTCTCTATATCGTTCAGCTTAATATCTGTTTTCTTATAGTTTTCTGGTGACTTATACGGGGGATGATGGGTAGTAGATAGCGACATAATCAGAACATGTTCCCCGTTCTTTTCTGCCTGAGTTAAACGTTCTTTGATATAACGGAACATAAACTCATCAGGTACACCCCAGGTATCGAACTTGGCTTCTGGGTAACGTTTTTTCAGCCCATTTTGATCAATAAATTCACTGACGCCTAGATTTGGCAGGAACTGATTTAAATTACGCCATGCGCCATTACCTGATGTAACGAAAATGATTTTATAGCCGTTTACCAGATAGGGCTTAAACATATTACTGGTGAAATTGAGATTTTGGGCTGTAGACTGACTGATAGCACTGTTCGGGCTGCGGATAAGGAAGCGGCTTAAACTGTCAATAGTGCCATCTCCTTCGGAAACGAAACGTTCAAAACGCCAGTCATTTTGCCAGTGCGGGCGCAGGGCGCCAAAAACATCAAGCTCTGAACGATCTAAGCTTTGCAAGTGATAGCCCATACTTTCCATCACGTTAAATATTACATGAGGTGGTTTTTTCTGAGCGACAGGATTGTCGGAGGTTTTAACCATAAACGGCAACAGGCTAGCCGGAGTTGGATTATCCAGAAATTGGCTTAATAGCTTGCTACCTTGTTCATCCGTTGCCTCTGGGAAGTAGCTGTTTTTGTAATGATCATTGAAGGCCCAGTTTAGAGCCATCAGGCCGTTAGGAGTCAGCATGTTAAGCATTTTAACTTCTGAAACCTGTGTATTGGATTGACGTAATGGGAAGGTACCGATGGAGCCGCGCATTCCAACGAAACAGATCGCCAGAATAGCCAGCGTTGCTATGGCAGAAGTTGGCAGATTAGTTTTGCGCTCTGTGCGTTGGATAAGGCGGCATTGCCAGAGGAGGCAGAGCCGGAAAACGATAGCTGCGAACAGAGTTAAGCAAAATAAGCCACGGATGACAGGATAATCATTCCACAGGGTATGCAGCACGGCTGTTGTGTCATCTTCTACCAAACCGAAAATGAAAATATCAATCGACCGTTCATAAGTGGCATAGTAGTAAATATTACCTACAGTCAAAGCTCCAATCAGTGTATTTAATATCGTTGTTAACCATGGCCAAAAACGCTGCCATATGCTGAAGCTGTTTTTATTAATAGCCAATAAGCTGGCAATTAGCAGGCAGGGAACAAACAGCAGACTGGCAATACGGATATCAAACAACCCGCCAATCCAGAACATTCTTTCTACATCCTGAAAGGAATCTGCAAAGAGTTGATGACTGCCATAAGTGAAGAGAAGGAAAATCCTTCCTGCCATTTGTGTAGCCACAGCTAACAACCAGGGCAGTAAAAGAGCGATAAAAGCCTGTTTAAATCTGCAAAACCACATAGTACCTTCTTAATAATAGATAGTTTAGTAAGAATAATTTGATATTTTGTTGGTAAAGATCCTAATCTTATATCAGCATGTTACTGCTTATCCCATTAGGTTATTTTATTTGACATTTTTTGCAGTAAAGAAGTCATTGGTCAGATATAGACAATTGTAAGGATGGTTCAGACTGTCAACTATCCTTTACCCGAAAGGGTACTTTTGCCGACATAAGGCGGTAAAAGTATGTCGACGAAGCGTTAGCTTCGCTGGTTTTGAATGTACTTTACATATATGCAAAGGAGTAATAATGATTAACCGTTCAAATACTATCAGACTGGTTATGCCACAGTGGCAAGGAGGAAATAATCCGGCATATAGATTTGGTGCAAAAATGCAGAACTGGCTTGCACCGGAAACGGATGCACCTGTTATTCATGTACCTGTCCGCAAACTGCGGGTCCCCTCTTGCTAGAAAATGGTATTAAGAATAAAGTCAATTTCTTTAATCATCTTTAATGTTGTTAAATGTCTTAATATCATCTCGTCTTTGTTATTGAGTTAATGTTGTTATTTTGTTGCCTTATTAATCAATTTAAAATCCGTTTTTCTTGATGTTTGCTCTCTCTATGTCAGTATCGCGTCGGATTTTTTTCTCGATTTAAAAAATCTTTAATCAAATTTTTACTTTTGATGATTAAAGTTCTTACTGTGTTCTCAAAATGCACTTGTCATTTTTTCCAGATTTTTAAAAACATATTGATAATTGAAACCGGATTTTCTTAACACGAGTTTTCTCATTGGTAAAAACACAGCAGTGATAGTTGAGGCAAAAAAGTCAACAATCTCAAGGATGGTTTAAATTAAAACCATCCTTGAAAATTATCAGTTTATTAACGTTGTTATTAAGCTAGAAAGGGTAACACTTGCACAGGAGAAATAGGCGTTACGGTATTTAACTTTTGGCTGTTCCAGCTTTTTTACGGCATCTATCCACATCTCTTAGCAATTGGTTGACATGATCATCATCGAACATTGTTTTCAATGTGGTATTCAATTTACGTCGCCAGTTAGGATATTCCATTATCGTGCCTGGAACATTGACGGGTTTATCCATATCCAGCCAGTCTTCGGGTTGTAACCCCAGCAGTGAGCAGGTGCTATGAGAAATATA
Source organism: Photorhabdus australis DSM 17609 (assembly GCF_000711895.1). Taxonomy (GTDB): domain Bacteria; phylum Pseudomonadota; class Gammaproteobacteria; order Enterobacterales; family Enterobacteriaceae; genus Photorhabdus; species Photorhabdus australis. The sequence goes on from NZ_JONO01000037.1 coordinate 22,961, forward strand.
ACGATGTAATCCTTGATTTATCACGGGCGACATTGCGACTTCTTTTGCAATGTGGCTGATATGTTCTGGGATATAGCCGTAGCGATGTAAACCTTCTAATAACCCTTGTTTGCTGGTTTGACGTTCGGTATATAACCCTTGTAGCAGGTCTTTATCCAGATATAACTTGAGTGATTCCCCAAGTGTCAAATCGTCGCTTTGCCAAAATCCACGTAAAGTAGGTAAATCATGAGTGGTGATGGTCGCCATTGCTTGTATCGGATAATTCTCAGGTGCGCGGTATTCTCCATTGCCATGACGCTCAAAGTAGAACACTTTATAAGAATAAACGCCGTTATCGCGTAGTTTGCCCACAATTTCTTCCGGCACGATACCCAAATCTTCGCCAATGACCAAACAATGATGGCGTTGACTTTCTAATGCCAGAATTGCCAGCAGATCATCAACTGGGTAGTGTACATACGCCCCTTTGTCGGCAGTTTCACCATAGGGAATCCACCAAAGCCTGAGCATCGACATAACATGGTCAATGCGTAACGCGCCGCAGTAGGTCATATTTGTGCGCAGCAAATTAATGAAAGGTTGGTAAGCTTGGGTTTGCAAAACATGAGGATTCATCGGAGGTAGACCCCAGTTTTGACCTAGTGGCCCCAGGGCATCCGGTGGTGCTCCTACTGATGCTTTGGTGCAGTAGACAGTCCGGTTACACCAAGTTTCTGCTCCTCCTTCGGCTACGCCAACAGCTAAATCACGGTAAAGCCCAATTGGCATCTCACTTGCCTGGCTCTGAGCAAAGCAGTCTGCAAGTTGAGAATCAGCCAACCACTGTAGCCAGAGAAAGAATCTCACTTCCTGCGGGTGAGACTGGCAAAACATTTGTATGGCCTCACCGTGCGGATCGCGGTACTTCTCCGGCCACACTGGCCAGCCCCAACAGGTACTATCTTCAGTGTATAGCTGGTAGTGCAGGGCATCATAGATTCCCTGATAATAAAGACATTCTCCGCCTTGAATAATAAATTGGCGAAAAGACACCTGTTGAGAATCAAGTTCTGGGCGGGTATTGAATTGTTGATATGCCAGACGCAGCGCTGCTATTTTCAATGCCATAACTGTGGTGTAATCCACCCATTCTGCATTGCGGGCATATTGCAACATGTGCTGAATTGTCGGTGTTTGCCACCACTTCTGCGCTTCTTCACTACATTGGAAATCCTCAACCTGATTAACATCAATATAAATGATATTGAGCCAATTGCGTGAAGAGGGACTGTAGGGACTGGCGCTTTCTGGCATAGCTGGATGCAAAGCATGCAACGGATTCAGCCCAATAAAGGCACCACCCCGTGTCGCTACTTCTTCTAGCATGTATTTCAGGTCGCCAAAATCCCCGATTCCCCAATTGGTTTCTGAACGTAGAGTATAGAGTTGCACGCAAGTCCCCCAGAGTTTTTCTCCTTTTAGCAGGGCATCTGGTTCATAACAGCGTTTGGGGGCCACGATAATCTGCATAGGCCAGCATTGGCTTCCTTGTATCAGAGTGAGGCGATGGTACCCTAGTGCAAGCGTATTAGGGAGTATCAGTTGATGGCTGCAATGCCCCTGAAATTCTTCTCCTTGTTCCGTTTGTATCTGCCATTGATAGTCCCCTTCGTTTTTTAACGTGATAGTGAAGCTTTGTCCTTGAGTGAAGACTTTCACTGTTGGCAGGGGGGAAACCGGCACACTGACCGGTTTGTTAATGTTCATGGCATCTAATAAGCGATATCTGGTTTCTGCTGGAATTGCTTGCAGTTTTCCATAAGCATTAATATAGCTGGCGACAATGCCAGCTTCGGTCGCTAAATGATCGAGGTGCTTCTCCTCCATGCTTCTTCCTTATCTCTTTGCTTGCCAGATACGTTGCTGATAATCACGGATTGTTCTGTCAGAGCTGAACATACCCATCCGGGCAGTATTCAGAATAGCGCTACGTGTCCAGCTTTTAGTGTCTCGGTACAAGGTATCGATCCGTTTATGCGCATCGCAGTATGTGGCAAAATCGGCCAATACCAGATAAGGGTCGCCTCCATCAATGAGACTATGCAATAGCATGTCAAATGCGTGTTTATCGCTGTAGCTGAATTCTCCACTTGCCAGCGACTTGAGTATGTTGTCCAGGTGTTGATTTTCCTGAAGTAACTTCAGTGGATCGTAACCGGCAGCTTTCAAGGCTTTCACTTCTTCTACGGTATGCCCGAAGATGAAAATATTGTCATCTCCCACCTGTTCGGCAATTTCAACATTTGCGCCGTCTAATGTGCCGATAGTCAGTGCCCCATTCAGTGCCAGTTTCATGTTGCCAGTACCAGAAGCTTCTTTGCCGGCGGTGGAGATTTGTTCTGAAACGTCAGCAGCTGGGATCATAAGCTCTGCAACGGAAACTTTATAATCGGGGATAAAGGCGATTTTGATGCGATCCTGGACGATAGGATCGTTATTAATCTTTTCTGCCGCCTGATTGATCGCAGAGATAATGCTTTTTGCCAGATAGTAGCCTGGCGCTGCTTTTGCACCGAACAGGAACACTCGGGGCACGACATCCAAAGACGGGTTTTCTTGAATCTGTTTATAAAGTGACAAGATGTGTAGCAGGTTCAAGTGCTGACGTTTATATTCATGCAACCGTTTGATTTGTATGTCAAAAATGGCGACAGGATCCAGCTTAAGCCCCATCACTTTATTCACATAATTGGACAGACGAACTTTGTTGTCTAGTTTGATTGCCTGATACTCGTCACAGAAAGCAGAGTCATCTGCATGGGGTTCAAGTAATTTAAGTGTATCAAGATCGTTAATCCATTCACGATTAAGTGTGCGATCAATCAGTCCCGACAGAGCAGGGTTACACTGTTTGAGCCAACGACGCGGCGTAACACCATTCGTTACGTTATGAAATTTGTTTGGCCATAGTTGATGATATTCTGGGAAAAGATCTTTAACTACCAGCGCTGAGTGCAGTGCTGCTACTCCGTTTACGGCAAAGCAAGCGACGACGCAAAGATTAGCCATTCGCACCTGATGGTTATGATGTACCGCTAATTTTTCCCATACGGCTTGATTATCTGGCCAGGTTTGCTCCACCAGTTTTTTGAAACGGGTGTTGATTTCTTGAATAATGCTGTAATGGCGTGGTAGCAAATGGCTCACTAGCTGTTCGTCCCAGCATTCCAAGCCTTCTGGCATCAGGGTGTGGTTGGTATAGGCGAAAGTATGGCTGGTTATCTCCCATGCAGTTTCCCAGCTCATCTGGTGCTTATCCAGCAGAATACGCATCATTTCGGGAATAGCGATAGTTGGATGGGTGTCATTAAGCTGGATAACTTCATACTTAGGCAAATCTTCTGTTTTGCGGCCTGCCTGGTGATGGCGGCGCAGAATATCTGCTACGGAGCAAGCACACTGGAAATATTGTTGCATTAGACGTAAGCGTTTGCCGTCCTGATGATTATCGTTCGGATAGAGAACTTTCGTCAGTTTAGCGGCTTCAACACCTTGCTGTTCCGCTTTCAGGAACTGTCCATCGTTGAACTGGGAGAGATCAAATGGAGAGGCATGTGTTGCTTGCCACAGGCGCAATGGTTGGGTAACGCCGTTGTGGTAACCAATAATCGGTAGATCCCAGGCTTCTCCAATCAAGGTAAATTCAGGAATCCAGGTTTCGCCTCCATCAGCGGCTTTAACGACTTTGCCACCAATATTAACTTCAACATCCAACTGGGCATTGTGACGGAACCAGGGATAGGATTCTCTCTCCCAGTTGTCTGGTTTTTCAATCTGTTGTCCTTGCTCAAAAGATTGGCGGAACAGGCCGTATTGATAATTCAGGCCATAGCCAATGGCGGGCTGATCAACGGTTGCCATCGAGTCGAGAAAACAGGCAGCAAGCCGTCCTAGTCCGCCATTGCCTAATGCGGGGTCTGTTTCCTGCTCCAGAAGATCACTCAGGACGATATTTTCTTCTGCCAGGTAATCCTGAACGTTTTCATACCAACCAAGGTTAATCAGATTGTTTGCAGTTAAACGACCAATCAGAAACTCCATGGAGATGTAGTTCACATGGCGTTGTTGGTCGGAATGCTTGATGACAGGACATGCAGGTAGCAGTTCTGACAGAGCCATACTCACAGCTTGCCACCACTGATGCTGAGTCATTTCCTGTGCTGAACCGAGGCCAAAGCGCTGCCATTGACGTGTCAGCGCAGCCTGAAACTGAGCTTTATCTAATCTGGACTGTTGCATGGAGTCTTCATCCTGTAGCTGAAAAGGAAAATTTAGACACTATGCTGAATGCTCTCAGGATCTAAAGCATCATCCTGGAGAGGTATTAGTCAGGGAGGAGTAAAAGGGCGTAGTCAGTAATCATATTTTGCTTCATTTTGGCACCGATTAAATCCACTTTCTGTCCGGGAATCGATGAGGAAATTTGCTAATCGCTTCCACAGCTTATAAGTGGAAGGTGGAATTTGCTGTGCAAGAATGTGATAGGGTGCGCAACTTAATACATGAGGGTCGCAAACCTGTTTGCAAAGGCTGTGTATTTCACTAAATTTGGTTGGGCTGATTAATGACATTATTACGAGCCGTGAAATAAATTATCTAAATCATTACACACGGTTTCAGCACAGGTTTTACTTATTGCTTCTTATTTTTTGGGCACGGAAATCAATGCTTATCCCATCAAAACTTAGTCGTCCTGTTCGCCTGAATAATACGGTTGTGCGTAAGCGCTTATTAATCAGGTTGAATGAGTCGTCTAATTATCGTCTTGTTTTGATAACCAGTCCGGCAGGTTATGGCAAAACCACATTAGTTTCTCAGTGGGCAGCTGAACAGGAGAATCTGGGATGGTATTCGTTGGATGAAAGCGATAACCAACCGGAACGTTTTGCTAGTTATCTTATCGCGGCGTTACAACACGCTACGCAGGGACACTGTGTTAAAAGTGAAGTGCTGGCCCAAAAACACCAATATGCCAATTTACCTGCTCTCTTTGCACAATTGTTTATTGAACTCAATGAGTGGCGGTACCCAATTTTTTTGGTGATTGATGACTATCATCTAATTATGAATAACGTTATTCATGAGGCCATGCGGTTTTTCCTGCGTCACCAGCCTGAAAATCTTACTTTAACCATTTTATCTCGTAATCTGCCTTCGCTTGGGGTTGCCAATCTGCGTGTGCGTGAACAATTGCTGGAAATCGACAGTCAGCTACTGGCTTTTGATTATCAGGAAACCCAACAATTTTTTGATAAGCGTTTGACTACATCGCTTGATGCTGACGATTGTAAACGTCTATGCAACGAAGTGGCTGGTTGGGCAACGGCGCTTCAGCTTATTGCCCTTTCAGCACAGCAGTCATGTGATGCCGCTGAGTTGTCAGCTAAACGCTTGTCGGGTATTAACGCCAGCCATCTTTCCGACTATTTGGTGGATGAAGTACTAAATCAGATAGATGAGTCAACGCGTGAATTTTTGTTGCGTAGCTCTATCTTGCGCTCCATGAATGATGGTTTGATTGTTCGTCTTACCGGTGAGGAGAATGGCCAGCAACGCCTTGAAGAAACTGAACGTCAGGGGTTATTTATCCAACGGATGGATGACTCTGGTGAATGGTTTCGCTTTCATCCACTATTTGCCTCATTTTTACGTCAACGCTGCCAGTGGGAAATGGCGTTGCAATTGCCAGAATTGCACCGTGCTGCTGCAGAAGGTTGGTTGGCACAGGGATATCCGGGCGAGGCTATTCATCATGTGTTGTCTGCGGGCGATACTGCCATGTTACGTAATATTTTATTGCAACATGCTTGGGCGTTGTTTAACTACAGTGAACTATCTCTGCTGGAAGAGTGCATGAGTGCGTTGCCTTATGAGCAACTGTTGGAGAGTCCGCGTTTGGTGCTACTTCAGGCTTGGTTGGCCCAGAGCCAGCACCGTTACTCAGAGGTCAATACATTGTTGAACCAAGCGGAACAAGCACTGCAACAGAAACAAATTGCTATTGAGCCGGATTTATTGGCTGAATTCGACGCTTTGCGGGCTCAGGTGGCTATGAACAGTGGCAAGCCGGAGGTGGCTGATAAGTTAGCGAAACAAGCTTTGGCGGCACTGCTTCCTCAGAATGAATATAGTCGTATTGTTGCGACTTCGGTGGAAGGTGAAGTATTACATTGTAAAGGTGAGTTGACTAATGCATTGGCTCGGATGCAACAAACCGAGCAGCTTGCACGTCGTTTCCAGGTCCATCACTACGCGTTGTGGGCGTTGTTGCAGCAAAGTGAGATTTTATTAGCTCAGGGATATTTGCAGACGGCTTATGAAACGCAGAACAAAGCATTTGAATTGATTCGGGAGCAGCATCTGGAGCAGCTTCCGATGCATGAATTCCTGTTACGTATCCGCTCACAGCTTTTGTGGTGCTGGTCCCGTCTTGATGAAGCCGAAGAGGCAGCGCGTCGTGGTTTGGAAGTATTAGCTAACTTCCAACCTCAGCAGCAGTTGCAGTGCTTAACGCAACTCGCTAAGTGTTCTTTGACCAGGGGAGATATTGATAATGCCCGCCGTTATCTGGCTCGCTGTGAAAACCTATTGAATAATGGGCAATATCACAGGGATTGGCGAACAAATACTGACAAACTACGCGTTATCATTTGGCAGAGTATGGAAGACAAAAGCGCTGCTATTCGGTGGTTGGCGCAGACTGAGCGACCAGAAAGCGTAAATAATCATTTTAATCAGGGACAGTGGCGTAATATTGCTCGTGCTCAGATCCTACTTGGTTTGTATGATGAAGCCGAACCTATTTTGGATACACTGAATCGACATGCGAGAAAATTGCAATTAATAAGCGATCTGAACCGTAATCTACTGTTGTGCAATTTGCTTTACTGGCATACCGGGCGCAAAAGTGAAGCACAGAGTGTCCTTATAGAGGCACTGGCTTTGGCTAACCGTACAGGATTTGTCAGTCATTTTGTTATTGAAGGTGAGTTGATGGCCCAGCAGTTACGCCAGCTTATTCAGCTTAATACGCTGTCGGAACTGGAGTTACACCGGGCTCAACGTATTCTGCGGGATATTAATCGTCAACATCGCCACAAATTTGCTCATTTTGACGAAAGTTTTGTCACACAATTGCTGACACATCCTGATGTTCCAGAGCTTATTCGTAATAGTCCACTTACGCAGCGTGAGTGGCAGGTTTTAGGGTTGATTTACTCAGGCTACAGTAACGATCAAATTGCTGTAGAGTTGGATGTAGCAACGACAACCATTAAGACCCATATACGAAATCTGTATCAGAAGCTGGGCATTGCGAATCGCCAGGAGGCGATTCAGCAGGCGCAGCAACTGATGCAGATGATGGGGCTAGGTGTATGACTCGGCGGTACAGGGTTTGTGAAAAATTAGCCCAATAAGAACAGCTGATTTGGCGCGTTTTCTTCTTCATTTTCCTGTTTATTCTGTTGTGCAAAGTCACTTTTCGGCGTCTTGATACATTCCTGTGTGATATACCCTATGGATTTCAAGATGCATCGCGACGGCAAGGGAGCGAATCCCCGGGAGCATAGATAACTATGTGACCGGGGTGAGTAAGTGCAGCCAACAAAGAAGCAACTTGAAAAATGACGGGGATAGATGTTAAGACTTTAAAGAAACGATTTGTCCCTTAAGACCGCAACTTAGTGAACGTGCGGATAGAGCTAACATGGCACCGAGTAGCATTACCAGCATCAGAGACTGTTTGGGGGAAAATGGTAACACCATTGCTATCAACGAGATGATGGATCCAATAGCCATTTGGATGAATCCTACTAATGCAGAAGCTATTCCTGCCTCGTCAGAATAAGGTTCCAGTGCATAACTGGTCGCGGGCCCCATAACAAATGCAAGACCTGCACAAGCGAAAGCAACTGGCAACATATAACTTAACCAGTGTTGGCTGGCTACGTTTGGTAGCAGATATATTCCTGAGAACAGAGACAGGCTACCCAGTGCTATCAGAATTGAACCTAACAGTAAGCAGAAAGGGCGGCCAGTTCGATGAATGATTTTATTGGCGATCAGGAAAGCGATCATAGTCCAGAGTCCGTTGCCACCAAAAATCAATGAAAATATTAGTGGTGAAATATGGCCTTCGGTCATGAGTACCGTTGGCGCAAATGAAACGTAAGTAATCACTATTCCCATGACAACGGCGTTAACCAGTGCAAAGTGCATGAATCGAGCATTGCTGAGAATTTGATAATATTGTTTCAGGGGAAGTCCATGAATTTGTTTGGTGTTTGTAGGGCGTGTTTCTGGCAGCCAGGTGGCAATAATGAGCAATACAATAACGGAGTAGCAAACCAGAGACCAGAATGGCGCTCGCCAATTAAAAATCTCGGCTAACAGGCCACCGAGCAATGGGGCCAAAGCAGGAACAATATTCAATGTACTGTTAAGAAAGCCGTAGGCTTTAGCTGCCTCGTCACCGTTCAGACGGTCGCGTACACCGCTGATGCAGACGACACTGGTACAGCAGACAGCACATCCTTGAATAATCCGTGCTGTGATAAAAATCTCGGAATTGGTTGAAAGCGCTGCGATTGCAGAACCGAGGATGTATAAAGTGATACCGACTAAGGCAACAGGCCGACGGCCAAATTTGTCTACCAGTGGTCCGGCGATTAATTGCCCCAGCCCCATGATCAACAGAAATAAAGAAATTGTTGACTGAATAACTTCATTATTAACCTGAAAATCTTCAGCGATAGCAGGAATTGTAGGTAGAAACAGATCAATACCTAGCGGCCCAAAGAGTACCAGACTAAGTAGTAGAAGAATGTAATTTCGCATGTGTATTCTTTTGATATTTCAATAAGTGGTGATGGTTTTATTAGCAAATAGGTTCAGTGAAATTCATTCGTTAACACGACAAAAGATCTTGGATACACCATATCTACTGGCAAGTCATTTCAAGCTGGCGATAGACATGTTTAAGGATCTCGCAACGGACTAAACCCTTTACTTTTTTTAAAGTCTGAACTTTATACGAGCTATTTACTGGTGTAAACCAACTAGCTTATATAGGTATTTTTATATCGCTCGAGAGTCTGGCTATCTCCAGGGAAAAAGCACACCGTTTCTGACAAATCAGAAATGATCAGGAATTTTTTAGTCCATTTCGTCACCTATCAGAAAATAGCTTCAGGTCATAAAATGCCCTTATCGCCTGTAGCAACGTCGTAAGATGGAAAATCTTTGGCACAGTTTTGTCGGATTTTGAACAGAATTTCTTGCCACTAACCATACGAACCAGCAGTTCTGCTGCAATTGACTATTCATTCAAAATAATAATGTATTTTATACAAAATACTTTAATTTTTTAAATGTTTTTTGTAATTTTATAGGTTTTTTGTTGATCTAAATTAATTTTAAGTCAATATTCTCTTACCTATTCGAGATTATTGTGCTTTCTTATAGTTAGAAATGATTAATTAAGGTAATGAAATCATGGAAAATGGAAAACGGTTTGAAGATATGCTTTCTCGCTTTGTTGGAAACGGTCCTTATCTGGAAATAGATGGTGAAAAGTATATTGATGCAGCTTCTGGGACATTTAACCTTCCACTTGGGTACACTAATCGCAGAATAGCAGAAAAACTAAAACAGCAGATCGATAGATGTACACATCTGAGTTCAGCTTATACTCATGAAATGTCCCAATATATTTTGGGTAAATTGGTTAAATATACTCCTGAAGGTATTAATAAAATATGGTTGCGCGATGTTTCCGGTTCTGGCGCGGTTGAGTGTGCAATTCGTATTGCGCAAAAAGCAACAGGTCGGTCAGGGGTTATCTCTTTCTTTTTGGCTCATCATGGCCAGTCTTTAGCCACAGCGCAAATTTCGGGTAATGCTTTTAGAATTAAAGACTTCCATGTCAATATTGATGGTTCTTTAAAAGTTCCGACTCCTGCCAGCGTCATGTCGGAATTTGAAGCGAATACAGAACCTAATCAATATTTTGACCTGGAGCAATTTATTCAATTGGGTTCAAATGACAATATTGCCTGCTTAATCATCGAGCCTATCCAGGGGAATGGTGGAAATAACGTTTTCCCTGTTGATTTTTACCGTAAGATCAGAGAAATCTGCCATAAACATAATATTATTATTATCGCCGATGAAGTGCAGACCGGATTTGGCCGTACTGGGACATTTTTCTCCTCAACCGGTTACGCTAAAGAATTAGAACCAGATATTATTGTGTTCGCTAAGGGGGCTGGTGGTATCGGTATTCCTACCGGTGGTGTGCTGATGCGCAGTTCATTGGATGTCTTGGAATCATTCGAACATTCCAGTACATCAGGTGCTAATCCTCTTTCATTAACAGCCCTGAACGAAATTATCGATATCATCGAAGATGAACATGTTCTGGAGAATGTTCAGTGTAACGAAGCTTATTTGCGTGATGGCTTATTAGCATTACAACATAAATATCCAGAAATTACCGGTGTCAGGGGCGTTGGTTATATGTTTGGCTTTGATACGCCATCACCGGAATTTGCGGCACAAGCAATTGCGATAGCGAATTCTCATAACTTGATTATCCGCGGCTCTCGTTATGGTAAAGGCCGCGCACTTAAAGTTCGTCCGCCGTTAATTTGTACTCAGGCACATTTAAACGAAATTCTGCATAAACTTGATCTAACTTTTGCTGATCTGACTTTAGGAATGCTGGACAACAAGGAGGTAGCGTAATGAAAGCACTTAAATTTAATCGGGTATGGGATGTGCAAATCCAGGATGTTGAACCGTTACGTTGTGTCGAGCCTGATGATGTTGTCGTTGATATTGCGGTGTGTGGCGTTTGTGGCACAGATGTTGGGATTATCACTGGATCTTATCCTGTTGCCATTCCGGGAACCACTCTGGGCCATGAAACAACGGGTGTTATTGCGGAAATAGGGAAGAGTGTCACGCGTTTTAATGTGGGTGACCGTGTTGTCATCAATCCAACCTATTCTTGTGGGCATTGTCGGATGTGCCAGACAGGCAGTCCAAATCATTGTGAGAAAAAATTGGGAACCGAAGCGGGGGTTTCTTATGACGGAGCATTTGCTGAACAATATCTGGCTAAAGAGAGTTCACTGATAAAGTTGGATGATCATGTCAGTATGGAAGAAGCATCACTGACTGAGCCATTGAGTTGCACATTGACCGGGGTTGATAAACTGGGCATTACTCATACTAATATTCGTGCAGCGGTAGCTGGCGCAGGTCCAATGGGGATGCTCTACATCTGGGCTTTACATGCCAGAGGCGTTAAAGCTTTCATGGTCGAGAAAAACGAAAATCGTGTTCAATTTGCCAAAGAAAATCTGCCACCGGAATGTGAACTGTACACTGATTTTGATGAGGCATTAGCGCAACGATATGGTGATAAATTAGCGCTTATCGATCTCTGTGTGGATACGACCGGGCAGTTAACCGAATACATTTTTGAACATTTGGCGCCTGGCGGGAAGTTATTGAATGTCGCGCTTAAAGATAAGTATGCCAATCTTGATATCTTGAAAATTGCTGATAAGAGCCTTTCAGTGATTGGTTCCATTGATTCTCTGAATAACAGTTTTGAGCGTGCTTATACCATGATCCGTGATGGTGTTATTCCAGCCGGTCGTTTGGTCAGCCAGATTTTTGATTTTAATGATTACTTGCAGGCTTTTCTCACGGTTGGTTGTGATATTGCGTGCAAAAGCCAAAAACCACTGTTTACTCCAAACTGTAAAGTGCTTATCCGTATTTCCGATCTAAAATAATGGAATGTTTCACATGGATAGATTTAATGTGATTTTTGATATTGACGGAGTCATTGTTGACAGTGAGCAGCTGCACTTTGATGTTCTTTGTGATTTGGCTCCTGACTACACACAGCATGTACAACCACAGCAACTAATTGGTCTGAGTTTAGAGGAAACGCTGGATTACATTGGAGTTCCTGCTCAGCAACAAAAAGAGATCACCGCCCAAATTGTTGCTGTTTATAAGGATAAGTTGTCTAAAAGTTATCTTCGTCCGGGAATTTCTGGGCTGATATCGGCTTTACAACAGCATAATATCCCTTTTGGCTTTGTTTCTACTGCGCCGAGGGAAGTATGTCTGGCTAATATTGGATTGTTGGAGCTGAGTGAAAGCCCGGCTTTGATCTCTGGCGACGATGTTGTGAAAACCAAACCTCATCCCGATCCTTATCTTGCTATGTTGAAATTGAAGTCTATGGATGTTCATCAGACATTAGTGATTGAAGATACAGATTTAGGGATTACAGCTGCAACACGGGCAGGTATTTCCTATGTATATGCCTGGCCTCATGCGTTATCTGTTGCAGAGCAATATCAGCAAGCAACCCGTATTATTGGGGCGCTGACAGATATTCCGCAATTTTCTAAGATTGATTTTGCGTAACTTAATGCCCTCCATTATTAATCATATCGGAGGGCATTTTTATTGACATAGAAGGAACATGAGTTGTCTGATCAGAATATTGTCTCTTTGGTAAAACAGCCCATCATGGCGACCCGCGCCGCTTTTTTTATTGCTGGTTTTAGCCTTGCAAGTTGGGCTCCCCTCATTCCTTTAGCTAAAGAACGCCTGCAACTTGATAATGGTGCGATGGGGCTACTGATGCTGGCATTTGGTGTTGGTTCTTTCATTATGATGCCGATGGCTGGAATGCTAGCAACCCGTTTCGGATGCCGACAAATTTTCACTTTATGTACCTTGTTGGTGTTAGTGATGTTGCCAGGGCTAAGCGTATTACCTACACCGCTGACGCTGGCTTGTGCTCTATTTATCTTTGGTACTGGCATTGGTGCAATGGATGTTGTGGTAAATATCCATGCTGTCATGATTGAGAAAATGGCTCGGCGTCCAATTATGTCTGGTTTTCATGCGTTGTTCAGTCTGGGGGGAATAGCGGGTGCTGGCTCGGTTAGTGCATTATTGTCTCTGGGAGTATCACCTTTTCAGGTGATGATCATGGCGGTGCTACCTATTATTCTGTTGCTGCTGCCGGCATGGAGTGGATTATTAAACGAAGCAGAATCGGGTAATACACCATTCTTTGCTGTACCCCGCGGAGTTGTTATTTTGTTGGGCTTTCTCTGTTTTGTTGCCTATATTATGGAAGGATCAATGCTGGATTGGAGCGGTATATTATTAACCAGCGTGCATAATATTAGCAGCCATCAGGCTGGGATAGGTTATACCCTTTTTGCTATTGCTATGACATCTGGTCGCTTTTTGGGTGATAGGATCATTGCCCTTTATGGACACAGACGAGTTTTTATCTGTAGTGCTTTATTAGCGACTTCTGGATTTATCCTTATTTACTCAGCATCAACAGCAATAATACTGGGACTTTCTTTCTTAATGGTTGGAGCTGGATTATCTAATATCGCTCCAATGCTTTTTACCGCTTCTGGCCAACAAAAAATTATGCCTGATTCGCTGGCGGTTGCCGCAGTTTCTACCATGGGATATTCAGGGATCTTGCTAGGGCCTGCAATTATTGGTGGATTAGCGCATATTGTGACATTACATGGTGCTTTTGCTTGTGTTGCTTTACTCTCTGTTTCCTTACTTGCAGGATATAAATTTATTCATTCAAGCGGAAGATAATAGAAGGAGTTTCTATGAGTTTGTCACAATATCATTGGATTAATGAACCAGCTGATTGGCAATGTGGAAGCGACTGGCTTGATGTCACTACAGATCATAAAACCGACTTTTGGCAACAAACATGGTATGGCTTTGAACGTCATAATGGTCATGTTTTTGGTCGTTATATTGAGGATGATTTCACCTTTCAACTCTGTATTGAAGGATGTTTTGAACATTTATACGATCAAGCGGGAATCATGTTATTAATAGATGAGAAACATTGGCTAAAAGGGGGTGTTGAATATTCTGATGGTCAGGCCACGATTGGCAGTGTACTCACTCGTCATCATTCTGATTGGTCTATGGGAATATTTCCCGGTAACTGCAATAAATTCTGGTTACGCCTGACCTGTGAAGAAGGATATTTAAGACTGCAATATTCTATTGATGGTTTACTATGGCCACTATTAAGACTGTCTCCTTTTTTTGAAGATAAACAACCCGTCTTTGTTGGCGCAATGTGTTGTTCTCCAGAACGTCAAGGGTTACAGGTGCGGTTTTCTGATTTCAGATTTACGCCGCCAATAAAAAAACCATTGCATGATTTAAGTTAAATGGAGCCATTTTCGGAAAATTATCTCCACTAAGACAGGCTTTAAAACACCCGAAGCAATATGCTTCGGGTGTGATATATCAAAGTCAGATGCTTAAGCCCTTTCTAAAATAAAACCGGTAAAGTCAGCGGTTTCTCCGTCTGGTCGATGGCCAACTTGGTCTTTTAACAAGTAAACGCGTAAAAGTCCTTCTTGATCTGTGCTTAATTCTACTGAGCCAGTTGTAAAATTGGTGCTGTTTACAGCAAAAGAGTTTGGACCATCTGTACGACTCTGTAAACCAAAATAAGCTGATGAGGCCCATTCTGCTGAAACGCGCGCTGTACCTGTTAGCTTATATTTAGTGTTAGGTTCCAATCCTTCTATAATTTGATCAATGACGCCAGAACCCGTAACGCTTTGGATTCTGATAAAGTAAATACCATCTTCAGATAAAATATTTACTGATTCAGGGGCTGGGATTCTCCAGCCGTTATATCCCTCTTCGAATGAACCGTTAACCAATTCTTTATAAGAGTGTTTCTTATTATCAGAATAATCTTCGTTATTCAGGATTTCTTGTACGTTCATATATTAGTCCTTTTTAAATGAATAGAAATTAGTTTGATTTCTTTAATCGCTTTGTTTTTCGGGGGGCACTTTATCAATAATAGGATAATACTCAATTGTATTTTTTGTTGGTGGTGAGTTGTAATTTGTATGAATTAATAAAAGAATAAATGAGTTATAAGTGATTAATTTGATCTTTTTAAGCGTTTTATTGTTCGAAAATAACCTTATCAATGATTGGAGAATATTAAATTGTGTTTTTCATTAAATAACTTTGCATAATATTGCCTCTCTTTTACTGTTCATCTTTATCCCTAGGAAGAGTGAATCAGCGGATATAAATTAATTGACTTTTTCCAGCCATTGCTACGTATATTGGCAATTATTGGTAACTTATGATTTCAGATAATAGTCTCAGGTGAATAAACCGGTAAAAACAGCAAATAAAATTGAGTTTTTTTCAATTCATTCGCCGCTCAACAGAAGAACAACACAAAATATTTCAGCCATCAGAGTATACCCAATAGATTTCAAGATGCATAAGGTATAGAACTCATTAAAAGAAAAGTATCAGATTATCAGCTTGATAACTTTGAAGAATTGCTTCAAGCCAGAATCGACTCGATTGAAATTATTGTTGCTTCCGGTCACTTTCACAACGAGATGAGACGATTTATACCCGCACCTATATACAACAGAAGTGTAGGACAAGAGGCATTTTCCACTTATTTGATGACGAGCTTAAAGGCGTTGTTAACCACTGTGAAGAAGAGTCTGTATTCTTCAGGAGACAACACCGTTCCATTCAAGTTATAACGATTACATGTATTTTATGGCAGCTCTGGCACCCTAGACTAAAATACCGCATTGCTGCCACTGAGCCGTTTGCCATGAATACGACTTAAGGGTTCCTTCTATTTCCTCTGTTTGTTGAATCAGTATCAGCCAGTCTTCATAGAGTTGTTTCAAAACCCTGCGTGCAATAGCAGTTAATCCATTATTTACGTCCTCAAGTGCTTCAGGCAGCGGAGCATTACGGAAAAACGATGCCATATTCTGCTGCCAATTCTCCGATTTGACTAGAGATAGATAGCAACGCGTTTTTAAACTATAACTGTCGTACATTAGATCTGAGCTAATACAGGTAAAGCCTTAGTGATTCTTAACAGGAAATTATATTCGTAAAGAAAGGCAATAGAATTTTTTATTGCTTGATGATCTCTTATTTTATATTCATCAATAATGAGTTGTAATTTTTCAGACAACTCAAGAATATTACCTGATTTATAAATCTCACCATTTAAATTATTAATAATATCGCTTGGACCACACTGGCAATCTGAACTTATACAGTAGATACCATAAGATATTGCTTCCGCTAATACCATACCAAAGCCTTCATATTTTGATGTTAAAATAAAAGCGGATACTTCTTTTATATTATCCATCACAAATTCCCAAAAATGATCTCTCCAACCATGCCAAATAATATTGTTATTTATATTGAGTTATGAAGATAGTTCTCTTAAATAACCCTCATCATCTCCAGAACCTACCATATGTAACTCCCAATGACCATGCAATTGTGAAAGAGCTAAAAAGAGTTCAGTTAAATTTTTCGACTTATAAGCAAGAATTCTTCCAACATATAAAAATCTAGCTATGTGTTTTGGTTGAAGAATTATAAAGGGATTCATTTTGATAGGATTAAAAATAAGATGAAGCTTCTCTGGTTTTATTCCAAAGGATAACATTTGATCTCTTAAACCAGAACTGATAACAAGGTGCTCGTCGGCACAGCATAAATATTTAATTTTCTGTGGGGTAGGATTCCTAATTGAAGTATGCAGCCAAGAATAGGTTTTTGCCGGGAAATTAATCTTTTCACAGGAAAGTCAAGTAATATTACAAGATGTCGTGTCTAAACTTATTATAATCTCAGGATAAAATCTTTCTAATATCAAAGATAATTCACATGCAATATTCTGGCGAGATTTATCACTGTTTGACATTAAAGAGACATGTTGAGCATTGGATAACCAAGCACGATTTTCAATTCTGTTTATCTCATTTAGAGATATAAATATGAAATTAATTTCAATATTGGCAAGGTCAAGCAAATTTATTAAATTTGAACATACCGTTTCTACCCCGCCATATCCATTCAAGAAAATATCATGGTATATTATAAATATATTTTTCACTATTAATCCCTTATTGAATTAACCAAAAGCGCTCTTGTACTTTTATTTCACTAATAGAAAGATGGTATTTTTCCAATGGAATTAAAAGATTTGATTCATTCCCAAACAGAGGTTCTAGTTGAGAATCATAAAACAGAATGTTTTGCATTTTTTCTTTTAAATCAATATCCACCAATATAGCACGCATATCAAATTTATTATTTCGTAATAAAGCATTTTCCAAACTATCGGGATTAACAATAGGGTATTCACCTAAAACATAGGGAAAATCTTCATAAAGTAATATTTTTAACTTATGTGAGCCTTTTATATTATGCACAAGATTATTTATTATAATGTGGTCTACATGTCGACCTATTCCCAAAGGGGCATAGATATAATCAGGTTGATAATTTAGCAATATTTTATCAATGAGATCTTGAGCAATATCGGATGCATAATCTGATTTATGTACTAAGCCACTATAAATCGCGGCAGAATTCTTATACATAGGTTCACCGTATTGATCGATTCTGTAAATGCAATCTAAAATTTTACCATGTATTGGAATGGCTGATAATTTATTGCAAAAAGCAATATCCTCATTAGCTCGTTTTGAATACAATTTTATAAATGAATTCATATTATCATTACTCTCAGAGCGTAAGTAATGAGATGTAAGATTTTCGTCATATTCAGTAAAAAATGTTAAAACAACCACCTGTTGATTTTCTGAAACTAATTTATGTATTAAGCCACCAGTGCTTAAAGCCGCATCATCTAAATGGGGGATAGAAATAAATGTATTATTTTAAATCTCCATACAAAGGCTGTTATATTTTATTTCCATGAGTACGATGTAAATAGCGGCTAAATCAATGCGTATTCCATCTCTGTTTTTTATAAAATCTGAATTATTAATATTTGGCTTTTCTTTGGACTGGACTCTTTCATCATCGGCATAAAATTCTTTCATTATATCAAACCAACTAGCATGAATTCTTTCTGCCGCAATTTCTATTATACTGTCACTGTGACCTAATATTGTCATTAAATCTGAAAAAATGGCATCGTTTGTAGAAAGTAACATCTCATAATTGAAATTGTCGGATGCAATATTGTCATCGTATAAATAAATATTTTTCATAACTTCCGATATAATACTCAAGTCGCTCTTGATTAGCCTCTTTTCAAACTTCTTCTCTTTTTCTGTGAATGCTTGATAAGGTTTTAAAAAATTAACTTGCAAGTTGTACTCAATTTCAAGTTTTGTGATTGAATCTTGCGTAGCAGTTCTATGCTCCCGAGTTAAAAATTACTGTCCCATGACAATTTAATTTTGTTTGTTCGATTAATTCATGTCGGCACTCTTCAATAAGTTCAGTAACCTTTTTAGATTGTTGCGATAAAGATCGCCCTGGAGTTACCCCAAGCGTGTCTAAATACATATTGGGGCTGTCCTAGATAGCGATTATATTTTTCCCTTAACTATTTGTTTTAGAATATGTAATTGGTCTTTTACACCCGGTGTATTAAATCTCCACTCACATTCCTTGAGAAAGAGCTCAAAATGTTCCTTTGGTATGCCATTAAATTTACGCATATGACGTTTGGCTTGGTTCCAAAAGTTCTCTATCCCATTGATATGGTTTTGACCATTTTTAGCGTCTACAAACTCCGTGCTATGGTTAATTCGATAGTGTTTAAAATTGGACACGTCCAGCACATCATAGCGGGCAAAATTGTCTGTGTAGACCAGGCTGTCAGGCTTAATTTTCGCTGTGGTTATCGGAATCAAGGTATCGGATTTGGCGTTAGGTATTAGGCGGGTGTAGACCTTACCACCTCGCTTGAGAAGCCCGAAAACAGGGACTTTTCCGGCTGAACCTCGCCCGCGTTTTCCCTTACGTTTACCCCCAAAATAGCTTTCGTCTATCTCGACTTCACCTTCAAACATGGAGTGTTCATCGACATAATCAGCGATAAGGACTCTGAGGCGGTGAAAATAGTAAGCTGAAGTCGTTTTGTTGACCCCCACTAACTCAGCCGCAGTGCGAGCTGTAGCCCCTGCCACAAAGAGCTCCTGAAGACGTTTTTGCTTGTATTGGCTAATCCGACTTTTTCTCATTTGGATACCCTAGATCAAATGACTTATCTAGGACAGCCCCTATTTCTTTTATTTCAAATTTTTCCAAATAAAATAATCTAAACTTCCTATATCACGCTTATAAAAATCATTGATTAGGACATAATTCTCTTCCGTTATATCTTCATAAACTAGGGTTACTCCATTCTCCATTATTTTGTCCCATCATTTATATTGGTAGCAATTGCTTATCATTTTCAGTTTATATTCATTTCCAAGTATATGAATCATGAAATATTGTATTTTATGACCTGTATCATAATTTAAAGACACAACAGGATAAAAAACTGCGATTATTTATCCTGAAAAATTAAATTGAAGTCTCCATCAATCATGCAAGAATACGGATAAAAATAGGGACTTTAAAGAGAATAATCTTTCATAAATTCTATGTGATGGGACTTTAAATAAAATAATCACATTAACAAGCCCCCTGTATTAAATACGATGAGCTATTTCTGCATACCGAATAATATCCTTTACATAACCAAGGTGATTTTGCCGGTACCAAGTTCATGGAATACTTGATCATCAATGTATATTCCAATGCGCATGAACGCTGCTTGAATCACTGTACGATCAGCTATCCTGTGACTATTCTCCTCCCGGCTATACACGAAGATTCTCACTTCATTGGCTGTCGCGTTCATGCCTGACAAAGCTGACACGAACCTCAGTGGGCAGAACGACGAGTTCTGCCGCTTTTACTGAAACAACACCAACATTCAAAGGTCAAATATGTACTACGATACGTTTACCATCAGGAAGTTGAACATCAAGGCTTAATTCTCCACCTAACGCTGCAACGTAGCGTTTCAATGTCGAA
Source organism: Photorhabdus australis DSM 17609 (assembly GCF_000711895.1). Lineage (GTDB taxonomy): Bacteria > Pseudomonadota > Gammaproteobacteria > Enterobacterales > Enterobacteriaceae > Photorhabdus > Photorhabdus australis. The sequence continues at coordinate 42,971 of NZ_JONO01000037.1, forward strand.
AGTTTAGGGTTATTACCAGGCTGTTCTATTTTAGCAATAGTCGGTTGCTTGACCCCAAGTGCAATTGCCAGCTCAGTTTGTGAAACATCAAGAGCCTCACGGATCTGATAAAGCCCTATCTCTCGTTTCATTTCATCAACTTTTTTAGCAATTCTATGGCGGCTTTCAGGGCTGCGTTTTTCAAGCAACTCATCAAGTGTAGTCATATTTCTCTCTCCAGTTCTGCTAGATACTTCTTAAATTCAGCACCAGCAAGCTTGATCATATCCTTAATATAACTGTTTTTCATTTAGCTTAGTTTTTCCATTTGGCCGGGGCCTGATCATAACCAAATCAAGTTCAATATTTATACATGAAAAAGCTGACACCCTCGCGCAAAACACCAATTTTCTTGACTATAGATTTTTATCTATATAGCATTAAACCTATATTGAGTAAGGAGTAGTTATGTGGGCTATCGAAACGACGGACACCTTTGATGCATGGTTCGATGCTTTGGATGACACCGACAGGGCCAATATGCTAGCTTCAATAATAGCACTTCAGGAAAGAGGCCCTATGTTGCCCAGGCCATACGCAGATACTGTGAACGGTTCATTCCACAGTAACATGAAAGAATTACGTGTCCAAAGCAAAGGCGACCCGCTCCGAGCATTCTTTGCGTTCGACCCCAAACGGAGAGGAATTTTGCTTTGCGCCGGTAACAAAACCGGAAACGAGAAACGGTTTTATGAAACAATGATTCCGATTGCTGACCGTGAATTTACAGCACATTTGGAAAAATTAAAGAAGGAATAAACACTATGGCAAGAACTCTTGATCAAATATTAGCAAACGAAAAGCCCGAAGTTGTTGCCAATGCACAAACTGCGGCAACAGAGATATTGCTAAACATCCATCTGGCAGAACTTCGTGAGCGGGTACAAAAAACCCAAGGAGAAATAGCTTTGGCTCTTGGTATCAAGCAACCTACGGTTTCTGACATGGAGAAGCTTGGCCGTGACTTGAAATTGTCTTCCCTCAAACGTTACGTTGAGGCAACCGGTAGCAAGCTGCGTCTCGATATCGAGTTACCCGACGGTACCCATTACGGATTTTCCATTTAACCATAAATGCTCCACGGATATATTCAAGATCAATGTCCGCATCGACTTTTTTATGCTCCAGATGATTGTGAGGAATAAGATCTTCAAGTGAACTCTTTTCGGAAAGAAAAAGCTGGGGAGAGAATTTTTAGCGTGAAGGCAAGTTCCATTTTGTGAACGAAACTCGATTAAAACAGAGCACCAAGTAAAAATTGGCACGTTATCAACAAGTTGAAATGCCCTCCAAAAAAGAGGGCATGTAATTAGCTATCCTGTTCTAAGAATTACTTCTTATCGCCACCAAAACCAGCATTCAGCAGTTCTGCCAGATTCGCAGTTGCTTCATCTACACTGACCTGCGGTGCTTCAGAAGCTTCGTTCAACTGACGACGACGCATACGATCCCGATGATAAGCATAGCCAGTACCCGCTGGAATCAGACGACCTACGATGACGTTCTCTTTCAAACCACGCAGTTCATCACGTTTGCCAGCAACCGCTGCTTCCGTCAGTACGCGGGTCGTTTCCTGGAACGATGCCGCAGAGATGAAGGATTCTGTTGCCAGAGACGCTTTAGTAATACCCAACAGATCACGGCCATAAGTAGCAGGGACTTTACCCTCCTGTTCCAGCTTACGGTTTGCCACTTTAACGCGGGCATACTCAACCTGTTCGCCTTCCAGGAACTCAGAACTACCTGCACTTTCGATGGTTGCTTTACGCAGCATTTGACGAACGATAACCTCAATGTGTTTATCGTTAATCTTAACCCCTTGCAAGCGGTAAACTTCCTGAACTTCGTTAGTAATGTAACGGGTAACGGCATGAACACCACGCAAGCGCAGAATGTCATGTGGAGACTCTGGACCATCAGAGATCACGTCACCACGTTCAACAACTTCACCTTCGAATACGTTGAGCTGACGCCATTTAGGGATCATCTCTTCGTAAGCATCACCACCATCTAATGGGGAGATAACCAGACGGCGTTTACCCTTGGTTTCTTTACCGAAGGAGACAATACCGCTGACTTCAGCCAGGATAGCAGGCTCTTTCGGACGACGCGCTTCGAACAAGTCAGCAACGCGTGGCAAACCACCGGTAATATCTTTCGTACCGCCAGATTCCTGAGGAATACGTGCTAACGTATCACCCGCCGAGATGCTTACACCATCATCCAATTGAACAATTGCTTTACCTGGCAGGAAGTATTGAGCCGGTATGTCAGTACCTGGGATCAATACATCATCACCATTGGCATTAACAATTTTCAGTGCCGGACGCAAGTCTTTACCACTACCGGTACGCTCTGCACTATCCAGAACAACCAATGAAGACAAACCTGTCAGCTCATCAGTCTGACGAGTAATAGTCTGACCATCTATCATGTCAGCAAAACGGATGATACCGGATACTTCACTGACAACTGGCATGGTATGTGGATCCCAGTTAGCAACAGTTTCTCCGCCATTAACTGCTTCGCCATCACCTTTACCCAGTACCGCACCATAAGGGACTTTATAACTTTCTTTAGTACGGCCAAATTCGTCGATCAGACACAGTTCAGTGTTACGGGAAGTAATCACCAGCTTGCCTGCGGAGTTCATCACAGATTTAGCATTAAACAGTTTCAAGCTACCTTTATTACGGACTTGAATACTGGATTCTGCTGCTGCACGAGATGCCGCACCACCGATATGGAATGTACGCATCGTCAGCTGTGTACCCGGCTCACCGATGGACTGAGCCGCAATAACACCAACAGCTTCACCTTTATTGATGATGTGTCCGCGAGCAAGGTCACGACCATAACAGTTTGCACAAACACCAAAGTCAGTTTCACAACTTACAACAGAACGTACTTTAATGCTGTCAACGGAGCTCTCTTCTAACAGATCACACCATTTTTCATTCAGCAAGGTGTTACGTGGAACCAGAATGTCAGCCGTACCTGGTTTCAGAACATCTTCCGCCGTCACACGACCCAATACACGCTCACGCAGTGGCTCTTTAACATCACCACCTTCAATGACCGGTGTCATCAAGATACCGTCGTGCGTGCCACAATCGTCTTCTGTAACAACCAGATCTTGTGCAACGTCAACCAGACGGCGAGTCAAGTAACCAGAGTTCGCCGTTTTCAGTGCCGTATCCGCCAGACCTTTACGAGCACCGTGGGTCGAGATGAAGTACTGGAGTACGTTCAAACCTTCACGGAAGTTTGCCGTAATTGGGGTTTCGATGATGGAACCGTCTGGTTTAGCCATCAAGCCACGCATACCCGCCAACTGACGGATCTGAGCAGCAGAACCACGCGCACCGGAGTCAGCCATCATAAAGATGCTGTTGAAAGAAACTTGTTGTTCCTCTTCACCGTCACGGTTAATCACTGTCTCGGTAGACAGGTTTTCCATCATTGCCTTAGCAACACGCTCGTTTGCTGCGGCCCAGATATCGATAACCTTGTTATAACGTTCGCCGGCTGTTACCAGACCTGACTGGAACTGTTCCTGAATTTCAGCAACTTCTGCTTCCGCTTCTGCAATGATCCCCGCTTTTTTCTCTGGGATAACCATGTCGTCGATACCAACTGATGCACCTGAACGTGCAGCGTAGGCAAAACCGGTATACATGATTTGGTCAGCGAAGATAACTGTTGGTTTCAGGCCCATCACACGGTAACAAGTGTTCAGCATTTTAGAGATAGCTTTTTTACCCAATGGTTGGTTAACCAGAGAGTAAGGCAGACCTCTTGGTACGATCATCCACAGGATTGCACGACCAATGGTAGTATCAACCAAACCAGTGTTGGTAGTGATATTACCCTCACCATCTTTCACTTCTTCCGTGATACGGACTTTAACGCGGGCATGCAGAGAAGCCAGACCCGCACGATATACGCGTTCAGCTTCTTTAGGTCCAGTCAATACCATGCCTTCGCCTTTAGCGTTAACACAGTCACGAGTCATGTAATACAGACCCAAAACAACGTCTTGAGATGGAACGATGATTGGCTCACCACTCGCTGGAGACAAGATGTTGTTGGTGGACATCATCAGTGCACGCGCTTCTAACTGGGCTTCCAGTGTCAGCGGTACGTGAACAGCCATTTGGTCACCGTCGAAGTCGGCGTTATAGGCCGCACATACCAGTGGGTGCAACTGAATCGCTTTACCTTCGATCAGAACCGGTTCAAATGCCTGAATACCCAAACGGTGAAGTGTCGGCGCACGGTTCAGTAGAACCGGGTGTTCACGAATAACTTCATCCAGAATATCCCAAACAACCGCCTCTTCACGTTCAACCATCTTCTTGGCGGCTTTAATGGTGGTCGCCAAACCACGCAATTCCAGCTTTCCGTAGATGAACGGCTTGAACAGCTCCAGTGCCATCTTTTTAGGCAGACCACACTGATGCAGACGCAGATAAGGACCTACGGTGATTACAGAACGACCGGAATAGTCAACACGTTTACCCAACAAGTTCTGACGGAAACGGCCCTGTTTACCCTTGATCATATCGGCCAGGGATTTCAGAGGGCGCTTGTTAGAACCCGTAATTGCACGACCGCGACGACCGTTATCCAGCAAGGCATCTACCGCTTCTTGCAACATACGTTTTTCGTTGCGAACGATGATATCTGGTGCCGCTAGATCCAGCAGACGTTTCAAACGGTTGTTACGGTTAATAACACGGCGATAGAGATCATTCAGATCCGAAGTAGCAAAACGGCCACCATCCAATGGAACCAGTGGACGTAAATCCGGCGGCAGAACTGGCAGAACCGTCAGAACCATCCATTCGGGTTTGTTACCAGACTGAATAAATGCTTCCAATAGCTTAATACGTTTGGTCAGCTTCTTACGTTTAGTTTCAGAGTTAGTTTCATTTAACTCTTCACGCAGCGTTTCACACTCATTTTCCAGATCGAGATTTTTCAGCAAAGACTGGATAGCTTCTGCACCCATCTTCGCATCGAACTCATCACCAAACTCTTCCAGTGCATCCAGATATTGCTCTTCTGTCAGGATCTGACTGCGTTCCAGGCTGGTCATACCGCCTTCTACAACCACATAGGATTCGAAGTACAGTACGCGCTCAATATCACGCAGTGGCATATCCAGCAACAAACCGATGCGGGATGGTAATGATTTCAGGAACCAAATGTGTGCGGTTGGAGAAGCCAATTCGATGTGCCCCATACGTTCACGACGAACTTTAGTCTGGGTAACTTCTACGCCACACTTCTCACAAATCACACCACGGTGTTTCAGACGCTTGTATTTACCACACAAGCACTCATAATCTTTTACCGGCCCGAAAATACGGGCGCAGAAAAGGCCGTCACGCTCAGGTTTGAACGTGCGGTAGTTAATAGTTTCCGGCTTTTTCACTTCACCAAACGACCACGAACGGATCATATCTGGTGAGGCCAGAGCAATTTTGATCGCATCAAACTCTTCGGTCTTAGTTTGCGCTTTCAGAAACTTCAATAAGTCTTTCACGAAATGGCTCCTGTCGGAGTTAGACCTGTCAGGAGAGCGACCCATGTCACTCCCCCCTATAACCAGTGCAACCACTGGCTGGTAAACTGCCCGTCATATCCATTCAGGGCAGTACCAGCGGGAATACGATTTACTCGTCTTCCAGCTCGATGTTGATACCCAGAGAGCGGATCTCTTTCAACAATACGTTAAAGGACTCCGGCATACCTGGTTCCATCTGGTGGTTGCCATCCACGATGTTTTTATACATCTTGGTACGGCCGTTAACATCGTCGGACTTGACGGTGAGCATTTCCTGCAAGGTGTATGCAGCACCATATGCTTCCAATGCCCACACTTCCATCTCACCGAAGCGTTGACCACCGAACTGCGCTTTACCCCCCAGCGGTTGCTGAGTAACCAAGCTGTACGAACCGGTTGAACGAGCGTGCATCTTGTCATCCACCAAGTGGTTCAGTTTCAACATATACATGTAACCAACTGTAACCTGACGTTCGAATTGTTCACCGGTACGACCGTCAAACAGGGTAATCTGACCAGAAGTTGGCAAGTCACCCAGTTTCAGCAGCTCTTTAATTTCTTTCTCTTTCGCACCATCAAACACCGGTGTCGCAATTGGCATGCCTTTTTTCAGGTTTTCTGCCAGACGAAGAACTTCTTCATCAGAGAAAGTGTTCAGATCAACTTTTTGACGGGTTTCATCACCCAAGTCATAAGCTTTCTGGATAAATTCACGCAGTTTGGCAACTTCCTGCTGCTGTTTCAGCATTGCATTGATCTTGTCACCAATACCTTTCGCAGCCATGCCCAAGTGAGTTTCCAGGATCTGACCAATGTTCATACGTGATGGTACGCCCAGCGGGTTCAGTACGATGTCTACCGGAGTACCGTTTTCATCGTAAGGCATATCTTCGATCGGGTTGATCTTGGAGATAACCCCCTTGTTACCATGGCGACCCGCCATCTTATCACCAGGCTGAATCTGACGTTTAACCGCCAGATAAACCTTAACGATTTTCAGTACGCCAGGTGCTAGATCATCGCCTTGAGTGATCTTACGACGTTTAGCATCCAGTTTTTTCTCGAACTCAGCTTTCAGTTCGTCATACTGCTCAGCTAACTGTTCCAACTGATTCTGTTTCTCTTCATCAGCCAGACCCAGTTCCAACCAACGCTCACGAGGTAGTTTGTCAAGTTTCTCAGCTTCTATGCCACCAGAAACCAATACAGAACGGATACGTGCGAACAACCCTGCTTCAAAGATTTGCAACTCTTCTGTCAGGTCTTTCTTAGCCTGACGCAATTGCATCTCTTCAATTTCCAGAGCACGCTTGTCTTTTTCTACACCGTCACGGGTAAATACCTGTACGTCGATAACTGTACCGGATACGCCATTTGGTACGCGCAGAGAAGAGTCTTTAACATCAGACGCTTTCTCACCGAAGATAGCACGCAGGAGTTTTTCTTCTGGCGTCAGTTGGGTTTCACCTTTAGGTGTCACTTTACCAACCAGAATGTCACCGCCAGTAACTTCTGCTCCAATATAAACAATACCGGATTCATCCAATTTAGAGAGTGCAGCTTCACCCACGTTAGGGATGTCAGCCGTGATCTCTTCAGGCCCTAATTTGGTATCACGAGATACGCAAGCCAGTTCCTGGATATGAATGGTTGTAAAGCGATCTTCTTGGACAACACGCTCAGAAACTAAGATGGAGTCCTCAAAGTTATAACCATTCCACGGCATGAACGCTACGCGCATGTTTTGGCCGAGCGCGAGTTCACCCAAGTCAGTGGATGGGCCATCAGCCAGTACATCACCACGTTCCACCGGCTCGCCCAGAGAGACACACGGCATCTGGTTAATACAGGTGTTCTGGTTAGAACGGGTATATTTAGTCAGGTTATAAATATCAATACCTGCTTCACCTGAATACATCTCATCTTCGTTTACTTTGATAACGATACGAGATGCATCAACGTACTGAACCACACCACCGCGTTTAGCTACAGAAGTTACCCCTGAGTCAACCGCTACTGCGCGCTCCATGCCTGTACCGACCAGCGGCTTATCAGCACGCAGCGTAGGAACAGCTTGACGTTGCATGTTTGCACCCATCAATGCACGGTTTGCGTCATCGTGTTCCAAGAATGGGATCAAGGAAGCACCAACGGAAACCACCTGCTGGGTAGAAACGTCCATATATTCAACTTGTTCACGGTTGAATAAGCTGGATTCACCAAAGTTACGGCAGGTTATCAGATCTTCAACAAAGTGGCCTTCATCATCCAATACGGTGTTTGCCTGTGCGATAACGAAGTTACCTTCTTCAATCGCAGACAGATAATGAATTTCATCAGTGACAACACCATCACGAACTAGACGATATGGGGTTTCAAGGAAACCATACTCATTAGTCTGCGCATAAACCGACAATGAGTTAATCAGACCGATGTTCGGACCTTCCGGGGTTTCGATTGGACATACACGGCCATAGTGCGTTGGATGTACGTCACGCACTTCGAAGCCCGCACGCTCACGAGTCAAACCACCTGGACCCAACGCAGAGATACGGCGTTTGTGGGTAATTTCAGAAAGCGGGTTGTTTTGGTCCATAAACTGAGATAGCTGGCTGGAACCAAAGAATTCTTTCACTGCAGCTGAAATCGGCTTAGCGTTGATCATATCCTGAGGCATCAGAGTGTCCAGATCACCCAGAGACAGACGCTCTTTAACTGCGCGCTCAACACGTACCAAACCAACACGGAACTGGTTTTCTGCCATCTCACCAACAGAACGGATACGACGGTTACCTAAGTGGTCAATATCATCGACTTCACCTTTACCGTTACGGATATCAATGAGTTTCTTCATGACATCAATGATGTCATTTTTACTCAGAATACCAGAACCTTCGACTTCTTCCCGGCTCAATGAGCGGTTGAATTTCATACGACCAACCGCAGAAAGATCATAACGATCTTCTGAGAAGAACAGATTTTCAAACAGATTTTCTGCTGCTTCACGGGTCGGCGGCTCACCAGGACGCATCATGCGGTAAATCTCAACCAAAGCACCCAAACGGTCATTAGTTGGATCAACACGAAGTGTCTCGGAAATATATGCACCGTGATCTAAATCGTTGGTGAACAATGTTTCGATAGATTTGTGACCAGCCTGGCTCAAACGTGCCAGCAGATCTAAAGAGAGCTCCATGTTGGCAGCACAGATAATTTCACCTGTATTGACATCAATGTAGTCTTTTGCAACAACTTTACCCGCGATGTATTCAACAGGAACCTCAATACGATTCACGTCGTCTTTTTCTAACTGGCGGATATGACGTGCGGTAATACGACGGCCTTTTTCAACATAAACCTTGCCGTTTGCTTCAATATCAAAAGAAGCGGTTTCACCGCGCAAACGTTCTGGCACCAGAGTCATTTGCAGTCTGTTGTCACGAATTTCGAAAATCGTTTTACTGAAGAACAGGTTCAAAATCTCTTCAGTGCTGTAATCCATTGCACGCAGAATAATTGTTGCCGGCAATTTACGACGGCGGTCAATACGTACAAATAGGTTATCTTTTGGATCGAATTCGAAATCTAACCAGGAACCACGGTAAGGGATAATGCGTGCGTTATACAGAACCTTACCGGATGAGTGAGTTTTACCCTTATCGCTGTCAAAGAATACACCAGGACTACGATGTAACTGGGAAACAATAACCCTTTCAGTACCGTTGATAACAAAAGTACCGTTGTCAGTCATGAGTGGAATTTCACCCATGTAGACTTCTTGTTCTTTAATGTCTTTGACCGTGCCTTCCGGTGCTTCACGTTCATAGATAACCAGACGCAATTTAACGCGCAGAGGTGCAGAATAAGTTACACCGCGAATCTGGCACTCTTTAACATCAAACACTGGCTCACCAAGACGGTAGCTCACGTATTGCAGCTCCGAACTGCCACTGTAGCTCTGAATTGGGAATACAGAACGGAATGCTGCTTCTAAACCATTCTGGCCTTCTGGATCTTGCTCGATAAACTTCTGGAACGAGTCAAGTTGGATAGAAAGGAGATAAGGTACGTCCAAAACTTGCGGACGCTTACCAAAATCCTTACGAATACGTTTTTTCTCGGTATAGGAGTAAACCATAGGGTTCCTCAGCTCGCTGATCAGTGACCCACTCTGCCCGTCCTAAAAGGACAGATCTTTACGACACTATTTTTCGAACAGAAAATTGAATTATTTTCCGTAATACTCATTACTATTACTCTTAAATCATTTCATTGCGTTACCTTACTACCGAGCTACCCGAGTGGATCGTAGCTGAGAACGCAGTATATTAAGTCGTCAATAGGAAAAAGTATTCGGGGTTAACTAGTAGCCAAATAGTGGAAATGCTACTAATACCCTACAGCGCAAAAAGGCTGGTGACCAAAAAATCACCAGCCGTCAGCCTCTAAAGTCAGGCTGCTAACTTAAAACTGAACTTACTTGATCTCAACAGAAGCGCCTGCTTCTTCCAGAGATTTTTTCAGTGCTTCAGCGTCATCTTTGCTGATGCCTTCTTTCAGTACAGCTGGAGCGCTTTCAACCAGATCTTTCGCTTCTTTCAGACCTAAGCCGGTTGCACCGCGTACTGCTTTAATAACAGCAACTTTGTTGCCGCCAATAGCAGACAGAACGACGTCAAACTCAGTTTTTTCTTCAACAGCTTCAGCCGCACCAGCAACAACAGCTACCGCTGCCGCAGCAGAAACGCCGAATTTCTCTTCCATTGCAGTGATCAGCTCAACAACATCCATAACGGACATTGTGGCAACTGTGTCCAGAATTTGTTCTTTAGTGATAGACATAACAAGTGTTCCTAAAATTCAGAAATAATTTATACGTTAAAAAGCACGAAGGAGACTTGGCGATTAAGCCGCTTCTCTCTTCTCGCGTAACGCAGCCAGAGTACGAACCAGTTTGCCTGCAACGGCTTCTTTCATGGTGGACATCAGGCGTGCGATTGCTTCTTCGTAAGTCGGGAGTGTCGCCAAACGGTCAATATTGGCCGCAGAGATAAACTCACCTTCAAAGGCTGCTGCTTTAATCTCGAATGCTGGATTCGCTTTCGCGAACTCTTTGAACAGACGAGCAGCAGCGCCCGGATGTTCGTTAGAGAAAGCAATCAAGGTTGGACCAACAAACGCTTCTTTCAGGCACTCATAGGCAGTACCTTCAACAGCACGGCGGATCAATGTGTTACGAACAACACGAACGTAAACGCCAGCTTCGCGACCTGCTTTACGCAGTTCAGTCATTTTATCTACAGTAACGCCACGAGAATCCGCAACTACTGCAGACAGCGCGCCTTTGGCTACTTCGCTGACTTCAGCAACAATCGCTTGTTTGTCTTGAAGATTTAGTGCCATTAGCTTCTTGCTCCTGGATTAACCGGGAAGACCCGGAACTCACATCACTCATAACACGACAAAGGTGCCTGAGCTCTAAAACACGGTGAGCAGAATCCAGAAATAAATTTCATTTGGCTCTGTCACCGTCTACGCAGGAATATTAAGTAATCGATTACACCTGCGGTCTTGGACGGGGCTTGGATTAGGCCAAGCTCCAACCGAAAATTTTTTGTTCAACTAATAAATAATCTACCAGCCAAACATAAGGCGCCAAATTTTAGACAAATCTGACGCCAAGGTAAAGCAATAATCCCTTTCAGCTCAAATTAAGCTGAAGCGGCCAGACCAGATTGGTCAATTGCTACACCTGCGCCCATAGTCGTGGACAGGCTAACTTTCTTAATGTAAGCACCCTTAGCAGAAGATGGTTTTGCTTTTTTCAGCGCAACCAGTAAAGCTTCCAGGTTTTCTTTCAGTTTGTCAGCGTCGAAGTCAACTTTACCAATGGTAGTATGGATAATGCCGTTTTTGTCATTACGGTAACGAACCTGACCCGCCTTAGCATTCTGAACAGCTTCAGCGACATTAGGCGTTACAGTACCCACTTTAGGGTTTGGCATCAGACCACGTGGACCCAAAACTTGGCCCAACTGGCCAACAACGCGCATCGCATCTGGAGATGCAATAACAACGTCAAAGTTCATTTCGCCTTTTTTAATCTGCTCAGCCAGGTCTTCCATACCTACCAGCTCAGCGCCAGCCGCTTTAGCAGCTTCAGCGTTTGCGCCTTGGGTAAATACAGCTACGCGAACAGAACGGCCAGTACCATGAGGCAATACAGTTGCACCACGGACGTTTTGATCAGATTTACGAGCGTCGATGCCGAGGTTAACAGCAACGTCAACGCTTTCTACGAATTTAGCGGTAGCCAATTCTTTCAGAAGAGCAACAGCTTCGTTAATGTCATATTGTTTAGTTGCATCAACTTTTTCGCGGATTGTGCGCATGCGCTTGGTCAGTTTAGCCATCGATTAACCCTCCACTACCAGGCCCATGGAACGAGCAGTACCTTCAATTGAACGCATCATTGCTTCAACGCTGGCACCTGTCATATCCGCAGCTTTAGTTTCAGCAATTTCACGAACCTGCGCGCTGGTTACTTTACCAACTTTGTCTTTGTTCGGTTTGCCGGAACCTGATTTAATGCCCGCTGCTTTCTTCAGCAGAACCGCCGCTGGTGGGGTCTTAGTAACGAAAGTGAAAGAACGATCAGAATAAACAGTGATCACAACAGGAATTGGCAGACCTTTTTCAATGCTGTCAGTTTTAGCATTGAACGCCTTACAGAATTCCATGATGTTAACACCTTGCTGACCCAGAGCAGGACCTACTGGAGGGCTCGGGTTAGCCATACCAGCCGCAACCTGCAGCTTGACATAGGCTTGTACTTTCTTAGCCATTGATAATTTCCTCTATGTGGGTGATATCGCCTTTTAAAAGGCTCCCCTGTTATTTCAGCCCTGCCTTTTCAGGCCAAGCACTAAAAACAAAAGGCGCGAAATTGTATGTTAATTTCCCGCCTATTACAAGTCAGAGAAGATACAGCTAAAAATTAAACTTTCTCTACCTGACTGAAATCCAGCTCAACCGGTGTCGCGCGACCAAAGATAGAAACTGATACCTTCAGGCGGCTCTTCTCGTAGTCGACTTCTTCCACAACACCATTGAAGTCTGCGAATGGACCATCGCTGACACGAACCATTTCGCCTGGCTCGAACAATGTTTTTGGCCGTGGTTTGTCACCAACCTGTTGAAGACGATTCATAATCGCATCAACTTCTTTATCGCTGATTGGTGCCGGACGGTCAGATGTGCCACCGATAAAGCCCATGACGCGTGGTACGCTGCGAACAAGATGCCATGTCGCATCGTTCATAATCATTTGTACCAGCACATATCCAGGGAAGAATTTACGTTCACTTTTGCGACGCTGGCCGCTACGAATCTCAACAACTTCCTCTGTTGGCACCATCACTTCGCCAAAAGAATCTTCCATATCATGCAATTTGATATGTTCACGTAAAGATTGTGCAACTCTACCTTCAAACCCGGAAAATGCCTGTATAACATACCAACGTTTTTTTGGGGAATCTGACATCTTAGAACCTCAGGCCTGTAATAAATGAAACTAAACGCACCAAGATACCGTCAAGACCCCATAGGATCAAAGACATCAATGCAGTGACTGCCGCAACAATCAAAGTTGTATGCAGCGCTTCCTGGCGAGTTGGCCAAATAACTTTACGCATTTCAATGCGGGCTTCGCGGGCGAAAGCCAATGTGGTTTTCCCTTTCGCAGTCCAGAGCGCAACTGCTCCCGCAAGAGCAACAATAACAACAACCGCCATCGCGCGTAGAGGAAGGCTATACTCCCGATAAAGGTAGTTTCCAACGATAGCAACCGTTAATAAGGCTGCCACTAATAGCCATTTCATTACCTCAAGACTACGCCTGCTTTCTTGAGCATCGCTATTCGCACTCATAAACCAACCTGTAACTATGATTTAAATAGATAGCCAGCTTGCCTCGCAAGAGCAAAACAAATCAGACCGAACCAAAAAATTTGAGTGATTGTATCTGACTTGGCGCCATAATTCAGTATGGCATTACATATCTGAGAGATATATAGCCAATTCGTTGCATCAGAGCCTATCTCACCAATAATTAAAAACAACCATTGATGAGATAGGTTCTTTATAAAACAACGTGCAAAAAGGGCATCTGTTGATGCCCTTTTAGAGTAATCACATCAAAAATTATGCGATAACTTTAGCAACAACACCAGCACCTACTGTACGGCCACCTTCACGGATAGCGAAACGCAGACCCTGATCCATCGCGATTGGTGCAATCAGGGTAACTTTCATCTGAATGTTATCACCTGGCATTACCATTTCTACGCCTTCTGGCAATTCAATTGTGCCGGTCACGTCAGTTGTACGGAAGTAGAACTGTGGACGGTAGCCTTTGAAGAATGGAGTATGACGGCCACCTTCGTCTTTGCTCAGAATATAAACTTCTGATTCAAATGTGGTGTGTGGCTTGATTGAACCTGGTTTTGCCAGTACCTGCCCACGTTCGATTTCGTCACGTTTGGTACCACGCAGCAGAACACCGACGTTCTCACCCGCACGACCTTCGTCCAGCAGTTTGCGGAACATTTCTACACCCGTACAAGTGGTCTTCGCCGTCTCTTTGATACCCACGATTTCAACTTCTTCACCCACTTTAACGATACCACGCTCTACACGACCGGTTACCACTGTACCACGGCCTGAGATAGAGAATACGTCTTCGATTGGTAGCAGGAATGGCTGGTCAACTGCGCGCTCTGGTTCTGGGATGTAACTGTCCAGGGCTTCTGCCAGCTCAAGGATTTTATCTTCCCACTCTGCTTCACCTTCCAGCGCTTTCAGAGCAGAACCACGGATAACTGGCGTATCATCGCCTGGGAAATCATACTGAGACAGCAGTTCACGAACTTCCATCTCTACCAGTTCCAGCAGCTCTTCGTCGTCTACCATGTCACATTTGTTCAGGAATAC
>NZ_JONO01000038.1 GCF_000711895.1 Photorhabdus australis DSM 17609
CATCCCCCTGATGTTGTACCTGTGTTTGGTTATTATCCGGTGTTATTCCCGCCGCAATAGCCGGGTGCAGTGGCTGCATGGCCGTCAGGTAAATTAAAAGATAACTCGTGCCTCTCGCTACAGAGCTGCTGAGTTTATTCATCGTACTATCCCTTTTGTTGAACTTAAGTGTGACAAAGTCAGTGAGGCTGACTAATCAGTGGCCCGGTTATCTGCGGTCAGGCTGCGGTGATAAAACAGCCATCTCCCCACAGAGAATATTGATGATTTAATAGTGACATCATTAAACTATTCTAATGTGAAATTAATTGACTGTCAGAATGGGTAGTGCAAAATGTGATCGGCGATCAGTTATTTAATCCTGATAATGGGGAATCTATTACATTAAATACCAGTAAATCACGATAAGGATGGAGATATTGCTTCCTCACGCCCGACCTGACTCTTTCAGTTTTCGTGTGATGGTATTACGCCGATAGCCTGGCAATCGGGCCATGGCAAGCTCCCATTATGAAAATAAATATTATTTAAGTTTTAATAAAATCTGTTTTTTTTAAAATTAATAGAACAAATAACTTTTTATATTTAATGAAATACATAATTCAAATTAATACAAAAACATAGGGTGTAATTATTTATTTACACTTGGTGTAACCGTTATTTGACAGAAATAAACTGATCCTTTAGCCTACCTTTCTATAACTATTTCAATCAGTTCAGAAACTAGGGGAAAGCGTGAAGAATCGCACTCTTGGCAGTATTTTCATCGTAGCGGGAACAACTATTGGAGCTGGAATGCTAGCTATGCCACTGGCGGCAGCTGGTGTTGGCTTTGGTACAACTTTCGTAATGTTAGTCGCTCTTTGGGTTTTAATGAGCTATACCGCTTTATTGCTAGTGGAAGTTTATCAGTACAACCCGGCTGATACGGGCCTGGGAACACTGGCAAAACGCTATCTGGGACGCGGCGGTCAATGGCTCACCGGTTTCAGTATGCTATTCCTGATGTATGCCCTAACAACAGCTTATATCAGTGGTGCAGGTGAATTGCTATCAGGCAGCCTCTCTTCATGGCTGGATAAACCTATTCCCGTATCATTTGGGATACTGATTTTCACTCTTGTGGCTGGCGGTGTTGTCTCTATTGGCACGCAATCTGTTGATATGGTGAACCGCCTACTGTTTACCGCAAAAATCATCTTCCTGATTATTATGTTGACAGTCATGATGCCTCATGTAAAAAGCACTAACTTGCTCTCAATGCCTTTGGAGCAGGGCTTAGTATTATCTGCCATTCCTGTGATATTCACCTCTTTTGGCTTTCACGGCAGTGTGCCAAGTATTGTGAGTTATATGGGGGGCGATACCCGTAAGTTACGCAAGATATTTGTTATCGGTAGCGCTATCCCACTGATGGCCTATATCCTGTGGCAATTAACCACGCTGGGAGCAATTTCTTCCCATACTTTTATCGGGATTCTGGCAGAACAATCAGGACTAAATGGACTATTACAAGCGGTGAGAGAAGTTGTCGCGACTCCGCGAGTAGAGCTTGCTGTCCATCTATTTGCCGACTTAGCACTGGCAACCTCATTTCTTGGTGTCTCTTTAGGTTTGTTCGATTACATAGCAGATCTGTTCAAACGCCGCAAAAATGCAACAGGCCGCCTGCAAACAGGTGTAGTGACTTTTGTTCCACCGTTACTTTGCGCTTTATACTACCCAAACTTTGTCATGGCTCTGACTTTCGCGGCGGTAGCGCTGTCTATTCTCGCTCTGCTTTTGCCGTCAATGCTGGCATGGCGCAGCCGCCAGACCGAGCAAACTGCTTACCGGGTCAAAGGCGGAAAACCCGCTTTGGTTCTGGTGTTTCTTTGCGGGATTGCTGTCATTGCTATCCAGATTGGTATTGTTAGCGGGTTATTGCCAGAAGTGGGATAATCAGGAACTGAAATTGTCCCCATCAAAAATGGTGCGGACAATTTCATAAAAATAAATCAGAAATTCAAGCCAGCACCAACAAAAAATCCGTCAGCCAGTTTGTTATCCCGGTAGCCCTCTTTCCCTCTCATATTCATCATTCGATAACCCGCATCCACGGTCAGCGGTTTAAATACAGTAAAACGCAAACCACCAGTAGCCTCAGTATAAGAATCAATACCGGAAGTTAAACCGGACGGAGCACCGTAAACTTCACCATACAGAGATAAAGACGGTGTAACAGCCCAGCTCAAACCAACACCGCCAGCTAGTGCCCCGCCATCTTTTCCATCTTTAGGTGATAAATAGAGCGCTTTACCGCCAACACTGGCGGTTAACGGACCAACAGGCAGACTAAATGCGGTGCCAAAACTTCCCAGGTGCCCATTATGATCACTGCGTGCCCAGTTACCATTAAAAGATAGCCCAGCGCTATTATCACCAATTGCAGCTGAAGTATTGGTAAAATGACGACCAGCTTGAAGATTAATAGAAATGGCATTTGCTGATCCAGTAATTAATAACAAACTGGTCATTCCCGCAATAAGATAAGCCTTCATGATATTTCCTCTTTATTTACTTAATCTTAAGTATTTTACTTAAACACACTTCAATCTATGGACAACAAAAACAAATGAATCATCTATACTTACTAAATATGTGTGGATTTGTTTATTGAATTTATTTAATGCAATCATTACTCATATAAAATAATTTTTCCACTCAACAATAAAGAAAAAAAATAATATCAGAATAAAATTTTAATATGTTGACCAGAACATTTTTCTTATCAGCGATCCCGCTGTTTTTTTTCATGTAAAACAGGAGAAGTGTGATGAAAAAGAGAGGACTTACAACGGTTGCAGGAGCTCCCGTCGTTGACAACAATAACGTTATTACCGCAGGACAACGCGGCCCTATGATGTTGCAGGATGTTTGGTTTTTAGAAAAACTCGCCCATTTTGACCGTGAAGTTATCCCAGAACGTCGTATGCACGCCAAAGGCTCCGGAGCTTATGGAACCTTTGTCGTCACCAACGATATCACCAAATATACTTGCGCTAAGATTTTCTCTGAAATAGGCAAAAAAACAGAAATGTTTGCCCGTTTTTCAACAGTAGCCGGTGAACGCGGAGCAGCCGACGCTGAACGTGATATTCGTGGTTTTGCACTTAAATTCTATACTGAAGAAGGTAACTGGGATTTAGTTGGTAACAATACGCCGGTATTTTATCTTCGTGATCCCCTGAAATTCCCAGATCTTAACCATGTTGTTAAACGTGATCCACACACTAACTTGCGTAACCCTGCTTATAAATGGGATTTTTTCTCTCACCAGCCCGAATCACTGCACCAACTAACCATTGATTTCAGTGACCGTGGTGTACCTAAGTCTTTCCGCCATATGCACGGTTTTGGTAGCCATGCATTCAGCTTTATCAACTCAGATAATGAACGTTTCTGGGTGAAATTCCATTTCCGTTGCCAGCAAGGCATTAAGAACTTAATGGATGAAGAAGCGGAAGCGCTAGTCGGTAAAGATCGTGAAAGTTCTCAGCGCGACTTGTTTACAGCAATTGAACAATGCGATTATCCCCGCTGGAAACTGAAAGTTCAGATAATGCCAGAAAAAGAGGCGGCTAAAGTACCATACAACCCATTTGATCTGACAAAAGTCTGGCCTCACGGCGACTATCCGATGATCGAAGTCGGTTATTTCGAGCTGAACCGTAACCCTGATAACTATTTTTCAGAAGTTGAACAAGCCGCGTTTAACCCTGCTAATGTCGTACCCGGTATTAGTTTCTCCCCAGATAAGATGTTACAAGGCCGTCTGTTCTCTTATGGTGATGCTCAGCGTTATCGCCTTGGCGTTAACCACCATCAAATTCCGGTCAATACTCCTCGTTGTCCGTTCCATAATTATCACCGTGATGGTGCAATGCGTGTCGACGGTAACAGCGGTAATACAGTGACTTATGAACCAAACAATGCCGGGTTGTTCCAGGAACAACCTGAATTCAAACATCCATCATTAGCTTTAGAAGGAGATGCCGATAACTGGAACCATCGTCAAGATGAAGATTATTTCAGCCAGCCTCGTGCACTGTTTATGTTAATAAACAGTAAAGAACATCAACGTATGTTTGATCGTATCGCCAGTGAGCTATCGCAAGCACATGAAGATACTCAACGTCGTCAGGTTGAGCTATTTAGGAAAGTTCACCCAGAATATGGTGATGGTGTTGAAAAAGCATTGAAAAAAATCAAAGGCTAATTTCTAGCAACACTGTTCTTTAACAATCTCTGCCCATTATTACATAATAAATAATGGGCAGTAGCAGAGTTCAATTCCTATTTACATCATCAGCTTTTGCCACATCATAGATAACTCTGTGACCGGGGTGAGTGAGTGCAGCCAACAAAGAGGCAACTTGAAAGATAACAGGTATAGATGGATATCCATCTCACCACTCAAAATAAAAATCAAAATAGCTCAATATAAACCTGGCAAATCCAACACCCATTTTTTGATTTGCTGACGGGAAATTTTAATGCCGCTATTTTTAAGCTGCTGAGGTAACAGATAATAAGCCACTGGACGCTGAAAAGAAGCCAGTTTATCAATCAGCCATTCTGGCAATGAATCAATGACCTCAGACGAATTACTGTCGATAACTACAACGGGACGATAACCAAATTCAGGATCGGGTACAGGAACAGCAAAACTTTGTTCTACTTGTGGATAGGTGTTAATCACCCGCTCAATTTCTTCCGGTTGAATGCCTTCTCCACCACTGAAAAATTGATTATCCATCCGACCAAGTATGCGTAATTCACCATTTTGCATCACTCCACGATCTCGGGTATGAAACCAACCATCACTATCAATCAAGGGTTGTAATTTACCATCCAGCCAATATCCACTGGCGAGGCTATCAGAACGAATTTGAATTTCCTCATTTATCAGTCGAATTTCTTTGCCCGGTAAGGGATTGCCAACACCGGGAAGATCATTTGCCCGTTTAACGCATACTGTTGAAGCCAGTTCCGTCAAACCATAACCACACCAACAATGAATACCTCTCCGTTCTGCCCTTTGAGTCAATTCAACAGGGATCATCGCACCACCCAGAAGCACTTCTTTCAAATTTGGTAGCTGATTTTGTGACTGTTCTAGTAACCGCCAGAGCTGAGTCGGTACCAATGAAGCATGTGTACAATCTGCTAAAGCATATTCCAGGGGATTAATATCTCTTAGTACCAGAGAAGCCCCTTTCATTAACCAGCGCCAAATAATCCCCTGACCAGATACATGAAACAGCGGCAATGAGAGCAGCCAACTATCTTGTTGCTGAAAATTCATCACAGAAAGTACATCCTGCGCACTAGCAAGATGGGCATAGATTGAGTGAATAGCCGCTTTAGGTAATCCAGAAGAACCGGAAGTCAAAATCATACTGGCTGGGCGCATTGCATCCCATGCCACAACATTATCATTGTAATTTAGTGAGTTACTTTGCCAATTAAGGGAGCTGGCATTTATAACGGGCAAATCATCACCACAGAAATCAGCAACAAAATCAATCTTCAAACGTGGCAGTAATTCAGACAGGAGTATTTTAGGTAATTGAGGATTCAATGGTAATACCCGCGCACCACACTGTAGTGCAGCAAGATAGCAAAACAACATTTCTTCGCTATTCTTTCCCCGCAGCATTACGCCACTTCCTTCAACCACCCCCTGTCGGCGAAAATTAGCCGCTATCGCATCCAAAGAAGCAGCTAATTGATGCCAGTTAAGGGAGCGATCATGCAATCTGATGGCAATATTTTCAGGACTAAGCAATGCCCAGTAGCGCCACGGCCACTGGGTAAATGGATTTAACTGCACCATGCGATTTCTAACTCGTCCAATCCTTTTACTGGAACCGTACTACCCGGCCAACGACGTACTAACTGAAATTGAATCAATTCCAGTGTATCCAATCCAGGAATAGTAGCAGGCGTCAACCAATGAGCAATGCGAGCAAGCTGAGTCAGACCTAAACTGGTTTCAATACTGGAGCTGATCACCGCTTCTAATCCAGCATTGTGCGCGACTGAAATCAACTGACGACAATGGGCAAGACTGCCAACTAAAGTGGGTTTGATAACAATAGCGGCAACGCCCTTCTGAGCCTCTATTTTAAAACCTTCATCGCGGACACTTTCATCCCATGCGATGGCGATCCCTGTATCACAAGCAAAAGCGAGCGATTCTTCCTGGGTTCGGCAAGGTTCTTCCAAAAAGGCAATTCGGTTGCGGTAATCAGGATTCACATATTTAGCGAAACCATCCGCTTTAACACGTCTCCAACTACGGTTAGCATCCAGCCGCAAAACTAAATCCGGTACCGCTTCCAACAAAACATTAACTACCATACCGTCACGTACAGCTTCATACAGCCCAACTTTTACCTTAGCAACTTTTTGTCCTCTCATTTTACTGAGGCGAACAATCAGTTCATCAGGATCACCATTACACAGTGGCACTTTTCGGTAATCGGCTTCTTCCGGCAATTTACCCTGTAATTCAGCCACTGCGCAGCTAATTCCGAATGCCACAGAGGGTAATTCACTGTCGTCAGGTTCAACACCAAGGTGCCACTGTTTAAGCCATGTCATCGCAGCTTCACCCGCCTGCTCAAACGTTTCCTGGCTAAATTCAGGCAGAGGAGCAATTTCACCCCATCCCTGTTGACCATTTTCCTGCAAGTGAACCAGAAAGCCGTCACGGGTTTTAAGCCGCTGATATCGCAGGACAACACCTGTTTCCATCGGCAAACTGAATCGGTATAAAGTTGCGGTACGCATTATGGATTACGTTTAAATTTGCTGAAATCAGGGTTGCGTTTCTCATTGAAGGCATTACGTCCCTCCTGGCTTTCTTCTGTCATGTAGAAAAGCATAGTGGCGTTACCTGCCAGTTCCTGCAATCCAGATTGACCATCACAGTCAGCATTCAGAGCAGATTTCAAACAACGCAGAGCCATTGGGCTATTTTCCAACATTTCACGGCACCAGCGAACAGTCTCTTTTTCCAAATCCGCGTAAGGCACAACCGTGTTAACCAGCCCCATCTCTAAGGCTTGTTTAGCATCATACTGACGACACAAGAACCAAATTTCGCGCGCTTTTTTCTGACCAACAATTCGCGCCATATAAGATGCACCCCAACCGCCGTCAAAAGAGCCTACTTTAGGCCCGGTCTGACCAAAAACAGCGTTATCAGCGGCAATAGTCAGATCACATACCAAATGCAATACATGACCGCCACCAATAGCATAGCCAGCAACCATAGCAACAACGGGTTTTGGACAATTACGGATTTGGCGCTGGAAATCCAGTACATTCAGGTGATGCATACCGTTGGCATCTTTATAACCCCCGTAATCACCCCGGACTTTCTGATCGCCACCAGCACAAAAGGCTTTTTCACCCATACCAGTCAGAATAATCACACCGATAGAACCATCATAACGAGCATCATCTAACGCCTGCATCATCTCTTTAACCGTCAATGGACGAAACGCATTACGTACTTGCGGGCGATTAATGGTAATTTTAGCAATGCCATCAGTAGATTTATGATAAAGAATATCTTCAAATCCTTCAGAAAAGTCCTGCCATTCAATGTGGGCGTAAAGTTCTTCTTCGCTCGGGTAAATCATACTCATAATTCCTTATAATCAAAGAGTGATAAAAAATGGTTTACTGCCGTAGCAAACGCTGTCGCGTTCGCTCTGTGGGCATTATGCCCAACATGCGGAATAGTTTGCAGCGGCAAAGCGCAACGTTTTGCCAATTGTTGGAATTTCTTATCATTTTCGC
This sequence comes from Photorhabdus australis DSM 17609, assembly GCF_000711895.1. GTDB lineage: Bacteria > Pseudomonadota > Gammaproteobacteria > Enterobacterales > Enterobacteriaceae > Photorhabdus > Photorhabdus australis. Next base: position 7,855 of record NZ_JONO01000038.1, read on the forward strand.
CGCACAAGTATATGAAAGGTAACGTCAGTTGTTGCAGTTTAGGCACCAACCAGGGTTGATGTCCAAGCGAAGTATTTTCCAGCATATCAGCCACACAATTGCCATTATTCTGGCTACGTACTTTAATCAGTTGCTGGCGCTGTTCAGGCAATAAATCGGAAAAAATTTTCTGCTGATACCAGTCTGACAAAACCCGTTCAATCGGCTGGGAACGAAAACGTCTGGCCCAACCTTTGTCGTGGTTGAGCCGATCATTGCGCTCCCGTTGGGAAAGTAAACCAGGGTTTCCTCCTTCAACCAGCAACCCACATAGCCCCCGTATATCACCATAACAGGCATAATTCATAGCAATACGCCCACCCAGAGAGTAGCCAATCAACCAATATTGTTTAATTTGTTGTTCTCTTAACGTTTCCGACAAAAGACGATTCATATCTGCGAAATCTTCTATCTGCACTTCCTGGGAATCACCGTGACCGGGTAAATCTATGACCAATGAGGGATGCTGAGTACATAGCTTGACTAATGGCAACCATTCATCACCACAGCCCAATAATCCATGCAACCAAACCAGCCACGGGCGATTATTCCGACTGTTGAACTTATGGCAAACCAGATTCACAGCATACCCACCTGTTTTAAAAGCTGTTGCAAGCATTCAGCGCCTTCTCTATCTGGTACTTTCAGCTCAACCAATGTGGTTTCATTTCGTTGCCATGCCCGTTCAGTACACTGTTTCAATTCAAGCCAACTTTGTGGACTAGCATATTGCAGACCAAACATTGCCGCAGCATGATCAAAATTGACATATTGAGGCATACAATAAAAACGCTGTCTTTCCTCTTCCGGCGTCGGCAGTAAAGAGAAAATCTGTCCGCCGTTATTATTGACGACGATTAATACTGTTGAAGAGGAAGGATGGCGCAATAATGCCAAGCTATTCAGATCATAAAGAGCAGACAAATCACCAATAATAGCCAAAGTTGGTTTTATTGTTGCTCGTTGTACTCCCGCCATAGTAGAAATTAACCCATCAATGCCGCTCGCACCTCGGTTACTGTAGATCGGATACCCTGCAGGTAATTGTCCAAGTGCATCTATCAGACGAACAATCAAACTGTTACCCACAAATAATTGCCCGTGGTCAGGTAATAATTCATTCAATCGATAAGCTACAGCGGCTTCGCTGAATTTCCCTGCCAGTTCTGCCCTGACGCAATTAACCGCTTTCTCTGACCAAGTTATAAGCTCTTCTGCCCACGGTGTGCGCAATTGTGCCGGGTGAGCTAGTAACCAGTCGGCAATATTGCAAGTTAATTTTCTGCCACGATGATTAGCCGGATCAAGTCGTCCTGGTATTGCATCAATAATCCAAAACTCCTCCGGCTGACATTTAGCCTGCCACTGCAACAAACGTTTTCCTGTCAGGCTGGAACCAAACTGCACCACCAATTGCGCCTGCGCTAAAATTTCCTTTGCATGAGGATTATTCAACCATAAATCGGCACAAGGCAATGGCTGGCCAGTTTGTGAAAGCACATCGCCAATCAACGGCCAACCCAATGTCTTTGCCCACTTAGCAACCTTAACGCCCTCTTGAGCACTCATTCGACCTGCCAACACAATACCTTGTTTCTGTTGCCAATAATGCCAATCCGGAACTTCTGCTACAACATTAGCAACTGGTTGACTCAACCAAGGTTTGTTGCTTTTCCACCAATCTCCTAACTGCCTCAACCACTCATCATAAGTAGGTTTTTCATTACCATATAATGGTTCGGCGAATGGGCAATTAATATGCAAGGCTCCATGTTGCAAATTCGCCATAGCGTGATCTACAACAGAAACTAACCAGCTCGCCGTGATATCAGCTGTTGGTCTTGGCAAAGAAATTGTTTTGCATGGATGAGAAGCAAAAATACCATTCTGACGGATAGCCTGATTTGCACCACAATCCAACAATTCCGGAGGCCGATCGGCAGTAAGGAACACGATTCGTTCGCCCGTTAAACTGGCTTCAATTAATGCAGGATAGAGGTTTGCCACTGCGGTTCCAGAAGTAACGATAACAGCAACAGGCTCTTGACTTGCTTTGGCCAACCCCAGTGCCAGATGTCCTAATCCTCGCTCGTCAAAATGAGTATGGCAAATCAGTTTGTTACTCGACGCTGCGGCTATTGTTAAAGGCGTGGAACGAGAACCTGGCGCAATGCAAACATGACGTAATCCGTGGCGAGTGAGTGCTTCCAATAAAAGTTCCGCCCAGCGGCGGTTAAATGCGCTGTTTGACATACTTTACTCAGAAAATATTTATAAAAGCTGACTATCAGTATCCTAACGACACGGATAACGATTTCTTTATCCTAGTTCAATGAATTGACAGTTAATCGGAAACCTTTTTTGCTAACTTACTCGCCTTTTCAGTAACGATCCCAAGCATTGAGCCCCCAAATCCGCATCTGTGGAAACCGACACTCACAATTCCTACCCCAAAAGGCATGATAAAAAACAGGATTATATGGGGCATGAGCAATAATTGAAGAACTAATTATTTATACCCGTCATCTTTCAAGTTGCCTCTTTGTTGGCTGCGCTCACTCACCCCGGTCACATAGTTATCTATGCTCCCGGGAATTCGCTCCCTTGCCGTCGCAATGCATCTTGAAATCCATTGGGTATATGTAGTTATTATTGTTTAATTCCGTTAATGTCATGTTATCCCTTAATACTGGAACAGGCTAAATCAGGAGTTTTCTCCTTCAAAGTACGAATATTAAGCTCATTAGTATGATCAACTTTTACTATACAATTTACAAAAAAACAGCTCTTTTATTTACTGCAAAAAATTTACTAAATAAATACCGTTATTATAAACCAAGGAATAAATATTTATATTTTTAAAAAATACTTTCTATAAAAAAACATATTTTATTTTCACAACAACCAAATATAATTATAAGAATACCCATCTTATTTGTTAATTTTAACCATTATGTAAACAATTAAAACTTTAATTAAATACAAATCAAAAAACAATAAAAGACTTTTCTCAATAACATGAGGTAAATAGGATGAAATTCTCTCTATCTTTAAACACATCATAAATAAAAATAAAAACCAACTTATTGTTTTAGTTGTAATTTTTAAGAAAATCATTTAAACGGATTATATTCAAAATCCTAATATCAATAAAAAGAAAAAATATTTAACCTATATAAACAAGAAAACAAAAATAATATTTTCACATTTAATTGACAAAATAATAATAATTAACAACATTTAGTTTCATACATTAGACATATAAAAATCATAAATAATTTTGTTTAAAATCAATAGTAATGTAGAAAAACATTTAATAAAACTCATGAATTAAACTGTTTTTTCAACAATCAATCCCATTAACTTGTGTATTTTTAATTAAGACTATTCAATAAAAAACACAACATAAATTTAACAATATGAGTATTATGGCGTCCGGTTGTGCCTTGATGTATTTAATTATTTTTCAATAAAGCAAGAACCATTAATGGAGAAATATATGTTATTAGCTCAACTTCCAGCGGAAAAAACACTAAACGAAACAGATATTCCCTCGGCTACCTTGCAATTACTGACTGGTAAACAAGACGGTGTTGCACGCCCCGGAGGAATATTTACCAAAGAAGACCTGATTAATATTAAACTGTATGTTAAGAAAGGGCTATCACTACCTTTTAATCTTGAGGAAGTGAAAAGCTATCTTGGCTACCAAAAAGTCAATATCGCTGGACTGGAACCAGAGGATATTCACGCCTTGTTTGAAGAAATCCGTATCCATTCACTTAGCTGGAGTGAAGTAGAAAAAGATGTTCTGCAACAGAGCATAGATCTGGAAGTTGTTGGTAAACAAATCACCGAAACCGGAGATAATATACTCAGCATCATCAATGAAATGCCAATTATTGAACGCATCAAGAGAAAGTTAGGCGATATCTCAAAGAGACAACTTGCCGAGATAACCTATACCCACGAAGACAGAGAAGTATCGTATGCACTGGTAGAAATCCTCGATACCATGAAGAGCGATATTGAAAAACAGCGGCAGAAAACCGAAAAAGTCAAAAACGAAGTATCCGATTTCAAATTAAAACTTATCGGCGGAAGACTGACAAACGGCAGTATTGCTATGGGCTTACAACCACAAGTTGAAAGTAAAAGAAAGCTGATGAAAGAAAATAAAATGTCGGTCAACATTGAAGATCTAGACGAAAAAATCATCGAGAAAAAAGCAGAAATCGACCAACTCAAGCAAGATTACAACAAATTTGTGGGTCTGGCTTTTTCCGGTATCGCCGGAGGACTTATAGGTCTCGCAATTACTGGTGGCATCTTTGGCTCCAAAGCAGAAGAAGTGCGAAAACGGAAAAACATGCTGATCGAAGAAGTACGCAGCCTGGAGGAAAATATTAAAGGTAAACGCTCACTGCAAAAATCTATTACTAATTTATCTCTTGATTTTAGTGATATTGATACCCGTTTGTTGGATGCAGAAGTCGCGCTGAACCACTTGGATTACATGTGGCAATCTATGCTGACCCAGCTCAATGCTTCTAAAGATAAATTCACCCAAATTAACGATGCACTTAACCTGACCTCTTTTATAACTAAATTCCAGCAGGTAATTAGCCCCTGGAAAGAGGTGGAAGGTTCCGCGAAACAATTAGTCAGGGTTTTCGATGAAGCGCTGAAAGAATACAAACATCGCTATAACTAATCGATCCTGTATTACTCAAGATTATAAAAAAGGAGTATTAAAATGACTGAAGTCATCACTTTCCCTCAGAAAACTATTACTTATCCAGAAATTAACGTAAAAACTTTGAGCCAAGCGGTGAAAAACATCTGGCGTTTAGCACACCAGCAAAAATCAGGCATTGAAATCATCCAGGAAAAAATTCTACGGGTGGGCGTATACAGTCGTGATATTGATGAAGCCGCTCGCGATTCAATACCTCAACTACAAACCGTCCTGAGACAGCTTCCTCCTCAAGACTATTTCCAAACCATCATCGAAATTGATACAGCTCTGGAAAACCCTGAACTGGATGATGAGACGCGAAATACCCTGTTGGAAGCCCGCTCAGAGCATATCCGCAGTCTGAACAAAGATGTCAAAAACGTCATTTCCAACTTACACAAAGAAGCTAACATAATAGCTGACAAAATTACCGATGTTCGTAATGTCGTCATTGTAGAGCGTCTGGAGGAGAGTCTGAAAGAAGAGCTGGAAAGAAAAGCGGAACTACAAGCCGATATCGCCCAAAAAGAGCAAAATAAGGCTAAATTACTCCCCGATCGCAACAAAATCATCGAAAGCCAAGACATTATTCGCCAATATAATCTGGCCGATATGTTTAAGGACTATATTCCCAATGTCAGTGAACTGGACAAACTGAACCTGGATAGCCCTAAAAAAGAGCTTATCAAGCAGGCGATCAAACAAGGTATCGAAATCGCTAAAAAAATCCTGGGCAATATTTCCACCGGACTGAAGTATATTGAACTAGCTGATGCCAGAATCAGACTGGACAAACAAATCTCTCAGTTAGACAAAGATTGCGACGATTTAAAAACCCAATTAAAAGATGTAGAACAACGGATTGTCGGTATAGAAAACGCGCATCAAATCGACAAAGAACGTACTACCTTATTACTCCAAGCAACTAAACTGGAACAAATATGGACTATTTTTGCCAACCAATTGCAGGAGACAATCGAGGAACAATCCAATCAGCAAAACCTGACTAAACTCATACATGATCAGCTACACTACCTTGACAATCTGGAGTCGCAGTACAACGAGCTTTTGCTGAAATAAATACTGTTTGCACCCTGACCTTCATCAAACAATACAAGTAGTTAGTACGATAAGTGAATAACACTCGTTATAAAGTACAGTCCAGGAAAAAGCGTTATCAATAGCTGCAAAAACCCGGTAAGAATAAATCTTACCGGGTTTTCATGTTTCGAATAATTAGTAACAATATACCTGTCATCTTTCAAGTTGCTTCTTTGTTGGCTGCACTCACTCACCCCGGTCACATAGTTATCTATACTCCCGGGGATTCGATCCCTTCTTGCCGCCGCGATGCATCTTGAAATCTATTGGGTATAGACTAACGATTAGAGGATAATTTTCGCTTGCTGTATCACATCAATCAGCGGCTGAGGCCAGATACCTAACGCTAATACCAGTAATGCAGAAACCAGAACAACCATCCCACCGGCAGTCAATGCCCAGTTCCTCGGTGTATCTCGGTTAAGGGCTTTCGGTGCAGGCAAGTACAAACTAACCATCACCCGCAGATAGTAATAAAGACCAATAGCACTACCAACCACCACAGCACCAGTCAGCCACCATAGTTCCGCTTTCACACCCAATACAATCACGTAAAACTTACCAATAAAGCCAAACGTCATTGGGATACCTGCCAGTGACAACATCATCACCGTCATGACTGCCGACAGAATAGGTTTATGCCAAAACAGGCCACGGTATGAGTAAAGGGAATCTGCATCAGGCCCTTTATATGGGCTGGACATTAGACTAACGACACCAAATGCACCGATACTGCTAAACAGATAACCTGCCAGATAAATACCTACCGTTTCTTCTGAAAGCTGGTGATTCTGTACTGCTACCATCGCCACCAACAGATAACCTAAATGAGCAATAGAAGAATAACCAAGCAGACGTTTAATATTCGTCTGCGTCAGCGCCATCAAGTTACCGAACAGCATGGAAGCAATCGCAATGATAGCTAATACCGTACGCAATGCTTCACTGTCTGCCATTGGTGCTTCAACAAACAGACGTATCACTACGGCAAAAATCGCTATCTTACTGGCTGTTGCCAGAAAGGTAGAGACTGGTGCAGGCGCACCTTGATAGACGTCTGGTGTCCAGAGATGGAAAGGTACCAAAGACAACTTGAAGCCAAGACCAACAACCAACATACCCAAACCAGCCAGTATTAATGGTTGATAGATATAGCTATCAGACAAGCGATGCCCTAATGCAGCAAAAGAGAGATCTCCTGATTCTGCATACAACAGTGCCATACCAAACAGCATAAAAGAAGAGGCTGCCGCGGACAGTAACATATACTTGATAGCCGCTTCCAGCGGACGTCTCTGACGATATGCATAGCCAATCAAACCAAACAGCGGCAAAGTTAATAACTCAATGCCGATGAACAATGATGCCAGATGGTTTGCACAGGCCAATAGAATACCGCCTACTGTTGCAATCAGCACCAGCAGGTAGAACTCTTCTTTATTATCTGGGTAATTTTCCAACCAGGAATAAGCGAAAGTAGACGTTGCCAGGCTCGCAACCAGCACCATACCGATATAGAGCATCGCATAGCTGTCCACATGAACCAGCGGGGTGACATCCATCGCCTCCTGCTGCCCGACAAAATAGAGGGACAACAGCGCCAGGTTCAAACCTATCACGGTCAGAGTTGTATTAATAAAGTGATCGCGTCGCCACGCAATGGACAGCATCACAACCACTACCGTCAATCCGACGATCAACAGCGGTAACAGCGCGATCAGTTGTTGAGGAGTTATTGTCATGGCGAATTACGGCCTTGTAGTTGAAATTGAAGCTGAATACCAGGTCTGGACGTTATCCATCGCTGCCGCTGAAGTATCAAGGATAGGTTGTGGGTAGAAACCCATAATCACCAGTAATATCAACAGCACCATTACAATGGATATTTCTCGCATATCCATCCGTCTTAGTGGTTCATCTGACTTTGGCGTACCGTAATAAGCTCGCTGCATCATATACAGGGCATAGACAGAAGCGAAAACCAGACCAAACACAGAAATCGTTATAATTAACGGAAATTCACTAAAACTACCAAACAGGATCATAAATTCACCGACGAAATTACCGGTTCCCGGCATCCCCAGTGTTGCAACGGCAAAAGACAGCGATAACGCAGGCAAGAACTGCACACGTTTCCACAAGCCACCCATAAGATTCATATCACGGGTATGTAAGCGCTCATAAAGCTGACCACACAGAATAAACAGACCTGCGGCTGACAAACCATGAGCAATCATCTGAATAATTGCCCCCTGGTAAGCAAGCTGGCTGCCAGAATAGATCGCGATTAACACAAACCCCATATGAGAGATACTGGTATAAGCAATCAGGCGTTTGATATCTGTCTGGCTGAATGCCATCCATGCGCCATAGAAGATCCCAAGCACACCCAACCACATCGCGATGGGAGTGAACTCATGGGAAGCTTCCGGAAATAGCGGCAAACCGAAACGCAATAAGCCATACCCTGCTGTCTTCAGCAAGATACCTGCCAAGTCAACAGAACCCGCTGTTGGTGCCTGACTGTGCGCATCAGGTAACCACCCATGTAAAGGCACAACGGGCATTTTTACAGCAAAAGCAATAAAGAAACCTAGCATCAGCAAATACTGAACGGTATGTGACATTGGGGTATTCAGCAGTTTTTCATAGCTGAATGTCCACTCACCTGTCCCGTTATAGTGAACTAATACCAACGCCATAATCGCAATTAACATCACCAAGCCACTTGCCTGGGTATAAATGAAAAACTTGGTTGCTGCAGTGATACGGGTCTTACCGCCTGAGCCTCTGTGCCCCCACAGTGCAATCAAGAAGTACATCGGCACCAACATCATTTCCCAGAAGAAGAAGAAGAGGAACATGTCGATAGCGAGGAACACCCCCATCACACCACCAAGTATCCACAGCAAGTTCAAGTGGAAAAAGCCCTGATACGGCTGATTTTCCGTCCATGAACAGAGAATAGCCATCAGCCCCAGTAGCGCAGTCAACACGACCATCAGCAGCGATAAGCCATCCAGAGCAAGGTGAATACTGATACCAAAACGTGGGATCCACGGCATAAAAAATTCTGATTGCCATTGAGGAATCCCCTGCGGATTAGCCAAGGTATAGCCCCCCTGCAACCACAGTTGCAAAGAGAGCACCAGAGTCAACCCCATCGAGATTAACGCTATCCAACGCGGTACACGGGTACCAAAGCGTTCAGCCTGCCAACTCAGCAGACCACCGATGAAGGGCATAAGAATTAGCCAAGGTAATAGCATGGCGCAATGTGTCCCTTAAATTAAACCAGTAGCAGCAGAGCTAAAACCAGCACTGCACCCAACCCCATAGAGGCAACGTACCAACGGACCTGTCCGTTTTCACTCAGGCTAAGACCTTTGTTACTCCAACGTGATAACACCGCAGGAATATTCATTAGTGAATTTAGCGGATCGTTTCGCAATAAATGTGTAATGTTCTTGAACGGCTTAACAAATACCCAGTCATACAAAACATCAAAGCCCCAGGCATTAAACCACCATACCGACAGGAAACGGCCCGGAGAACTTTGTGCCACACCATTCACTAATCGACGTTTACCCAGATACAAGGCTACTGCCAGCAAAATACCGGCAACAGCAACCACACCGGAAATCACTTCCAACATCATTTTGCCTGTATCACTCGTTACATGGTCTTCCGGCAACACACCTGCCAATGGTGGTACAATCAGCGCCCCCATAAAAGTGGAGAGCACCAGTAATACCAGTAATGGCAGATGATGGGTAATACCTTTAACAGGGTGAGCTTTTGTTTTCGCTTCACCGTGGAACACAATGAAAATCATTCGGAAGGTATACAGCGACGTCATAAATGCACCAGCCAAACCCGCCAACATCAGGTTGATATGACCATGTGACATTGCCCCCCACAGAATTTCATCTTTACTGTAGAAACCCGCCGTGACAATGGGTAGTGCTGACAACGCCGCGCCACCAACCAAAAAGCAGATATAAACCAGCGGGATAGATTTACGTAACCCACCCATTTTGAAAATATTCTGTTCATGGTGACACGCCAGAATAACGGAACCAGATGCCAGGAACAGCAGAGCTTTAAAGAATGCGTGAGTCATCAGGTGGAAGATTGCGGCATCCCACGCCTGAACCCCCAACGCCAGGAACATGTATCCAATCTGGCTCATCGTTGAATAAGCCAATACACGTTTAATGTCTGTCTGCACCAGCGCCGCAAAACCAGCTAACACCAGAGTGATCGCACCGATAGTACCAACCAGTTGTAGAATCTCCGGTGCCATCAGGAACAGGCCATGACTGCGAGCAATCAGGTAAACCCCTGCGGTTACCATGGTTGCGGCATGAATCAGCGCAGAAACGGGGGTCGGGCCTGCCATTGCATCGGCCAACCAAGTTTGTAATGGTAACTGAGCTGATTTACCTACTGCACCACCCAATAACATCAGCGTTGCCCAGGTAATCACAGAAGAACCCGCTTCCAGATGTTGCGGAGCCAAAACCGCTAACTCCCGGAAGTTCAGTGTTCCCAGATTGTCATACAAAATAAACATGCCGATAGCCAGGAATACGTCACCCACACGTGTAACGACAAAGGCTTTCATTGCTGCGGCACCATTTGCTGGGTTGGTATAGTAGAAGCCAATCAGTAAATAACTGCACAGCCCTACCCCTTCCCAACCGAGATACATCAGCATCAAGTTATCAGCCAGAACCAGTATCACCATGCTGGCGATAAACAGGTTGGTATAAGCAAAGAAACGAGAATACCCCTCTTCACCGCGCATATACCATGAGGCATACATATGGATCAGGAAACCAACGCCTGTTACCACGCTCAACATGGTAAGAGACAAACCATCAAGAACCAATGTGAAAGGAATACTGAAATTCCCAACTTCCATCCAGTTCCACAGGTTTTGGCTGTAAACCAGATCACCCGCCACATTCTGGCTGTTGAAATCAATAGCAACCCACAAAGTCACCAACGCAGCCAAACCAATAGAACTGACCCCGACGGTGGCTGATGTGTTTTCAGACCAGCGGCCACGGGAAAATGCCAACAGCAAAAATCCCAACAGTGGCAGCAGAATTGTTAAATAGAGTAAGTTCATCCGCGCATCTCACTGACTATATCAATATTCAGATTCTGGCGACGACGATAGAGCTGTAATAACAGCGCCAGGCCGATACTCGCCTCTGCTGCCGCCAAACTAATGGCCAGAATAAACATCACCTGACCATCTGGCTGCCCCCAATAGCTGCCTACCACAACAAAAGCCAGCGCCGCAGCATTAATCATCACTTCAAGCCCAATTAACATAAATAACAGATTGCGGCGGATGATGAGTCCAGTCAGGCCCAGAACAAATAAAATTGCCGCCAAAATCAGGCCATGTTGAAGAGGTATCATGGTTGTTCCTCCGAATTCCGGTTGCTGAGCACTTCCCCTTGTTTGTGTTCACGACCAATGTGATACGCCACTACCATACCAGCAAGTAATAACAAAGAAGCCAGTTCAACGGCCAGTACATACGGACCAAACAAACTAATACCCACTTCTTTAGCGCTGATAACTTCACCCGTGATATTGTCAGCAATATTGCCATGAGAGACATTGATAATGGTGTACACAAGTATGACAAGCAGCACAGCTGACAAGATGCCCGGACCAATCCAGGTACGCGGCTTCAGCCAGACACGCTCTTGTTCAACAACGGATTTGCCAAGGTTAAGCATCATCACCACGAAAACGAACAACACCATAATGGCCCCGGCGTAGACGATAATTTCCAGCGCACCAGCAAAGTAAGCACCCAACGAAAAAAATACCGCTGAAAGTGCCAGCAGAGAAACAATCAGATACAAAAGCGCATGTACCGGATTGGTGTGTGTAATTACCCTGATAGTTGCCAATATCGCAACCAGTCCAGCGGTATAAAACGTAAACTCCATGAATATCGCTCCTTACGGCAATAGACTTTTAACGTCGATGGGTTTCGCTTCATTGTCGGCTTCACCTTTTGATTTGCCGTCAATTGCCATACCTGTCTTACGGTAAAAGTTATAATCAGGATATTTACCTGGACCTGAAATTGTCAGGTCATCTTTTTCATACACCAAATCCTGACGCTTAAACTCACCCATTTCGAAATCCGGTGTTAATTGGATCGCTGTAGTCGGGCAAGCCTCTTCACACAGACCGCAAAAAATGCAGCGTGAGAAGTTAATACGGAAAAATTCTGGATACCAGCGGCCATCTTTGTGCTCAGCCTTTTGCAATGAGATACACCCTACCGGGCAAACTGCCGCACAAAGGTTACAAGCAACACAACGCTCTTCACCGTCCGGATCGCGCGTTAACACAATACGGCCACGATAACGGGGTGGCAAATAAACCGGTTCCTCTGGATACATTTGGGTTTCGCGCTTATGAAAGGCATGCAGACCAATCATCCAAATACTGCGTACCTGGGTGGCGAAACCAACCACTAACTCTTTCAATGTCATGGTTCTTCCCCCCTTATTGAGCGTTGTACAAAATCACTGCCGCCGTTGCCAGCAGGTTAAGTAAAGTCAGCGGCAAACAGATCTTCCAGCCAAATGCCATTACCTGGTCATAACGTGGGCGCGGTAGCGATGCACGTATCAAGATGAACATCACCATGAAGAATGCTGTTTTCAGCGCAAACCAGACAAACGGAGGCAGGAATGGACCATGCCAACCACCAAAAAACATTGTCACAATCAAGGCAGAAACCGTAACAATACCGATATATTCACCAACGAAGAACAAACCAAACTTCATACCGGAATATTCAATGTGGTAGCCATCAGCCAACTCCTGCTCTGCTTCTGGCTGGTCAAATGGGTGACGGTGACACACCGCTACGCCAGCGATAGCAAAAGTCAGGAAACCAAAGAATTGAGGAATGATATTCCACATATTTTCCTGTGCATTGACGATATCCACCATATTGAAGGAATCTGCCTGAGCAACAACGCCCATAAAAGAGAGGCCAATAAACACTTCATAACTCAGTGTCTGCGCAGAAGCACGCATCGCCCCCAACAATGAGTATTTGTTATTACTTGACCATCCAGCAAACAGGACCGCATAGACAGCCAGACCTGCCATCATCATGAAGAACAAAATACCGATGTTCAGATCAGCTGCCATCCAGGTCGGAGTGATCGGCACAATGGCAAATGCAAGCAGCAAAGAAACGAAACCAATAACCGGTGCTAAGGTAAAGATCAATCTGTCAGCAAACAGTGGCACCCAATCCTCTTTGAAGAACATTTTGATCATGTCAGCGACGATCTGTAATGATCCCCCCCAACCTACGCGGTTTGGCCCATAACGGTTCTGAAACAACCCCAGCAGGCGACGCTCACCAAAGCTCATTAATGCCCCACAAGCAACCACTACTAACAGGATTACTACCGCCTTTAGAATAGCAATCAGTACATCAATAACTTCAGGGGTTAACCAACTCATTGTGCAACCTCCCGCAGATTATTTACTGAAACACCCGCCATTACCGGAGGAATACCCGGCATTCCCATTGGCAAACCAATCTGCCCCTGAGCAAGATTTTCACTCAAACGGACTGCCAGACGCAGTTGCTGACCAAAACAATCAAACTCCAGAACAGAACCCGTTTTCACACCCAGTTGATCCGCATCTTGACTATTGAGCATCACATAAGGCTCCGGCATACGTTCCTGAATCACATCAGAACGCTGGGTTAATTCCTCACTGCCAAACAAGTGGTGGTAAGGAGCAACTGTCCATTGGTTATCCTGTACAGTAAATTTCGTCGGGATCTGATCAAAGTAGTTCAGCCCTCCGTCAGTCGTTTCAATCAGGCGCACACCAGGATCACCAAAACGCAGATGACCACCCACTTCCGACTGGAATTTATTCCAAGCCTGCGGTGAGTTCCAACCCGGTGCCCAGGCAAACGGAACTTGTTGACGAAATGCATCAGGGCTATTGTTACCTTCCATAGAGAAGGCAAACGGTGAATCAATATCCTGCGGCTGACGTTGTTCATGTACACTGAGGTTTGCCAGCATAGCGGTACGACCACTGTAACGATGCGGTGAACGCGCCAATTTCTGACCACGAATACGGAATGTAGAATCTGGTGCCGCATCAACAATGCCTTTAAGTTGCGGCATCACTGCAACACAGGCATCAATAACATGGTCGAGTTGAGTCCAATCCAAATGACGCTCAGTATAAGTTGCATGCAAAGAGTGCAACCAACGCCAGCTCTCCAGCATCACTACCGATTTGTCATAAAAAGAGGGTTCGAAAACCTGAAAATAACGTTGCGCCCTGCCTTCCTGATTCACCAATGTACCGTCACTTTCTGCAAAACTGGAAGCTGGAAGAATCAAATGGGCTTTATCCATGATAGCCGTGCGCTGATGATCAACCACAACCAGGTTTTTCAAATTACTCAGGGCATTGTCTACCTGATCCGCTGCTGCATGCCGATAGAGATCATTTTCCATCACAATAGCGGTATCAGATTTACCACTGTTTATACGCTGCAAAGCAGCATCCAGTGGCTGAGCTTCCATCATTGCCAATCCAATGCTATTGGCATAAATGGCAACAAATGACAGTCCCACATCTGAGCCTTTGTCTTTCAGTGCCCAGGCAACATTAGCTGCCGCCTGAATGATAGCGTCACTGCCAACGTTACTTCCGCTGATAATCAGTGGTTTCTTCGCACCAATCAATGCCTGCGCCACCATATCTACTTTAGCTTTCAGCTCATCCGACAGATTTTCAACCGCTGGCGCAGTGTTATCTAATGCATGCGCGACTGCAAAACCAAAACGAGCCTGATCATCAACCGGTGCACGATAATTCCACGCTGCGATATCATCCAGACGAGTATCATCTACGTTAGTCACAAACAGGGGATATTTAGCATGCTGACCAATATTCATCACCGCAGCAATCTGCCAGTCAGCAACTTTCTGGGCAGCCGCCATTTCACGGGCTTTGCCTTTCACTGCCTGACGAACAGCCAGTGCCATACGAGCACCAGTCTGCGTTAAGTCTTCACCTAAAATCAGCACCGCATCATAGCTTTCAATTTCACGCAATGACGGAGTATAAACACCGCCCTGCTGAAGAATTTCCAGCATCATATCAAGACGGTGCTGTTCAGCGGCAGAGATTCCGCTATAGAAGTTTTCCGCCCCCACTAACTCACGCAATGCAAAATTACTTTCCAAGCTGGCACGAGGTGAGCCAATACCAATAGCATTTTTGGCCTGACGTAAAATATCTGCTCCACCCTGCATTGCCTGTTCAGAATTAAGTGCTATCCAATGATCACCACGCAATTGCTGTGGCTGGCGAGGACGATCTTTACGATTCACATAGCCATAACCGAAACGACCGCGGTCACACATAAAATAGTGGTTTACCGTACCGTTATAGCGGTTCTCAATACGGCGTAATTCACCATAACGCTCCCCAGGGCTGGTGTTACAGCCGATGCTGCACTGCTGGCAGATGCTTGGCGCAAACTGCATATCCCATTTACGGTTATAACGTTCAGAATGGGTTTTATCAGTGAATACCCCAGTTGGGCAAATTTCTACCAAGTTGCCGGAGAACTCACTTTCCAGGGTACCGCTTTCAGGGCGGCCAAAATAGACGTTATCGTGAGCACCATAGACACCAAAATCAGTGCCATCAGCATAGTCTTTGTAATAGCGCACACAACGGTAACAGGCAATACAACGGTTCATTTCATGAGAAATAAACGGTCCTAACTCCTGATTGTTATGAGTACGCTTAGTGAAGCGGTATTTACGGAATGTATGACCAGTCATCACGGTCATATCCTGCAAATGGCAATTGCCCCCTTCTTCACACACAGGGCAATCATGCGGGTGGTTAGTCATTAACCACTCAACCACACTCTCACGGAACTGTTTAGCCTCTTCATCATCAATAGAGATAAAGGTGCCATCCATTGCCGGAGTCATACAGGACATAATCAGACGACCGCGCGTATCATTCTCATTTTGATATTGCTTTACCGCACACTGGCGGCAAGCGCCAACGCTTCCCAGCGCTGGATGCCAGCAAAAATAAGGAATATCTAGCCCTAAAGAGAGGCAAGCTTGTAACAGGTTATCAGCCCCGTCTACATCATATTTTTTGCCGTCTACATGTATAGTAGCCATAGTCAGCATGCTTCCAAGTGACCTGCTTTTCAGCAAGTGTTAATCAAAAATTCTGCTTATTTCGTGAAAAATCCATTACCAACGCTGCTTTAGCAGGTTTGACTGGATACCCGCAATCAGATGGGTGTTTCCATAGTCTTTGGTTACAATTCCAGCTTCGAATTCATCACGGAAGTATTTGATGGCGCTCTGTAATGGTTCTACCGCTCCCGGTGCGTGGGCACAAAATGTATTACCCGGCCCAAGGAAACGACAAAGCTGTTCCAGCGTTTCGATATCCCCAGGTTGCCCTTCCCCACGCTCTATTGCGCGCAGAATTTTCACACTCCATGGCAATCCATCACGGCACGGTGTACACCAACCACAGGATTCACGGGAAAAGAATTCCTCAAGGTTACGCGTCAGAGAAACCATGTTAATTTCATGATCAACTGCCATTGCCAGTGCAGTTCCAAGACGACTGCCCGCTTTAGCGATATTTTCGAAATCCATTGGCAGATCCAAATGATCAGCAGTCAGGAAATCTGTTCCTGCACCACCGGGTTGCCATGCTTTAAATTTCAGGCCGTCACGCATACCACCAGCATAATCTTCAAGAATTTCACGAGCGGTAATACCGAATGGCAGTTCCCACAACCCCGGATTTTTCACCCGACCAGAGAAACCCATCAGTTTAGTGCCGGCATCCTTACTTTTGTCGGCACTCAAGCCGATATACCACTCTTTACCGTGTTCAAGAATTGAGGGAACATTACACAAGGTTTCAACATTGTTAACGCAAGTCGGCTTACCCCATACGCCGGAAGTGGCTGGAAATGGCGGTTTTGAACGTGGATTAGCTCGACGGCCTTCCAATGAATTAATCAGCGCTGTTTCCTCACCACAGATATAGCGCCCTGCACCGGTATGCACAAACAGCTCAAAATCAAAGCCGCTGCCCATAATGTTTTTGCCCAGTAAACCTGCTGCTTTGGCTTCTTCAATGGCTTTACGCAGATGCACAGCCGCTTCCACATATTCACCACGCAGGAAGATATAACCACGATAAGCTTTCAGAGCAAATGCACTAATCAGCATTCCTTCCACCAGCAGGTGAGGAAGTTGCTCCATTAGCAAGCGGTCTTTATAGGTACCTGGTTCCATTTCATCTGCATTACATAGCAGATAACGGATATCCATGCTTTCATCTTTTGGCATCAGGCTCCATTTCAAACCAGTGGAGAAACCTGCTCCACCGCGGCCTTTCAACCCGGCATCTTTTACCAGAGAAACGACTTCATTCGGAGTCATACTTTTCAGTGCTTTTTCAGCACCGCGATAACCGTTTTTACTACGGTATTCATCCAACCATACCGGCTGTTTATCATCACGCAAGCGCCAGGTAAGAGGGTGGTTTTCCGCAGTACGGACAATTTCTTTTATTCCTGAATATGTTGTCATGGATACTGCTCCAATAACTTCTCGATCTCTTCAGGTTTTACAGAACTGTGAGTATCGTCATCGATCATCATGGTCGGACCTTTATCACAGTTACCCAGACAACACGTTGGCAGCAGCGTAAAACGCCCGTCTTGTGTAGTCTGCCCTGGGCAGATATTCAGGTGTTTTTCAATCGCAGCCTGAACACCCTGATAACCGGTAATATGGCAAACCACACTGTCACAATAACGGATAATGTGACGGCCCACTGGCTGGCGATAAATCTGGCTGTAGAACGTTGCCACACCTTCAACATCACTGGCTGGAATACCAAGAACATCAGCAATCGCATAAATGGCGCCATCCGGCACCCAACCACGATGTTTCTGCACAATTTTCAATGCTTCAATAGAAGCCGCGCGCGGATCTTCGTAGTGGTGTTTTTCCTGCTCAATAGCATCGTGCTCTTCAACACTCAGTACAAAATTTGCTTTTGCCTGAGACTCTGTCACGTTAACCACATCAAGGCGCGCCTGTTGATCATTTGCGTTAATTTCACGTTGCATAGTTAGCGATCCACATCAGACATAACAAAATCGATACTGCCCAGATATACGATCAGGTCAGAAACCAAACTACCGCGGATTACCGAAGGAATCTGCTGCAAATGCGGATAACTTGGTGTACGGATACGAGTACGATAACTCATGGTACTGCCGTCACTGGTCAGATAGTAACTATTGATACCCTTGGTTGCTTCAATCATCTGGAAAGACTCATTGGCTGGCATTACCGGCCCCCATGACACTTGCAGGAAGTGGTTAATCATAGTTTCAATATGCTGCAAAGTGCGTTCTTTCGGTGGTGGAGTTGTGAGTGGATGATCTGCTTTGAATGGACCTTCAGGCATATTGTCCAGACACTGTCTCAGAATACGCAGGCTTTGACGTACTTCTTCTACTTTCAACATCACACGATCATAGCAGTCGCCGTTATTACCAATTGGCACTTCGAAATCAAAGTTTTCATAACCCGAGTATGGACGCCATTTCCGCACATCAAATGCAATACCCGTTGCGCGTAAGCCAGCCCCTGTCGTACCCCAGTCAAGAGCTTGCTTGGAATTATAGGCCGCAACACCTATAGAACGACCTTTCAGGATGCTATTCTTCAGCGCTGCTTTCACGTAGGAATCAAGACGTTTAGGCAACCAATCCAGCAAATCGCGCAACAATCTATCCCAGCCACGTGGCAAGTCATGAGCAACACCGCCAATGCGGAACCATGCCGGATGCATACGGAAACCCGTAATAGCCTCCACCAAATCATAAATCTTCTGGCGATCAGTAAAGGCGAAGAATACGGGGGTCATCCCACCAACGTCTTGGATAAAAGTCGAGATGTACAACAGATGGCTGTTAATACGGAACAATTCCGATAACATGACACGAATAGTTTTCACCCGGTCCGGCACTTCAATACCAGCTAGTTTCTCCACTGCCAGTACATAAGGCATTTCATTGACACAACCACCCAGGTATTCAATGCGGTCTGTATAGGGGATATAGCTGTGCCAAGATTGGCGTTCACCCATTTTTTCCGCACCGCGGTGATGATAACCGACATCAGGTACGCAATCGACAATCTCTTCGCCATCTAACTGAAGAATAATACGGAATGCGCCATGAGAAGAGGGATGGTTAGGACCAAGGTTAAGGAACATGAAGTCCTCATTCTCAGTACCGCGTTTCATTCCCCACTCTTCTGGCTTGAAAGTCAGTGCTTCCATTTCCAGATCTTCTTTCTGTCTAGTCAGCTCGAAGGGATTGAACTCTGTCGCACGAGCCGGATAATCCTTACGCAACGGATGCCCTTCCCAAGTCGGTGGCATCATAATGCGGCGTAGATTCGGATGACCATTAAAAACAATCCCAAACATTTCCCATGTTTCGCGCTCATACCAGTTGGCATTTGAGAACAAAGGAGTAGCCGTCGGGAGGTTCAGGTCTTTCTCATTAAGCGCAACCTTCAGCATGATGTCTCGATTACGCTCAATAGAAAGCAGGTGATAAAACACAGAAAAGTCTGCATCTGGCAGACCCTGGCGGTGAGTACGCTGACGTTCATCCATTCCATGCAAATCAAAGAGCATGACATAAGGTTTAGGCAGCTTCTTCAGGAAAGTCATTACTTCCAGTAATTGTTCACGCTTCACCCAGACAACCGGTATACCGGTACGAGTTGGCTGAACAGTAAAGGCATCCGGGCCAAAATGGTTACGCAGTTCGCCCACAACCGGATCATCAAGATGGTCATGAGTTTGCCACGCAGGCCGGGCGCTTTCTTGCGCTATCTGATCTATCATCATTTTTCACCACAACGCTTTGATCAGTGTTTGTTTTGATCAGGATTAGTATCGCAACACATTGCTCTGGTTACATTCATTAGGCTATTTTTAATAAACGCCTACTGCCTAAAAGACAGATTCTTAAACTTCATCTGGCGTACGCAGATTTTTCACCGCAATACGTTCCCCGTGCTTACGTTCTCTTTCTGACTGCATATTGGCACGATAAACCCCTTGATCTCCCACTACCCAAGATAATGGGCGGCGCTCTTTGCCGATAGACTCCTGTAGCAACAATAGAGCTTGCATATAAGCTTCAGGACGAGGAGGACAACCAGGAATATAAACATCAACGGGAATGAACTTATCGACTCCTTGAACCACAGAGTAGATATCGTACATACCACCAGAGTTGGCACAAGCTCCCATAGAGATAACCCACTTCGGTTCAAGCATCTGGTCATAAAGGCGCTGAATAACCGGAGCCATTTTGGTAAAGCAGGTTCCAGCAACCACCATAAAATCAGCCTGACGGGGCGATGCACGTAAAACTTCAGCACCAAAACGGGCGACGTCATGAACGGCAGTGAATGAGGTCGCCATTTCCACATAACAACAGGAAAGACCGAAGTTATAGGGCCACAGGGAGTTTTTACGCCCCCAGTTCACCAAATCATGCAGAGCATGCTCCAGTTTGCCCATGTAAACACTACGGTGGACATGTTGCTCTAGTGGGTCAGCGACAATTTCCTGTTTTTGCAGGGGATAACGGTCATTCTCACCGTTCGGATCTATGCGGGTGAGCGTATAATCCATCTTTAATGCCTCGCTATTACTGCGGATGACTGTTATTAGTGTTAATCACAACGCTTGGTTTATTTACCTGGCGACTTGATCGGGATGGCGTCCAATTCAGCGCACCGATACGTACCAGATAGAGTAAGCCTGCTAATAACACTAAAATGAAAATACTTGCTTCAATAAAGCCTAACCAACCACTCTCTTTAATAGAGACTGACCATGCATATAGGAACAAAGCTTCAACATCGAAGATGACGAAGAACATGGCGACCAGATAGAACTTTGCCGACATGCGGAGACGAGCACTGCCGACAGAGTCGATACCTGATTCATAGGGGATGTGTTTTGCTCGGGCTTTAGCTCTCCCGCCTAAGAAAAACGCTCCTAACAGCATCAAAGCACACAGACCGAAAGCACCTAAAAGAAATACCGCGAATGCCCAGTGATGGGCAAAGAGTTCAGTGGATGTTGACATACTCATTGCTTACTCATCAAAAGTGGTGTCAAAAGTGTCTGCTCTTCTGTCTGGCAGTGTTGCACCACATCGATTCAAGGGAAGGGGTAACAACCAAATCTGAAACACTGCTAATCAATGATTGATGGAGTGAATCTTCTTGGCTTTTACTCCTCTCAACAATATTTTGTCTGTTATGACAAAATTAATCTAACATTTATTTACAAATCGCGAACTTGATCTTAACGCATTATGTTACCGCGCTGCTAAAACGTGTCAGTCAGCCAACACATGAACAGCCACGTAGGCTAGTTTAACCGATAACTCGCTTTTACTACATCATTATCTCAGGAAAAACCTGCCTTTCCACTGTCTTATAGGGAATATTTCTTTGATCAAGTACACAATTTGGCAGAAAAAAATTTGAATGCTGACGATAATTCATTCAAATCTGAAGAAATTATATTTTCTTACACATCGATAAGAGAAAATATCCAATTAACTATAGAAACTCTTATTTTATCAATTCAGCAAATTATTACCTTGTTAACAAAGTAACATTTTTTTAACCAAATCAAAGGGGCATTAAGAAAAAAGCTACCGTATATTCAACAGTCGGTATAACGGTAAAAAAGGTGTGTTTAGTTGATAATTACTTATAAATATATTTGGAATGCTAATACCTCCTTATCATCCATAATGGAGGCATTAGCAAAGATACGGTTTCAGATATTACTCTTCAATAATATCTTCATCATCAGAAGGTTCATCAGAAACACTAGATATCGTGTACGGTGTTTTCTTATTCTCTATTGCACTAAAGACAGTTAAAACCGATTCATTCTGTTCATTACTGTGTCTATATAGAGAGAACTGAGTTTCAGGCAAACGCGGAAGCCCTTCACTCTCACCTAAAATACGCAGATCAGCATTTTGCATTTCCAAAGGACGAGCGGTAATCCCCACTTCCGCATTGACTGCTGTGCGAACCGCAGATAGAGAAGCCGCTTCATAAGCAATACGCCATGATACTCCCACCTCATCCAGTGTATCCAATGCTAACTGGCGAAATGGGTTAGTTTCATCCATCACAACCAGCGGAACAGGCTCGTTTGGTTGTAGCTGGAAATCTGGAGCACAATGCCATAATACAGGGGTTGAGCGCAAAACAGTCCTTGGGTGGTGACTGATCTTTGCGGTGGTCAATGCCAAATCGATCTCATGGTTATCCAGCATACTTTCAATAAATTGAGTTCGTTTTATACGAACATCTATTGCCATACGCGGATAAACGGAAGCGATACGATTTAACAAAAAAGGGAGCAGTGTATCCACAGTGTCATCGGATGCACCAATTCTCAACTCACCTTCTGCATCGCTATAGGTTAATGATGCGCTGGCATCATCATTAGCGCGCAGAATTTGTCTTGCATAACCAAGAAGTTGAAGACCATGCTCTGTAAGAAGCTTATTACGGCCATGGCGGGCAAATAGCTCTCTGCCTACCAACTGCTCCAAACGTTGCATTTGCTGACTTACAGCCGATTGCGTTCTGCATACTGCTGCTGCTGCTGCTGCGAAAGTATTTAAATCAGCAACAGCAACAAAAGTTCTTAGCAGATCGAGATCGAGATTCATTATCGGACGATTTGCATTTATCATTGTTTATTCATCACTTTTTTTTGATTTTAATTACTAACTAACCTGGTGTTTTTACGTAAGCACTATCAAATTAAATAACATCACTTAGACAGTACTCTACTCTATTAAATAGGGCAAAGACTTACTGCTGTTTTTTTACCTATTGAACCCATTGTGGGGTTTTATTTTCTCCTCTTCTTCGTAAAAGTTACTCGGATTCCTAAATAAATTGAGGACAATCCCTATTTACAACACCCTATATGTGATTTCTAGTTTGGTTATTTTGTTTTCTGACTCACTTCAAAGAATAACATAAGTTATATCAGAAAAACTAAATATAAAGTAAAAATCTTCAATATTGTTAATGTTTAATAATCCTATTCAGATAAATTTACAATTAGTTTCCAGAAATGCTCAAAAATATTGTTAGATCTTTCTAAAATATATAGTCCCGAATTGCCAATTCAAGTTAAATCTTATACATAAGAATAAATTATACAAATACAATGATTTTTATTGGCAAATTGAGCTATGCGCATTTTCTCTCCATAATCACCTATACATACGGCTTTAACGTTAAAAACACGTCAGATCCACACTAAAAAATGACGACATAAAAGAATATAAATCCAATTTTATAAATTAATTAAGAATTTAACGCTAACATAATCAACATAAAAAGACACTAAAACAACAACATCCTTGCTAAAACAATCATTTTAACCGAATATATCAACACATCTTCAAAATATCAGGAGGGAAGAGTACATTAAATGTTACACGCTATATGTTAAATGAACCCATTTTTTACCAAGATTAAGGCAAGACTCTCTATGCTAGCAGTTAAGAAATCCAGCAAACTGGATAATGTTTGTTATGACATCCGCGGGCCAGTGCTCAAGGAAGCTAAACGCCTTGAAGAAGAAGGTAATAAAGTCCTTAAATTAAATATTGGTAATCCAGCGCCTTTTGGTTTTGAAGCACCAGATGAAATCTTGGTAGATGTTATCCGTAACTTACCAACAGCACAGGGTTATTCAGATTCAAAAGGTTTGTATTCTGCGCGCAAAGCTATCATGCAACATTATCAAGCCCGCAATATGCTGGATGTGAGTGTTGAAGATATTTATATCGGAAATGGTGTTTCTGAATTAATTGTCCAGGCAATGCAAGCATTACTGAATACCGGCGATGAAATGCTTGTTCCTGCTCCTGATTATCCTCTTTGGACTGCTGCTGTTTCACTTTCTAGTGGTAAAGCCGTACATTATATGTGCGATGAAGGTTCAGATTGGTTTCCTGACTTAGATGATATTCGTAACAAAATTACTCCTCGTACACGTGGAATCGTGATTATTAACCCTAATAATCCAACGGGTGCTGTATATAGTAAAGAGCTGTTGTTAGAAGTTGTTGAAATAGCGCGTCAACATAATTTAATCATTTTTGCCGATGAGATTTACGACAAAATCTTATATGACGATGCAGAGCATCATTCAATTGCCGCACTCGCTCCTGATTTATTAACGGTAACGTTTAACGGATTATCTAAAACATATCGCGTAGCCGGTTTTCGTCAGGGCTGGATGGTATTAAACGGTCCAAAGAAACACGCTAAAAGTTATATTGAAGGCTTAGAAATGTTGGCATCTATGCGCTTGTGTGCAAATGTGCCAATGCAGCACGCAATTCAAACCGCTTTAGGTGGTTACCAGAGTATCAGTGAGTTCATTTTACCTGGCGGTCGTTTATACGAACAGCGTAACCGTGCATGGGAATTAATTAATCAAATCCCTGGCGTTTCCTGTGTGAAACCCAAGGGTGCTTTATATATGTTCCCGAAAATTGATGTGAAACGTTTTAACGTCCACGATGATCAGAAAATGGTGCTCGACCTCTTATTACAGGAAAAGGTTTTATTAGTGCAGGGAACCGCATTTAACTGGCCTAAACCGGATCATTTCCGCATAGTAACATTGCCAAGGCTTGATGAATTGGAAGTGGCGATTCAGAAATTCGCTCGATTTATTGGCAATTATCATCAATAAAAAAACCAGAGTCGTTTGCTAAAACGTGAATTCTCACTGATAACGGACATTATTCATACCAGAGTCTTATCAGCTGTATTAAGAAATACCCATTTCTTCTACTACAGCTGATAAATTCATTCACTTGATTCTTCTCCACTGACGAAAATATCACCTACCAGATTGGAATCCTTGATCGCCATTTCTAAGACTTTCTTTACTGACACAAGATGATAGTTCTTTACAGAATAAAACCAATAAACTTTCATTTTTTACCGGTAACAAAGATTAATTTTTTTTATTTTTATCGAGGAATTATAGTGATTATATAAGGATTTGTCAGAACAAAAAAGAATTAAACATTGCATTTGTTAAATTTGATAAAAGAGAATACTTGAAGTAATAGTGAACTATTGTAAATTATATGAAATTTTTGTATACAATTTGTATGCAAAATGGAATAGAAGAATAAATTTCTTTAAAAAAATATTTCCATTACGATTATAACATTCCCAGTAATAGTAAATGCAAATTAGCCAGCCATTCTACAGATGTTATACTGTCTAAGAGCCAGTTGACTGATATTATTAACGTATTAGATAACAGAATATTTCCTTATTAAAGTCAGGGATAAAAATAAGGCACGACTTTAACGTTTACTTCCCTCTGCCAACCACTCACAATAAAAGTTATGTTCCATTGTAAGAGATGATTATGAGCCACTTTTTTGCCCATCTTTCCCGTTTAAAACTAATTAATCGTTGGCCCCTCATGCGCAATGTGCGTACAGAAAACGTTTCTGAGCACAGTCTACAGGTTGCTTTCGTCGCACACGCTTTAGCTATTATCAAAAACCGCAAATTTAATGGCCATGTGAATGCTGAACGCATTGCACTGCTGGCTATGTACCACGACGCTAGCGAAGTTATCACCGGAGATTTACCGACCCCGGTCAAATATCACAATCCACATATTGCCCGGGAATATAAAAAGATAGAAAAAATCGCCCAAAAGAGATTACTGGAAATGCTACCAACAGAGTTGCAAGAAGATTTCCGTTCAATACTGGATGACAGTCTGCATACAGAAGAAGAAGCTTTTATTGTTAAACAGGCCGATTCTCTATGTGCTTATCTCAAATGCCTGGAAGAACTATCAGCAGGTAACAGTGAATTCAATCTGGCAAAAACCCGGCTTGAAAAAACCTTAGCTGATCGCCACAGCCAAGAGATGGATTATTTTATGCAAGTTTTTGTACCGGGGTTCAGCCTGTCACTCGACGAAATTAGCCTCGATATCCCCCATTAAAATGGGAACAACCAGGGAATAACCAGCACACTAATCACCATCACTAGCAAGGTAAATGGCACTCCCAGACGGACAAAATCGGAGAATTTGTAACCACCCGGGCCAAGGACCAAAGTATTAACGGGTGATGAAACGGGAGTCATAAATGCGGCTGAAGCTGCCACACCAATAATCATGGCAAATGGCATGGGTGATACCGCCATTTCGCGCGCAGCCGCAATAGCTATCGGCGCCATCAATACCGCCGTTGCCGTATTAGAAATAAACAAACCAATCACGGCACAAAGCACGAACAGACATAACAACATCACTCTTGGCCCCATATCACCGGCAATATCCATCAGACCACGGACAATAAGATCAATCCCGCCCGTTTTCTGTAACGCCAATGCAAACGGCATCATGCCGACAATCAGAATTATGCTGGGCCAGTGAATGGATCGATAAGCGCTTTCCATATCAATACAACGGAATTTTCCCATCAACAGACAAGCTATCAGTGCGGCAATCACATTAGGCACTTCATCAGTCAGCATCATGGCAACCATCAAGGCCAAACTAAAAAGTGCATGTGGGGCCTGCGACATTGCCGGCGCTACCTCTTCAACCTCAACAGGCAGATTAAGCACGATAAAATCGCGCATTTTGGTTTTCAGGATGCGGATCAATTTCCAGTCACCAATAACCAGTAAAATATCCCCAAGTTGTAGCGGCTCATCCACCAGTTTACCCGACAACGGCTTACCATCACGCCGAATACCAACAACATTCAAACCATAACAGGTACGAAAACTCATCTCTCGTAGAGATTTACCCAGTAAATCTGATTCCGGGATCAACGATACTTCAGCCATACCCACATTACGGGATTGTGCAGAAAAATACTCTCCACGTAGTACCATCGGCTCCAGCCATTGCTCACTGCAAAACTCCCGTAGATCCACTTCACTGTCTGACATATCAATCAGCAATACATCCCGTTCTCTCAGCACGGTATTGCCAGTCACGCTAACCATAACACGCCGGAAACGCCGCCAACGTTCAATACCAACGACATTAGCCCCATAACGGGCGCGCAGGTTTAATTCATCAAGAGAGAGGCCAATCAATGGCGAGCCTTGCCGGATTGCCAGACGACGGGCGCGACCTGACAATTTATAGTCGCGGATAAGATCACGGAAAGTACGGCGGTTCCATTTGTCGTGACCATTATCCGGCTGATTACTTCCCAGCCAATGGCGAGCAATCAACATATAGCTAATGCCCGCAAACAAAATCAGAAAACCAATAGGGGTAATCGAGAAAAACTTGAAACCTGGCAACCCCTCACGAATCAACTCACTATTAACTACCATATTCGGCGGCGTAGCGACCAACGTCATCATGCCACTGATAAGCCCGGCAAAACTCAGAGGCATCATCAACCGCCCCGGAGAAATTTTCATTCTTGCCGCGACGCTGAGCACAACCGGAATGAAAATCGCAACTACACCCGTGGAGCTCATAAAAGCACCAAGCCCTGCAACAGTCATCATTAGCAAAGCCAACATTTTGGTTTCGCTGTTTCCGGCAACTCTTACCAGCCAATCCCCCATTTGATAAGCAACACCTGTTCTCACTAATCCCTCACCAATAACAAACAAGGCAGCTATCAGTAAAACGTTGGGATCACTGAAACCACTGGTTGCTTCACCCAGTGTCAACGTTCCACTCATGACAAACGCAATAATCACCAATAACGCAACAATATCCATACGAAATTTATTGGTGGTAAAAAGAACGATAGCTATCAATAACAGGGTCAATACCCACAAGAGTTCACTATTCAATTCAAAATGGCCTCTATCAACGAAAAAGAAGATATGGTGTCGAAAACTTGATTAGTAGACTATTTTATTGAGGGAAAATCTCCGGTTACGATCAACAACACACCTGTTTTTTGCCATGAACCACTATTTTATCTGCTGATTTCTCGATCACAAAGTTCAAACACCGATCTACCCGATCCAATTTCGTCATATTTTCCAGCTAAATATCATCAAGAAACGAACGATCAAGTTGTTTAAATGCCCGCCTCAAAATTTCAGCAAGCGATTGATAAGTAGGGGTTTGCTGCACTGGTGCCATAGCAATCCCTGCTTTGGCAAATTTATCACGGATTTCATGAAACCATTTCAGTAACGCCACAGGCAATGGTGTTGATGCCCGTTTCCCCAACCACCATAGCCCATGCAATGGCAAACTACAGGCAAATAGTGCGGTTGCAATAGCGGGACCAAGCTGCCCCCCCAAAGCAATTTGCCACGTCAGGGTAAAAATAGCCAATGGTGGCATAAACTGGATACCAAAACGGGTTGCCTTAATAACCCGGTTTTCAGGAAACACTGGTGCCAATTGCTTTTCAAGCGGCCAGGTCTTCATATATTTCTGCCCCAGTTGCATCTTCTTCATCCATCCGTTACTGGCAGGAGGCATTGTGCTCATCATGACCTCAATCAATTAAAAACATAGTTTTTAAAAAAACATTGTAAATGATAAAACATTTTTTGTAGGATTAGGTATATTTTGTCTTTACTGCTGTCTGTCGGTATCCTACACCCACTTTTATGCTTCACACAGCGGTAAAGCAGCATATTGTACCTTTTTCACTGCATTTAGGCTCATTTTGTTAACAAATCACCCTATGTCTTAACATTAGAGCCAGCAAAAAAAGGGGTTTGAAAATTTAAGCCTTATCATCATGCCTTTTACACTTTGCATGATGTTAATCATTTAATGTCATCACTATTATGCGCTACGCTGATGAGTAATTGACGTTTTATTAATCACATGTCTTATCTGTAAGACTCATTGACAAACACGATATAGGTATTTCCATGTCAAGTAAGCTGGTACTGGTCCTCAATTGCGGTAGCTCTTCTCTGAAATTTGCTATCATCGATCCTGCTAACGGTGAAGAATATCTTTCTGGTCTAGCTGAATGTTTTAACCTGCCTGAAGCCCGTATTAAGTGGAAAATGGATGGCGCAAAACATGAAGCCGCTTTAGGTGCTGGTGCAGCCCACAGTGAAGCATTAAACTTTATTGTTAATACTATTCTGGCCGAAAAACCAGAACTTTCTGCCCAAATCGCCGCAATTGGTCACCGTATTGTTCATGGCGGTGAAAAATTCACCTCTTCTGTCACCATTAATGATGAAGTTATTCAGGGTATTAAAGATGCGGTTCCATTCGCGCCATTGCACAACCCGGCTCACCTGATTGGCATTGAAGAAGCGAAAAAAGGATTTCCACACCTGGCTGACAAAAACGTTGCCGTTTTTGATACCGCCTTCCATCAAACAATGCCAGAAGAAGCTTACCTGTATGCACTGCCATACAATCTGTATAAAGAGCACGGCATTCGTCGCTATGGCGCCCACGGAACCAGCCACTTCTTCGTTTCCCGTGAAGCGGCAAAAACGCTGGGCAAACCAGTTGAAGAATTGAACGTTATCGTTTGTCACTTGGGCAACGGCGGTTCCATATCTGCTATCGTTAATGGTCAGTGTGTCGATACTTCTATGGGGCTGACGCCACTGGAAGGTCTGGTCATGGGTACTCGCAGCGGTGATATTGACCCAGCTATCATTTTCCACCTGCATGATTCACTGGGCATGAGCGTTGAACAAATCAACAAACTGTTGACCAAAGAATCTGGCCTGCTGGGTTTGACCGAAGTTACCAGCGATTGCCGTTACATAGAAGATAACTATGAAACCAAAGCCGATGCCAAACGTGCTATGGATGTCTATTGCCACCGTCTGGCCAAATATGTCGGTGCGTATTCCGCACTGATGGAAGGTCATCTGGACGCTATTATCTTTACCGGTGGTATCGGTGAAAACTCAGCGCTGGTCCGTGAATTGACACTGAAAAAGCTGGCTCTGTTAGGTTTTGAATATGATCACGAACGTAACCTGGCAGCCCGTTTCGGTAAATCCGGTTCTATCACCACCGACAACAGTCGTCCTGCTTTAGTGATCCCAACCAATGAAGAATTAGTGATTGCCCAAGATGCAGCACGCTTAACTGCGTAATACTTTGCCAACCGCCAGCACTGCTGGCGGTACTATTTTTGACCAACGAGCAACCGTAAAGAGGTTTCCGTGTCCCGTACAATTATGTTGATCCCTACCAGCACCAGCGTCGGCCTGACCAGTGTTAGTTTGGGTGTAATCCGCTCAATGGAGCAAAAAGGCGTTAGCCTGAGTGTTTTCAAACCTATCGCCCAGCCTCGTTGTTGCGGCTCCCAAGATCAAACCACTACAATCATCCGTTCTCATTCCAGTATTAAAACTGCTGAACCATTGAACATGACCTATGTGGAATCTTTACTGACGACGAATCAGAAAGATGTACTGATGGAAAAGATCGTGGCCCTTTACCACGAAAACACCAAAGACGCAGAAGTTATTCTGATTGAAGGTCTAGTTCCAACCCGTAAACATCCGTTTGCCCAATCTCTAAACTATGAAATCGCCAAGACATTGAACGCAGAAATCGTGTTCGTACTGGCGCTAGGTAACGATACTCAAGAGCAATTGAAAGAGCGCGTTGAACTGGCTCGTGCTGAATTTGGTGGTAGTAAAAACCAAAACATCACCGGTGTTATTATCAATAAATTGAATGCACCGGTTGATGATCAGGGTCGTACCCGTCCTGATCTGTCAGAGATCTTTGACGAATCTTCGAAAGCCATCGTAGCCAACATCGATCCAAACAATCTATCTAAACATAGCCCATTGCCGATCCTTGGCTGCATTCCATGGAGTTTTGATCTGATTGCGACACGTGCAATCGATATGGCCAAGCACCTGAATGCCCGCATTATTAATGAAGGCGCGATCAAAACTCGTCGTGTGAAATCCGTGACTTTCTGTGCACGTAGCATTCCACATATGCTGGAACATTTCCGTCCCGGCTCTCTATTAGTCACTTCTGCTGATCGCCCTGATGTTCTGGTTTCAGCCTGTCTGGCTGCCATGAATGGGGTTGAAATCGGTGCAATCCTGTTGACCGGCGGCTATTCCATCGACGAACCGATCAAGCAATTGTGTGAACGTGCTTTTGGAACAGGTCTGCCAGTCTTTATGGTTGATACCAACACCTGGCAAACTTCCCTGAGCCTGCAAAGTTTCAGCCTGGAAGTGCCAGCTGATGACCATGAACGTATCGAAAAGCTGCAAAACTATGTTGCCCACCATATCAGCAAAGAGTGGATCGACTCTCTGACAGCGAATTCTGAACGACCACACCGCTTGTCTCCACCTGCATTCCGTTATCAATTAACAGAACTGGCACGTAAAGCAGGCAAACGCATTGTTCTGCCTGAAGGTGACGAACCTCGTACCGTAAAAGCGGCTTCTATCTGTGCTGACCGTGGTATCGCGCGATGTGTTCTGCTGGGCGATCCAGAAGAGATCCGCCGTGTTGCCGCTGCTCAGGGAGTAGAACTGGGTACCGGTATCGAAATTGTTGATCCGGTTGCAGTACGTGAGCGTTATGTTGCACGTCTGGTCGAACTACGCAAAAACAAAGGCATGACCGAAGTTGTTGCGCGTGAACAACTGGAAGACAACGTTGTTCTGGGTACATTGATGCTAGAACAAGGAGAAGTTGACGGTTTAGTTTCCGGTGCAGTACACACCACAGCAAACACGATCCGTCCACCATTACAGTTAATCAAGACAGCACCGAGTAGCTCATTGGTATCATCCGTATTCTTTATGCTGCTACCAGAGCAAGTTCTGGTTTACGGTGACTGTGC
This sequence comes from Photorhabdus australis DSM 17609, assembly GCF_000711895.1. Classification (GTDB taxonomy): domain Bacteria; phylum Pseudomonadota; class Gammaproteobacteria; order Enterobacterales; family Enterobacteriaceae; genus Photorhabdus; species Photorhabdus australis. The sequence goes on from NZ_JONO01000038.1 coordinate 39,786, forward strand.
GATCAACCCAGATCCGACGGCTGAACAACTGTCTGAAATCGCCATTCAATCGGCAGATTCAGCTAAAGCATTTGGTATCGAACCGCGTGTTGCTATGATCTCCTACTCTACCGGTAACTCCGGTGCAGGTAGTGACGTTGAAAAAGTTCGTGAAGCAACCCGTTTGGCCCAGGAAAAACGTCCAGACCTGATCATTGATGGTCCATTGCAGTATGACGCCGCCATCATGGCAGATGTGGCTAAATCCAAAGCACCAAACTCACCGGTTGCCGGTCAAGCTACCGTTTTCATCTTCCCTGATCTGAACACCGGTAACACCACTTATAAAGCCGTACAACGTTCCGCGGATCTGGTTTCTATCGGGCCAATGCTGCAAGGTATGCGCAAACCAGTGAACGATTTGTCCCGCGGCGCTTTAGTAGACGATATTGTGTACACCGTTGCACTGACGGCTATTCAATCAGCACAGGGAGAAGCGTAACCGTTTCTTATCCATAGCCGATTAACGACTGATAAAGGCTGAATCCCGTGTTTCACTGGGTTCAGCCTTTTTATTTTCCTTTTCATTCCCATTTTAACATTGCGATAGTGTGTATGATGTGTAATATATACAGCTATCAATAACGCACGGAGGCAAGGTGAAAAGTTCAGAATTAATAAAGCTGCTAGAAAAAAATGGCTAGACTTTAGAACGGATAAAAGGCAGTCATTATCAATTCAGACACCCTGATTTTTCGATAGTGATAACTGTTCCTCATCCTCGAAAAGATATAAAAATCGGAACATTACACCAGATCATGAAAGATGCGGGTCTTAAATAAAGTAACCAAAAACACTCAAATCAGGAGAAATAATATGTTATATCCCGCTTTTATTGAAGTTGACACAGATGGCAGCGCAAGCGGCTGGTTTCCTGATGTACCCGGCTGTTATTTTGCTGGCGATACACTTGAAGAAACCTGGCAAGATGCTAAAAGTGCTATTGAAGTACATTTTGAATTATTAACGCAAAATGAATCAGAGCTGCCGAAAGCCAGAACAATGCAAGAACATCTCGCTGAAAACATGGGTAAATATATTAATGGTCAATGGATCTTGGTTGATGTCAATATGGATAAATTCGATGGCAGAGCAGAACGGATCAATATTACCTTGCCACATCGTTTATTACATCGTATTGATACGATTGTTCATGATCATCCTGAATATGGCAGCAGAAGTGGTTTTCTGGCTCAGGCCGCACGTAATGAACTACAAAAAACAACTTAATTGTGCCGCATATATGCGGCACTTTATATTTATTTACGCAAATTTAAGATTGATGATTACAGCACAGGGAAACCTATTTTTTCTGTTTCTGTAATAATACATACGCTACTTGGGCTTGTATTTTATTACTTGATAACCATCCATTAAATATATTTCCTATTCCGCGTTGCTTATATTCAGAATCACAACTTGCTGATGTTCCTGTTACACCAAGCCCGTATGTTCCTCCACCTTCAGCTTTAGTCTTACACTTATGTTTAGTTGTAAAGTCACCATATAACCAACCTGCCTTTTCCGTCTTAAATTCAATAACAACACCTGGTTTTTTATTGGTTAGATAACCTTGTGAGTAAGTGAATTGAGGCGCAATTCCACAGAAACTGTTTTCTTGAACACAAGAAATTTTCTCGTTCCTATTCTTATCAAATGTTTGATATTCCTTTGTCTCCATTCCCCGATACCAGTACATCGATTTTTCTTCTACATTATCACTATTTGCAGTTTTACCACTCTTTAGCGTCAATTTATTCGGTGTGTTGTCTTTAACTCTAAGAACACAATTTGTATATAAAGACATTACTTTAGTTTTTGCCATTCCGTTTGCCGTTATTGCATCTTTTACCTGATTTCTAAGATTCTCCGGATCTTTCATACATGCCATACTGACACTACTAATAGCTAATAAAAGCGGGGAAATAAGAAAAACTTTTTTATTTAAATTCATATCTATCTCCTTGGTCTATTTATGTTTGTGGTACCTAATTAAATTGATTTCATTATTATATCCGTTATCTTTCAAGTTGCTTCTTTGTTGGCTGCACTCACTCACCCCGGTCACATAGTTATCTATGCTCCCGGGGATTCTCTCCCTTGCCGTCGCGATCCATCTTGAAATCTATTGGGTATATATATATTTATAAAAACACTTATTGCAGACAATATAAAATTAATTAACCTACTGTATTAATCCACACTGTTATATTATCTGACCTAAATAAGGTAGATTATTTAATTAGAAAAAACAAAAACAAATTCCAGTATGATTAAATTAAAAAATATTTTATTAGAATATATATAAAACAATATAATAATGGTATAAAACAAAAAAACCAATAATTATATAATAACAGAACAGATTAAGGATCATTTCGGTATTGGTAATTGTACATAAGCAATTATTGTCTCTATTTTAACTGGTTATTTCTAATAACCATTTATTAAATTCATCCCCTACCCTATAACCTTTAGGCTCACAACTTGATTCATCTTTTATCAATGTACTTATTTCACCAATTCCATATGATTCCCCTCTTGATTCAACGTTAATTTCGCAGTTATGTTTAATTGTAAATTCATGATACAACCAGCCAGGTTCTGTTGTCCTAAATTCTATAACAAATTTTCTATCCTCTCTATCATCCAATTGAAATTATGACTATCTATATGATTCAAATAAATATTATCATGAATATTTATCTCCCAGTAATATTAGTAAGTTAACTGAAAATTTATTATCAATAAAAAGCACCGAAGTTATAAACACTCGGCGCTATTATTTCAACAAATCTCATTTAGAACTACATAATTACAGAACAGATATTAAAACTATTTTGGTAACAGTACATACGAAATTACAGCGTCTATTTTGGCTGATTTTTCTGATAACCACCGATTAAAGACATTTCCTATTCATAGTATAAACCATTTAATTAAATTATTTTGTTATTTACCAATTCAAATAAATGTAGATTATTAAATCAAAATAAGATAGTAAAGATATAAAAACCAAATAATTTCAATCATCTATATAATTAATAACCTGAGAATTTTTACAATATTATATATATAATTAAACAATCACTCTCTTTTTATTCCATAATAATCTAAAAACCATTCATTCATTATTGCAATAACATCTCAAAAATGCGTAATAACCTATTAATAATATACTTTCATGGAAACTAAAAAAACACCGAAGTTATGAATATTCGGTGCTGAATTAAGCTAATGATTTACTTAGCATGGAAAATCTGTTTGAGTGCCAGAGCAGCTAAATATATTGAAGATGTAAACCTCTCACTTGACTATTGGACGAAAACCGTCTTTAGCTATCTGATAACCCTGTTCCTCCTGTGCTTCATTTTTCTTTTTCACGCGCCATAGAATACTTAACGCGATAAACCACAAAGGTGTACCACAGAGAGCTACCAACGTATCGGGATCAAAAACCATTATCACTACTGTGAGGATGAAAAAAATCAGCGTGATCCACGTCATCGGCACTCCCAAAGGCATCTTAAATATTGATCGTTTATGCAATTCAGGATGGTGTTTACGATAGGCTAAATAGGCCACCAATATCATACACCAGCTATAAATCACCATAATAGAGGCAACCGTTGACACAATAGTAAATAATCGCATGACATCCGGTACGATAAATAAAAGGGATGTGCCAACTATCATACAGAAACAGGAGAATATCAGACTATGTACCGGAATCGCGGTATTACGGGAAAGAATTTTAAATTTCCAATGGGCATTTCTTTCCGTTGATAACCCATAAAGCATACGTGTACAAGCATATAATCCACTATTAGCAGAAGACATTGCCGACGTTAATGCAACAAAGTTAACAATTGCGGCAGCCGCTGGCAGACCAGCCAAGGCAAATAATGTCACAAAAGGGCTGGTTTCAGATGAAATACGTCCCCAGGAAGTCACAGCAATAATGCTTAGCATTGAGAAAATATAGAAGATAAAAATTCTCATCGGAATCTTATTAATGGCTTTTGGCAATATCTTTTCTGGATCTTTTGTTTCTGCTGTCATAGTGCCAACAAGTTCAACCCCGGTAAAAGAAAAAATCGCAATCTGAAAACCGGCAAAAAAACCAAAAATACCATTCGGCAAGAATACTGATGGATCAGTCAGATTATTAATAGATGCCGTCATACCATCTGGTGATTTCCAACCTATCATCACCATACCGATACCCACAATAATTAACGCTAAAATCGCAATGACTTTAATAATCGCAAACCAAAATTCAGCCTCACCGAATAACCGAACAGAAAGAAGATTACACGTACAAAGTAAACCCAAGGTTAGAAATGCAGGCACCCAAAGAGAAACGCCGGGAAACCAATATTGAATGTATCCGCCACAAACTACCACATCAGCAATACAGGATACAATCCAACTCATCCAGTAAGTCCAGCCGAGAAAAAAACTCGCTTTCGTCCCTAAATAATCAGACACGAAATCAGCAAAAGAGCGATAATTCAATTTAGTGAGAAGTAATTCTCCCATAGCTCGCATCACCATATACACAAAAAAACCGACAACAGCATAGGTAATAACGATTGATGTTCCTGATACGGCAATAGTTTTGCCCGATCCCATAAATAGTCCAGTACCAATAGCACCGCCAATAGAAATCATTTGAATATGACGTGCACTCAGACCTCTATGAAGCTTTTGCGAATCAGTAAACTTTTCTGCCGAAAGGTTTTGTTGAATTTTATTATTTTTTATCATGATAATACCCGTCCGTCATTAAAGCGAAGAAGCACACTGCTAAATTCTTTCTGAAGAAGAAAATGCCACTGCTTCAGAAAGAAAATGTCGTAATATTTTATTTAGTTATTTTTTTATTTAGAGCAAGTAACAATCCCGCCCGTAATCCATTAGCAACCTCAGCATTAGGAAATAATATAAAGTTTACTGAGGATGTTATTTTCCAATGGCAGTCCCGTTGGCTGGCAATTTCAAACCCTTCAGGTAATTCAGTGAAATTCATGGTATCAACCGGTATATGGAGTTGAAAACTGTCATCACTCTTAATAATCGAATCAACCACCCGGTAATGTTTCAGCTCAGGTTTAGTGCGTGCAGTTATTTGCGAAGAAACAATTAAGCCACGAAGAGCCTCAATGATTTTCTGAAATCTTTTTAAATCATTTTTACCAAAAGGCATTACTTTGCCAATTTCCATCGTGCAACTGTCTGCACCAAAATTCTCCCCAAGGAAGTGACTGAAAGTCCCGCCTTTTTCTTTGTGATAGACCAGTGCCTCAATATCGCTGTCACTCAACCATTGCATAAACTCAGCAGAAAAGGGACGGCCCTGAGCAGGTAATAACGCAAATTGCTCATGATGAGAAGCCCGTATCGCTGTATGTAAATCAATATGCCAGCGAATATTTGTCGAAGACACCGAAGGTTCAGCAAAAAAACGCCTCACAACATTTTCCAATTCAGCCGCTCGTGACCGCTCATTTCCCTGCGGGAAATCCAGATAACGACCACCAAACATTCGGTTTAAATCATTATGTAAATAACGCCGATTCGCACGCATAGCGGGCAAGTTACCGAAGATGATTAACAAATTATTTTCTAGTGTTAACGTACCATCAGCCAACTGTGATAATAACTGAATCAATATTTCAATAGGTGCCGTTTCATTACCATGAATACCCACAGAAATAACCAGAGATCGACTTTTCCTTTCATAAGGAATAAGTTGCAATACACCTTCTGCCAACCAACTCGCACTTATTGTTTCCGGAAATGTCAAACTATCGGCAAGTTTCTTTTCAAACAATAACGTTAACAGATCCATATCCACTCCAATTTAGCGTTGAAATTCATAGATCGATCCTAAATCTAGAATCTGCGTCAGCTCATCCAGAGCGGTATAAACTTCACGAAGTAATTGGGGATCGACCAGATCGCTGGAACATAATTCATCACGATAATGCTGTTCTATCCATTTGGTCAGACGATCATAAAGCTGGGTATTCATCAATGTTGCAGAATTGACCGCACGGAATTCAGCATCATTTAACACAACCCTCAGACGTAAACATGCCGGTCCGCCGCCATTACGCATACTTTCCCGAAGATCAAAAACACAGACGTCATTAATAGGTGAAGAGGCTTGCGCAATCAGTGACTGCAAATAGGTCCAAACGGCGACATTTTGGCGGCACTCTTCAGGAACAACGATCATCATTTTTCCATCAGTTTTACTCAGTAACTGACTATTAAAGAGATAAGAATCAACCGCATCTTTAATACTTACCCGCTCTGAAGGTACTTCAATCGCGACAAAATCATGTCCCAATCGCGCCATCTTCTGCTCAATTTCTGTCAGAATTTGATCCTGATTAAGGTAAGCATGCTGATGATGAAAGAGGACATTTCGATTGCTAACCGCGATCACATCATTGTGAAAAACACCGCTATCAATAGCGACTGGCTTTTGTTGCACGAAGACGGTTTGTGCCGGATTAAGTTGATGCAGCCGTGCAACCGCTTCACTGGCTTCCCGTGTTTGCCGCGCGGGATAAAGCTGAGGCACTGGACCACCACGCAGCACGCTACGCCCATAAACAAATACCTGCACACCGGGCGTATGATAGTCACCACAGAGACGATTATGGTTTGCCGCCCCTTCATCACCAAAGTCTTCATGTTGTGGAAGGGCACGATGATGCACAAAGTAGTTTTTATCAGCAAAAGTGGCTTTTAGTGCAGCTGATGTTGTTTCTGTCTCCAGCGAACGATGCAGTTTATTATTTAAATTTGCTACCGTGAAATGCACTCGCTGGTCGGCACTATCCGCCGAAGGTGATACGGTTGCTGCATTTGCTGTCCACATTGATGACGCAGAACTCAGCTTTGATAACAATACGGGAGAATATTGAGCCGCTTTCTGGAGTACTTGCTCATCACTGCCTGCAAAACCTAAATGACGCAAAGCCGGGATATTAGGGCGTTGTTGCGGCGGAAGCACCCCCTGAATAAACCCTGCATCAGCCAGCGACTTCATTTTCATCAACCCTTGAAGCGCCGCTTTACGTGGGTTAGATACGCTATCTCTATTATAGACAGAAGCCTTGTTGCCCACTGAAAGCCCCGCGTAATGATGGGTCAGACCGACCAACCCATCAAAATTTGCTTCAAAACCAGACATAGATACCTCTGGAAAAATGGTATTAAATTAATCAGGGAAATGAATTCCCGGCGAAAGCGTTTCAGGTAAAAAAAGTTCATCGGAAACAAGGGATGCCATCGGCCAGGCACAGTAATCAGCAGCATAATAAGCGCTGGGTCGGAAGTTCCCTGATGCACCAATACCACCGAAAGGTGCTTTACTCGACGCCCCTGTCAATGGTTTATTCCAGTTCACAATTCCAGCTCGCGCATCTTCTGATAAGCGCTGGAACAGTGCAGCATCCGGCGAAATTAAACCGATAGCCAATCCGAATCGGGTGTTATTGGCGATAGCCAATGCTTCATCAAATGTGTCATAACGCATCAGCGTAAGCAGTGGCCCGAAATACTCTTCATCAGGGACATCAGCTATTTGGCTAACATCAATGATTCCTGGGGTCAGCAGTGTTGATTGTGGATTGCATTGCTCCAGCGCAACTAGAGAGATACCACCGAGTTTTTGTAGCCGATCTTGCGCTTCCAATAGATTTTGCACAGCCTGTAGAGAAATGACTCCGCCGATAAAGGGTTGAGGTTGAGCATCCCAGTGGGATGGCACGATCCGCTTTGTCACCTCCACCAAACGCTTAATCACCGTATCTCCATGTGCGCCATTTTTCACCAACAATCTGCGAGCACAGGTACAGCGTTGACCGGCAGAGATAAATGCTGATTGCACAATGGTGTAAACAGCGGCATCAATATCGTCGCAAGCATCGACAATCAGTGCGTTATTTCCCCCCATTTCAAGCGCCAATATCTTCTCTGGCTGACCGCCAAGCACTCGGTGAAAATGAAAGCCAGTATTGGCACTCCCGGTAAACAGCACGCCATCAATCTGTTTATCCTCCAGCAATGCGGTACCTGTATTGCGCGCTCCCTGAACCAGATTGAGCACCCCCGCGGGTAAACCAGCTTTTTCCCACAGTTTCACGGTTTCTTCAGCAGTCATCGGAGTCAATTCACTCGGTTTAAACACCAACGTATTACCCGCAATCAATGCCGGAATAATATGACCATTAGGTAAGTGCCCAGGAAAGTTATACGGACCAAAAACCGCCATGACACCATGAGGTCGATGACGCAATAACGCCCGACCATCTGGCATAATGGTTTCCGATTCTCCCGTGCGCTGTTCCCATGCTTCGATGGAAATAGCCACTTTACCTATCATGGATTGTATTTCGGTACGAGTTTCCCATAAGGGTTTACTGGTTTCTTGACTGATAACACGGGCAAGGGCTTCTTTCTGTTCATTCAGCAAGGCTGCAAACGCCTGGACGACGTTAATTCGTTCACTGGCCGGCAAATGTGACCAGGCATAAAACGCCTCGCGGGCAGACTGACAAGCGGCTCTGACTTGAGCAGCATCAGCGCTGTTAGCTTGCCACAGAATTTGTTGATCTACTGGTGAGAATTTGGTCATTGACTCACCCAGCCCTTCGATCCACCTTCCCCCAATGTAATGTGCTTTATAATTCATATATTAGTTTTCCTTTGGAAAGAGACTGACGAGTCGCACCTGCTCCCCATCACTGACCTGCAATGCATCCATTTCAACGGAGGTTAAAAGAAGTTCATTGCTATCATCGGCAACATTCAATAAGAGCGATCGAAATTCATGAAAGTGCTGATTGGCAACGATGCAAGGAACGCCGTTGCTTCGGATCACTGACTTAACTTTACTGACAGAAACAAGCCGACTCTCTTTTACTGCGCGTATCCGGTCTATCTCAGCCTGTAGTAAAGCGCCTGCATCAAAAATATCTATATGGCCTTGATAGGAAAAACCTTCTTTCTCAAGAATCGCTCGGGCCGGAACCGTTTTCTCATGAACTTGCCCGATCACCTTCTGCGCCTCAGCAGGCAATAGGGATATATAAACAGGATGAAGGGGCATCAGTTCTGCAATAAAGGTCTTCGAGCCAATACCAGTTAAGTAATCTGCCTGAGAAAAAGGAATGCCAAAAAAATGTTGGCCCAGCGAGTTCCAGAAAGGTGAATTTCCTTGTTCATCGGCAACGCCACGCATTTCAGCGAATATGATTTTAGAAAAAAGATCCCTAAATGCGGCGATAAAAAGGAAACGCGCTTTAGAGAGAAATGTCCCATTTTTTTCTTTTTGATATTCCGGGTCCAGGAACAAGGTACATAATTCGCTGTTACCCGTCTGATCCTGTTCCAACGTTAACGCTTCAATAGCCTTATAAACGCCCAGCTCACGTGATGAGCGAATTGTTCTTTGTACCCGAAAGTTATAAAACGGCTCTTCCAGCCCTACCGCAGCTTCTATGGCACTGACGCCCACTACGCGATTCTCACGGGTATCTTCCAATACAAAAAGGAATCCCTGCTGAGCTCTGGTCAGTTTTCCGTCAAAAGTATCGACGCTACGTGTAACACGTGAACGTAATTGATCCAAGTTATTTGGCAAAGATGTCAGACCTATACCCGCACGCTCAGATAGAGCCTGAATGCCCTTTAAGTCACTATGCCGGACAGTTCGGAAAAGCATCATAACGTCACCTTCAATTTACTATTAACCGACAAACCGCATGATGGCACTTTCAAGACGAATCAGACCTTCATCAATATCAGCAAATTCAATGTTTAATGCAGGAGCAAAGCGCAATACATCTGGGCCGGCAATCAACGCAATCAACCCCTCTTCTGCTGCAATATTGGTCAACTGTTTCGCTTTACCCTGCCAACTCTTATTCAATTCAGCCCCTAAAAGTAGCCCTTTGCCCCGCAGGCAATGGAATATTTGATAACGCTGGTTGAGTTTAGATAATCTATCCATAAAATAATCATGACGCTGTTGAACTCCGGCAAGAAGCTCTGGTTGATTAACAATGGAAAGCACTTTATTAGCGACTGCCGCTGCCAGAGGATTACCACCAAAAGTCGTCCCATGCGTGCCGGGCTGAAAAGCTTCTGCAATATGTTGTTTCGTTAACATAGCACCAATAGGAAAACCACCACCAAGACCTTTCGCACTGGTCAGAATATCAGGCTCCACGCCACACTCCTGATAAGCATACAGGTACCCGGTACGACCTACTCCCGTTTGGATTTCATCGAAAATAAGTAATGCTTGAAAGCGATCACATAAGGTACGTAATTCCTGCAAAAATTCAGGATCAGCTGGAATAACCCCACCTTCACCAATAATAGGTTCAACAATAATCGCACAAGTATTTTCGGAAATATGTTCTCTGATTGCAGATAAATCGTTATAAGGCAGATGAGTAATTTCTTGCGGAAGAGGTGCATAATCTTGTGAATATTTTGGTTGTCCTCCTACTGTTACGGTAAATAATGTCCTGCCATGAAAAGAGTCTTTAAATGAGATAATCTCGTTTTTATTTTTTCCATATTTATCAGCAGAATATTTCCTGGCGAGTTTTAATGCTGCCTCATTAGCTTCTGCGCCTGAATTACAGAAAAATACCTTATCAGCAAAAGTATTTTCCACAAGTCTTTTTGCTAATTTAAGAACTGGCTCATTCGTGTAACCATTTCCTATATGCCATATTTTTTCGACCTGAGAAATTAGCTCATCCTTTAATTCAGGATAGGCATGTCCTAATGAGTTAACCGCAATTCCACCAGCAAAATCAATATATTCCTTTCCATCCTGATCCCATACTTTCGAGCCTTTAGCTTGAACAGGTATGAACTTAGCCGGAGAGAAACAAGGTACCATATAGTGATCAAACCAACTTCTCTGAATATTTTCTAACATAGATCATTTCCCCTTAAAATAGAGAGCGTCTGAACGAAACAAAGTAATATACCCGTCATCTTTCAAGTTGCTTCTTTGTTGGCTGCACTCACTCACCCCGGTCACATAGTTATCTATGCTCCCGGGGATTCGCTCCCTTGCCGCCGCGATGCATCTTGAAATCTATTGGGTATATAACCCTCATTACTTTTCAGCCCGTATTGATATAACCAATTAATGAATACTGAGGAAAAGGTTTACTAAGTTGAATGCTAAAAAGCATTGAAGATAAATAAAATTACATGATTTAGTTAATATTATTAATTCTTATCACTTATCAGTATTTTCGAAAAACAATCCCTCAGCCATTGGACAGATACTGTTGCCCACGCTTAACAAAGTCAACACAAGTTATAAACAAAAAAAATACTTTTTGATCTCGTTCAAAGTTCCAAAAAGTATTTTTATGCACAATTTATGCGAAAATACTGAATAATCAATGAATAAAAAGTGAATAATTTAAATCTACTGTATATAGATGAAAAGAATAAATAAATAATTATTCATTAATAACGTCTGAAATTTACCAACTCGTGTATAAAATAAAATTTGACTGGATCTAATTTTGTAATAACCAGGCTGGTTCTATCATTAAAATAACAAAATAAATGAACAATCTGACTGTTAATTAATAAAAAACTAACTGCTAACTCAGAAAATTAGAGATATCTAAACTCTCTTATATTTCAGATGATAACAGCACTATCGCTTGGTTAAGTTATTATAATAATTTGTTCGTATCATAGCTTATCTCAATGATTTATCTGGATTAGATAAACGGTTCAGATCCTACATGAAGAAAATTATTCTATCGCAATTATCACTTTCCTTATCCTGTTTTAATACAGAAAAAATCCGGTATAAACAATATATACCGGATTATCACACCAACCCTAAATTATTTAATATTCCTTAATATATTAGTGTCACTGCCCATCCCCATCACAATTGCTTGCTAACGCCATATTCAGCGCCTGGGCTAAAACAACTCGATTCTCATTATCCTCCAATAAACTAAAATGGTTACCCGGCATAGCAATCAACCGCAGTAAAGTATCAGGCATTACCTGTTCCCAGCCCAGCGACGGCTCTATATTGGCAGCTTCTGGCTTTTCATCCGTCACAAAAGAAATCTCAGAGGAAGGCTCCATCGCATAAAACTGATGCAACGTTATCGCTAATGCTTGCGGCTGATAATCTCTGACTATTTGCGTATAGTTCTCTATCTGCTCCCAACGCTTCGCAATAACATCCGCTCTCAAATTCGCCGGATATAACGCCAATTGTTGTGCCTCCTCAATAAACTGCACCAAATTCAGCTCATCCATTCGCTGATACAGCGCCGCGACCTCTTCTGTCTGCTGCTCCCCTGCCTGCCGGGCCAACTCACTAAAGAAATGATGCTGAGGTTGCATCGGCTGTTCCCCTAAATCATGAGGCGCTGGCGTATCAATCAAGCCCAAGAAATTCACCCCCTCTCCGGCATTCAAAAGTCGCTCAACAATCGCATAAGCCAATATGCCGCCTGAGGAGTAACCGCCTATCCGATACGGACCCTCCGGCTGAACCGCTTGCATTAAAGTGATCATTCTGACCGCCTGCGCTTCCATCGTTGCCATTGGCTCCTCATCGACTGACTGCCAGGGCAAGGCATAAATCGGGTAGCCTGATGGCAGATGGTTAGCCAGTCCGAAGACATAGGAATAGTCACCCATCCCACTGGGAACAAAGAACAATGGCGGTTCTGTTCCATCCTGTCGCACCGATATGGCACTGGTTTGCGGCTCAGACAACGAATCTGATGTGATTTTTGCGGCCAGTTCTGC
>NZ_JONO01000039.1:0-39616 GCF_000711895.1 Photorhabdus australis DSM 17609
GCGCTTGGTGGCGCCCTGGCCGGATTTGATTCCTACATGGGATGGGATAAAGCGGCTGATGGCACGACATTAGCTCCCACAAAAGCGAAATTACCCCAAATCAGCAATGGTGACTGGAACAAAGTGGTCCAGCGGGTCGCAGGCCAATCCATTATTAGTTCCAGCCTGAATACCACCATTAACGGCGGCAGCTTTAAAGATAATCTGACGACTGCTTTGTTATCTAATATTGGCAGCCAGATTAACGCGGAAGGTGCCGGGTTAATTGGTGATAATGGTCAGGTGTTAGGTTTACCCGGAAAAGCCATCAGCCATGCGGCGGTCTCTGCGCTGGCGGCGGAAATTGGCGGCGGGGATGCCAAAGGGGCTGCTGCCGGGGCATTGGCCGCAGAACTGGCCGCCATCACGCTGGATAAAACCTTCAGCGACCCGATGGCAATTCAGGCGGGCGGCAAAATCATCGGCGGAGTTGCCGGTGCCATTGTAACCAATAGCGCCACAGGTGCTAATAGTGGTGCCAATGCCGGGGAAATTGTGATTCTCTTTAACCACCTGCATTCCATGAATGCCTATAATCTGGTCAGAGAGCTTCAGGAAGCGAATAAGCAAGGCACTTCTACTGAAGCAATCTGGAACAAATATAGAAACTTAAGTGCAGCGGAACGGGCAGAATTTTTGTCTAATTGTGCAGGGAAAGGGGGATTATGCACACTGACCTATCAGGCTGAAATGGAAGGTGGAATAAAAACAGCGGATGCTATTAGTGGCTTAAGATGGATATTTGACTTATCGGCTGAGAATGCCCATCGTATCAGCCAGTTTGTGACGACAGAAAACCAGAACGATTTAGGGCTGTTATATAACTCGTTGCCAGCCTGGGAAAAAGGTGCCCTGATAGCCAAAGAGGCGATAGAATCTGCCGGTATTGGTGGCGCTATTGGCGCTAAAGCTTCGGTTGCTTCGATTGTTGAAGGAAATAAATCAACTAATATAGGGAAAGGAAGTAATGTACGTATTAATAGTGAATCATCTGTAAGATCAAATAATCAGGTAACTATTCCTAAGTCACGAGTTGAACATATTTTCCGCAAAGCGGAAGGACATATTGCTGATACTCCTGAAAATAGAAAATTAATATTGGATGTTGCAAATGACAAAACGGCTTTTTTAGGTGGTGATCGTTATGGTAACAGTTGGTCTGCACGCATGTTGCCAAATGGAACTCAAGCTTGGGTTCAAACTCGTGGGGATACAGTGATAAATGCTGGGATAAATAATCCACCTAAATCATATGACCCTCAGACAGGACTATCTTCACTGAAGCCAAGAGGTAGTAAAAATGGACAATAAGATGATTACAATAGAACAAGCTTACAAGGCTATGTTTTATTTTTTGGAACATGAATACGAATTGACGAAGTCGGATGATATCGGTTGTTTATTGGGATCAATGGATTGGACGATTTGGGATGATTCAACTGGCCCAGCAGATCCAGCTATGTGGGAAGATTGGCTAGCCGCAGTTAAACGGGCTTTATAATAGATTAGATCCTGACCAGAGTGAACTGCACCCCAAAAGTTGGATGCTCAACTTATAAAGGTGCAGTGCAGTTCATTCGGCCAGGGTTTATTTGTCTTTTGGTTACTACTTACTTACCAGAACCTAAACTGAGTAATGATGACTGGAACAAAGTCGTCCAACGGGTAGCAGGCCAATCCATTATTAGTTCCAGCCTGAATACCACCATTAACGGCGGCAGTTTTAAAGATAATTTGACAACGGCTCTGTTGGCTAATATTGGCAGCCAGATTAACGCGGAAGGTGCCAGATTGATTGGTGATAATGGCGAAGTGCTGGGAGTGCCGGGTAAAACGTTAAGCCATGCCGTTATCGCAGGGGTCAGCGCTGAAATTGGCCGAGGAAATGTTAAAGGCGCAATGGCAGGGGCTTTGGCTGCGGAACTGGCCGGTATCATGATGGGAGATAATCTGATCAAAGCCGAAGAATGGCAGAGAACATCCCATGACAAGATTTTTGCTAAATGGGGCTTGATGAGTGGTTCACAAGATGGCCATCTGGCGGCGGGTTTTGTCTCCGGGATTCCATCAGAACTCTATGATAGCGTGATGGCTATTGTCGGCGCGGTCTCTAATCCTTCGGAAGTCATTGAATCGCTCAGGACACTGTTAATTCAGGAAGATATGCCCGGCTTTATCTGGCAGGCAACAAAGGATAGTTATCTCAAGCAGCTTGATGTTGTCAAAGCCGAATATGAAAAAGCGGGTCCAGAGGGAGCCTATAATGCGGGGCTGGAGATAGGAAAACTGGTCACCGGAATAGCCAGTATGGCAGGCGGTGGCTTGGGGGCGGTTAAAGGATCTACATCTGGCGCAGCTAAGTTATCGAAAGTCATCTCAAAAGATCCACACCCAGCAGTAGACATTCGCCATGTGTATCGGGTAGAAAAAGATGGCAGTCAGACCCAAATGGCATGGGGAGAAGGGAACTATAAGCAGGGATATCCTTTTGAGGACTTTGTTGCTACGCAGATGCCTAAAGGTTCTCGATTGCCTGAAAGGTTTGAGACTTTTGATTTTTATGATGGAAAAACAGGTTTGGCTGTCAGTGTAAAAACATTAGATACACGTACTGCTTCGAGAATTAAAAATCCAAAACAACTTTATACTTCTATAAAAGGGAATATAGATGCCACAGTAAACTTTACCGAGGCGAGACTAGGTAAAAAGAACTTAAATGTAGGGATGATTTCACAGCGTGAAGTTCGGATTGCTGTACCCAAAGCTACAACAGTAGAACAATGGGAGCAAATTAACCGAGCAATATCTTATGGCTCAGAAAAAAATGTCAATGTCAAAATTATAGTGGTGAAATAATGAGCGAAGTTTTTAAACGATGGAGAAATGCTAGATGCATGTTTAATGGCGATTTTTACTGCATTGAAACTTTTTCTGGTTATCGGATGTTAGGCGCTGATCCACAAGGGAGTTACTATTTGCTATCTCCTGATGTAGATGATGAGCAATTAGGTATGGCAGTTCTTGATGCGTTATTTAAGAGTCGGCTCATTCCTTTGGAAGAGATAGATGATTTCTTTGAGCCAGAGAAGTGTGATGAACAATATAAAGAATGGATTGATGAATTAATCAAAACTTATGGTTATCGTTCAAAACGTCAATTATTTAAAAGAATGCGAGATTGTGGTATACAATTGCTGGATGGAAATATCACAATACGACCTACTGGCCATGAAAAACTTGAGCTTTGGACCGGAAAAGGCATTGTTGAATCTGATTATGTCGTCATTCCAGCAGACAGTTCCCCTGCGGAAGTGGGTGCAGCATTACGGCTAGCTTTTTCACGTTGCAGAAGTTATGTTTGACGATAAGGTAACAGTTTATTTTTGCATTGATTATTCATGATCTTTGATTTAGAGAGTTAATTAATATGGACACGTAATCACTATTATGTGTCCGCTAATTATCTCGAAAAGATTCAAATAGTTATTAAATGAGCCTGACCGCTAAAATTACGGTGGTGAAGTAATGAATACAGATTTCAAACAAGGATTACATGCAAGGACTGAATTTAATGGTGATTTCTATTCAATACAAACTTATTCAGGTAACGGTTTATTGAGAGTAGATCCTTTAGGAAGTAATCATTTATTACAGCCAGTTGTATCTGATCAAGAGTTGGGAAAGGCTGTGCTTGATGCTTTGTCAAAAAGCAGAATCATACCACTTGATGAATGTGGAGATTATTTTGATCATGATGCAAATGCTGAACAGTATAAAAATTGGATCACTGAAATGATGGGATCTTATGGTTACCGCTCAAAACGTCAGTTATTTAAGAAAATGTTAAGCTGTGGTATTTGCATGCTTGATGGTCAAATAACGATTCGACCATCTTGTCATGAAAAATTGGAAAGTTGGACAGGTAAGACCATTTCCGAATTTGACTATATCATCATTCCGGCAGACAGCTCCCCTGAGGAAGTTGGAGCAGCATTACGGCTGGCTTTTTCACGTTGTAGGAGTTATGTTTGATGATAAAGCTCGGTTTGTTTTGCACTAACCGGTCATTATCTTTGATTTATATGATCAATTAAAATGGAATGGCTATTATGAGTTTCCTAATTATCTTAAAAAGGCTCAAACAGTTATTAAATTTTCCTTACCGTCGAAGTTGCAGTAGTGAAATAATGAATGCAGATTTCAAACAAGGGTTAAATGCAAGTGCTATGTTTAATGGGGATTTTTACTCTGTTAACACTTATTCAGGTAACGGCTTATTAAGAGCAGATCCCTTAGGTAGCAAACATTTACTACAGCCAATTGTATCTGATCAAGAATTAGGAAAGGCTGTACTTGATGCCTTATCAAAAAGCAGAGTAATCCCACTTGATGAATGTGGCGATTATTTTGATCATGATGTAAGTAATGAGCAGTATAAAAATTGGATAACTGAGATGATGGGATTTTATGGCTATCGTTCAAAACGCCAGTTATTTAAGAAAATGTTGAGCTGTAGTATTTGCATGCTTGATGGTGAGATAACGATACAACCATCTTGCCATGTAAAATTGGATGGCTGGTCTGAAGATGGTATTTCTGAGTCTGATAATGTCATTATTCCGGCAGACAGTTCTCCTGAGGAAGTGGGTGCCGCATTACGGCTGGCTTTTTCACGTTGTAGAAGTTATGTTTGATTAAAGAGCCTAGGTTTTATTTCGTAACTGATCATAGCGATATTTATTATATAAAATCATTGGTAAACAGAATATATAGTATTGTTTTGTTAAGCGTAAGTCTTATGAATAGTAAAACTGTTTTAGTTGACAAACATGGTAACCTAATTACAACAGCTCTAGGAAGAATAAAATAAAATTGATAGATTTGTTAATAGAAAAAAGTATCGTCAACAGTTGCTTCAATCAAGAAAATTATTGTCTTCTGGTGATAATTTTGAGTTACTTTCACTTTTGTATGAAGTGACACCAGTGATAATCTTTTAGGTTCAATCAAATACCAAAGAAGAATATGTGTATCTAAGAGAAAGCTCATTTACTTGTCTTCTTCTCCAAACATAGCCTGAATTTCGAGGTCATATTTGGAAAAATCTTCTTCTGTCGGTACTGACATTTTTCCTACCAATACACCAATTGATCTGAGTTTCTTTGAGGATTTGCCGAGAACGCCGATTGGTCTTTTCTTAGGAATTTTAGGATGTTTAGACACTGTTCTTACCTGAGCCATGTCACTCCCGATTTTTTTACCACTTTTTTTAATAACAACAGTTTGACCTTCTCTGACTGCTGTTCTCAGACTTTCGGGAAGATCTGTAATATTGATTCTTGTCATAGCTTTCATATAGCCCCCTATAATTAAACACTTGACTTTAATTAATTTCTTAGGAAATGTTAATATAGATCAGTTCAATAAATATAGCAACTCTATTTATCAGGTATCTGCTTGATAGAGAGTTAGGTAATAATTACCAGGTAACTGTTTACTTATATGTGATATGGAGGCTTACCAACTGAATACCTTGCACAAGTTGGGGAGCCAGAAGGATAATTACAGCCTATTGATAATATTAGAGACGAAATTATAATTAAATGGAAAAGCGTTAAAACTGATTAAAAAAGAAGTTAATAGAGGATTTAAGATCATTTATTAACTTCCGATGTTTTTAATAAGATTATATATATTTTGTTTTTATTTTCCCCTAAAAACCTATTTATTCATTTTTATATTGTAAATAGTTCTTCATTCTATAATCTTTCAATACTTGATCTATTACCCAACTGGTTCGTGAACCTGATTCTCCTGTTGATGGGCAAAATCCTTTTCCTTGTAATTCATTAATTATTGTATTAATCAATGGCATTTCTATATGTACCGGATTGTCAATATTAAATTGGTATAATTTATTATTCTGGTCATAATATGAAATGGCTGAATTTCCAAAGGTGGAAAAAGATATTTTTCCTTTATTGCCAATTATTTCAACATTATCTCCTCTGGCATTCGATGCAAAATTCCATATTCCAACACCTTGAATATTATTTTCAAACATAAATGACATTGATACGCAATCTTCCGCAGAATAAATATTTCCCTGCGAGTTTGCATGCCCTTTAACGGAAATAATTCTTCCTAAAAGAAAGTCTAGTATATCAAGAGTATGACATGCTAAATCAACAAATAACCCACCACCGGAAATTTCTGGCTGAACAGTCCAGGGTAAATGATGGGGATCTTGGTAACATTTTTCTATCTCCCTGTAAAGTATACAGTTTACTATTCTTGGTATTCCTATTGCTCCTGATTCAATTAATTCTTTGATTTTTAAAAATCTTGGTAATGCTCTCCTGTAATAAGCTACAAATAATGGGACATTTTGTGACTTACAAACCGCTATCATTTCATTACATTCTTCGAATGTTAATGCCATGGGTTTTTCTACATATATCGCTTTACCTGCTTTAGCAGCTAAAATAGTATATTCTTTATGAGTAGAGGGTGGTGTTGCAATATATACAGCATCGATGTCTTTGTCATTAATCAGTGAGCTTGCATCAGAATACCATTTAGGAACGTTATGCCTTCTGGCAAAATCCTCAGCTAAATGGGCATTACGTCTCATTACTGCAACTAATTCAGAATTCTCTAATTTATAAAAAGCGGGTCCACTTTTTACTTCAGTAACATCACCACAACCAATAATGCCCCATTTTATTGTCTTTTTCATCTTATTTTCCTAATATATTTTTATTGAACTCTTTATTAATAAAATATTGATGACGATTATAATTTTATTTGCCTCATGTTATTTGGTTGCAATATATATTTATATAACATGTTTTTTACTTCTGGATCAAATAAATTAATATGATCTTTATCAGATTTATTATATATACCCAATAGATTGAAGCATAAGGCAGTAATATTCCTGCCGGAAGGTAAGTGGTAATAACTGAAAAATCAGTTATTACGTTTCATTGCGAATAACCAAAGCTTATAACTTGTTTATAAAGAATTATTAAAGCTCAATTTCAATATCACTAAGCGGATGACAGCAGCAGGGTAAAATCTCGCCTTCATTAACAAAAGCCAAAGGTTTACGCCGATAGCCGACTTTACCTTTTACCAATCTGACACGGCAGGAGCCGCAATAACCTTCACGGCACTGGTATTCAGGTTGTACTCGACCTTGTTCCAGTGCTTCTAGCAGACTGTTATGCAGCTCGGGAGAGCTGTAAATATGATAACCCTGCATACCATGCAGGGTCACTTTATAACTTGTCATCAGAGTTCAAAATCACTCAGGTCGTCAGGATTAACTTCAGCATCAATCTGACCAACCAGATATGAACTGACTTCAACTTCTTGCGGTGCTACTTGAACATTATCGGATACCAGCCAGGAGTTAATCCATGGAATTGGGTTAGAACGCGTTTCAAATGGCAGTTTTAGCCCGACAGCCTGCATACGAATATTGGTGATGTATTCAACATATTGACACAAAATATCTCTGTTCAAACCAATCATCGAGCCTTCGCTGAACAGATAATCTGCCCACTCTTTTTCTTGCTCCGCAGCTTGAACAAACAGGTCATAACACTGTTGTTCACATTCATTAGCAATTTCTGCCATCTCCGGGTCATCCTGACCAGAACGCAACAGGTTCAACATATGCTGAGTCCCTGTCAGATGTAGTGCTTCGTCACGGGCGATAAGTTTGATGATTTTAGCGTTACCTTCCATGAGTTCGCGTTCTGCAAAAGCAAATGAACAGGCAAAGCTAACATAGAAGCGGATCGCTTCCAGCGCGTTAACGCTCATTAGGCACAGATACAACTGTTTTTTCAGTTCACGCAGGCTGACAGTAATGGTTTTACCGGCAACCTGATGGGTCCCTTCACCAAATAACTGATAATTATTGGTCATCTCAATTAGATTATCGTAATAAGCGGAAATATCTTTTGCACGCTTGAGAATCTCTTCGTTGGTGACAATATCATCAAATACAACAGCCGGATCGTTAACGATATTACGGATGATGTGAGTATAAGAACGTGAGTGAATAGTCTCAGAGAAAGACCAGGTTTCAACCCATGTCTCCAGCTCAGGGATGGAGATCAACGGTAAAAATGCCACGTTCGGGCTGCGGCCCTGAATAGAGTCCAGCAGTGTTTGGTATTTCAAGTTACTGATAAAAATATGCTTTTCATGGTCCGGTAGTGCATTGTAGTCAATGCGATCACGGGACACGTCAATCTCTTCTGGACGCCAGAAGAAAGAGAGCTGTTTTTCGATCAATTTTTCGAAAATTGGATACTTTTGCTGGTCAAAACGGGCTACGTTTACCGGCTGACCAAAAAACATCGGTTCTTGTAACTGGTCGTTTTTTACTTGTGAAAAGGTGGTATAGGCCATAACTTCCTCAAATTAAATCTTACATGCGCCGCTTTCACAAAATTAAATCTTACATGCGCCGCTTTCACAATCGGAATCAGCAGATTCCACGACTTCTTCCAGGTCATCCTGAACGTCTTCCGCGCCATCACGTGTATTGTGGTAATACAGCGTTTTTACACCATATTTGTAAGCGAGCAATAAATCTTTCAGCAACTGATTCATTGGCACTTTTCCGCTAGGGAAACGTGTTGGATCATAGTTGGTATTGGCAGAGATCGATTGGTCGATAAATTTTTGCATGATACCAACCAACTGCAAGTAGCCGTCATTGCCAGGCATTTGCCACAGTAGCTCATAAGCTCCTTTCAGGCGTTCATATTCTGGAACAACCTGACGCAAAATTCCGTCTTTTGATGCTTTGATGCTGATGTAACCACGAGGTGGTTCAATACCATTGGTGGCGTTAGAGATCTGCGAAGAGGTTTCTGACGGCATCAAAGAGGATAACGTTGAGTTACGCAGACCATATTGTTTGATATCGCTACGCAGTGTTTCCCAGTCATAGTGAAGCGGTTCATTGGTCAGTGCATCCAGCGCTTTTTTATAGGTATCAATAGGCAGAATACCTTGAGAATAGGTTGTTTCTTTAAACCATGGACAAGCGCCTTGCTCTTTTGCCAAGTCATTAGATGCTTTTAACAGGTAATATTGAATAGCCTCAAATGTTTTGTGAGTTAGGTTATTCGCACTGCTATCTGAATAACGTGCACCGTGTTTTGCCAGATAGTAAGCATAGTTGATAACACCAATACCTAAAGTACGGCGGCCCATAGCGCCCTGTTTTGCTGCAAGGATTGGATAATCTTGATAATCGAGCAGAGCATCAAGAGCACGAACAGCCAGAACTGCCAATTCTTCCAGCTCATCAAGATTTTCAATGGCACCCAGGTTGAATGCAGACAGCGTACACAACGCAATTTCACCATTTTTATCATTGATATCATTTAATGGCTTAGTTGGCAGTGCAATTTCTAGACACAGATTTGACTGGCGCACAGGTGCAACTGACGGATCAAATGGGCTGTGAGTGTTGCAATGATCTACGTTCTGAATATAAATACGGCCAGTAGAAGCACGTTCCTGCATCATCAGGGAGAACAGATCAACAGCTTTTAGACGTTGCTGACGGATATTACTGTCCTGCTCATACTTGGTATAAAGACGCTCAAATTCATCCTGATCCGTAAAGAATGCATCATATAATCCTGGGACGTCAGACGGGCTGAATAGTGTAATGTCTTCGCCTTTGATCAAGCGTTCATACATTAATTTGTTAATTTGTACACCATAATCCATATGGCGGACACGGTTTCCCTCAACACCACGGTTATTTTTCAGTACCAGCAGGCTTTCAACTTCCAGATGCCACAGCGGATAGAATAATGTAGCTGCGCCGCCGCGAACACCGCCCTGAGAACAGGATTTTACCGCTGTTTGGAAATGCTTGTAGAAAGGAATACAACCTGTATGGAATGCTTCACCATTACGGATTGGGCTGCCTACTGCACGAATTCGGCCGGCGTTGATGCCAATGCCTGCACGTTGGGAAACATATTTCACAATAGCGCTGGAAGTGGCATTAATGGAATCCAGGCTATCGCCACATTCAATCAGCACGCAGGAGCTGAATTGACGGGTAGGGGTGCGAACACCGGCCATAATAGGAGTAGGCAACGAAATTTTAAAAGTGGAGACCGCGTCGTAAAAGCGACGGATATAGTCCAGACGTGTTTCTTTCGGATAGCTTGAGAACAAGCAAGCCGCGACCAGAATATAAAGAAACTGGGCACTTTCGTAAATTTGACCGGTAACGCGGTTCTGAACCAGGTACTTACCTTCAAGTTGTTTGACCGCAGCGTAAGAAAAGTTCATATCACGCCAGTGATCTATAAACTCATCCATTTGCTCGAATTCTTCTTTCGAGTAGTCTGCAAGCAAGTGTTTGTCATATTTGCCCATTTCTACCATACGGGATACATGATCATACAGTGCAGGTGGCTCAAATTGACCATAGGCTTTTTTACGCAAATTGAAAATTGCCAGACGGGCTGCCAGATACTGATAGTCAGGGGCATCGCCAGAAATAAGGTCAGCGGCAGCTTTAATCATCGTCTCATGGATATCTGAGGTTTTGATACTGTCGTAAAATTGGATCTGGGAACGCAGTTCTACTTGTGATACCGAGACATTTTTCAGACCATCGGCTGCCCAGGCAACAACCCGGTGGATTTTATCAAGGTCAATTCGTTCTTTGTGGCCATCACGTTTTGTTACTAGCAGACTATGGTTCATGGACAGGCATACCTTACATTTACTTTCAGACTCACTCCCACCTGCTTTGTGCCTTTACTCAGCCAAAACGTAACTCCCTCAGTGGTGAAGAGACCAACGAGAGAGTAGTGGTAATGGAATGTTAAGGAACACAATATGTAGGGGGTGCACTAAATAATGACAACAAGATAATGTTAAAACCAGCTTTTATCAAGTGTACAAAAACACGGATTTTTGTGGATAACTTGAGGACTAAATTTATCAAAAAGCCGGAAGCCTGCATCATTACTAGCAGTTGACCTGACAGAAATACGAGTAAACCTAAGTAAAAAAATTCTTGAAAATATGGTTCATTTGTTGATTTATTAATCTGTCAGACGAATATGTCAGACATACTGGGTATGCAACATATAATTAACGTCGACATTGTAACCAAGGCTAAATTTATCCATCAGCGGATTATAATGCAGACCAATGATATGCTTTTCTTTCAAGGGGGTTCTGTCAATCCAGCTTATCAATTCTGATGGACGGATAAATTTCTTCGCATCATGGGTTCCTTTCGGCACCATTTTCAGAATATATTCTGCGCCAATCACCGCCATGAGCCAGGCTTTCTTGTTGCGGTTAATGGTAGAGAAAAAAACATGTCCACCTGGTTTTACTAACTGAGCACAGGCTTGAACAACCGATTGAGGGTCCGGTACATGTTCCAGCATTTCCATACAGGTGACGATATCATAAGCCTGTGGATATTTTTCTGCGTGACTTTCCACTGTTTCCTGTACATAAGTGACAGGGATGCCTGTTTCAAGAGAGTGCAGCCGGGCAACTTGAAGCGGCTCTGTTCCCATATCAAGCCCGGTTACTTCTGCATCTTCACGAGCCATACTTTCTGATAAAATACCACCGCCACAGCCTACATCTAATACTTTTTTACCTAAGATACCTTCGGAACGTTGCAAAATATAATTCAGGCGTAGTGGGTTAATACGGTGTAGTGGCTGAAATTCACCTTCCAGATCCCACCAGCGGGAAGCAACGGCTTCAAATTTCTCTATTTCTTGTTGATCAACATTGTTTGTCGTGGAGGGGATTTTTGTGTTCATCGACGGTTGCTGCTCCTTAAACTTTCTTTACAGATGGTTCACTCTGTTCTGGTAACAGTATACACGGCTTAATTTTTAAATACCCACATCTGATTTTTATAAAACTGTTGGTTTGTGGTATAGTTCTAAACCTTTGAATTCGGAATGTATGAGGGATAGTGGGCTCCATGAGCGACATTGCCAGAGAAATCACCCCGGTCAATATCGAAGAAGAGCTGAAGAGCTCATATCTGGATTATGCGATGTCTGTTATTGTCGGGCGTGCACTACCAGATGTTCGAGACGGACTAAAGCCGGTACACCGTCGCGTACTTTATGCCATGAGTGTACTGGGAAATGATTGGAATAAACCCTACAAGAAGTCTGCCCGTGTTGTCGGGGACGTCATCGGTAAATACCACCCACATGGGGATAGTGCAGTCTACGACACGATTGTTCGTATGGCTCAGCCGTTTTCCCTGCGCTATATGTTGGTTGATGGTCAGGGTAACTTTGGTTCAGTCGATGGAGACTCAGCCGCTGCTATGCGTTACACCGAAGTGCGTATGGCGAAAGTTGCCCATGAACTGCTAGCGGATCTGGAGAAAGAGACGGTCGATTTTGTGCCAAACTATGATGGTACAGAACAGATCCCGGAAGTGATGCCAACGAAAGTACCAAACTTGCTGATCAACGGTTCTTCCGGTATCGCAGTGGGTATGGCAACTAACATTCCTCCTCATAACTTATCCGAAGTTATTGATGGTTGTCTGGCTTATATTGAAGATGAAAACATCAGTATTGAAGGGCTGATGCAGTATATTCCTGGCCCAGATTTCCCTACTGCTGCGATTATTAATGGTCGTCGCGGTATTCAGGAGGCTTATCGGACTGGTCGCGGTAAAATTTATATCCGTGCCCGTGCGGAAATTGAAGTTGATGAAAAGAATGGTCGTGAAACTATTTTAGTGCACGAAATTCCTTATCAGGTCAATAAAGCCCGTCTGATTGAAAAAATTGCCGAATTGGTGAAGGAAAAGCGCATTGAAGGGATTAGTGCTCTTCGTGACGAATCTGATAAGGACGGCATGCGTATTGTTATCGAAGTGAAACGTGATGCGGTGGGGGAAGTGGTTCTGAATAACCTCTATTCCCTGACTCAGCTTCAGGTTTCTTTTGGTATCAATATGGTGGCTTTGCATCAGGGGCAGCCAAAGCTGCTGAATCTGAAAGACATTATTTCTGCATTTGTATGCCACCGTCGCGAAGTGGTCACTCGTCGCACAATCTTTGAATTACGTAAAGCCCGTGAACGTGCCCATATTCTTGAAGCATTGGCTGTGGCGCTGGCGAATATTGATCCTATTATCGAACTGATTCGTCATGCCCCGACACCAGCCGAGGCAAAAGCGGCGTTAGTTGCTCAGCCATGGGAATTAGGCAATGTTGCTTCCATGCTGGAACGTGCTGGTGATGATGCCGCTCGTCCTGAATGGCTGGAACCACAATATGGCGTGCATGAGGGTAAATATTATCTGACCGAACAACAGGCCCAAGCCATTTTAGATCTGCGTTTGCAGAAACTGACCGGTCTTGAGCATGAAAAATTGCTGGATGAATATCGTGAATTGCTGACATTAATCGGTGAATTGCTGTTCATTCTGGAAAGTCCTGATCGCTTGATGGAAGTGATCCGTGAAGAGTTGTTGGCAATTAAAGCTCAATATAACGATGCCCGTCGTACTGAACTGACTGAAAATACAGCTGACATCAATATTGAAGATCTGATTAATCAGGAAGATGTTGTTGTCACGTTGTCGCATCAAGGGTATGTAAAATATCAGCCACTGTCTGACTATGAAGCACAGCGTCGTGGTGGTAAAGGTAAATCCGCAGCACGCATTAAGGAAGAAGATTTCATTGAAAAGCTGTTGGTTGCCAATACTCACGATACCATTCTCTGCTTCTCCAGCCGTGGTCGCCTGTACTGGATGAAAGTTTACCAGTTACCTGAAGCCAGTCGTAGCGCACGTGGTCGTCCGATTATTAACCTTCTGCCACTGGAGCAAGATGAGCGAATTACTGCGATTCTGCCGGTGCGTGAATATGAAGATGGGCTGTATGTCTTTATGGCTACTGCCAGTGGGACAGTGAAGAAAACAGCGTTACAGGATTTTAGCCGCCCACGTAGTGCTGGTATTCTCGCCGTGAACCTTAATGAAGGTGATGAACTGATAGGGGTTGATCTGACTGACGGCAGTAATGAAGTCATGTTGTTTTCTGCTGAAGGGAAAGTTGTTCGCTTTGAAGAAGATGCTGTTCGTGCAATGGGGCGTACAGCCACCGGAGTACGCGGTATTAAACTCAACGGCAAAGACAAAGTTGTTTCCCTGATTATCCCGCGTGGAGAAGGCGAAATTCTGACAGTTACTGAAAACGGTTATGGCAAACGCACGGCTGAAAATGAGTATCCAATTAAATCTCGGGCAACTCAGGGCGTTATTTCAATTAAGGTCAGTGAGCGTAATGGTAATGTGGTCGGTGCAATTCAGGTTGAACCAACGGATCAGATTATGATGATTACTGATGCGGGTACATTAGTGCGTACAAGAGTGTCAGAAGTCAGTGTTGTTGGCCGGAATACTCAGGGCGTCACATTGATCCGCACTGCTGAAGATGAGAAGGTTGTCGGTTTACAGCGGGTTGCCGAACCTGAAGATGATGAAGATGAGCTGGTAGCAGAGGGTGACGGATTGGAAAATAATAATACCAATTCACCTGATCCTGATAGTGGCAGAGAATCAGCCGATCTGGTCTAAGTGAAGATATTTTTTCACTCAATCTCAATGAAGAAATAGGTACTTCGGTACCTGTTTCTTCAGGGGGTTTTTATTAACTACCTATTGGGATGGGTTTTATACCCAGTAGATTTCAAGATGCATTGCGACGGCAAAGGAGCGAATCCTCGGGAGTATCGCGAACTATGTGACCGGGGCGAGTGAATGCAGCCAACAAAGAAGCAACTTGAAAGATAACAGGTATAAATTAGCAAAATCTTCCGTAAACCCTCTTTACGGAGGGGAGCAGTCACAACGATAACAGATGATTCTTTGTAATCCTTAAACTCTGGTATATCCTGTAATTCATTACGTTGAATGATGTTTGTTTTTATCAGGTAGCCTTTTGAGATATCTTTCTTCTTTTCGTACATCACTGAAAATATCCCGTTATCTTTTCCGGGTAATTGGCTTGATGTTGTGGACGTTAGGCGCTTTATTAACGGCTTTTTACCTGGTTAATATCTTTAATGAAGTAAAATCTGATATCCGGCAAGAATATAATGCTAATTATGATTCTACACTCTCTTATGTACGTCATACAGCTAGTGTTTTGCGGGATATCCAATATATGACAGAGAAGCATTTACTGAATTCCAATGAAAAGAAGAATGCAATTTTTGATTTTCCACATAGTAACCCGGCGTTTTCTTATCATCCTTTAAACCAAAGCGCTGACTGTAATACTTTTCGCAAAAATACCCATAGTTACTTAAATTCGTTGAATAACCTTATCTTCTATTGGAAGGATAATCTTGCGGCTCCTCAAGGTTTGAACCAGGTTTTTCTGGTAGGTACGCAAAGCATGTGCATGGTGAATTTTTCTATACGTAACACCACGACTGACTCTGATACGCTGAAAAAAATAGTATATGAAAATTCGCGCAGACTTATTAGTCTGAAAGAGCAGGGTAAAGAACGAAATGTTTATTGGGTTGTGCCTGGTGCAAGATCTGATAGCGGCCATCTCTATGTGTTGGCACCGGTATATGTAAACAGTCAAATGGTTGCAATGATAGGAATTGAACAGTTCATCAGATTAGATACTTTTATTCAAAGACAAGATCGCCCGATTTCAATAACATTGTTAAACCGCAGTAATCAACCTGTGTTGCACTACCCGGCAAATAATGATGACTACAAACTTCATTATGATGATTATCAGCTGGAAGCACCTTATTTTGGCTATGATGATAATTTCACTGATTTATTGTTAAAACGTCGGTTAATGCCATCTTCATTCAGTATAATTTACGCTCTTCCACTGAGAAATATTTTTGAAGGTTTTAAACTGCAGATTATTAGCAGTATTGTGCTTAATGTGTTGTCTGCCTTTGTCATCATTATCCTGGTGTATCTGTTTGAGCGGAAAATGTTTGTTCCGGCGGAAGAGAATGCGATTCGTTTGGAGGAGCACGAGCAATTTAATCATAAAATTGTTGCTTCAGCTCCTGTTGGGATCAGTATATTACGAGTAAGTGATGGCAGTAATATTTTGAGCAATGAACTGGCACATAATTATTTGAAAATGCTAACTCATGAAGATCGGGAACGTATTATTCATATTATTTGTGACAGAACCAGCAGCTATGTTGACGTAGTAACCAGTAATAATAATCATCTGCAAATCAGCTTTGTTCACTCCCGTTACAGGAATGAAGAAGTGGCAATTTGTGTATTGGTTGACATCAGTGCTCGTGTACGGATGGAAAAATCATTGCAGGAAATGGCATTAGCATCGGAACAGGCCAGCTATTCTAAGTCTATGTTTTTGGCTACCGTCAGCCACGAGCTGAGAACACCTCTTTATGGAATCATTGGCAACCTGGAGTTATTACAGGCTCATTCATTACCAGCTGAATCTGCCCGTTTATTATCAACGATGAATAATTCTTCAGCCTTGTTACTGAAAATTATCAGCGATATTCTCGACTTCTCAAAGATTGAATCTAAACAGCTTAAAATTGAACCTAAGGAATTTTCTTGTCAGGAAGTTGTCTCCCATGTCATTTCCAATTACCTGCCGTTAGTTGCGAAAAAATCGTTGAGTTTATATTGTTATATTGAACCGGATGTACCGAATTATATCCGTAATGATCCCGTTCGATTACAACAAGTTATATCTAATTTGTTGAATAATGCGATTAAATTCACCGATACCGGATGTGTAACTATGCATGTAGTCGTTGATAAGGATTACTTGTATGTCAGAGTAAAGGACACAGGGGTAGGAATTTCTGATAAAGAGCTTATTCAATTATTTGATCCGTTTTTCCAGATAATGCCAAATACTGAAAGTTCATCTCAGGGAACGGGTCTTGGTTTGGCAATTTGTGAAAAACTTATCAACCTGATGGATGGTGATATTGAAGTTATTTCACAGCCACAGATAGGCAGTATGTTTTCTATCCGTTTACCTTTATACGGTGCGAAATATACGCCTAAAACTCAGCTAACAAATGAGCATCAGCAAAAAGTTATATTGGCTGTACGTAATCTTTATTTAGAGGATTTTTTACAGCGTTTTCTGATTTATCATGGTTTACAATTGGTTGTATACAATGGGCAGCATACAGATGGCAGTGAAATTATTATCAGTGATTTCTCTGATGCTGTTATTACCCCTATATATGCTTATGTTGAATTATCGACGTCTCATATTGGCTCACTAGAACAAATCAGAGAAAACTATTGGTTACATAATACTTACCATTTGCATGATTTAGCTATACTCATTGAAAGATTAATTTCACCGGGTAATAACGAGGTATTGAATATAGCACTGCCTGTCTTGCAGGCAAGTACTTGGCTGAATACTATTATGGTTTTGGTCGTGGACGATCATCCTATCAACCGTTACTTATTGACTGATCAGTTGAAATCTATCGGTTTTCGGACAGCGATGGCGAATGATGGATTGGATGCATTGGAGTATTTGAAGAAAGAATGTGTTGATATCATTCTGACAGATGTCAATATGCCTAATATGGATGGTTATGCGCTAACAATGTATTTACGGAATAAAGGATGTGAGTTGCCGATTATTGGTATTACGGCAAATGCATTGGCAGAAGAAAAGCAGCGCTGCATTGATGCTGGGATGAATGATTGTTTGTCTAAGCCTGTTTCCCTTGTGACTCTCAGACAGGTACTAACAGAGGTCGGGAGTATTAGCGCTTAAAATAATGCCTGGTACTATACCCGTCATCTTTCAAGTTGCTTCTTTGTTGGCTGCGTTCACTCACCCCGGTCACATAGTTATCTATGTGACCGGGGATTCGCTCCCTTACCGTCGCGATGCATCTTGAAATCCGTAGGGTATATAATAGCCCCAGGCATCAGAACTCGTTTCATATTAAAATAACGGATCGCATTTAATGAACGCTATCATTGGCATTGATAGCCACAGAAGCAAGATAATTAAGTAGCGCAATATCGTTATTCACACCCAGTTTTACCATTGCTGATTTTTTCTGGCTGCTAATAGTTTTGACACTTCGATTTAGTTTCTTCGCAATATCTTTTACCAGGAAACCTTGGGCA
The DNA here is from genome assembly GCF_000711895.1 of Photorhabdus australis DSM 17609. Classification (GTDB taxonomy): domain Bacteria; phylum Pseudomonadota; class Gammaproteobacteria; order Enterobacterales; family Enterobacteriaceae; genus Photorhabdus; species Photorhabdus australis. Next base: position 18,248 of record NZ_JONO01000039.1, read on the forward strand.
AACAGGCGTAGTACTTCGCTCTCTTTTTGTGATAACGGTTTGTCACCGTAACGGGTTTTCGTTACTTTTTTCAACAGTTCAGAAACGCTCTCCGGCATAAATTTTTCCCCTTGTTTCAGGGCAGTCAATACATCAGATAAATCTGTTGGCGCTCCTTGTTTTAAGACAACTCCTTCAATATCAAGTTCGAGCACAGCACTTAAAATGGCTGGATTATTGTTCATGGTCAGAACAATGATTGATAGCCTGGGATAATGGCGTTTGATGTATTTAATCAAATTAATCCCATCACCATAGATGTCTCCAGGCATGGACAAATCAGTGATCAGCACATTTGCTTTAATACAAGATAGATTGTTGATCAAAGTAGTAGAGTCTTCCGACTCAGCGACAACGTTGATCCATTCGAGTCGCTCAAGTGATTTGCGGATGCCAAACAGAACAATTGGATGGTCATCAGCAATAATGACGTTAAGGCTATTCATCTATTAGTTACCCTGCTGCAACAGCCTTGTGATGAGAGAATCAATGTGGCTGATGCTATTTTTAATCTCTATTTCGTTACCGTTTGTTATGTTTTGTTCCAGTGTTTCGCAAGAAAATTTGAGAAATTCTAAGTCTAACATAGCAAAAACGCCTTTTAAGCGATGTGCTGTCTGCGAAAGTGATATCAAATCATATTGCTCTATGTCAGTATACAGTTTATTAATATCTATCGGTACTGTCTTGATAAATAATTGCTGATAATCGCTATCTGCCAGCTGTTTTTGGTAACTGCTTATAACATTTTCAATATCATAATCAGTGTCTTCATCGTTAAATGGTGGTATTTCCGAATCTTCATTAAATTCGTTAAAACTGAAGTTTCTTTCAATTAATAACGAAATGGCATTGATAACAGCTTCACTCAGATTGTAGTTACATCTAATATAGTCAGGTGTTATCTGCTCAAAGCCAGCAAGATCACCAACCAATAATATAGTCGATTTGGCTGAATCATACGGCTTATCTGTCAATATGATATCGTATTCTCTACTGATATTTTCTTTCTTTTTATCAAAGTAAGTTGCACCATAATGCTTTAGGTAATTTTGTATGATCTTACGGATTTCCGTATTGCTAATATCCAATAAGGCGGTAATATCTTCCAATAGCTGCGGGCATTGGTCTTGGTCGATTATCAGTGGCAGACTGATGGTGTAATGTGTACCAAGATTGGGATTGCTATTTATAGTAAAATGACCATTGAGTTTTCGGCATAATTGGTCACAGAGATAGAAGGTTAGTCCTGAATTTGATTGATATTTATCACCCACTGCTTTGCTTAGAAATGGATAATTCAAATTTGCCAAATCTTTTGCATTCAGTCCAGCACCTGTATCCATAACTTCGATCTGAATCTGGCCTTTGTATTTCTGGGAATAATTAACAATGAGTGATATTTTCCCATAAGATGTGATTGTAATTGAATAATTAACTAACATCCGAATAATCTTACTAATGACGGTACCATCGCCAATAAATAAGGATTCAGGGTTAATATTACAGTGATAGTAATAATTTAACCCTTTGTTATTTATTTTTGGTAGCACTTTTTTGAAAATATCGTCTAGCATGCATGATAATGAAAATGATTCGCTTTTTTCTTGCCAATCACCTAATTCTAACTCATTGAGTAATGAGATATTCTCAACCCAGTCGGATATATGTTCGGATTTAGTTAATAAATTATTAATGATACGATTACCATTTTCCTCTATGGGAATTTGTTTCAGTTGGTAAGCAATATTATTTAACTCCTTTATTGGCTGTTTAAGCTCTGAGCTAATGTTTGTTAACATAAAACGCCGGGCTTGTACGCTTTTATCGTGCTCGATATGTGCAAGTTGTAAGCGCCTGTTAATTAATGTTTCCTGGTCTTTATCTTGCAATAAAAATAGATAAGTCTCTGGTAACAGATGGATGCTATGCATCTTAATTTCATAGACTGCATCGTCAATCGATGTTTGTATGACACCATGATGTTGCTTTGCCATCATCTTAATTTTACTTAAATCGATATTAGGCAATAGATGATCTGCAACTTTATTACTCATGATTATCTGACTTGTCGAAAAATCATAAATCAGTAAACCAGTTGGGATATTGGAGATAATATCGTTACTTAACGCATCCTTAACCTGTAGCTCATGGCTCATAAGAGCATTTGGGGCAATGTATTTTTTACGAATGTAAATAAGTCCACCCAGAGACAAAATAATAAACACTGAATCAGCCAGCAGTAGCCAGATGTTTTTGTACAATAAATCGATCAGCACATCTTTGAGTGATACCCGATACAGTAATTTGTATTTTGTGCCACTGAGTGGTTGAGAAAATTCGAGCCAAAAACCATTTTGTGAGATATTAGCTTTATTGGTTTCATAGGGGTTTTGTGCATCGTTAGAGAGTAAATTAAAGTTTGCTGCTCCCATATCGATAGGCAGGAGATGGCTAATAGGTAAATCAAAAGCGATAACTGTCGCCAATTGACCCGGCGAATTGAATGTTGCCCTGTAAGTGTAGAAATAGAGATTCTCGCCATTTAACTTACGGATTGATGAAATATTTTCCCGTTCGTCTAAAGCGGTAGACTGCATCAGCATCTCTGAACGTTTCGATTCGGCGGTAAGTGTCAGATAACTTTCTTTAAATCTTAATTCAGGTTTAAGAATAGAGTGAGTTGTTATTAAAAACAGATTGTTATCTTTACCATTCAGATAGTACATAGAGTTGTATTCATTGCGGGCCCCCCACAAAATCTCCATATAATTGGAAAGGCGTTGTGCCAATGCAGCACTTGCCGCGTTATGGTGGCCAAAAATAATAGCGTCGATAGCCTGATAACGACTTTCAAGCCAATAAACATCAGGTCGTAGCTTCATTGGTGAAAGAGGCCCCTGTAGTTTAAAGGGCGAGATATTGGCCTGTTCAAAGATAGAATTAGCATGGTAACGGTAGTCTTCTATCTGCAATACCATTTTGGTTGCAACACTATTTAGTGCATACTTTTTCCCCATCAGCCAGGCGTTGAAGTAGTTATAGCTATATAAAAATAAGGAAACAAAAAGCAAGGCAATGAACAAGCCATAGTAACGGTTTATGGTTGATGAATTGATTGAAGATTGTCTGTTATACATGCGTTAGGTAAAAACCTTAGTCATTATTTGGCTATTGTAGCGAGAACGCTAATGGTTGATTGTCTCTCTGCTAATTTTAACAGGATAAGAGCCTGGAATGGTATTGTAGATTGAGGATTGAGCGAATAGTAAAAAAATCGCAGATTTTTTGCGATAAAGACTAGACATATTAACCCACAATAGAGCATAATCCGGCGCCATGGAAGGATGGCCGAGCGGTCGAAGGCAGCGGTCTTGAAAACCGCCGATGGGAAACCATCCTAGAGTTCGAATCTCTATCCTTCCGCCAAATACTACTAACCTTATGCATATTTTTATGCATAAGGTTTTTTTCATTGCAGAGTATATAACTTTCCTATTAATTGGGTGAAATTAATTAACTTATTTATATCTATAATAGTATCTGACACTGTCCATGTGCTTATTTCTTTCCAAAGTACCACGCCTTTTACATGGTCGGGATGATTGATATATATATCCAGATCCTGATGACTTTTAAAGTAACCAATTAAACTGAAATCAACAGATTGTTTTCTGTTTATAATGCTACGGTCACAAATATTACGACCACAAAACCATCCTTTAATCTCGCTTATCTCGTTAACATGATTTAAGGCAACTCTCTCTGCTAATATGGCTTTTTCGCTATCCCAGCTTATTCCATCTTTGAAGGTAAAAAAAACTTGATGGGCAATTAAATAATTCTTTCCCGGCATGATTCACCTCATAATTAATATTTAGATTTATAATGACTTATAGAAATAATATTAATTAAATCTAATCTTAATAGTATCCAAGAGCTTTATTTTTTCTGCTCTAAATAACACATTGTATTTATAGTAGTCAACTATTTTTGGGTGGTAATAAATTGGAAAAATGGTTGCCTTTATAATGAATGGGGAAGCTGTTATAACTTGCCGTTAATGTATTAAGAATAAAGTTCAATTTTGATACTGGGATGATTTTTGCTCATTAATGAGCAAGATAGTACCTTTACGAATAGTCTTATCGTGGTTGTCTCTGTGTCAGAAAGTTCTTTAGGATAGCAATATGTGCTCAATGAGCATATTTTGATCGTCGTTTCATGGTGTTTTGAATATATTTAAAAAAATCTATTATTTATGCTTGATTGTTTGCATCCGGTTGTAATATACTGCGCTCGCTTTCGGGGGCCACCCCGAAACACGCCGGCTTAGCTCAGTTGGTAGAGCAACTGACTTGTAATCAGTAGGTCACCAGTTCGACTCCGGTAGCCGGCACCAAATCACATAAGAAGCCGTTATCTTTCAGAAGATAACGGCTTTTTCCATGTTTGTTTTTCAAGATAACTGTTTTTATATACAGCTCATTTTATCCCTTTCTATTGTGATCTTTTTATCAGAATGGATATTGGTGTATATCTGTCTCTATATTGTCTGGAGAAAGTCAGAAGAAAAAAGATGAGATATGACAGAAGATAACAGTAGGTGTTGATGCCGTAAGATCGTGTTAAATAAAAGTAATTTCATACCAGAATAATATTTTCTCCAAACTACCAATTGAATAGCATGAGTTCATAAAACTCACTGATTAAAAGAAAATATATCTGACAATGTTAAAATTTTTTGCATAGATACTTACCTGATAATTGGTAATTTACTGATGGTAACATTAATCCTATTTTTGTCTTAAAAGTTTTGTCATGTTTGGTTGAAATATTCCGATCACGGTTAGTCAAATCCTGCATTTTCGCCGATTCGTCTCTTATCGTTATGTAAACAGTATGCTCTCTGTACCTTTGTTATGGGTGTAAAAAACATTTTTAATCGTCATTTTTTTATAGATTTCAGAGTTGATCCAAAGTATTTTTTACACTTTAATATCCATGAGATAAAAATTTTGTGCTACTTTTTATTTAATGTATTTTTTATCTGATAATAAAAAGGGGTTGTTATGTTGTCTGAAAATTATCGGGAAATAATAAAAACCACTGGCGTTGCTTTAGGCAGTTTAAGCTATGAACTTTTTAAGGCGAGGTACATTACAGGATTAGGTAAAATTTATATGAGAAATACTTAGATGAGGATGATAAGCACTTTATAACTAGTTGTATTAACCACAATATTATATTTTCCTCTGAGACTAATCTTGGCAGGAATAGTAGTTAGATAGTATTTATATTTAACAGATTAAGTAAGAAGATATATTTAGACGATATAGTTAAGCAACAAAGAAACGCAAGAAATAGAGCATGAGAAATTTGTTATCATGTCGAATACAGGGATGCATGAGACCCATTACGAAAATAATTTTTACGACTATTTGTTACTAAAAATTAAGGTAAAAACGTATGCGCAATATTCAACAAGTTCTAGAGCGTTGGGGCGGCTGGGCTAATGATGCCACAGGTGTTAATTGGCCGTCGATCGCTGCTGGGTTTAAAGGTCTGATTACGTCAACTCGCCCACCGCGCCCTTCCTGCTGCGATAATGATGGTTTGATCATTGATGCTTGTATAGCAAGGCTTAAGACGGTAGATAAGTCTGAAGAAATTGAAGTTTTATTTATGTACTATGCCTTGGGTCTTTCTAAACGGTCAATAGCTCGTTTAATTGAGGTATCAGATATTGAAGTACGTTCCCGATTGCAAAAGGGCGAAAGCTTTGTACAGGGATGTTTGGCCATGCTTGATATCACGTTAGAAATGGATAATGAAATACAAGAGTGCAAAAAGCTTGTGCGTACGCAAAAAGCTATGGTAGTGTACTAACCGGTTAAAGTTGCGAATAAGCACAGAAACCAACAAGCCTCGATATTTTTATCGGGGCTTTTTCATGTAGAAAATCGGGAAAATAACGCTTAATTCATTAAGTTCAATTGAAAAAATCCAAGTTATGTAAGAGACGGTGTGATATGAATGAGCGTCTTAGAGTATGGGTTGTTATGCGTTGATAGATAAGTAAAAATTTAAATAATAATTGAAAAGGCTGCACTGCGTTGCGGCCTTTTTTTGTATTTGCCTATTTGCCGCCGCGAATTATTTACGCATATTTTTTACTTCTTTGCGGTCGGTATCCCTATTAAATCAATCATAACCTGGTGCTGGAAACTAAGCCTTCATAGAGAGCTTGGTTCATTCAGCTACATTGCGATTATTGCTGTTTGATGGAGGTATTTTTGATGAGCAACGGTAGTGATAAAGCTGGTTGGTTAACGCCTGTCACTCCAGGGCCTGAGTACGATGATGAGTTGGAACACACACTGCGTCATTGGGTGTGTGGTGTTTCTGGTTTGCCTGACAATAAAGTGCGTTCCCGATGGACATCATCACAATCACCACTGTTATCGGAAGATGATGGGTGTGATTTTGGTATTACGGGCTTTATTTCGGACGTATCTCCGGCCTTTGAGAACCAAACTGACGAAAGTACTGAGTTATGGCGTTATGAAGAAATCGAATGTTTGATTTCGTTTTATGGTCCGAACTGTCAGCGGTACGGCACCTGTTTTCGTGACGGGCTGGCGGTTAGTCAGAACAATGACGAATTGAGGTGTTTCGGTCTTTCAGTAGATAAATATACCCGGCTGACTTCTTTACCTGAGCTTATCAATAACCAGTGGGTGCGTCGTTATGACATGACGATCACCTTGCGGCGAAAAGTGGTGCGTGAATACGGTGTGAAATCACTGGTAGAAGCGCCTGTCAAATTCTTTGGAGATTAAATTATGCAGGGTTTACCTGTTTCAAACATTATCAATGTCACGTTGAATATGGCTCCTCATGCGGCTCAGGCCAGGAACTTTGGTGCGTTGCTGATTGTTGGTGCAAGCAACGTGATCAACCCCCATGAGCGTTTACGCCAATATTCTGATATCGATGGCGTAGGGGCAGATTTCGGTATGGACACGCCAGAGTACCAAGCCGCGGCGCTTTATTACTCCCAGTCACCACGCCCTGTCGATTTATATATTGGCCGCTGGGCTAAGAACAATATTGGAGCCTCTTTGCAAGGAGCAGTACTGACGAAGCAACAACAAACGCTGAGTAAATTTACTGCTGTTACAAATGGTTCTTTTAAGTTAACGCTTAACGGTGAAGAGGTGATATGTAGCGATATCGATTTTAGTAAAGAAACAAATCTTAATGGTGTTGCTCAACGGGTAGCGGAAAAGCTGAAAGATTGTTCAGTGATATATGATAGCTCATCCGCACGTTTCACTGTGGCATCAAATTCTGCGGGCGCTATTGGTTATGTTTCACAGGCTAGCGGAACGTACATTGGTGATTTACTAAAATTAGACGGAGAATCTGGCGCTACGATTATCGAACCCACCGCAGCAGAAACGATTGCTGAGGCAGTAGCAATATTGGGTGCTGCGTCTAGTGGTTGGTATGGGTTGGTTATCGCTGACGACACGCGGACAGATGAAGATATTCTGTCTGTAGCTGACTACATTGAATCGGCATCTGTTTCTCGAATCTATGGGCATACGGTGCAAAAAACAGCGGTATTGGATGCTGATGTTGATACGGATATCGGATCAAAACTGAAAGCAGGAAACTATCAGCGTACACTCTGGCAATATTCAACGGGGAAACCCTACATCGTAGCTTCTCTGATGGGGCGTATGTTTACCGTCAATTTCAATGGCAATAACACCACTATTACCCTGAAATTTAAACAAGAACCTGCGGTTACGGCGGAAAATCTCACCGCAACCCAAGCTAATGCATTGAAGAAGAAAAACGGCAATGTTTTTGTTAAATATAACAATGACACGGCCATTATTCAGGAAGGCGTCATGGCAAACGGTGATTTCATTGATGAACGTCACGGCCTGGACTGGTTGCAGAACTACGTTCAGAACAATCTTTATAACCTGCTTTACACCAGTACTAGCAAAATTCCCCAAACCGATGAAGGTGTTACACGCCTACTGACTAACGTTGAACAGTCACTTGCTCAAGCCGTGACGAATGGGTTGATCGCTCATGGCGTATGGGGTGGTGATCCGATTGGTGCGCTGAATACTGGGGCAACATTGACAAAAGGTTACTACGTCTATGCACCGCCAATTGCAACACAGGCACAAGCTGACAGGGAAGCCAGAAAAGCACCGGTTATTCAGTGCGCTATCAAATTAGCAGGCGCTGTTCATTACGCTGATGTCATCATTAATGTAAACAGATAAGGATTGAAAATGGCTACGTACTCTTTTCTTGATGTCTCTGCTTCTATTACAGGGGTAGGGGGTTCTTTTGATCTTGGTAACGGCGCGGCCCTCTCTGACGAGGGCATCATAGTGACGATGTCAGAAAGCAAAAACACCATGATCACAGGTGCAGATGGTGAAGTCATGCATTCACTGCACGCTACCAAATCTGGAACCATTACGGTTAACTTGCTTAAAACCAGCCCGGTAAACGCAAAATTGAACGCGATGCTTAGCACACAATCGCTTTCATCAGCAGCATGGGGGAATAACGTGATTGTTATTCGAAACAAGGAGAGTAACGACGTTGTTGTTGCACGTTCTGTCGCCTTTCAAAAACAGCCGGATTTACAGAATTCCAAAGCAGGTAATACCGTTGCCTGGGTGTTTGATTGCGGGAAAATCGACATCATGTTAGGCACATTCTAACAAGTTTACTTTACAAACGCTGAAACTCACCGAGGCATTTGTCTGCATATTCATAATCAGTTTTATGCTTCGGTGACTTAGGCGGTTTTAGGTTAAGTTTTAAGGGGAGTTTATGGAATTTGAAATTGACGGTAAAAAATATCGCAGTGGCAAACTGAACGCTTTTCAGCAACAGGATTTGGCGGTGGCTTTATCTCCAGCGATTCCTGCACTTGGGCCATTGATGCAAAAGATTGTTGCAGACAGAAATGATAATAGCGCGACCAGCTTTGAAGAATTGATTCCTTATTTGGTTGAATCCATTACGGCGCTGGGAAAATCCAACCGGTATGAAATTAATGATATTTGCTTATCAATAGTTTCCCGTGAACAGAATGGCATATGGAGCAAGATTTATGAACCTGATGGTCAGTTATTGATGTTCGATGACATCGATGGTTTGGAACTGCTTAAAATTGTCGGTTTTATTATCCGAGATTCATTGGGAAATTTTTTTCCCGCCCTATTAGAGAGCGAAGTGTAATTCCAGGACAACCTGGCCTAAATTTTGAAACTCTCCCGAAAGGGCGTGATTATCTGTTACGCCCAGTCATTGCGGGCATGTGCCGTTATGAATCATTAAAAGACGGTGTTCTTGACCTGGCTGATATTGCATTGATGAATGATGCCCTTGATGTTAAATCGGAAAATGAGGCCATGATAGAGAGGTGGCGAAATGAGTAATAACGCTGAAACAATGAGAGATTTCCTGGTATCACTTAAGTTTGATGTCGACGAGGTGGGACAGCGTAAATTTATCGCTGTTATCACCGAAGTAACAGCCAATGTTCTCAAAATGAGGGCGGAAATTGAAGATGCAACGTCAGCAGTAGCTAATTTTATCGCTCAAATAGCTAATGGACTGGACAAACTCTACGGACAGTTACAGAAAACAGGTCCAACGATTGAAAAAATTAAACCTATTAATGAGAGTGTTAGTCAGGCGGAAGGAAATGGAAGTGTAGAAAGCTTTCTACCGAAGATTGATATTCCGTGCCATGATACCAATGGCGGGCATATTAATACGTCTTCTTTGATAACATCGATAAGTGAGCAACGATTAAAAGCCATGATGGGATGTACCAATCAAAATACCAACACACTTGATAGTGATGACATATTTAATGCGATTGGGGGATTAGTTAAATGGTTAAACAAAGGGGAAGCCTCAGCGAACGGCTTATTGAAAACACTGAATGAATTATGGAAACTCACAGGAAAAAAAATTACGCTGGGAATATTATTCGACCCTAATAGTCGATTAAATGCATTACAAGAAGAAGCAAAGAAAAATCACGAAACCGTGGGTGAAACCATACAGCGGCGACGAAAAGAGCGTGAGGCAGATAAAAAACCACTGTTAACGTTTGATCAACTTAATAGTTGGATGTCAACGCATGGGCTTTATATGGATTCCGATTTGACACCGTTTTTTAGCAAAGATAATTACGAAAAATATCAGAAACAACTTGATGGTAGTAAGCCTGTCATTGATGAAGGCCACAGTCAGAAAGTTACTGATATTCCCAACTATCAAAAACAGCTTGATGGCGGTAAACCTATCATTGATAAAGATCACAGCCGAAAAATTGCTGATATTCCCAGAAAGGTATCAAGCCAATCAAGTAAAGAGAAAAAGAAACGCAAGAATAAGTTATTCAATAAAGACCATCATAAAGCTGGAATTATTAAGCAGCCTGATGTTCATCACGGTTTAAAGGCTACAGTTAATCAGTCGATGGACATTTTTAACACTGAGCTTACAGCAGCAAGACTAAAGAAACTAATATCTTCCAGAGGGGCCAGGAATAACAACCCGTTAAATATGAACTTTGTGCATCAGAGAGGGGCAGTCCGTGAGGATAGCCCCGGACACAGATTCGCTAAGTTTCCAGATGCATATAGTGGATTAAAAGCCACCGCTCATCAGCTGAGACGTTATTTTAGTGGCAAGACCACAGGAAAAAAGCTACAAACCATTGCCAGTATTATCCCGACATGGGCGCCATCAAAAGACGGTAATCAGACTAAAGCATACATTGCTAGCGTGTCTAAAATGATGGGAGTTTCTAAGGATGCGTTCCTTGATTTAACTGATCCTAACGTGATGCAAAGGTTGATTGATAAAATGATGGTAGTGGAGATTGGTGGTAATCCCTATTCACCAGAATTTATTAGGGCGGCGATTCTCGGCGTGCCACCGCCAGCGAATAAACCTTTAGGCTTAACCAAGCATCTAAATAATATTGCTAATTATTGGAAAAACATTTCCATTGATCCTCATATGCTCAGCGGTGCAATGACGAATATCAACAGTATGATCAATCATCAGGGAGTGACTCACAATTTCATGCTGAGTTCGCTGATTCCTGCTGGCAATAATAATATGAATGGGATTGGGGAAGTAAACTATCATATTGAGATTAATGGCGTTGAATCCCCCAGAGAAGCGGCAAGACTTACTGGAGAAACGGTAGAACGCACTCACAGTATGTTACTTAGAAATATGCAAACACAAGTGAGATAACAATGGATATATTATCAGTGATGTTTTCTCAGCAAACGAGAAAAATAGGTGCCATTGTACCGAGTGTCATTATTTCAGAAACACATACGGATACATCCAATATAACGGATCATCCAGTCCAACAGGGGGTGACAATCAGTGATCATGCTTATGATAGTCCATCAGAAGTGAGAATGGAGCTAGGTTTTGCTGGTGGCGGTTCGCTACTTGATGTTATTGATACCACAAAGGTATTTGATATTTCTACCGGGTTAAGCCTTGGAGATAGCCCGCGCGCGGTGTATCAACAGTTACTTGACCTTAGGGCATCACATAAACCTTTTGATGTCGCAACGGGGAAACGCTTATATAAAAATATGTTAATTAAAGATATGACAATCACAACGGATAAAACCAGTGAAAATGTTCTTTCAGTGATTTTAAACCTGCGTGAAATCATTATTGTTGAAACATCGACAGAACAAGCAGCGCCTGCTGAAAATATGAAACATCCTGAAGATACGGCACCTGTGATTAATGTAGGAACTAAAGTCACGGTGAAGCCGTCATTACCACGAGTTATTCTTGATTATATTATAGAGCGGGGTAAAAAATGGCTGGGATTGTAGAAATTCCTTTATCACCGATAAATCAACAATTCGATATTCAATTGGATGGTATTAACTATAAAATGAGACTCATTTGGCGTGATATTGCGGGTTGGATTCTGGATATTATGACGCCGGACAGTGAGCCAATAGTCACCGGTTTACCACTGGTTTTTGGGACTAATTTACTTGAACAATATCGTCATCTTGGTTTTAACGGTTCATTAATTTTTTATGGTGATATAAACCAGGAAAAATCTTTCAGGAATAATCTTGGTAAAGAGGATAAATTATATTTTGTAATAAATTAACTTGATAATAATTTATTACACATATCGCTTAATTGCGATTTTTTTCTATTAATTGGGTGAATTATGTCAAAACAGTGGATAAGAGAATGTCACCTTATTGTTATCGACAAACAGGGTGAAAAAGTAGATTTATCAAACCTGAAGATCAAATTTGATATCAGCATAACGGAATCTTCCTATCCTGCTACGGGTATTTTCACGATATATAATCTGAATAACGAAACCAGTAATAAATTGCGTAAAAATGAGTTCAAAACGATTAAATTTGTGGCGGGCTACAAAGGAAACTCAGGACAAATATTTTCAGGTCAAATTCAGTACACCCATGTAAAAAGGGATAGCCCAACGGATACTTGCGTTGTTATTCAGGCGGCAGACGGAGATGAACCCCACAATTATGCGACAGTGAATACCACCATTGCGGCTGGATATTCTCAAGCAGATTTAGATCACTTACTGATGCGAGATATTGCCAAATATGGCATTACTGCTGGCCTGCGCCCTGAATTCAGAAAATCAACCTCACCCAGAGGAAAAGTGCTTTTTGGTATGCACCGTAATGCAGTCTCTGACCTGGCGAAACAATGTGATGCTAACTGGCGCTATGAAGATAACCAGTTACATATTGTGCCTAAAAATAAATACTTAACTGAAGCCGTTGTACTCACATTAAAAACGGGTCTGATTGGTATGCCTGAACAGACTATCGGCTCAGGTATTAACGTTACGTGCTTAATTAATCCGAATATCCGTCCAGGTACATTAATTAGATTGGATAACCGCTCAATCACACCGGTTGATCCCTCTACTGTACATAAGGATTCAAAAGAACAACCGGCAGCATTGGATTCTGACGGTGATTACATTGTCTTCAATATAAATTATTCCGGCGACACCCGCGAAACCGAGTGGTACATGAAAATGATGTGTATCGCTAAGAGCGATCACACCCTGCTGAATCAATCAACTGGTAACAAAGGTAAGGTAGAAAGCTGATGATAAATACTGACGAACGACTAAATAGACCCGAAGCGGTCTTTTTTTCTATGCAAGAAGTGATTAGCGCCGGATTGTATGTTTCTCTGCCCTGCATTATTCAATCATTTGATGCTGATGCGGTAACAGTTACAGCCCAACCGGCTATCAGATGGAAAATCAGGAAAAAGAACGGGGAACAGGAATCCGTATCCTTACCGTTGTTGGTAGATGTCCCTGTTGTATTCCCAAGAGGCGGAGGAGTGACACTAACATTCCCGGTAAAAGTGGGTGATGAATGCCTGGTTGTGTTTGCTGATCGTTGCATTGATTACTGGTGGCAATCGGGTGGCATACAAGAACCAGTAGATCCCCGGCAGCATAACCTATCCGATGGATTTGCGCTTATTGGCCCACAATCACAGCAACAAAAAATAGCGGGTATCAGCACAAGCGCCGCGCAACTGAGAACAGATGATGGCGCGGCGTATATTGAACTCGATCCCAACAGTCATAACGTCACGGTTATCACACCGGCAAAACTTACTGCCACCGCAAATGGTGGTACCGAAATTACCTCACCTGAAATCATCCTGAACGGCAACGTCACCATTAACGGCAACTTATCGCAGGGAATGGGGGCTGGTGGTGGTACTGCAACCCTGCAAGGCCCGGTTACTGTGAACAACGATGTGACCGCAGCAGGAATTAGCCTTAAAAACCACGTCCATAGTGGTGTGCAATCGGGTGGAAGCAACTCGGGGAAACCCCAATGAGATACAGAAGAGAAATTGACAACGACTATATATTTGGTCGTGGTGAAGCGGGTTTTCTTATCAATTCACCGGAGGCGGTTGCGCAGGCAGTGAAAACACGTTTGATGCTGCGCAGTGGCGAATGGTTTCTTGATAATCAAGAGGGAACCGATTACGACCAAGTGCTAGGTAAAGGCACATCGGGTTTTTATGACTTGGTCATCAGACAGCGAATCCTGCAAACGCAAGGTGTATCAAACATTATCCACTATCGCAGTGAAAGAAACCCCAACACAAGAAAAATCACTATTACAGTCACGATTGACACGATTTATGGACAGACAGGAGTAACGGCTGATGTATGAAAATATTATCAACACAATGTTACCTGCCATTAATAAAAACGGGATCAACGCCCCTGACTATCAAACTATTTTAAATGGCTGGAAGACAATATTTAGAGATATCTACGGAGAAGATATTTACATTGAATCTGACAGCAAAGACGGTGTTTTTTTATCGTTGATTGCTTATGTGGTTCATGGTTGTAACAACGCATTCATAGCCTCTTATAACTCATTTAGTCCGGCAACAGCGGTAGGTGAGGGGCTTTCTCGTAATGTCAAAATCAACGGCATTACCAGAAAAAGCCCCAGTAACTCGACGGTAGATGTTTTAATAACGGGTCGAGCGGGTACCATTATCCGTAATGCCTCTGTGCGGGATGATATAGGAAACACTTGGTCACTACCGGATGAAGTCACTATAGACACGCATGGACTGGCTACTGTAACGGCTGTATGTCAAAAAACAGGCGCTATTGGCGCACTGCCTCACACAATTAATCAGATTGCTACACCAACATTGGGCTGGCAAACAGTAACAAACCCAGTAGCCGCTACACTTGGTCGGGGTATTGAAACCGATGCGGAACTGAGGATCCGACAAGCGGTTTCGGTTGCTTTACCTTCGAGGACTATTATGGATGGCCTGATCGGCGCTATTGCCAATCTGCATGGTGTTTCGCGTTATCAGGGATATGACAACGACACGGATGAAACTGATGAAAACGGCATACCGGCGCACAGTATTGCGATTGTCATTGATGGAGGAGACTCGAAAGAAATTGCTCAAACCATTTTGATAAAGAAAACACCGGGCATACCGACATTTGGCACCACCTCTGAAATTGTCACGGATAACACTGGCAATAAAAAAACGATTAACTTCTATCGTCCAACGCTGGTACCAATTTATATTGAAGTTCAGATTAAACCTTTTATTGGATACACATCGGACATTGGAAATAATATTCGGACAGAAGTATCTAACTATATCAACTCACTTTATATTGGTGATGGAATATATGTTACTCGTTTATTTGTACCGGCAAACTTATGTAATAAAAACGGCAGCCAGACATATGAAGTATTGTCTGTGGCGGCAGGTAAATCAGCATCAACAATCGGGGCGGCTAACATTGATATAGCCTTTAATGAAGCGCCGACCTGTTCACCTGAAAATATTAAAATAGTGAC
This sequence comes from Photorhabdus australis DSM 17609, assembly GCF_000711895.1. Taxonomy (GTDB): domain Bacteria; phylum Pseudomonadota; class Gammaproteobacteria; order Enterobacterales; family Enterobacteriaceae; genus Photorhabdus; species Photorhabdus australis. The sequence continues at coordinate 33,781 of NZ_JONO01000039.1, forward strand.
GGTGCTGGAATGAATAAATATATGAAGATGATACCGGCTTACCACATGGAAGGTAAAAAATACGTCAGAATGCTTGAAGCTGTTACTGATATATTTAACGGGAATGCGTCTACAACTGATTTACTGATTAGCAGTTTTGATCTTGACAAAGCGGAGGGCAAACAGCTTGATATCATTGGAGAATGGGTAGGAAGAAATCGAATGATTCAAACCCCGATTGAATACTATTACTTCTCCTTTGATATTCCTGAATTGGGATTTGATAGTGGCAAATGGAAAGGGCGGTTTGATAGTGATAAAAGTTATGTCAAGTTAGATGATGATAATTATCGGATAGTTATCAAAGCTAAAATAGGCGCAAACAACTGGGATGGAACGGCTGAATCACTTAATAACATCCTGAGTTTTATTCATTCAAATAACAACATATCCATATCTTTTGAAGATAACTTGGATATGTCATTTACCGTGACGGTAAAAGGTAAAGTAATTAGTAATATTACTAAAGAAATCATCCATCAAGGTTATCTCTCGATTAAACCTATGGGGATAACGGTTAATTACCATATAGTGGAGGGTTAGAAATGGCGAAAAATGATTTTAAGGCATTTGCGACGGGTGAAAACGCAAATACTTTATCACAAGAAGAATACGAGAATGCTGATTTTATTGAAGAGGGATTTAAATCAGGAATTGCCAGGAGTGAGCGATTAAATAAAGTTTGGCGGCAATCCTCAATCATTGCTGCGGTAATTGGGAAATATATTGCAGAAAAAACGGGCGAGGATGTTATTGATGATGGTGATTTAGAAAAACTCACCCAACAGTTAGATTTGGCATTAAAACAAAAAATTACCACAGAAATCCCGGCTGCTTCGCTTACGCAGAAAGGCATATCGCAGCTCAACAGCGCGACAAATTCTGACAGCGAAGATCAGGCGGCAACACCTAAAGCGGTGCATGACGTTAGAAAAATCGCGGAGGGAAAATTAAGTGGCGTTCCTGATGCATCGTTGACTGAAAAGGGGATAGTGCGGCTAAGTAATCAGGTTGCTGATGTGGGGAATACGGTACCGACCTCATCATTAATGCATACCGTATGGAATGAGTTAAATCAATCAATCGATGGAGCTAACACTAACGCGACAAATGCAAACAACAATGCAACAAACGCAAATAATAATGCCAACAATAGACTGGCAAAAAACCAAAACGGGGCAGATATCCCTAGTAAAAGTGAGTTTATAAGCGGGCTCACTCGCTGACATCGAGAATTAATGACCATTTTCAGGTGCTAAAAACTGCATCTTGAAGTTTCTTGGGTATAATCCTATTTCCATTCGTCCGTATAAAATGCATTAGTTGTTATACTGTAATAATATACAGACTTAAGTTTTTTACACTTTGAAATTCTATTTATTCCTTATCTTCAGAATCTTTCTTTTAAACTAAATATAAAGTCTAATTTCAAGAAAATTTTTATTATGTGAGTTCCCAATCCACTAAATATTGCAGTCTGCCGTATGATTAGAAACAGAAAAATTATAATTCTCTAAAGTGATGACATCTGTTAGTGATAGTGATGTATAAATATCCAGAACAGAGACTCTCAATGATATGTTTTGGATTATTTTTTTGTTTATTACTTGAAACATGTTCGTAATTTACTCATAGTTAATTCATTTTTTTACTAAATCTTGGTTTAGTGGAAACGGTGGAATTGGCCAGGAATGCATATCCAAAATCGGGCGGTGTTGTAAATGGGAATGTGGATGCGACTGGATATGTGAAATCTGGAGACGGTACGGATGTTGTATCTAGCCAAGATATATGGGCGAAAAGACACATTTATGAAAGTGGACACCGTGTTTACAGTCCAAACAATAAACCTTCTGCCGGGGATGTGGGGGCAGTATCAGCCAATGGTGGAAATTATCCAGAGTATTTTAGATTTAAACAAGTCGAGACGATTCCAAACGAACGTAATGCAACAATGTTAGTTTCTGAATCTGGTGGGAAACCGACAAGTACGCTGGTTGCGTTTACAAGTTATGCCTGGTACGACAATTATATTAAAACGGGTATTATGCGTGGTGGTAGCGTAGACACCTTGGGATATGCTGTAGATATTAATGCGAAGCGTGTGTTGACAGTATCACCGGACGGGAAAGTAAATGCCGCACAATTGATTGCTCAATCATTTATTGCCGGTAGCGGCGGTATGCAAGCAGGCACAAAAGATGCGGCTAGTTTTGATGGGAATAATGTTGAACTTATATCGTGGTTTGGTATCGGGTTGAGAGCAACAATAGATCAGAAGACACGAATTTTTTTTAATACGCGTAACGGCGATATTTTCACGCAGGGGACGGTTAATATCGGCAGTGCTGTTCACTACGCAGACGGAAACACTACAGGCTCAATATGGGGGGGTGACTTACATAGCTATATAAACAATAACATACCTCATAACATCCCAGTTGGTGCTCCTATTCCATGGCCGTTACCTACTGCGCCCGATGGTTATTTTACATGCAACGGTCAGTCATTTAACAAATCCCTATATCCCAAATTAGCAACCGCTTATCCATCAGGCGTATTACCCGATTTACGGGGTGAATTTATCCGTGGCTGGGATGATGGGCGCGGTGTGGATCGTGGTCGTGGGATTTTGTCGTGGCAAACTGATGAATTCAAATCACATAACCATACATTAAACGCGGATGATTCGGGCTCATGGGGTGATCGCGCTGGAAGAGGTAATGGAAATCACCGAGATCTACAGCCAACTAACAACACGGGTGGCACAGAAACCCGCCCCCGCAACATTGCATTTAACTACATAGTGAGGGCAGCATAATGACAGAACAAAAATATTCATTAGAACCAGAAGCAGCAATATTAGGAAAAGATGGATTGGCTGAAAAAGCCGGTTGGCTAACAATCTATCATGCAGCACCTGGCTCAAGAGAATTTATCAGCGCGACACCCGAATATCTGATGAAAGGAATAGGCATACCGGCCAGTTCCTATACAGATGCCCCGATACTGCCTGAATCTGATTCTATGGCGGTTAGGCGTACAGCAGACGGCAATTACTGGGAAACTGTCCCAGACTACCGCGGAAAAACAGCTTACAACACACAAACTCGTTTGCCGCAAGAAATTACTGAGCTGGGTGAATTACCCGATACCCTAACATTCAAACAACCCGTTACTCATTTTGATCGATGGGATGGCTCGAAATGGGTGACTGACGCAACAGCAATAAAAGATAGTGAGATTGAGCAGGCAGAACAATTGCGAGACACACTGAGCAAGCAAGCTAATGAAACCATCACGTTGCTCCAATATGCTGTTGATACTGAATTGGCTTCGGAAGAAGAACAAGCACTGTTGCCTGAATGGAAAAAGTATGTGGTCTTACTGAGCCGGGTTGATGTTTCATTAGCCCCTAATATTAAATGGCCGGAAATACCAGAATGATAACAATAAGGGCTGCTTATGCAGCCCGATGACAATAATAAGACAGTTTAGTATTACTCCGGAATCATCTTGATTTTTCATCGTTTTCTGATAAAAAAGTTTTAAACATAGAGAACTGAAAAAGTGTTAGTTAATCCCTGGTATTTAATAAATATTCAATGCGGATTCAATTCTGCTCAAATAATTATCATCATAGAATTTTTCTATCGCATTCTTTATATCAATACTGTTAGGTAGTGGTTTTCCGTTAACAATATCTTGCAAGAGATTTACCAATACATCAGGTCTATCAACAGGATATAGAGTTCCATTTATAGAGTTTTGAATAATATCTGATGGGCCTGTTTTGCAGTCAGAACTGACACAATAAATACCATAGGAATTAGCTTCACCAAGTACCATTGGTAAGCCTTCATGTGTTGATGTAAGTAATAGCGCAGTTACTTCTTTTATATTATTGACAATATAGTCCCAAGGATTTTCTTGCCAGCCATGCCATGAAATTTTTTGTTCTATATTCAAATTAACTGCTAATGATTGTAGAATGTTTATATCATCCCCTGATCCTAAGACATGTAATTCCCAGTTTCCTTTAATTTTTGAAAGAGCATGGAACATACTTTGTATATTTTTCCCTTCTTTTGCAATGATTCTTCCTACATAGATAAATCTCGATATATTTTTAGGACGAGTAATAGTTATTGGTGTTCTTGATATTGGGTTAAAGATTGTATGTATTTTATTATCAGGAACTCCCATGTTAATCAGATAATTGGTATTACCAGTACTAATGGACAAGTGGTAATCTGCTTTGAGTGTAAATATTGCTTTATACGCGGAATATAGGGAAAGATGAACCCAAGAAAATATAGGTATTTTTGTGAATGAAATTTTCCTAGCCAAGTTGGATATGTAACAACCCCGTGTAGAAATGGCAATAATCAAGTCAGGATTCTCTTGCTTGATGTGCCTTGAAAATTGCAACACAAAATGAATTCGGCGAAGTGTTGGATTCCTGATTTCCGAAAAGATACGTTTAAACTTTATTCCTTTTAGCCAAGTGTCATTAGAAAATTTATTATTTTCTTTGAAAAAGATAAAACTAATATCTACATCTGCATTATGTTTAGAAAGTAAGGAAACGCATTTTTTACAAACAGTCTCTGTGCCACCAAAACCACTAAGCTCATAACCTACAATAATTATTTTTTTCATGATGATTTTACCTCCAATCATAAATGAGAGCTATACCAAGAGTGATATAAGGATAGCACTATAAAACATAGCAAATTCGTTTAATAATAGAGAAATGAAAAGTACAGTAATACTTCTCTTATTTTTAAACAAGAACTTGAAGCTATATGAGTTAAAAATCAAAAAATTAAAGAGAGCAACAGCTGATAGTAGTCTAATTAGATGGTTTTTTATGAGTTTCATATCTGAATATCAATAGTAAATTTAAAAATAGTAAAGATAGTTTAACTTCAAAAAAATAAGAGACACTGAGATTCAATCTCTACATCTATTTAAACTCTCTATGGATACCATACAATATATTTTTCATCATGTGAATCAGAATTTTCTGGTATTTTTGAAAACCTGAATACTTCTATTATAGAAGAACAAACAGAATATAGAAATATCACTAAGATATAACAGTAACGAGAGAAAGTAAGATAGCTCTTAAGATAAAAAATCAAGATGTAAAACTACTTTAACATTGGAAAATTCCTGTTTTTATAAACAATTTATGGTTTTCCTGGATGTTCAAAAAGCATGAGTTATAGCAAAGTGCTAATAGCTGGGCAATCCTCCTAAAAATAGAATTCTTTACATATAAGCTCATGGTATGAAACGAGGGGACATTTTCCCTCATTTGTTAGCATCGGGCTATATGGTGAAAAGGGAGATTACTACTGTACTATTGCAAATGATAATATTTATTTACAGTTGTAGTATTCTCCCCTGAGAAGAAAAGAATAAAGTTTTTCGCCCTTTGAAATTCTATGACCCTGTAAATAATTCTGTGTATTTGCCTTTCATTAAATGTGGCCGTCCAGGCGGTCACCGAACTCAATAATAAAACGACTCATCGCTTGTTTCCAGTTTTGAATCGGCATGCTCCATTTTTTTGAAGCTGATTCAATCGCCAAATAGATAACTTTACGCACAGAATCTTCCGTTGGAAATACCTTACGTTTTTTAATCGCATGGCGGAGCACACTGTTGAGGGATTCTATTGCATTCGTCGTATAAATGGCTTTACGGATATCTTCGGGATAGGCAAAGAACGTGTTTAGATTCTCCCAATGGGCATACCAACTCTTGCTGATTTGTGGATATTTGTCAT
>NZ_JONO01000039.1:39626-50330 GCF_000711895.1 Photorhabdus australis DSM 17609
TGGAAACGGTGGAATTGGCCAGGAATGCATATCCAAAATCGGGCGGTGTTGTAAATGGGAATGTGGATGCCACGGGATATATTTCCGGTAAGGGGGTATATGAAGCACCCGGTATTCGGGTATATAGTTCGATAAACAAGCCGTCACCGGGAGAACTCGGGGCATATACCACAGGTGAGTGCAATGGGAAATTTCAACTCAGGGGCAGTGGTCTTTTATCGATAGACTCAGATAATGCAAGATTCAATGGACACGTGTTAGCGTGGCTGGATGAAGTTAACCGAAATTATCAACCTCGCGGTAATTACCAGCCAGCCGGGAATTATGCTCCTACGGGTCAGTCATATACTAAATCTGAGTCTGACTCCCGATATGGCAGCAAAAATACTGCTTTAAAATCTACAAATGGTTGGTGGAAATGTGGAGATACCGGGATGATTTATCAATGGGGAGTAACTCGAGTTTTAAATCCACAAGAAGTTATCATAGTTCAGCTACCCGTTAGATTCTCTAATATATGTGTGAGTGTCATGTTGACGGTGAATCGATTAGGATCAGGTAGTGGTGTAGTTAATGGTTACGTTGCTGATCTAAATACATCTTCATTTAAATTGACTAACGATTATGCTGTTAATGGTATTAGTGTAAATTATTATTGGTTCGCAGTGGGGTATTAATTATGTATTATTACAGTGCAACAACTAACGCATTTTATCCAGCTGAATGGAAACAGGATTATATCAATGCCGGTTCATTTCCAAACGATGCAGTGGAAGTCGATGAAGTTATTTTCATTGAGTTTGCCGGCAGTATTCCTCCAGAAGGTAAATATCGTATAGCGGGTAAAAATGGTTTACCGGAATGGGCGGATATTCCTCCACCCACTAAAGAAGAATTACAGTACCAAGCTAAATCTCGAAAACAACAATTAATAGCTGAAGCAACAAATCAAATCGCACCATTACAAGATGCTATTGATCTAAATATGGCAAATGATGAGGAAAAAGCGCAGTTAATGACTTGGAAAAAATACCAAATATCACTGAGCCGTATCGATGTCACATCAGCACCAGATATTGACTGGCCTGAAAAACCACAATCTCCCATTGACGGAAGATGAATTTTACCATAGCTGGTGGAAGTTAACTTTAATAGGTTGTATGAAAAATGCAAACATTTAATCTTTGAGTTTTAATTGGTAGTAATATTGAATTTGTATATACCGAATGAACTTCAAGATGCTTGAGTCGTCAGACATAAAAACATTTAAATTCAACAATATAATCGTTTTTCAAACATGCACTTTGAAGTGTCTTGAGTATATACGTTCACTTATTTGTGAATTTCCAGACCTCAACTAATAGTTTTATGTATATTTAACAGATATTAGTTGAGGTCAAGATAAACAAGAAAGAAGAACAGGAAGTTAGACGAAAGTTTAAAATATTGGCTCATGCTGAAGAAGGTAATAACGCCAGTAGAACTTGCCGTTATTGGGAAAATCCCTAGATACTTTTTATCGTGGGTTTAGCGGAAACGGTGGCATTGGCGAAAAGTGCCGTGCCGAGTAGTCTGAAAATTAATGGCAAGACGTTGAGTGAGGATGTTAGTTTAAGTGCCGAGAATGTGGGGGGATATCCAAAATCAGGTGGTGTTGTAAACGGGAATGTGGATGCCACGGGATATATTTCCGGTAAGGGAGTGTATGAAGCATCCAGTATTTGGGTATATAGTTCGATAAATAAGCCGCCAACGGGAGAACCTGGCACATATTAAGCAGCGCCTCGTTAACTGGATGATGTATGCTTATTAAGTTGAATCAGTAGACATATCAACTGCTCCTGATATTGAGTGGCTAGAGCGACCAATAAATCAAATTTGTGGCGGTTATAGATGAACTTAGTTATCCAGGATAAGCCCCGAGTCTGCACATTATTCTGTGTAATTGCCACCTGATTATAAGTGACCGTCCAAACGATCACCGAACTGGTGAGAATACGGGAAAACTGATTAAGATCGGATTCAGTTTTGAGGTCCTTAGCCAATTCGGCTGCGAGTGCCTTAATTTTCTTTTCTTCCATAATTTTCCTGTCTCCTTTGCCCGAAGAAATATATAAAAAACAGGCAATTACACAATTTAAATTACAGGTTCATAGCTTATTAATCCTTATTAAAGGGAAGTTTTCTTTCTATTCGTTTATTAAAAATAAAGTCAATAAGCTGATTTTTAACTCGATGTATTTCACGTAACACTTTATTGTTATAATTTTCTTTAGGCGTGATAACTCTATGGACTCTTTCATTTTCTAAAGAACTCGGGAAATTATTATGACTCTTATTTAAAGTAAAATCCTGCATACATAGTGCTGGTATTAACTGACAGGCAATATAATTTTTGTCTAAAATAAAATTATCAAATATTTCATAGTCAACTGGTTCTCTTAATGGAGTGCTAGTTATTTTATTAAATAGAAAATTAGCCCCTTTATTTGTAATAATGTACCCACCAGTACCTAAATGTTCGTTCTTTAATCTAAAAATATTCTCATTTTTTTTAAGTTTTTTAACTGGAAAAACAGAGGTTTTTACTTTCTCATCTGCTCGTTCAATTTTTATAATATCAATGTTGTTATCTACCCAACTATAATCAGTTAGATATAACTCTGACTCCTTGGATAGATATATATCATCTTCAAAAATACCGGCTACAGGAATGTTCTCGTCAATAATTTTCTTCCACAAGGTAATATGACTTAAAAAACATCCTTTTTCTCCCATTGATAAATTTGGGTTGTCAAAAGTTATGCCTAATTCATTTGAAATATTGATTCTGCTCTTATCAATAGCATCAAAAAATTCAAATTCTATATTATTCCTTTCAAACTGTTCAGTTATATGTTTTCTTCTTTTTTCATTATTACTCAGTAAGCTAATTATAAAGTTTTTCATAGTGTCTTCCAGTGTTTTATAGCAAACATTAAGAGGGTAATTATGGCTATTAATCCAACCCCATACACCCACACCCATGCTTGCATTTTTCGTAGTATAAAGTTCATTTGGGAATTTTATCTTCCGGTAATGCGCTATATTTCATGGTTTTGTTACTAAAGTTAAGAACATCATCTTGATTTTCACACATTTCATTAGACAACATTTGACAATTTCTAGATATTGTAGGTTCCTCAATTCCTGTCCATTCAGAAAATAGAGTTAAGAAGCTCATGGAATTTCGTTGAGCGTTAATAATTTGCCGTGATGTATCATCGTAAGATGTAATGAACATTGGAACCTGATAATTTTGCTTATATTTATCGCTATGAGCAAGCCTCATCTTCTTAGTATCTTTTTCAAAGAAAGAAACTCCATGATCAGCAAAATACATCAAGGACCAATTATGCTCATTTTTCTGTACTTCGTTAGTAATTCTTGACAACAAGTCATCAGTGTTTTCAATACTCTGTATATAACAAGAAACCTGCTCTGATTTGAAAAATACGTTGTACTCATAATTTGTTCTGATACAGGCTGGGGAATGTGATCCCATAAAATGGATAACAATTAGCTTTTTCTCTTTCTTATCTTCTAAGGCTTTTTTCACAATGGGTATTATATTTGTATCAGGAATATTTCTATTGAGACCAGAACTGGACTCACCTTTTTTAATAAACAATGGAGAATTGGCCCTTGCTCCCATACTGGCAACCGGGGTATCAAACAATCCTATAGAACCTTGATTTGATATCCAGTAGGTATAAAAACCTGCTTTTTTTGCTAATGTGACAATATTATTGCTTAAAATATTTTTGCCATTTTTAACCATTGCTAGAGAGTTTGCCAGTGATATCTGGGTTGATGGACCTGCTGAGATATAATTTGTAAAAAGTATCCCATTAGCCATGCTCATAAAAGGTGTATTGTGTATTGGGAACCCATATGCATTCATAAAGTCTCTACGTACACTTTCCCCAATAACAACAACGTAAGTACTATATTTTGGCTTTGCTGATACTGTTCCCCATGTATCCTGTTCACTTAATATTTCCTGCATTTTTCTATGTTCGCTTTTTACCCTTATAAAGTTGGTAGTAACATCTTTAACTACTCTAATTTCAGGAAATCCAGAGTCGAGGATAGTAAATTCTTTGCCTTGTATAAAGTTTTTTAACGGGTGGTGTATTGTCGTGATTAATGCAAAGGAAAACAGAAAGATATTGATTTTTTTATATAAATTAATTCTCACTTTCAGAGATAACAAACAAAATATTAGAATAAGAATGCTAAAAAGATAATGTTCAACTGGAATAAAAGAGATAAATTCACTGGCTTCTTGCTCGTTTGTATAGAACAACGAAAGGATTAAGTTGAAGTTTGGTGATCCATATGTAAGCCCAATAGGGGCATAAATGAGAGTTGTTATACCAAGAACAATAAGAAGAATTCTATAAATTATAGTGATTTTGTTTAGTAAAAGAAAAATGAAGAACACAGCAAGTACATACCCTACTTTTAAACGATAACCTAAAGCTATATGAGCTAAAAGGCAAAAGATGAAGAGTGCTGCAACGGGTAACAGCTTGATTAGGTGGTTTTGCGTAGTTTTCATATTAATGTATCAACAAGATATCATGTAGTGGTGGAAAGGAAAGTAGTTTAACTTTCAAGAAACAAGAAAGACTGAGATCCCATTTTTTCATTCAGTCAAATCCGCCCAATATTATACTTCTTATTTTTCGTCATGTGAATAAAAATAATTTGGTATCTCTGTAAACCGGAATCCTTCTATCAATATAAAAGAGCTTCAATACACTGTTCTATTAGCCGCTGAAAATCAGGAGATGGTGAGTTAATAAACGTCTTGTTTACTATGTCGTGTACTTTTATCGTGCTTTTTCGTAATTAATACTTAGCTTACTAAGGGGTATTTAGAACTTTGCTGTTTACATTACCTTGCTTTACTGAGATATTAGACTGTTATAAATACTGTAACAAAAGGATACACCATATAGTACTAATAAAGGAACTTGACCATATCTCAATTTTTTGCTTTTAGAAAACGAAACTAATTTCTACTACTTTATGACTTCCTATTGATAATAAAAAATGATAAAAATCTATATAATCAATGTTTCTTGCAATCCATTAATTCAACACAATTCTTGCCAAGGCAGCGTCTTAAAGTATTAAACGAAGCTAGATATGGTAAAAATCGAGTAGATTTACATGTCAACAAATAACCAAAATGAAGATTTAGCCAGAAATGAATTAATTGTGAGTAGATTACGAACAAGTTTTGGCTAATAAATTAGCGGGTTTGCATGACTCATTTGCTCAAATCTTCAAGATCCAAATCGAGTTGGTAAAGCAATCAAGGAAGCCGATAACTTACCCGAAACTTATAAAAGTGAAGTATGATCGGCTAGTTAAAAAATTAGGGGAAAACCCTCGGCACCTGCGGGAACCGAATACAAAGCCGCTTAGTGATGGGCTTTACGAGATCCGCACAATGGGCGGTGACATAGCTCGCGGCATTTGGGCTTATGAAGTGGGTAGTAAGATCTGTATGTTCCGCATTTTCATCAAGAAAACCTAAAAGATGCCAAAAAGCAGAATCGAGCTAGCTAAGCGCAGACTGGAGGAAATTAAACATGAAATTAAAAACCCATGATGAACTACATGCTGAATGGATGAAAGATCCGGAATACCGGGCAGCATACGAAGCAGAAGAACGAAAAGAAAAATTACAAGCGTAAATCTGCTGTAATGCCATATTTCACAACATCATGCATTAGCAAATTCTCTTAGCCATTTTTTCGACATCGTTTACGTGAGATAAATAAATTTACTTTGTGTGTATGTGTGTATATTTGTGTATTGTGATATCAGGTTGGGAGGATATATGAAATCAACTGACCTGATAAAAGAGCTGACTGCTGCTGGGTGTGAACTTAGAAGGCATAACGGAGGTAGTCACCAGATTTGGTGGTCACCTATGACTGGAAAAACGTTCCCGGTCCCGCATCCCAAAAAAGATCTGCCTATTGGCACAGTCAAATCTATAAAAAATGGCGGGGATTTAATCCCCGCCGACTTTGGAGGTCATCATGTTTTTCTCAGTAGGTGTTGAGTTTCCGAAAGATGAAAAAATCGCGTATGGTTTGGTTATTCCTGCGTTGTGTACCGAAGATTATGGTTGTTTCTCTGTTGCTGATAATCAAGAAGACATTGCGATAATGGCGCGTGAAGCTATCTTGTTAACCGTTGAAGATATGGTTGCAAACAGTAGCGGTGTTGAAAAAATTCAGGACTCTGGCTATCTGGTCTATGCAAAAAACGCAGAATATCAATATATTGACAGTTGGTTTGTTATTGATGTTGATTTATCTGAATTTTCCGGAAAGCAGCAGCGTATTAATATCTCATTACCCGATACGCTTATTCAGCGTATTGATAATCGAGTCAAAGAAAGCCCAACACAATATCGAGATAGAAGCCACTTTTTAGCTGAAGCAGCAAGACATGAACTTAGATAACACTATGGTGCACGGATGCACCTGGTGTTAAAAAGATTCAACTGATGTCATATTTGTACTCCCTATTGTCGTATGGATTTAGAGTCCGAGTTATAAGCGCACTTTTTTATAAAGAAAACTTAAAAGGCATCAACTATTTATCACATGGAAAACAATTTAAAAGGGTTGCTATTCTGAGCTGCTTCATAATCACCTGAACCTCAGGAAAGCAAAGGGCTTGCGCTCTGACTTCTGAATAGTAAATAACTTTAACTTTTATCTATCATCTCCATCGTATACCAGCGATCCAAACATTTATGAACTTACTCACTAGTTTTACTGCCTAATTTAGCATTGCGTTGTTTTCTATGGAAATTTATAGAGACATCTTGTGTTCTTATAACCTATCTAGTTGTCAGATTATATTTTTAGAGCCACTCCTGGTATAACCAGTTTTTATCATAAATCATCTATTGGGAAACTTTCGAGAAGTCCATCAAAGTACCAAAAATATCCTAATTCTTTTATTTCATTAGCATTAGATACAAAGTTTTAATCCAGATTAAATTTAATAAAATATTAAAGATACTGCCATTTTTTTCAGCATATTTCTTACTCTATTACGTAGCCAGAACCTACTATTGGTGATCTATCTGCCCGATAGATCACAGTCAAAACTTTCCAAGGTTTCACTCTTGGACTAAAATCATCATGATGTTTTAAATTAATAGCATTGACTCCACATGGAAAACTAACGCCACACTCTACTCTATATTTAAAGTAATAATTTAATGTAATCAAGGGTTGAAATGCTCCGCAAGTCGTTGGGTTACTAAAGGGTATTAAGGGTTTCTCTATTTATAATATTCTGATTTACTGAGATATTAGATTACCCTAAATTCTGTAATAGAAGAATGCACAACACAGTACCAATGGAGAAATTGACCAGATAAAAAATAAATCTCAGTTTCTTTTATTTTAGAAAGTCGAAATAATTTCTACTATTGCATGATACCCTATTGATAATAAACATGAAAAAAATACATATAACCAATATATTACTAGCTATTACATTCTGTATTTTTTGCCTTTTAGCTCATATAACTTTGGGATGTTGCTTAAAAATAGCAGCATATGTTATTGCCATATTATCTACTTTCTTATTGCTAAACAAAATTATAATTGAGATTCGTAAAGCTCTTATTTTATTTCTTCCTGGTATCGTCACTCTAATTTACCACCCCTATGGAGCTGATGTATGACTCTCAGGGTATTAGTTCTACCTATCCTCATATCGGGAATTGGCCCGAAATAAATCAACGCTAGGTGTAATCTAATGAAAAATATTTCACGTTCTACCTTAAACGATATCATTGAATGGGATATTAATGGTTGGTCTAAATGTTTATTCTTTTGGCTTTCAAAAGGGAAAATTAATTTAGAAAATGCCAGAGTTTTAGAAATTGGTAGTCATAATGGTGGCCTGTCATTATGGGCTGCACTAAATGGCGCTAACGTAATTTGTTCAGATCTTGGGGGGCCAAATAAAAAAGCCTATCAAAAACATAAAGACTACAATCTTAGTGATTCTATTACATATAAAAATATAAATGCGCTAAACATACCATATAAAAATGAATTAGACATTGTGCTATCTAAATCAGTTATCGGAGGTATAGGACGCAATAATAATATTGAAAATCAGGAAATTGCCATATCAGAAATATATAAATCTTTAAAAAAAGGAGGAGAATATTGGTTTGCTGAAAATCTCCTGGCATCTCCTGTACATAAGATATTAAGATCTAAATTTATCCAATGGGGAGATGAGTGGAGATATGTAACAATAGACGATATGAATGATTTTTTACATGAATTCTCAAGTGTTGAATATATCACTACAGGATTCATCTCCTGTTTTGGAAGAACAGAAAAACAAAGAAAAATATTAAGTTTTTTTGACCGATTTCTATTTTCAAAAATAGTTCCCAAAAGATGGAATTACATTATAATTGGCGTAGCCAAAAAATAGAATTATTTATATATAATATCATGCTATGAAATGAGGGGAAGAGTCCCCTCATTTATTTATATCCAGTACATGCTGAATAGTTTATAGTGAAAAAAGGGAGGATTGTCGTACAATTGTAATATCATCCTCTGATGAAGGATAGGATAAAATTTTCCACCCTTTGAAATTCTATTTATTCCTCAAATTCATCATTGTGACTTGTTCATAAGAACCACACCTTTATCAGTTGGATATTCAGCTTTTGGGATGCAATGGACGTATGGCCCTATTCTTATTTCGGCTGTTCCTACTATTCAATATTAGGAGCTTGCGAAATATCAACTCGACTCAACATCACTCTGTATTTCTTCCATTCCAGCAGAGCTGCTTTTTTAGTTTCAGTGGCAATATCTAAGTCAACGGTGTCTTGCAGCAATACAACCGCTGCTTCATACGGAAAAATAATTTTTGCTTCATTGATCTGATGAGATGTAGGAAGAGATGAGAGTATATTATTGTATCAAAGAAGAAAATTGGGCATAATACGATCAATAAATTATAACATTAAGTGAGTATGTTAGATGAAGAAGTATCTGAAATATAAAGCTGTTGATTTATTTCTACGAATTTATACTAAAAGCGAAAATTTTGAAAAATCCCGGGATAACTTTAATGAATTAGAGGAAAAAATTTTTTCATATATAGTAATCTATTCTACTACAGCACTGGGTGATTTCTTAATGAATACCCCTGCAATACATGCCATAAGGAATAGATTTAAGAATGCATTCATTACATTAATTTGCCATCCAAAACTAGAGTCGTTTTTAACTAGTGGAAATGATTGGGATAGGGTTATTACATGGAGTAATAAAATAAATCATGTCCCAGCACTTTTAAAAAAGATAAGAGAATCAGGCAAACCTGACCTGGCAATTATACTTCACTCTCATGCTCCATATGACTATTTAAGTGCCATAATGTCTGGTGCTAAGTTTATTTTTAGAGATAATTATTTTGAAAATAAATTAATTGAAAAATGGCTAACCAATTACGTTGAATCATTTATAGGTCATCTCATTCAGAGAAAATTGGAATTAGTAAAAATATTAGGATGTGAAGTAGCATCTAAATCCAGTATTGAAATGCGTGTTCCATGTCATATTGATTCTATTAAGAAAGATCATCTGTCTATTGGTTTTCAAATGGGTGCATCATCATCTGAACGTTGTTGGCCTGTAAGAAATTTTTTTCAGGTTGCATCTCATATTTTAAACAATGATTGTACTACAAAAATAGTGTTGGTAGGATCACCTGATGACATATATTTACAACAAGAATTTATTAAATTATTGCCAAGTGAGTTTCATTGTAGAATTAGTCAATTAATAGGAAAGACAACACTAGTAGAACTAACTCAAACAATAAATGAACTCGACTTGCTTATTACTGGTGATACAGGTCCTATGCATATAGCTATTGCACTGAAAGTACCCACAATTAGTTTATTTGTTACCGCAAATCCATTCTCTACAGGGCCATATCAAGACCCCGAAATTCATAGAATAATAACAGGCTTCTCATTAGCTATAAATTATAAAAAACATATTCATATAATGGAGGTTATATCTCCCGATATAGTGATATCTGAAGTTAATAATATATTGCTCAATAAATAAGAACAGGAAGTTAGAAGAAAAACCAAAATATTGGCTCATGCTGAAAAGAGTAATAATGTCAGTAAAACTTACCGTTATTGGGGAAATCCCGGGATACTTTTTACCGTGGTTTGTTGTAAACGGTGAATCTGGCGAAACTTGTGGTACTGAATATTGCCGGCAAACTCAATGAAGATAGCTTCATCGACTTCCACTGCATCGTTTGGAAATGAACCAATTGATATATACCCGTAATCATTGAAGATGCTTGATTTTATCCGAAATGGAGATCATTATCCTCGCTATGAAAATATTTATTACATCAGAACAAAAAATCAAACTTGAACGTCTTCACGACACCACTCGCGATGGTCAAGTACGAGACAGAATAAAAGCTATCCTTCTGGCTTCTGAAGGGTGGAGTTCTGTGATGATCGCCCAGGCATTGCGACTCCACCAGACCACCGTTGACCGCCATATCAGTGATTACCTCAATCAAGGTAAACTGAAATCGGATAATGGGGGG
>NZ_JONO01000040.1 GCF_000711895.1 Photorhabdus australis DSM 17609
CCTACCCGACGAGGACGGGGGGGATGGATTATGGAAAGGCATCAAAAAAACCGGCCAGAAGATAAAAGAGACATCCGCTCACGTGACCTGGATGACGGGAAACAAAGCCAGTAAAACAGCCTCAAGGGCGAGACACAAACTTAAGGGGACATCCGATACTGAAAGTGTCAACGGAGCAGTCAAAGGTACGGCGCTGCTGTTTCTGGATGAAATTCAGCAGGCTGAGCGACGGATAAAACTATTACCGTCCTCTGCCTGGATGCTACAGGAGGCGGTGGAGCAGCACAGCCGTGTGACCCAACGTACAGCCTATCGTGATGAGTTGCCAGAGCTCAGTGAGCTACTTAATCAACAGCTAGAACAGGAAGCGGCGCGGTGGCAGGCAGTCGGGCAGCAATCCAGGGACAAGTTACAGGAATTGATAGCACCGATAACCCGGTTGGCACAGGAGAAATGGGCGCAGGATTTATATTTCCAGCTGGGTGAGGAATTAAGAAAGGAGCCGCAGGATAGATCGAAGGATATACCGCGTTTTGATGAAATAATGGCGGAGGCCGTCAGGCAGTTTGCAAACATTGCACGTGAACTCGATGGCGCAGCCGTGCGGCTGGCTGAGCATGGGCATAGCGGCGGCAAGGAGCTGCAAGAAAAAGTGACAAAATGGCTGCGGGACTTAAGCGAGCTTAAGGGCAAGGTCAAAGCCGGCGTTGTGGAAATTACGGGAACGTCGTTAGATAATTTCTCCCGTGATGGTATGCTGGCGCGCGGAATGAGCGAATGGGCGGAGGATTTAAAACAGAGTTATCTGCAAGAAAAACGCCCGGAGGACAGAGCAGTCGCAGCAGAATTATTTGAACATACTCTGATGGAGATTGTGGAGGAAAACAGAACCCATTTCGCCAAAGAATCAGATCCTGAAGCAAAAAGATTCCTGAAAAGGTTAGCACTGGCATTAAAACACGCGGCTGAGAATACCACCGTCTATCCGCCTACGCCGGAAGAGATTCTGGCGGGATCGCGCAGCCTGCCGGAGGATATTCGACACTGGGCAGAGAAAAAAGTAGTGAGCGGAGCCATCTCTGCGGTATTTAGAGGCGGCTTTAAACTGGTCTCGGGGACCTTTTCTTTACCTGTACGCGTTGTTATTCGAGGTGTGAAAACCGGCGGAACCCTGTACAGGGGAGTCCGGGCAATAAATCGGAGCGTGAGACTGGGGCAAGGCCCTGCCACACAGGTAAAAAGCAAATTTATCAATCAGGAGCTTTCCAAAACAGCCTTCAGACTGACCCTATCCCTTTCACCATTAGTAGCGTGGGGTATGGCCGCGTCGATAACCGCTGGGCGTTTATGTAATGAAAAGGATTACCATAAAAAGATTATAAAAAACATCGTCATCGACTTGCCGGAAGAACTACTTTGGATAGGCGGGTATGCAGGGATAAACGCGGCTATCAGGGCACATGCTGAGAAGGCGATTCAACAGGCTATCCAAGATGCACTAGACGAGCAGGCCGACAAACTGGCATTGCATATAAATAAAGAGATAGCAGGTAAAATCGCGGATGTTAATGTTGAGATTATTCCTCAAGAAACGAGTGTATCGCCAGCTGAAACAGCACAATCTACACCAGAACCTATCTCCGATTTTGCTAGTACTTCACAACTCACTATGCCTGAACTCACTGATATACAAGACAATAATTCAGCGCAGAAGCCTAAAATCAGGCGTAAGCGGGATGTATCAGTAGAAAGTGAAATAAGTATAGATAACCTAAATATAATTAATGCTAATACTAAAGAGGATAAAGTTAATAGTGAAATAAAAAGTGAATTAAGAAGTGAATTAAAACGATTCGAAAATAGTGATGCCAATAGCCCGATGAACGATGTCGAACGTGCTATATTTATCGATTTATTTTTATATAAAAATAAAGATGAGGTACGTGAAAGTCAACAGGATTATAAAAATACATGGCTAAAATTCAGACGAGAATTAGAGAGCCAGGAAAATAAAGAAATAAAAGAATATTTGCAATTTAGATCAATAATTGAAGCATATGAGATATATGATAAAAAGAGGCCATATGATGACACTATTCCTGAGGCTGGAACTATAAAAAAAGAGGTCATTGATTTTTTTCAGAAACTAAAAAAAGAAAATCCAATAATCTTCATGAAGTTAGCTGAAACTATGGTCAAGTTTCAATCTTATTATGATGAAGAAGATGAAAATGAAGATAGATACTTCAAAATGGCAGAGATATATTATTTCCTCAACAAAACAGAAAAGGAAGATAAATCAAAAACATTCCATTTAGATATTATCGATAAATATCCAAATGAAAATAATAGACTATTGGATGAGTTTTTCCCAAACGAAAATAATAACAATCCAGACCTGGATGAAATTATCTATAAACTGCAAAGTATGCAAAAAAAATATCGTGAATCATATGAGATGCTTAGCAAAGTTGAGAACATCCATCAAGTTCTTTCAGATGATAGTAAAAATGAAGAAAATATATTTTTAGATAATCGTATTATTGCTGCACAAATATTTGACGCTAGTATAAATGGTAGTATAAATGGTAGTATAAATATATCGCTACAAGATAGTAAAAAATGGCTTAATAGATATGATCAAATAAGAAATGAAGAAGGCAGTGATGGCTGGAAATTAATGCATATAGAATCAATCCTAATTGATCTTCGCCGAATAAATACAGAGAGTTATTTGACGGAGATGAAATCTAAATCTCGCCGAATAGATGCAGCGATTTCTTTGAAGGCGATGAAATATGAATCGGCTCTTTTATTGATCGATAAATTGTTGAATTTTCAGAAAAAAGCACGAGAACATATATTGCATATAAGCGAAACACCCCATGAAGATTTTACGTCTTATTCTCAGTTCAAGACCAGAAAAGAGTTGGGTAATGACGATAGTAAATATTATGCTCAATTTGATAATTATAAAGATAATCACGATGCAGAGAAGGAAGCCAGGGAAATTTTTTCACAAATTGTTGCACGAGCTAACCTTTCTTTCTCTGAGCTGTTCGATAAAGCCGAAAGTATTAAGTTATTTTCGTTTGTATATAAAAATAGAAATGGTGGAGCTCGTTTAGCTGCACCTGGCCGAACAGTTGTTATTAAATTTCCTGGAAAAGACACAGGTGGTTTGGTTATCTCTAATCTGTTCCTTAGAAATCATGTTAAAAGAATTAGCACAAAGGAAATGGAAGATTTAAAGCCTCTGACTGAGGGTATGCACATTCCAGCTACACAGTATAGAGGTCTTGGGTCGTATTATCACAGAGGCTCACAGAGTGAACATACAAATGCATTGGAAATTTTAAGTGGTATGAATAAAAAAGAGTTAGAGACTCATCTTAAAAAACAAAATATCTGGCTTGGAGATCCCTCGCTTTTTTCACATGAGTATTATGAAGAAAAAAATCCTGGTCATTTGGAAAATACAGATCATTTGGAAAATACGACTCTTAAAAACGCAATTATCGGGGTTTCGACCATTCAAAACAATGCCGCAGCAAACTATCTTCGCTCTGCAATGTATGAATCTACTGACTGGGAAAAATTGGGGGATAGATTTATTCCATTCCATGAAATAGGTCGCAGGAAACATTACGACCGGGAATATGAAATAAATTCTGAGCAATTGACTCTAGACATTATTACAAGTATTGCTATTGCCTATCCAGCGGCGAGAGGAATCGTGGGTACGATCCGCAGCTCAGCAATACCAAGCATTCTTAAATCAGGACTTAGAGGTTCCGCCCTATTTAAGTCATTGAGTCTCGAACTAGGAAAAATGGGATTCAAAGCTAGCAAAGTGCTCAGCGGTGCGGTGTATGAATTAATCGAACCTTATCCAATAAATAGTCATTTAAATAGGCGTAATGTTTTTAATAAGGTCAAAGATACTGGATTCAATTCTGACTGGAAGGTGGAAAAACCGGAACTTAACGAGATTAAGCCTAATGAGCAGGGTATATATAAAACTCGCCCTGAAAATCAGCAATCCATGCAAGATTATAATTACTATATCAAACATAACGATAATTTCTATCAAGTTAGATATGATGAAAGTAATAATACATTACGTTTGGTAAACCCTGCTGCATCGGATCGTTCGGGATATTTCCCGCCAATCAGATTAAATAAAAATAATGCATGGGAATTTCATACTGATGTTGGGTTAAAAGGCGGTGGATTAAAAGATCTCATCGATAGATTCACCAAAGAGCCAAAAGAAATAACCATCAGCGGCTATAAGTTCAAACGCATTAAATACAATCAAGAAAACTTCAATACTATGCAACGTATGGCGCCTAGCTATGCTTACAATCCGGACAGTAAAGGACCGGTAGCAAGAGCTCAACAAGCGTATAAGACAGGAAAAGACAATTATAATAATTCACAATACGATAACTTTAATAGTCTATCGCTTGATGAAAAAATAGAACGTTATATTTCGCCTGATACCGATGCGACAACAAAAGGTGTATTGGCGGGAAAAATGAATGAATCCATTAAAGACATTAATGCATTTCAAACAGCAAAAGATGCTCAGTCATGGAAAAAATCGGCAAATAAAGCCAATAAAGTTGTCCTCACTCCCCAGGGTCTTTATTTAAAAGGAAAACCCGGTGAATGCTTACCTGAATCAGTCTTAATGGGTTGGGCATTACAAAGTGGTCAGGATGCAAAACTGTCTAAAATGCTTATGGGGATTTATTCTTCTAATGATATTATGAGCAATTCTTTGTATAAGTCATTGAATGAATTACATTCAAATGGGAATGCATCAAAATTTAATGCATCTGCTGCATCTATTTCGGATGTAACTGTTTCTAATCTTACGACATCTGAAATAAAACTCTTTCCATCTGAAATAAGTTCAGTCCGGGTAGACGCTCCGGCACATACTATGTTGATATCAAAAATAAAAGATGGGGAAAATAAAACTAAATATGTTTTTTATGACCCAAATTATGGTATGGCTTATTTTGATAAACACAGCGATATGGCCACATTTTTTCAGAAAAAAATGCAAGAGTATGACTTCCCAGATAACTCAGTGAGTTTCCATCAATTAGATTATTCTAATGTCTCGGATATCAAAATAAGTGGTCGAAACTTAAATGAAATTATTGATGGTGAGATCCCATTACTTTATAAGCAAGAGGGTATTCAATTGGATGGCATTACACCTCGTGACGGGGTTTATCATGTAACGTCGGAAAATACACAAGGTGTACAAGAGACTAAACACTATATAAAAGTCAATAATGACATTTATATAGTCGAATGGGATCAAGCAAATAATACATGGCGAGTGTTTGACCCATCAAACACGAATCGTTCAAGACCAACAGTCCCGGTAAAACAGGATGCAAATGGTGAGTGGTTTAAGCACTCAGAAACAGGCCTGAAAGGAGGTGGACCTATTGACGAAATAAGAAAGTATATTGCAAGAAATAGAGCTATAAAGATAATCAATCAGTCAATTAATTATGAAGCCATAAAATGGCCGCCAGAACCGATTGATAAAAATATCCATATGATTTGGATTGGTACAAAAAATATATCCGAGAAAAATATTAAGCTATCAATCGATACGGCAAAAAAAAATCCGGATTATAATACCAGCATTATTTACGATAGTGGCATTAGTGGACATGAAAGTGCTAAGAATTTTATGTCAAAAAATTTTGAAGCCAGCAACGTTAATATCATCGATTTTCGTAAAAAAAGTTATTTCCCTCAATTAAAACAAGAGCCTTCATTCGTCTATTATGAACAAGCGATTGCAGAAAAGAAATATGCACAAGCGAGTGATATTTTAAGATTATTAGTCTTAAAATTTGAAGGAGGCATCTATAAAGATATTGATGATATACAGGTAAAAGGTTTTGGCTCATTAGCATTTCCAAAGGGAATTGGGGTGATGAGAGAATATGCTCCTGAAGCAGGTAAAGCGACAGCATTTCCAAATACGCCCATCGCCGTAACACAAAATAATCCCATTATTAACAAAACATTAGATCTTGCCGTGAGTAATTATCAACGCGGTGAAAAAAATGTATTAAAATTGGCAGGTCCAGATGTATTTACACAAGCCTTATATCAAGAAATTCCCGGGCTTAATTCTAAGGTTTTAAATGCACAATTAGATCAATTTGAATTAGCAAAACGGCAAGCGTTAGGGCTTCCATTAGAGAAGCCGAAAAGTTTTGCGGATGAAAAACTCACTCCTGCGGAAAAAGAAAAAATTAATCGGCCTTATCAATCAATGCGTGGGCTTTCAGGCTATGTTGAGAATGGCGCTGATCACTCTTGGGCTGTGGATACTAATATCCCCAGTACAAGTACTCAGACATCAACAGTAGTAGCGCCTCCTGCACCACCAATGCTATCACATAGTCAGGCACCCAAAATAGGAACACCACCGCCGCCACCAACGATGCAGCCACCGCTATCACTGAGCCAACCATTAATATTACCGACTAATAAAACGAAACCTATTAGATTTAATCCGAGAAAGAGTAGTGAGGATTTATTCTCTACTTTGGAAAAAAAAGCCAAAGATTTATATCAAGGTGAATACAAAGATTCAGCTGATACAATGAGTCACTTTGATAACAGATATTTATTCCGCACGATGGAAGACTCTGCCCCTGCTAATGTCTCACATCTCGTACAAGACAAGATGTATCATATTAAGATTGAAGCAAAGGGAGCTGAAAAACCGGCTTATGATATATATATATCTAAAGATGGTGAAAGTCTCATCACATCCTCCTCGTATAAAGTGGATGATATAACTACAGATCCTAAATTAGGAGCCCCATTATCTTATTCAGAGATCATGTTTAATTCACTTAAAAAGTCAGGTGTAGACCCGAAAAATTTAAAAAGATCTGTTCAGGCCAGTATTGAAAATAAAGTCACTCAAGACGTTATAAGCGCTATAGGAACCCCGATTCAACGAGGACAGGTTATACGCGTTTCTCCTACCGAGAATCCAAAGGCTTTTTATACGCTGCTGGGAACTGATAATTGCAAGGCTACCTTATTTATGTTGAAACAGCATGCTGAAGCATTTGGTCATAAGGTAGTAACGAGTATAGAGTTTAAAGGTAGTGGTCATCTGGTAATGAACATATCTGCGGAAAAAGAAAAAATTAATCGGCCTTATAAATCAATTAGTGGGCCTTCAGGCTATGTTGAGAATAGCGCAGATCACTCTCGGGCTGTGGATACTAATATCCCCAGTACAAGTACTCAGACATCAACAATAGTAGCGCCTCCGGCACCACCAATGCCATCGCATAGTCAAGCGCCAAAAACAGTAACACCACCGCCTCCGCCAATGCCTGGGACGTCACAACCAGCACAACAGCTGCAGAGGCGAGCGGAAGGACAATCAACTCCAATGCGACCAGTATTATCGAAGGATTCAGGAGCCGCTGGCAGGTTACCTAATGATATCAATGCAATACGCAGCCAGATTGAACGGGAGTTGGATGTTGCGAATGATATGTACTTACAGAAAGAAAAAGAGCTAAGTGATATGAGGGATAAATATGACGAACTTTTTCTAAAAAGAGCGAAACTACTCCGCGATGGAAACGGCTCGCGGCCTGCGCAGCTTGAACAGATTAATCAAAACCTTGTTGCATTAGAAAATAAAATATCTGATGTAATCTACCATATGAATTACTGGCGTGGTCAAATCGATGAGGCTAATCAGAGGCTGGCAGAGGCTGGCAGAGGCTGAATTTCATAAGTGAAATTCAAAGAAACAGTAACCCATTATAGTGTATTTTGATGGTGTAAATTGTATTAGTTGTGAGATTTCTGACTGCGACTAAGAGTTCATTTTTAAGCTCTCATTTTCTCAAACAAAGTCTCATAAGGCGTACTTCCTGTTCTTATTTCTTGTTCATCTATACCCGTCATCTTTCAAGTTGCTTCTTTGTTGGCTGCACTCACTCACCCCAGTCACATAGTTATCTATGCTCCTGGGGATTCGCTCCCTTGCCGTCGCGATGCATCTTGAAATCTATTGGGTATAGACCTCAACTAATATCTGTTAAAGATACATAAAACTGTCAGTTGAGGTCTAGAAATCCACACATTAATAATAAATTTATACGTCCATACCAGAATAGCGGTTAAATCCCTTTATCTTGGGAATAATACGTTAGCAAGCATTTGATAATCTGGATTATGATTTTTGCGATCTAAAATCCAATCTAATATTGCTGAAATATTTTTGTGAATATATGCATTTTGGGAATAAACCACGCATTTTTTAAACTTGTCTATCAACTCTTCAAGTGTCATTGGGTTTTTGGCATTACCTTTTGCATAAGAAACTTCGCCTTTAAGTTGGGTAGCATCCTTAAACTGAATAATAATTTTGATTTTTCCATGTGTGCCTAATTCAGGTATTTCACATTCAGCCACACTTCTGGGATAAATTTTTCTACTTAAGTCGATGATATCCTTGCGACGAATTGCGTTTTCCGTGAAGTCATCAATAAATAAGTCTCCTGTTGTGAGTACAGTCGCAATATTATAAGCGAGGCTGAAACGGGCTTCGACTACGGTTTGAGGAACTTGTTTTCGTTCTACTGGCGAGCCAACGAGATCAAATATTTGTTGGTTGGTAAGAACATCTATACGCTCTATTTCATTAATATCAATCTGTTGACCATTCAACATCTCTTTTATTAACGCCACGGCTGAGGTATTTGGGCGGCAAGTAGGATAGGGTTTAAATGCGATTAATTGATCGAGTACAAAGGTTGTACCTAATTCGTCAATAATTGAATCAAGATTTGAGCCAGGTTCAAAGGCACTATAATAGCCCCAGCGTCCACTGAGAAATTGTTTTGCCCCGGTAAAACCTTGTTCAGCGAATATTACCGCCTTCACTGCATGGGATGCGACCAAACCTTGTTGGTAAAAAACGGTTGAGGCGCCGTCTATCATACATTGTGTTTCACCCAATGCGGATGTATATGCGATCCCAAGTGCGTTATGCAGTCGATTTCCTGTCAGACCATATAACATTCCTGAGGCCGCTGTTGCTGCAATAATTTTACACAGGTCATACCGGCCACTCTCAAGTAATGTTTCCTTACGTGCTCTTGAAAGTCTAAGAGAAAGTTCGATACCTGCAATATAGGCAGTCATGAATTGTTCACGCGATATTGGTCGATCAATGGAATCGGCAATAGCAAGCAACGCGGGTAATATCGCGACACTGGGATGTGTTCCGAGTGAATCGCCAACATCATCGAAATCTAGTACTCTGGCAGCCGCACCGTTTAACATTGCTGTGGCTGGAGCAGGTAAAGCTAATATTCGCCCAAGTACTCGACTTTCTGGTTTTCCTCCCCATTTTTCGGTTATTTTAGTCAATAGTTCAACGCCGGGATCACGGGTGCCAGCTAATAAAACGCCAATAATATCAAGTAAGCAGTGGCTGCCGATTTCTCGGGTATTGTGATCAATTGAGGAATATTTAAGGCTATCACAATAACTAACGATTTTAGATTCTAAGTTCATGATAATTCCTGTTTATAAAAGTCTTATTCACGCTATAAGTCTTAAAACAATTAAATATTTATCTAACTGGATTGAAAGTGATTAGCACCTGATCGGTACTGACATTCTCTCCCACTGCTACATCTATTTTTTGAATTAAATATTTTCCTGGAGAGTAAAGCGTTATAACCATTTTCATGGCTTCTATACGTAATAACGGTTGTTTATCTTCTACAATACTGTTTTCAGAAACAAGAATCTCTAATACATTTGCTGGCATAGGGGATGACAATATATTGCCATCTTGATGCGGCTTAATGGATTTGTTTTTCCATGAATTTCCCGTATCTAAAACTATTGCTCGATGGCTTCCCGCATAATCGATAAGAAAGTCATTTGATGAGTTGCGTTTTAATAAAATAGTTTCTCGAATACCGTCAATCTTTATTCTTAATCGTATTGTATCGCTTGATATATGTTGCACATCTTCTAACTTGAGTTCACATGAAATGCCTTGAGTATCATTCCATTGCGCTTGGTAGAGATTAGAACCAAGGTTATTAATTGTTGTACTGACTTGGTTTAATTCACTTTCTACGACACCGTTTAGTAATGTTGATATTGTTGATGATACAGAGCTTGGATCTGTATTACGCATATGCAGCCCTCTTTGTTGACTCATTTCCAACTGCTATTTCGTTGAATCCATGGCGATGTTGGTCTATGTGTATCCGAATGTGTTTGCACATCAGGAATAAGATTTAAATACAGAGCCAAGGCGGTAATTGCATGTATTGCCAGAGCTTTTCGCTGGGGTAGGGAATGGGTATTTTCAATTGTCTTACCGATAGAAAGATCGTAATTGCCTTGGTTGAATGATTGATTGCCTATCAACCAACGATGTACTGCGAGATTAGTACTAAAACCCGCAATAACCAGTTCACCCAGCACCTGCCGCGACCGCTTTAAAGTTTGCTCACGAGTGGCACCGGAAACAATGAGCTTGAGGCATAAGCTATCAAATAGAGGTGACATCTTAGCGCCCAGATGTATCCCTGAATCGATACGTATACCCGGTCCTTCAGGGACACGATAATCCAAAACTTCTCCACCATTTGGTAGAAAATCCCCATGGGCATCTTCTGCACAAATACGAAATTCAATTGCATGACCTGAGAAATGAATGTCCTGCTGAGTCAGTGTCAAAGGCTGATTTGATGCTGAATAAATCATGTGTTCAACGATATCTATACCTGTTATCACTTCAGTGACAGGATGCTCAACCTGGATGCGGGCATTCATCTCAATGAAATAAAAATTGCCTTCTTTATCAAGCAAGAATTCGACCGTACCTGCACTGTCATATCCTACCTGATGAGCAACCGCCAACGCGGCAGTATGAAGTTTTTCATATTGAATCTCTGTCAGGCCGGGGGCGGGCGCTTCTTCAACAATTTTTTGCCGTCGGCGTTGCACGCTACACTCACGAGTTCCAAGATGTAAAATTTTTCCGTATCGGTCAGCTAATATCTGAACTTCTATATGACGGACATCTTCTCCCAGGAATTTCTCAAGATAGACTCGATTGTTGCCAAATGCCCAGAGAGACTCTTGCCTGACTTCCTCATAAGAGGTGATAAAGTCTTCCGGTTGATCTACCACTCGAATCCCACGTCCGCCGCCGCCATGGGCGGCCTTAATCAACAGTGGATAACCCAGATTATTTGCCAAAATCATCGCCGCATTGGCGTCGACATCAATTTGCATACCGGGAATAATGGGGATCTTAGCCTGTTCTGCCGCTGAGCGAGCAGCAATTTTGTCACCTGTCTGGCGGATAACTGAGCTATTAGGGCCGATAAAAATTAAGTTCGCCTTAACACAGGCGTCAGCGAAATCAGCGTTTTCTGCAAGAGGGCCATATCCCGGTGCTACGGCATCTACCTTGCAAGCTAGTGCGACGTTAATCACCGTCGTGATAAGCGTTTCAGGGATCCATGCGTCAACTCTTACCGCCTGATCAGCAACATGGACAAATTCTGCATTATCATCGTCTGCACTGTAAATCACGGTGGTACTAATATCCATTAGCTGACATGTACGTATGAAACGCAGGGCGATTTCTCCTCTGCAACAGATAAGTACATGGCGGATCATAACGATGTATCCTCTGATGATGATTCAGTTGGCTTTACCGGGTTTATGCCTCGCCCCAATACGGTATGGGCACGGGTGAATTCTCCCGCACTGACCGCTCCTGCAACGGAGATTTCACCAGCCAATGCGACTGCTGCTGTTATTTCAGCTAATTTACGAGCATCATGAGTGCACCCAATCATGCTGAGGCACTCTTGCTGGATGGGGAGTTTAGTACCACCGCCAACTACACCAACAATAAGGTTGGGGATGGTCAAACTGGCGTTGAGATCTCCGTTATCAAGCACTTCAAAATGTGTGCAGGCATTTTTAAAAGAGACGGTAACAAAGGCAGGATCTTGCCCGCAGGCGATAAACATTGCGGTTAACGCATTAGCAACATGGATGTTTGGTGCTGTGGCGCCGCGTTGTGCAAGTAATGTGTTACATGCTAATAGAAATTGTTGCATGCGTAATGGCGTTGTACGTAATCGTTCTTTTACCAAACTATGAGGTATTCGGACACTTGCGGTAACATATCGGCCTTTAGCCTGATCACTGACAAAACGTTTATCTCCCCCTAATGTATTGAAATAGTGTGAAATAAGTTCGGGACATTCTTCCTGAATATAACGACAAACGGCCTCATTCGCCTTAGTCGCCATATTTAATCCCATCGCGTCACCTGTCTGGTAGGTAAATGCCAATCCGATTAAATTACCCTGAAATAGAGGGGAAACTTCCAGTAGTCGAGCGTAACGACTGGTGTTGTTGGCAACTATTAAGATTTGCGACGTATGCTCTTGCAACCAGTTGGCAAATTTCAGCGCATCCTCCGCTCGGTGTAATACAACGGCAGATACTTTTGTCAAAGCGTTACCCAAAAAGCGATATGCTGGATTTGGTGTGTTTTGAACGGAATTCTCCTGACTCAGTATTTGGCAACCTCCGCTATCACTGATTAAATTCATTCCTCTGGAAAAAGAAGCAATCAAAGCGCCTTCTGTCGTCGCCAAAGGAATAGTAAACGTTCCTTTGGCTGATATGCCATTAATCAGAAACGGGCCAGCAATGCCCAAAGGAATTCCGACGTAACCAATCATATTTTCGCAGGTTCCTTTGGCTAACTCGGGTTCAATAGTTTTACCGGCAATATAGGGATAAGATTGCCCGGTTGTTTCGGAAAGCCAGGATAACCGTCGGCTTATCGATGCCTGACTATGGTCATCGTGTCGATCACGTGGAATGGCCATAATTTTCATTCCTTCATAGTTGTATATTTGAATGCCGTCTGGCCGGATGGCCACTTATTTTGTCTCTTAGTATTTTGAAACTTGAAATAAGACGGTTACGCAGATGAGAAGCAGGGATTAGCCCTTCGATGTAGGTTTTTTTTGCAGAATATGCAGCGCTAGCGTGGGCTTGACGATATTCTGTAATCAGAAATTCTCGCTGTTTTTCTGGCTCCTGGGCGGCTGCCACAATTTTACGAAATATGATATTCACTGCGCCTTCTGGCCCCATGACAGAAATTTCGGCATCAGGCAGGGCATAAATGAAATCCGTGGCTCCCCGATTAGCCAATGTTGGATATGCTCCTCCATATGCTTTGCGCAATATAACAGCAACCTTCGGGATCGACGCTTCACAATAGGCGTGCATCAGCTTAGAACCAGCACCTATTATGTTACCTTGTTCCTGCTGTTTTCCCGGTAAGTAGCCCGGTACATCGACTAATGTCAGTAAGGGGATACCAAACGCATCACATAAACGGACAAAACGAGCAGCCTTTTCTGAAGCATCAATATCTAAACAGCCCGCTAACCAATTAGGTTGATTGGCGACAATGCCGATGACATGTCCACCCAGACGAGCCAGACCAGTAATAATATTACGAGCATACAATTGCTGTATTTCAAGGAAAGTTTCTTTATCGACTATTTCTGCAATAACTTCCTTGACGTCGAAAGGAAGAGAGTTGTCATGAGGTACAATTTCCTCGATTCTGGGTGTTTCTCGTTGCCTTGCAGTAGAATCTGAAATAACGATAGGCGTTTCGGTATTATTCTGGGGAAGATAGGATAATAAATGTCGTGTTAAAGATATTGCCTCCAACGCTGAATCGACCAGAAAGTGAGCCAGCCCGGTCTGACTTGCATGCATTAATCCGCCGCCTATATCTTCTTTACTGACATTTTCTCCGGTCGCTTGTTTAATCACAGCCGGGCCGGTTAAAAATAAAGTAGATTGTTTGTCAATCATTATTATGAAATCAGTGAGTGCAGGTGTGTAAGCCGCTCCGCCTATACAGTCGCCGAGTATTAATGATATTTGGGGAACAACGCCGGAAGCTTGCACTGTTTTGTAAAATACGTAACTGAATTGGGAATTGGCATCAACCCCTTCATGTATGCGTAATCCAGATGATTGATTCAGTGCTATGATCGGCACGCCAGTGCGTAAAGCTAAATCTATGACTTTACATATTTTTACGGCATGAATTCGGCTGGAACTGCCTCCCATAAACTGATTGTCATGACCATAAACAACCACTGGACGGCCATTGATGAATCCATATCCGGTAGATATCCCGTCTCCGGGTATTTTCTTTTGATCTGCGTTAAAGAGAATACAATCATGTTCTGCAAGCGCATCCAATTCTGAAAAGCTACCTGGATCAAGTAGATTTTCAATCAGAGTATAATTTGGGTTTGCGGGAGAGACTTCTTTTTGTTGATTAATAATACCGGTAGTGTCAGATAATTCAGGCATGTAGTGACTCCGCTCGCATAACGAAACAAGATAACAAAATGAACCTTATCTGATTATGATAATAGATCTCATGCGAACTAATCGCAAGCTGTGTTATTAAGGATTTCGTTGATACAAATTTGTGCGCTGAATTTAGGTGTACGATGGACGCTCTCGCGGGTTAAATGAATTTTTTTCTCCATTTTGCTACATAAGGTATTTATTCGAGGCGTCCATTTCGTCAGATCCGTACTCGTTTATTCACTGTCCTCACTAGTCGCACTAGCTGCATTGATAATCTTGTCAAAAACGCGATCAACAATAGCCAGATTTTCGTTAGGTTCGCCATCAAGTAATCGTGCTCTGATATTTCTTACGACAATTTCGGCTTGCTCGGCTAAATTACGCCCTTCATCAGTGAGGTAAAGCGCCTTAGCCCGTCGATCGGTAGGATCGTCTTTCCTAATCAGCAATCCCGCACCTTCTAGCTGATCGAGTAGCCTGACTAATGATTGTCCTTCAAGTCCCATATGATCGGCTAAGGTGCGTTGACGCAGACCCTCTCCAAGTTTATTAATCAGCCAGAGCGGAGTTGTTGTCGCTTCGGATAAATTTAGTTTGCTCAGTTCCTCATCAGATACTTTACGCCACATCCTTGCGGCGCGTTGCAAACGTAGACAGAATGTATCGTCAGCCAGGGTTAGTAAACTTGTGTACATCTTATTGCCTTTTTGTTTGGTGCTTATGTCCTGATGAGATCAGCTAGCCTGAGATAAATTTGCTAGCTATATATCGGAGTAAGCAGGAGCTCGTGAATCTATGGCAAGTCATGCTCAGAAAATAGATATACCCGTCATCTTTCAAGTTGCTTCTTTGTTGGCTGCGTTCACTTGCCGCCGCACTGCATCTTGAAATCTATTGGGTATACTAACGAGCAATAAGCATGCTTCTAACTTCAAAGTTATATCAAATATACCAAAGCGAGGGAAGAATAACACCACTTGTCCGAAAAATTAGTTACTTAATAATTCTCTTTTTTATGTAATTTACTCTTCAATATTAATAACAGAATATAGGTTTATATATCAGATAAAAATCAACCTAAAACCATGTTGTTATTTTTAAATAATGTAATAGTCGGGAAATATCATTCAAACTGTAATTTACTTTGTTGAAAATAGAAACTCTATAAAATGATAACTAAGAAAAGGACTAATCATGAGAAAATTATTTATAACGCCTGATATTATGAGTGTCAGTATGTCTTTTATTACACAACAGGAGATTGCTAAACATGAAAAATCGTTTTACCGCCCGATCTCCTTGGTAGGTGGGATCTTGGCAAATGAGACAGATAAATTGTTTTCTGAACGCAAAAAGAAAAACTGAAGCATAGTATCCCGTATCGTAGCGAAATAAAAAAACGTTATTTCGCTATCTATGTTGTTGAATATCTGTTGTTGAATAAACCTGACATCATAAATACCTATCGATTGTAGATACACAGATTATTTCTTTTCTTTTGGCTTTTTAAGATCAGAAAATTGTATGTCACGTGATTTGTAAATGGGTACACTTATTATACAAACGGTGTATTTCAAAACTGTTTTGGTATTTTTGGCTCTGTATTTATATGTGGACTCAGAGTAGCATGAAACCATGTAAATATGAGACTGACTATTTGTCATTCTTTTTGGGAACAGAATTTAAATTAATTCAGAAAAACAGGAAATTCTATGCCTAGTGTACCTTTCAAACAAGTTGACGTTTTTACTTCAAAACGATTCAAAGGAAATCCCGTTGCGGTTGTTATGGATGCTTCGGATCTTTCGACGGAACAAATGCAAAGTATCGCCAGTTGGACCAATCTTTCTGAGACCACTTTTGTTCTTCCAACAGTAGATACGGCGGCTGATTATCGGGTTCGCATATTTACACCGGGAAGTGAGTTACCTTTTGCGGGTCATCCTACCATTGGTACCGCACATGCATTGCTTGAAGCTGGTGTTATCTCAGTAACAGATGGGCGTTTAATTCAGGAGTGCAGCGCAGGCTTGATCACGCTAAATGTCAGTGAAATGGAAAATGGTGAACGGTCAATCTCATTCGAGTTACCAGAGCCGAAAATCACGTTACTTAGCAGAGAACAAGTAAATCGCCTTGAAAATATTCTTGGTTGTTCGATCAATGATGAATTAACGCCAGCATTAGTCGATGTTGGCGCCAGATGGATAGTTGCCTGTACTTCTGA
Organism: Photorhabdus australis DSM 17609; assembly: GCF_000711895.1. Classification (GTDB taxonomy): domain Bacteria; phylum Pseudomonadota; class Gammaproteobacteria; order Enterobacterales; family Enterobacteriaceae; genus Photorhabdus; species Photorhabdus australis. The sequence goes on from NZ_JONO01000040.1 coordinate 16,721, forward strand.
TGCGGAAACAGTGCTCGCTACACAACCCGATTTCAGCCGCTTAAAAGATCACGACATTGAAATGAATTGCACTGGAATTTGTATCTATGGTTCATACCCGGAAGGCATGGAGGCGCACATTGAAGTTCGTTCTTTTGCGCCTGCTTGTGGTGTAAATGAAGATCCGGTTTGTGGTGGTGGAAATGGCAGCGTTGCGGCGTTTATGCGTCACCATCATGTTATGGCACCAGAAGGGGTGGATGTGATCTCTTCACAGGGCGTAAAACTGGGTCGTGATGGGTTGTTGTCGCTCGTTCAGCGTGGAGGCAAGATTTTCGTAGGCGGAAGTGCTGTTACCTGTATTGACGGCACAATTGCATTCTAAGTTATTGTCTAAGGATGAAATAATGGCAGTTAACAAATCGGCTCGTGAAGGCAGTGACCAGGATATCCTATCAAGCAAATGTAATGTGAATGATTTAAGATTTTGGTCTACGTTACTTTCCGGTCGAGATAATTTTTCTATCCCTGTTGACAGGTTAGTTCGTGATCCTGGTAAAAATCGGGTTTTAAGATCATCTTTTGATATTGATGAAAAACTTTCTTTGCAATTACGTAACCTGGCTACATGTGAAAGCAAGTCACTCAATACTGTACTCTTGAGTGCATTTTATGTCGCACTTTCAGCATTATCAGGGCAGCATGATATTGTTATAGGCAACTCTTTGAATGATGAGAATAACGGTAACAACAGCGCGTTGGACCTTGTTCCGTTAAGAGTGCAGGTTCAATCAGATATTTCCGTTGTTTCACTTATTCACCATATCGATAAACTCATAACAAACGTACAACAATATCGCTCATGTTCATTTGACCAATTAAATACATTTCTGGCATCAGTTGAAGGGCCATCACTCAATCCAATTTTTCAAATAAAATTTGCCGTAAAAAGCGTTGATTCATTAAAAAATGAGCAAGAAAAGCTTGATTTATCCCTCATCATTGATGACAGCCATAAACAACTAACCGGTCAATTTTATTGGGCAGAAGCGGTATTTGATGTTGCTACTCTGGATCAGCTGGTGGCGGTGTACCAGCAAGTGTTAGTAGCCATTGTCGATAATCAATATCAACCCATTGGAAAACTCCCGCTATTACCGGAAAAGGACAGGCAACGCCTGAACCACTGGAACGAGACTACAGCTTCTTTCCCTGACGAAAAAACGTTATCCCAGTTGTTTGAAGAGCAAGTGGCAAAAACCCCGACGAATACCGCGGTGATTTTTGCAGACGAAAAACTCAGCTACGCTGAACTGAACGCCAAAGCGAATGCACTTGCCCGGACAATACGCGCACGTTATCGCGCACTCACGCATAAAGAATTAGAACCGGATACATTAATCCCACTGTATCTGGAACGCAGTGCAGAAATGATTGTTTCTATTCTGGCTATATTAAAGGCAGGAGGCGCTTATGTGCCGGTATCGCCGGAATATCCGTCAGAACGAGTCAGGTTTATGCTGCGTGATACAAAGGCTCGTGTTGTTCTAACGCAATCTGGATTGCTTGAAAAGCTGAAAAAGGCAGAAATAGAAGAGGATGGGAATGAAATCACTTATCTGTCAGTCGATGATCCAACATTGACGCAGGGAGAAGAACAGACCAATTTGCCTCAGATAAGTGGCCCGAAAGATCTCGCCTATGTGATATATACCTCCGGGACAACCGGACAGCCTAAAGGTGCAATGCTAGAACACAGAGGTGTCGTAAACCGTATTTTTTGGATGCAACAAACTTACCCGCTCTGTGAATCGGATCGCGTGCTGCAAAAAACACCTTATGTTTTTGACGTATCGGTATGGGAACTATTATGGGCTAACTGGACTGGAGCATGCATTGTTGTTGCTTCGCCTGAAGTTCATAAAGACCCCCAGGCTTTGCGTGCACTTATTGCCAGAGAGAATATCACCCACCTCCATTTTGTTCCTTCCATGCTTGGCGCTTTCAATCAGCATTTGATCGAGACAAATCAGCGTATTCCTTCATGTGTAAAATGTGTCTTTGCCAGTGGAGAAGCACTGACGGAAGCTACCGTTATTCAGTTTAAAGACGTTTGCGCACAACAGACTGAATTACATAACCTGTATGGACCGACAGAAGCGTCTGTTGATGTCACGGCTTATGACTGTCGTTCCGCCTCGCTAAAAGTGATACCGATTGGTAAGCCAATCAACAACATAAAGTTATATGTCCTTAACGAGAGTATGAATCTGGTGCCGTTGGGCGCGCCGGGCGAGCTTTATCTTGGTGGTATTGGATTGGCTCGTGGATATCTCAATCGCGAGGAATTAAGTACTCAACGATTTGTAGCAAACCCCTTTGCTGATGAGCAAGACAGGGAAAAAGGGTATACACGGCTTTATAAAACAGGCGATCTGGTTCGCTGGAGAAATGACGGCGAATTGGAATATCTGGGACGGAATGATTTTCAGGTAAAAATTCGCGGTTTTCGGATCGAACCGGGAGAGATAGAAAATGCGCTGATGGGTATAGACGACGTACAGCAGGTGGCAGTCATTGCCCATGGCAAGGAAGCGAATAGCTATTTAGTCGCATATGTTGTACCAACACAGGGAAAAACGCTATCAGAGTCAGACCTGCGTGATGCGTTGTTGAAGGTTTTACCGGAGTATATGGTGCCGAGTGTGTTTATTACGCTGCAAAAGTTACCGTTGACGATAAACGGTAAACTGGACCGTAAAGGGCTGCCGACACCAGAAGAGGTAAGAAATCGTATTTACGAGGCACCAGGAACAGAAATAGAGCGGGAGCTGTGCCAGCTTTGGGAAGAAATACTGGGAGTCAGTCAGATAGGCATGACAGATAACTTTTTCCGCTTAGGGGGGAATTCTATTACCACGGTTAAATTATCTGCTGTCATTCAGAATCGGTATAAGAAAAACATACCGTTGTCACAACTTTTCAATATTCAGGATATTAAAACCTTATCGTCAATTTTGCATGATGCGCCGATTGAAACTCTGAATATTCCACCGTCTCCGCAACCCCAAATTTTATCATTTGCTCAAGAAAGGATGCTGTTCATTGAACGATCGTCAGGAGGAACATGCGCCTACCATATTCCCTTGTTAGTAAAGCTAAAGGGTGATGTGAAACTGGATGTTTTGACCGACTCGCTGTCTTATCTGCAAGAAAGGCATCAGATACTCAAAACAGTCTATCGAACAAACGATCAAGGCCATGATTATCAAACCCTTATAGATATACCGTTATCCATAAATTCTGTGGTGATTCATGATGATAATGAATGGTTGAAGAGAGTGAAAAAAGATGCCTCGCAACTGTTTGACCTGTCCAATGAACATCCAGTCAGATACCGCCATTATATTGTTGGTGATGAGCAATATTTGCTGATGGTGTGGCACCATATTGCCTTTGATGGATGGTCGACAGATATTTTTCTATCCGAACTTGCTCAGGTATACACCTCTTACTTGCATGCATCAGAGCCTGACTTGCCTGAACTCCCTATTCAGTATGTCGATTTTGCCTACTGGCAACGCGAATCTTTGGTCGATGAGGATGTACAACTTCATCTCTCTTATTGGCAAGAGGTGTTGTCAGGTTATGAAAATCTTGCTTTCCCGGCGGATAAACCGCGTCCGGCTCAGTTCGATGACAGCGGGAAGGAACACCATTTCTTGCTGAGCGGGATGTTATCAAACTCACTGCGAGAACTGGCAAAAAATGAAGCAACTACCTTGAATACGGTTATGTTGGGAGCGCTTTATGTCTCACTGGCGGTCATGTCAGGACACCATGATATTGTTATCGGCATTCCATCAGATGGCAGGCATTATATTCAGACGCAGCCATTGATTGGTTTCTTCGTTAATTCCTTACCGATAAGGATCAATGAAAATTTCTCGGTTTCTGTCCGTGAGCTGATTGCTTCCCTTCATACTCGTATTATTGCCGCCAAATCTCATCAGGATTTGCCGTTTGACCGATTGGTCAGCGAATTAAGCATTGAAAATGACCTGTCAAGGCACCCGGTATTTCAGGTAATGTTTGCGGTGCAAAGCTTTGGGCAATATCGTGCAGAAAATCTGCCTTTCATTCCGGTGACACTGTCACAGAATCAATCCTTAGCGCCGGCAGCAAAATTTGATATCAGTTTGATTATTGACGATAGCCATGAACAACTCCGTGGTCAATTTTGTTGGGCCGAGGCGGTATTTGATGATGTCACCATGACTCAACTGATCGCCGTGTATCAGCAAGTGCTGGTGGCTTTTGTCGGTAACAAACATCAACCCGTTGGAGAGCTTCCATTGTTACCGGAAGAGGACAAACAACGCTTGGACCGCTGGAATGATACGACAGCTTCTTTCCCGGCTGACAAGACGTTATCCCAGTTGTTTGAAGAGCAAGTGGTAAAAACCCCAGAAAACACTGCGGTGATTTTTGCAGACGAAAAACTCAGCTACGCTGAACTGAACGCCAAAGCGAATGCACTTGCCCGGACAATCCGTACACGTTATCGCGCGCTCACGAATAAGGAGTTGGAACCCGATACGTTGATTCCGCTGTATCTGGAACGCAGTGCAGAGATGATTATCTCTATCCTTGCCGTATTAAAAGCAGGGGCCGCTTATGTGCCGGTATCGCCGGAATATCCATCAGAACGGGTCAGGTTTATGCTGAGTGATACAAAGGCCCGCGTCGTTCTGACCCAATCTGGTCTGCTGGAAAAGATAAAGGCAGGAGAGAGTGGGAATGGAATCGTTTACCTGTCAGTCGATGATCCAACATTAACGCAGGATATAGAGCAGACCAATTTGCCTGCGATAAGTGGCCCGAAAAATCTCGCCTATGTGATATATACCTCCGGGACAACCGGGCAACCTAAAGGCGTCATGATAGAACAAAATGGGGTTGTTAATTTATTGCATTCCCAACGTCAAACAATGTGTTTTAGTGATGATGAAAAAGTTCTTGGATTGGCGCCTTATGTCTTTGATGCATCCATTGAACAGATATTCTTACCGGTATTATCAGGTGGATGCTTTATCATGGCCTCTGATGCGGATCTGAAAGATGTTGAAAAAATAAAGCATTTCGCTTTCAAATATCAGGTAACGCATATTCACGCAACGCCTGATTATCTGTTATCCCTTGGTAGCTTAAATGAACTGATGACTCTCCGGCGTGTCATCAGTGGGGGTGATCGGTGCCATGCTCAATTGAAATCACTCTTTGGTGAAAAATTGAATAATGAATATGGTCCGACTGAAACAACAGTCACTTCCCTCAATTTTATCAATTATCCTAACTGCCGCTATAACGGTGGCATAGGTAAACCCATTGCCAATACGAAATTATATGTTCTTTCTCCGCAGATGAAACGCCTACCGGTAGGTGCCTTAGGAGAGCTTTACATCTCAGGCGCTGGCGTTGCCCGTGGATATCTGAATCGTGATGAACTGAGCGCGCAACGATTTGTAGAAAACCCTTTTGCCGATGAACATGACAAGGAGAAAGGGTATACACGGCTTTATAAAACGGGCGACCTGGTTCGCTGGCGAGGTGATGGTGAACTGGAATATCTGGGAAGAAATGACTGTCAGCTAAAAATCCGCGGATTCCGCATCGAACCGGGAGAGATAGAGAATACGCTGATGGACATAGACGACGTACAACAAGTCGCAGTTATCGCCCATGGCAAGGAAACGAATAGCTATTTAGTCGCATATGTTGTACCGACACAGGGAAAAGCGCTATCAGAATCGAACCTGCGTGATGCGTTGGTGAAGGTTTTGCCGGAGTATATGGTTCCGAGTCTATTTATTACGCTGGAAAAGTTACCGTTGACGATAAACGGCAAATTGGACCGTAAAGGTTTGCCGGCACCCGGAGAAGTCAGAAATGGTGACTACGAGGCACCCGAGAGAGAAATAGAGCGTAAGCTGTGTCAAATCTGGCAAGAAGTACTGGGTGTCGGGCAGGTAGGTATCAATGATAATTTCTTTCACATCGGAGGTAACTCTTTATCCGCTGTCCGGTTGGTTGCAAAGATGAATACTCAGATGCCGGGGCAAATGAAAGTAAGAATTAGGGATATTTTCAGACATAAAACCATTGCCATATTGCTTAAATCGCTGGAAAAGACAACTGAAGTAACAATGGTGTAAGTCATCAATAACATATGAGGGAAAGCAAGGTACGAGAACACCGCTTTCCCTAAATTGTCTAATAAGCCTCTGTTTATTCTGATAGAACTGGCGGGGGCTTATTGAAGGCACTTAAGAATCGTTTTATTCAATAAGCTTATTATGTTCAAATTATCAGTAACAGTGATGAAATAAATAAACAGGAATTTAGGTTTTAAAGTTATTCGTTATTCTAATAAGTCAATAATATGCTTCTACATAAATACCACCTGGTTTAATAAATTGACAACTGCGTATATCAACAGTAGTATATAAAGGCAGTTTGTGGTGGTAGGAGGGTCCCCACGTAAAAAACAGAAATCTCCGAGCAGAAGTATGCTGGTGGCAGGAGGGTCCCCACGTAAAAAACAGAAACCTCCGAACAGAATTAACTGCCAGAAAAAACCCCTGACTTGGGGTTTTTTTTGATCTACGCAAAAGTGATCAGGATGAAATTAAAAAAATTGACTCAAGCCTTTTATGATGAGAATTCTCATCTCATACAAGCAGTTGATAATGAAGATGGAAAGTGGATACCAGGTAAAACCCGCGGACATGGTATTGTTGTAATAAACATCAACAAATTAACTTTCGCGATCCCACTTAGAACTTCAATTAAACATAATGCAGCATATATTACTCAAAGATCCGTTCAAAAAGGTATTAAAGGGAAAGGATTAGATTACTCGAAAGCATTATTAATCGTCAATTCGAGATATATTTCTGATGAAATATTTTTGATTCCGCACGAACAATATAAAAAGATTGAGGGAAAAGAGCATTTCATTACAATAAAATTTGAGAAGTATGTAGAGAAATATATCAAAGCGGTTAAACATAGTGATAAGTATATTATTAACAGCTTAGAATATCGTTTCACAACACTTCAGAATTATCATTACCAGTTAGGTCTATGAATAATACGATAATGTTTTCTCATTGATTGGTGCTCTATTTTAACGGAAATACTAACAGAGTATTTAACTCAAATAATTTATTTAAACTTATACCCGTTCGATTGATGAAATACCTACTTGAATCTCCATCATCAAATTAAGGTGCGTTTAATGCTGATAAAATATGTACAGAAAATGACAACTGTCTAAATAAAGATCATTCATTTATTCCCATGTGATATATAAAATATTTTTAAGATCGAAAAAATTATATTGGCTATGCACAGTAATGAACGGCATATTTTATCCATATGTTAATTTATGGGAAATTTATTATTAACATTAATTCTTAGTGTGACTAATATCACAAAAGAAGAAGAAAACAGGGGAAAAAGATCAAGCAAGATTTTATCTTGCATCACAATTTCAGTATGAAGCTAATTATTGCTAACTACTTAGTTTCATAAAGTAATTACATTATGAAATTGTTATTTATAGAAACTTTCAGGTGTTAATGGCGGAGTGAATTTGAACGAGTTAGAACATGTGACAGATGGAAGTATTGAAGCATTTAATCACTCTCCATTATTTAAAACACTTGGATTCACGATTGTCGAATGGGGTGTGGATTTTGTTGATCTGCGGATACAACATGGCAATCCATGCCATGCGGGTTCTTTCGGGAAAAATACAGCTGTAGGGATTAATGGTGCAATAGTAACAGCAGCGTTGGAATCAGCTCTTGGCATCTCTGGATTTATTGGATTCGGTTGCACACCATCTGGTGTCGTTGCTCTTGATATCAAAATGATGCAGATCATCCGTGGTCAGTTTAGTCATGTGAAAGCACGTATAGACAGAAAAACCCGGACAATGATTTTCGCGTCAGCACATCTCTATAGCGAGAGGGGCGGTTTATGTGCGACTGCAAGCGGTATTGTTGCCAAAGGATAATGAACGGGAGAGCTGACTATGCTGAAAAATGAAAGAATTATGCTGGTTGAACCTACAATCGACCTTGCTAACACAATGTATTCTGCAATTAAAGAAAATAGAGAGCACCTTTCTCGTTATATGCCTTGGGTAAAAGCCATCACGGATGAAGAAAGTTTTATTGAGAATATGAAGGAAGCGGTGGAAAATTTTAATAAATGTGAAGGTGAATTGCGATTTTCCATCATTCGGTTAGATGATAATCGGTTTCTTGGCGCGCTGGGGCTTATTGTCCGTGATAAATCAATCCCATTCTTCGAAATGGGATATTGGCTATGTCGTGATGCTGTAGGTTTTGGCTATGTCAGTGACGGTGTAAAACTCTTAGAAAAATATGCATTCGAAAATCTTAAAGCCAAACGAATCGAAATTCGTATGGCTGCCAGTAATATGGCAAGTAGGAAGGTCGCAGAAAGAAATAATTATCAATTAGAAGGCATTCTAAAATGCGAACGAAGGCTGCCATCTGGAGAGATAGATGATACTGCGATATATGGTAAATGTATGTATCAACGTTAATTAGCATAAAAAATAAAACCCTCTTTATTGAGGGTGGCACAACCCATTCTTAAACAAACTATGTGAATGCTTATGTACGATGCAACGCGTTATCCAGTTAATAGCTACCAACAAAATTTTCATTTGGCCTCTCAATTAGATGAGACCCACACGAAGTACTTAATTCCGGTCAGGGTATCGATACAATGTGTGTGTGATATAAGCAAGGTATTAAGTGCACTAAATCAGTGGATAGTACAGCATCCGAATATTTTTTCTAAATTGTCGTTTGATCAAGACGTGACGTTTTTTACTGCTGAAAATGCGACGATAGAACAATATGAATTTAATCAGGAAGAGGAGAGAAATCGTGCATTACTGGAATATCTCCAACAGCCTATCAAGGTAAATAACGATCCTTTATTTAGGATTGGGCTATTTTATCTGGAAAACGCTAGCATTGAACTTGCACTGCTTTTTCATCATATTCTCATTGACCAGCAAGGGCTTGAAGAATTGATGAAAGATCTCGACCTTATTTTTCAAGGGCGCGACAAATCACCTGCTGTCAGGTTAAACTCATCACCTAACAAAGAAATTGAACATTCACTTTTTGACTTTTGGTATCAGTCAATACATTCATATGAAGCCATCAGATTCAAAGCACCTGAATCTAAATATTCACCTTCATCAGACTGGCGCTACGATTTAACATTCACTCAGGAACTGTCAGATAAAATAACCCAATTCTGCAAGCAAGAAGGGGCTACCCCGGCAATTTTTCTCAACAGTTGCCTTGCGATTGTTATTTCATCACTACAACATTCAGATAAAATTCTCTTGGGAACGGTGACCAACGCCCGTCAGGAAGAAGATGAAGGTATCGGATGTTTTGCTAATACAACATTCCTGCCGCTTGATCTGTCGAAAGCGACAAGATTCGCTGATGTTATGGAAATGGTATTAGAGAAGACCATCGATATTCTTGAATATGGACATTATCCGTTTCAAGCATTGCGCAAAGGCATGCTGGAAAAAGGCTGGGGAGGAGAAAATCCATTTCACATTTTTACCAGCTTTGCCGAGAAATCGAAAAATAAATTAGCCACATTTGCATGGGAAGTAATGTCTGCTGGTGGATCTAAATTTCCGCTGAATGTACTGTTTTCAAAAGAGCATGAATGTTTTTCTGTATGTATAACATACGACACCACTATTTTTAACCGCGACTATGTGGCTGCTGTATGCCAAATGATTATTGCAGTGGCGCAGAAAGCTGTTGATACGAACGGCCATTTGGATATCACAAATCGAGAGCTTTATAGAAAGTTTGCACCGTTAACAACAGGAACATTTCAGCCAGACGGTACATTGCTGGGGCGATTTAGACAACATGTGACAGCCTGTGGAGATAGGCCGTTTTACGTAGATCATGAGCAAGTATTAACCTGGCGTGAGGTTGATACCATTTCAAACCGTGTCGCCTCATCACTACTACGTTTAGGTGTTAAACCTGGAGACAGGGTCGTTTTTGAGGCGCCAAGGGATTACCGGTTCATCTGCCTGATATTAGGTATCTGGAAAATCAGAGGGAGCTTTGTTTGCTTAGACGAGCAGGCAATTTTAAGCAGAAAGATCAGTGTCTTTGCTGAGGCGAAAGCGGCCCTTTTGCTGACTCTAACTGACAGCCATAAATTGCATGAGAAAAGCTATCCGATAGAAAAGATATTGCAACATAACGGTGAAGAACAACTTCTTACCAGTAATGAAATCGCTTTAGCCGGTGATGAAGCCTATATGGTATTTACTTCCGGTACCACGGGAACGCCAAAAGGTATCTCTATATCGCATAGTAATGTTATTCATTATGGCGAGAGCATTGCGATTGAATTGGAGCGACTGGCATTGACAAAGGATGAAGCACCTCTCGCTTTTGCAGTCGCATCTACACTGTCAGCCGATTTGGGTTATACCTCTGTCTTTGCTTCTCTTTACATGGGGGGAAGCCTGAGTATTGCGCCTTATCACATCAGCCTCGATCCTTTGTTATTCTCGCAATTCATCCGAGATAACCAGATTGATGTTCTAAAAATCACGCCATCCCATGTATGGGGCCTTTCACAGGGAGAGGGAATCGCCTCAACATTCCCCTTAAAATGTCTCATTCTGGGTGGAGAGAAACTCTCGGGCCAGCAACTCGATGTTGTTCAGCAAAGCGGTATCAAAGTACTTAACCATTATGGACCATCAGAAACAACGGTAGGTGCAGTACTCCACCATCCCAAATCAGCCGATGTCAGATTACCCAGCGTCCCTATTGGCAAACCTTTGGGCCTTAATCAGGTTCTGATAGTCGATCATAATAAAAGATTGCTGCCGGATGGGGTCATGGGTGAATTGGCTATTTCTGGCCCCGGCGTTTCCAGAGGATATCAGGGGTCTCACGAAAACACGGCAGGTTTTGAGCAAAGTCCATTGACGGGGCAGACGTACTACACGGGGGATTTTGCTTACTACAACAGCGATGGCGATCTGGTTTTTGAATGCCGAAAAGATAAGCAAATAAAAATCTTAGGACATCGAGTTGAATTACATGAGATTGAACACGCTGTAGCTATGCACATCAATCCCGCAGAATTCCGGGTGAGATTTATCGCTGGACGTATCACGCTTTTTTGTACCAGTTTGACGTTTGACCGTTGGCAGCAACTGTCGGTGCTCCTAAGAGATACCTTGACGGACTATATGATCCCAACTGAGTTCGTGAAACTTGAGCGCCTGCCGACAACCCTGAACGGAAAAATTGATGAAGAGGCATTAAAGCAGTTTGCACGCAATGTTTTTACACATAATGCTTTTACACAAATAAAACAACACCCGCTTTCTCTATCACAGATCGATCAACGGATTCTGAATATATGGGAGAAACATATTGGGCTTGCTAAATCGCTGGAAGATTCTATTTATGCATCAGGGGCGAGTTCCATATCTGCGGTAAGGTTGATTGCTGAAATTAATGAGCAATTTAGTTTGAGCCTGAAAGTATCAGATTTCCTTAAGCAGCCAAGAATTGTTTTTTTCCAGAATATTCAATTAGGGCAACCTATTCAGTCAAAAGAGGCAGAAAGAAATCAACAGGGTGAGAGAAGTTATTCATTAAGTTCACTGCAACAGACAATGTGGAATATCAACCAGCTTGATGAAACAGACACCTCTTATCATGTGCCAATTTTAGTGCGCTTAAAAAATGACAAAAGTAAAAACGATATTGAAACCTGCCTGAACGATATTGCCGGTAAATTTGAAATATTTCGGACCCGGCTTTTTGATGATGGTGAAAATGTTTCCGCTATCGTTATGCCTGAAATAAAAATATCAATCCAACAAGCACGCTTTAAAGGAGATTTGAGCGAAATAACCCGGCTATGTCGTGTTAATATTAATCTAAGCAAACAACTCCCTTATATTTTCTTTAAGGACGATGATTATCTGCTGATTGTTATTCATCATATTATAACGGATGCTTGGTCAAATGAACTGTTGTTAAATGCAATTAATACTGCACTTGCAGGGAATTTGGATGAAATTGATATTCTGCCAGAGTGTTTTGTTGGTGATAAAAACTCAACCGATAACCAAATACAATATTGGCTAGACAGATTAAAAAACAAGGGATTGGACTTTAATTTAGTTGAACAATCCCATGTAATAAAAAGCGGCGTGGTCTCGGAAGCTGATATTTATATTGAACAACCTCTGGCTGAATTGATCGGTGAATTCTTCAAAAAAATGGAGATATCTCACTATGCTGGATTTTTGTCTATATATAATCTCATGATGTGTCACCATTTCAATAGAGATGAAATATTGCACTACATACCAATATCCAAGCGAAAAACTAAAATAAACTTCTGTCAATTTGGTATGGCAGTGGATACCTTACCGGTATTGGGACAAGTTTCACCTGAGTTACCGGTATTAGATTATCTTAAACTCTTCAATGGTGATTTCTTAAAGTCCATAGAAAACTCGGACGTTGATTTCAAGCGGATTGTTGATGAATGTCATTTAGTAAGAAAGGATGGCAGGCTTAAATCAAATCATATGTTCATTTATGAACAAGAGTCGACAAAAAATTTCGAACATATTGAGCGCTTGAGCCTTGATAGTATAGAGACAAAATTTGAATTAACTTTCTCAGTGATGCTAATGCAGGACGGCAGACTAAAAATAAATGCTACATCCAACACCGTTCAGGCTGATTTATTGAAAGTACTTTTGGCAAAATATAACAGAATTTCGGCTGTTATTACTGAATCTGGCAACATTAAGCTTCGAAATCTGTTATTACACGTGGAAGGAAAAATTCTGGCTGGAAATAATGTGCCGGAGAATAGGCTTGGTTTGCCAAACAATATTGGCAAATCTTTGCAGCATTCATTTGAAGAACATAAGTTACGCATTGGTGTTATTGATGGTGAACATCATTATACCTACCAGGAACTTTATGCGGCTTCAGCCAAAATTGCTGATTTTATAATAAAAAAACACCTTATTAACCAGCCTGTTATGGTCCATATGGACAGGTCATTTTATGCGATAGCGGCAATAATCGGCGTAATATTGTCGGGAAATATTTTTGTTCCAGTCGATGGTTCATCTCCCCTAGACAGAGTATCGGGCATACAGTCTGTAATAGGTGAGAATATATTAATCCTGAATAAAGAGACGCTCAAAGATGTTATAAGTCAGAACAATCGAGATATTCTAAGTTTTAGGGAATCTTTAGCAGAAGACATTCTGTACATGATTTTTACCTCCGGTTCTACCGGGGTACCTAAAGGCGTACCTATTAGCCACAAATCATTGATTAATTATCTGGCATGGGCGAAAAATAAATATAAAATTACTTTTTCCAGTACAGTACCACTATTCACGTCATTAAGTTACGATCTGACATTGACCAGCATCTTCTTGCCGCTTATTTCAGGTGGGAAAATACATATCATTGAGGGGGATAACGGCCTTTCAATAATAAAAAATTTGGTTGAAAGCAAAACCTATTATGACATGATAAAACTGACTCCTACTCATTTAACCATGATGAGCCACCTGCTTGACGGTAATAAAATTAAAGCGGGCTGTGTGGTGGTTGGTGGCGAGCAATTGTACTATGAAATGCTTAATTGCATTGAAAGTAATACACCCGTTTATAATGAATATGGACCGACAGAAGCCACCGTTGGGTGTTGTGTGCATAAGGTCTTTCCTGAAAAAGATAAATATGGTGTTGTGCCGATTGGATTGCCAATCTGGAATACACGTCTGGCGATTATAGGCACCATGAATCAAGTATTATCTGCCGAGGTGGTTGGTGAATTGGTAATTTCAGGGGTACAGTTATTTTCAGGTTATTTCGCTTCATCATCAGATAAATTGCACCAAATGACATTAGGCGATTGCCATGACACCTGGTACCGCAGTGGAGATTCCTGCTATATAAAAGAGGGTGTTATACATTATGTAGGGCGCGAGGATCGGCAATATAAAATAGATGGCAATCGAGTTGATCTTGGCGATATTGAATCGGCCATCATGCGAGTTAATGGCATCCATTCAGCACAAGTTTATTATTTAAATAATAATGAACCCTGCTTGATAGCAGTTATTTCCGCAGAAATTGGCATTGAGAGAAATCATATAGTCAGCGAATTAAAACGTTATTTGCCGGGTGCAATGATACCGCAAAAAGTGATATTCGATACAGAAATCACTTTTACTGATAGTGGCAAAATCGACTTTAATGCTGTGCTTTCAACACAACAAAATCATTCTCCGGTTAAAGAAACTCGTAAAAATGTTTCGTTAGTCAGAGAGATATGGGAAACGTTATTAGGATATACAGGCATTGATGGAAACATGAATTTCTTTGAGGCCGGTGGCAGTTCAAGAAAATTATTACAACTTTCACAGCGCCTGTCCGAAGCATTAAACAGAGAACTTAGACCGGTAGATCTATTGACATATACCACCATTTATCAGCAAGAGGATTTCTTGTCAGGTAAACAACATAGCACTGAGATTTTTGTTACAAACCGGGCGAAGAGTCGCGGTGTAAATCAGGCTAACACCATACTGAATAAAAGAAAGAAAAGGGGCCGTGTCCTTGAGTCATAAAATAGCAGTTGTTGGCATGTCAGGGATTTTTCCCGGTGCGAGTTCCATAAAAGAATATTGGGAAATGCTCATTGAGGGTAATACCGGTATTCGCGAGATACCTGATGAGCTTCTGACTACAGAATCGAAAAGAAATAAAGCGCGTTATGGTGAGAATTATATTACTCGAAAAGGCATCCTTGACCGTGAGTTTGAATTCGACTACCGCTTTTTCAACATGTCTAAGCAAGAAGCTTGTTTACTTGATCCTCAACAGAGGAAATTCTTGCAAGTATGCTGGAATGCACTAGAGGATGCCGGCTATTCGCCAAAAACCATGCAAAACCGTAATGTTGGGGTTTATGCGAGTTGCAGCCCTTCAACCTATGCAGAACAAGTTTCTAAAGACATGGATCTGTCAGACTGGCAGCAATCTTTAATGCTGTTCAGCAATAATTTGAGAGACCTTGTTGCTTGCCGAGTGTCATCTTTGCTGGATTTGCATGGACCCAGCCTCAATGTACAAACAGCCTGTTCATCTTCCATGTCCGCCTTGCATGAAGCCTACCGGGGGCTTTTGTTTGGCGATTGTGATGTTGCCGTCGCCGGCGGGGTTGCAATCAGATTGCCTCAGGAAGTTGGCTATGTGTATCACGAACGAGGGGTGTATTCACATGATGGCGCATGTCGTCCATTTGATCATCACAGTAGTGGCACCGTTTCAGGTAATGGGGCTGCTGCGGTCATCTTGAAGCGGCTGGAAGATGCTGAGAGAGACGGCAACCGAATTTACGCTGTGATTGATTGCGTGATGGCGAATAATGACGGCAATCGAAAAGTTGGCTTTACCGCGCCCAGTGTTGTAGGGCAACGCACCCTTTTTCAGGACGCCCTTGAATTTTCGGACATTGATATCGCAGACTTAAGTTATATCGAAGCCCATGGCACAGCAACGCCGCTGGGCGATCCTATTGAGTTTGAAGCCATGAGTCAGGCTATTGCTGCGATCACGCCTAAATCACACTTTTGTTATTTGGGGAGTGTAAAGGCGAATATTGGTCATCTTGATTCAGCGGCTGGGATCTCTGGATTTATCAAGGCTTGCCTCATTCTTTGGCACCGCAAAGTACCGCCTCATCCAACCTTTGATGCCCCTAATCCGCAACTCAAGTTTGAGGGCAGCCCGTTCCTTATCAATAAGCAGGTAATAGCATTGCCTTCTACCGGCATTTTGTCCGCGGGCGTTAATGCGGTTGGGATTGGCGGCACAAATGTTGTTGCCATACTTTCCTCAACGGAACAGGCGACATGCAGTATTGAGAATTCTGGTCGTTACTATTTCCCGTTATCTGTTAATGATAAAGAGCTGGTTTCGCTCAATCAGCAAGCCGCAGCGTCGCATATTGCCTGCGTGATGGATGATGCAGCCACGATTTCATCATGTATGGCTGAGCAAAATACCGGATTTCCAGTTAAAACAGGAATATGGCTGGACTGGAAAGCGGGGCAGCTCAAGCAGAGCCTTCCTGCGGCTACCTGCACAACTTCCCTGAATAAGTTGATCTTTGTACTTCCGGGCGGTGGCAGTTTTTTCAAAGGTGCTTTATCGGCAGTTGCACAAGAATTTCCCTATATTATTGATGAAATTGGCGATCACTTAGATTTAGTCGGGGATATATCCTTAAAAAGAAAAATCTTGTCTTATCTGACTGATAAGGATGGCGTTTCTAATCATGACGGTTTTGGGGAAACATTAACCGAAAACCTGCTGACGACATTTTTCTTAAATCATGCATTACTGCGGGTTCTCCGCCAATTAAGCATTCGTCCTGACATGCTGATTGGACACAGTTTAGGTGAATATAATTGTGCGGTTGCTGCTGGCGCTATGACTGTTGAGATGGCGGTAAAAATTATCATGGAGAGGGCGCGGATTGTTGAGTTGGCACCCAAGAAATTTTTGCTCAATGTCTTCTGTAAAGCAGAATCTCTGCAAGATTTTGATCAGTATCATGATATTGAAATTATTTCTTATAACGCTGATTCAAATCATACGATTCTGGTCGAGCCAGATATTTATTCTGAAACAACGGCTTTTTTACGCAAAAATCGGATTGGTTTTAAAAAGATCAATGTGGTTGCTGCCGCGCACTCTCAGTTGCTAGAGCCATATATGGAAAACTTTGACACCTTTTTAACCGAGTTTTCATTTATGCCGTTGCAGGTTCCGATGATCAGTAATTTAAATGGCAGTTTGCTGCAAAAGGGAACGCTTCTTGATAAGGATTATTGGGTACAACATCTTAGACAGCCTGTCAGATTTGCCGGTGGGATGAAAATAGCGGTAGAAAATGGCGCGAATACTTTTGTTCAAGTTGGTGTCGGTGAAGGATTAGCAAGACAAGTAAACAGTGAAAAACCTATCAATATATTTTCTCTGGTTGGCAATAGTATTCAACAAACTCACGATGCTTTATTGGGCGCAATAGGGATATTTTATCATTTGGGCCTAACGCCGGTTTTTGCCGGTCTGCCAACCGCAAAAACACCAGTTCGCCATTTACCTCTGCCTCCTTATCAATTTAAAAGCACTGTATGCAAAATGGCACCAGGCAAAACAAATCAAGTGAGCCTGATTAATAATGGTTCGCCAGATTTATATCATGAGGGATTAGTTTTTGATGCTGAGATTGAAGACATAGCGATCACTCAGTTGCCTAATATCATTCCTGTAAACAAATTGATAAGAAAATTCTTATGTGAGGAAGACTTACGAGAATATTGGCTTGCTAACCATGAAATTCCGACACTATTTGTTGATATTACTGGCTTTAACTGGCATGAAGCCGGTGACATTTATTTGCTTAAAGAACGGATACGTCTGGTTGCCAATCAAAATGAGCGATCAAGGATTTTTCTGACAATACAAACGAAAAGGTTGCCAGATTTGTCTTCCTTATTGGCACCACGTAATTTTTGTGTCTGTATTAATCAAGAATTACCTGCGCTTAAAATGACATTACTTGTTTCAGATAACTTCGAAACAAAACATTATTGCGCTTTTCTTAATAAGAAAAATGTGCTGAATGATGCCTATTTCATCTCTGATAGCCACATTTATATACCTTCTTATTCTATGCTGGAAAAGGAAGATTTCTATTCAGACGAACAACCCGCAGGTGATGAAAAGACCATTATCATGTTCGGCGGAGCCGGTAAGATTGGTTTAAATTTACTGTATCATCTGATGTTATCGACCTCATATCATTTTATTTTGGTCGGACGGAAACAACTCAATCATGGCCTTCATCAATTCTTATCAGACAAAGGGCATGAATATCATATTGATGAGAAAATCATCTCTGAAATATATTCTCAGCACCATCGTGTTCATTATATTGGCTGTGACCTTACACAAGAAAACGCGCGCCAGCAGGTTATTTCTCGTTTGCATGAACAAGGGATCAGAAATATCGACGCTTTTATGCTGATGACGGCGGATTCCTATTCAGCTTCAATTAGAAAACAACTGATTGATGTCACCGCAGACGACATACACCAGCAACTAATGTCAAAAGCCCATGTACTTAATGAAATAGCAGAGCTTGAGGAAAGCTTAACACCAAAGGTCAATATTGTTTTTAGCTCTAATGCCAGTCGGTTAGGGGGGATAGGTATGTTCTCCTACAGTATTGCTAACGGTATTTTAGACAGTTGGACGCAGCAAAAAACCAGGAATACACGCAGAATCTCGATTAACTTTGATGCGTTTCGCTTTGCCCCTGATCCGAATCCTCCGGCAAACTTTATCAATGAGGAAACTTTAACCCAATTGATGATAGGGCTACTCAATAAAGATATTTCTGGAACGCTTATTCTTTCTAATGAACGTTTTCCGACCCGAATTAAGCAATGGGTACATCTTGCTGGCGAACAATTTACGCGTTTAGCTCAGGAAGAATCTATTGATGAAACCGGTGATATAACAACTTTTGTGAAAAAACAGTGGGAAAAATTACTTGGTGAAGAAGATTTAACCGCTGAAAGTCACTTCTTTAATTTAGGTGGACACTCATTGATGGCTTTTCAGATATTTTCCGCATTAAGGCAATTTTGGAAAATAGACGTTGTACTGATTGATCTGGCAAAAAATCCTACGCTAGGTTCATTTACCTTATTAGTTCAAGAACGGATGAAAAATGCCGTTTATAAAGATGAAACTATCGAACGGATATCTCCACCTACGATAGATGCACTAATGTCAAATATTTAAGGAAACATTGTGTTAAGGATAATGGTGTTAAGGAAAAATTTGCATGAATAATGCGATTGAAAGAGTACTTTCTCAATTAAACCTATTGGCTGAGAATAAGCTTAACGAGGTTCTGAATGCTTATCCTGTGCTGTCAAGCAATCAGCTGGGATTATGGCATGATAGCCTGCTTAATCAGGACAATAATGCCTATAACTTGGGTATCGTTTGGGAAGTTGATGAATCTGAAATATCAGAATCAGACATTAAAAACACGCTATTAGAATTGGTTTATGAAAACCGCACGTTCCGAAGTGTTTTTTATGAGCATCACGGTCAGGTCCATTTGATTCCATTTTCTGAACAGGCGTTCAGAATAGAATCTAATCGGTTTGACTCTGAGGATTTATTCCTGGATTTCTTAAAAACAGAATACGCAAAGCCATTTTATTTAAAAAATGAGTTCCCGGCACGTTTTTATTTGTCAAGATATAATAAGAAATTACATATTTGTTGTTTCTTCAATCATATTATTATGGATGGTTTTTCAATTGCACTTGTTAAGCAACGCATTGCGTCAAGGCAAGGAGAAAAAAATCAGAAAATAGATTTCTTCGATTATCTCTATCATCTGCCTAAGAAAGTGGATGATGAATCATTTGATAAATGGCGGGATTACTATAAGAATTTTGCAAGCAAGGAATTGACCTGGGGCGCAACTTCCTGGGAAATAGGCAGTCAGGCGAAAATTTTTGATTTTCCATTAATGGGTTTTCAGGATGTCATCGATTTTACCAAAGCGAAAAACATTCAATTATTCACGGTTTTCCATTATGCATTGGCGAAAGCGGTAGAAGAGATAACAGGTCAGAATAGTTTTTTCCTTGGCTGTACCGATCAGAATAGAGCAAGACCGGGTACCCAATCATTAATTGGGTATTTTGCCCGGACAATTAAACTGGTGTCGGTCCTTGATCCTGCTCAAGACGTTATTGATCAGCTTAAAAGATTGGATGAAAAGAATTTACAGGCGTTTTCATTGCCCGCGCTGTCAATACACGAAGTCGTTAACCATGTTACTGGGCATGACATTGAAAGGCCGTATCAAGTGGTGCTGGAATTACAACGTCTAACGTCGAATTCTTCCTCACTTTTACGTGAAAGTGAATTGGGTTCAAGGATTTTCTCGCGCAATGCCAAAAATGACCTGTCTGTGTTTGTTTTCGTCACGGATAACCAACAAGCCAAAGTTAGCATTGAATATGACTCTTCCGTGGTGACATATCCGACTTTAATGAAGTTAGTAACAGCATTTAATCAACACCTGTTGAATGTCTGCGGTAGCGAGGCGAGAAATCAGAGAGAATCCGGTCTGGCTTTTCTCCAGGGCAGTCGAACAATTAACGATTTTTCTATTTGTAACGCAATACAAACATTATGCCAAAAGCAAACGCTGGCTTTTTTAAATAGAGAGCCGATCTCTTTTGCACAGATGAGTGTTCGAGTTAATCAATGTGCAAGTTATATTTGCCAGCACTATGCTGTTGGACAGTATGTCGGTATTTATGCTCCGAGAACACCAGAGACAATTATCGCTTTATTAGGATGTTGGCTGGCTGGTCGGGTTGGTGTCTTAATTCCGCCGGGTTTGCCGGATGAAAGAGGGCGACATTTCTTTAATATATTGAAACTGGATAAGCTTATCAGCTTAGACACCGCACCAGATTATTGCTATGGACATAAGATAGAAAACATCGGGCAAGATAGACTGTCTTATGAGTTTTCCGCGGAACAGTCACATTCGGCTGGCTACGTTATTTTCAGCTCAGGCACAACAGGCAAACCCAAAGGTGTTGTTATTGGTCAAAATGCCATAGCGAATTTAGGGCAGTTTTTATCATCTATCTCGATGCCTGTACAGCGTTTTGCCTTGAACGCAGAATTTTCATTCGATGCATCTTATCAACAGATATTGCAAGTTTGTTTAGGTAAAAGCGTTTATATCCTGAATCAAGAAGAGAGACTTAATCTTGAACAGATGGCCGCAACGCTGAATCAGCATAAAATAGAAGGAATGGATTGCACGCCATCACAATTACAACTTTTCTTCGAAGAAGGTTTATTCGAAAAGGTTCCTTCTTTGCAATGGATATTAGTGGGTGGAGAAAAAATAAATGCGGATTTATTGCACAAAATAAAAAAATGCTCCCAGGTACAATTTATTAACGTATACGGTCCCTGTGAGTGTGCGGTAGATACCATTTTTGAAATTATTGATAAAGATACACCTAATGATGCTATTGGTTATCCAATCTGTCATACCAGCGTAGGTATTTATTCTGATACTCATGATTTATTGAATACCGGGGAAATAGGGGAAATTGCATTATTTGGTCCCTCTGTCGGTGAGGGATATGTCAATGATCAAGAGTTGACATTAAAGCGATTTATTGAGCTGGATACACCAACAGGCAAAAATAAAGGCTATATGACCGGCGATTTGGGATACATTGCGCCGGATAACCGCGTCTATATCATCGGAAGAAAAGATTCTCAGATTAAGATCCATGGTGTCCGGGTTGAATTAGAAGAAATTAATATTCGAGTCAGACATATTCATGGTGTTCAAGATGCCTATAGTGTATTTCACAAAGATGCAGGGTGCATCAGTGTGTACTATATATCATCTGAATTGAACTCTGATGATGATATAAAAAGCCGTATTGCTGATGAATTGAGCCGTCATCTTCCTGCTTATATGTTGCCGACGAACTATTATCAGGTCAGGGAATTTCCACTCAACACGTCGGGTAAAATAGATGTTAAAGCGCTGGTTAATTATGCCTCTGTTTCTGGTGATAATACCGTGAATATGAGTCAGGCTTCTGTTGCTGAAAACGCTTTAATAGAACTTCTGGCAGCAAAGACTAACATTACTATCAGTGATCCAACCCAGAGTATTTTCAATTTTGGTGCCAATTCATTGTTCCTGTTTAAAGTGCTTAAAGCCATTAATGCTACATACAAGGTACGAGTGACAATCGGGCAAATCATGGAAAACCCGACTATCCGGCATATTAATCAACACATTGAACGAGCTATAGAGAAAACAACCGTTAAAAGAACTATTTTAAATCAGTTAAAACCGTCGGAAAATAGTGACGCATGCATAGTCCTGTTTCACCCTGTCGGTGGTGAGCTGAATGGTTATTACACCTTGGTTAATCATCTTGATGCAGGAATTCCGGTTTATGGCATTGAAAGCCCAGCTGATCTGCGTTTAAAGAGCAATGTTAGCTTTGATGATCTTTGCCAGTTATATGCCAGAGAATTAATCGAGCATTGTGGTAACAGGAAAATACACCTTATAGGGTGGTCCTATGGTGGTGTAGTTGCCTTTGAAGTTGCCAGAAAACTCGTCTCCAAAAAAACCTGCCATAGCTACGGTGTTAAAACCGTCACATTGATTGATTGCGCTTATTCCGGGCATTTTAATATGGCAGACGAAGTAAATAACGCAATTACCTCAGTATTAAATGGATTAACTAAAGGACAATTCTCTTCAGAGAAAGATCTAAATGCATGGCAAGACAACATGCCAGGACTTTGTAACGAATTAAAACATCAACATGGGGTAGAAATAACGCCTGAGTCATTATCTGAAATGATAAAAACCGTGTTATGGCATCGTGACATTTTACGCACCCATGATTTTGACAGAACATCAAAAATCCCGTGTGACATCAATATAGTCTGGGCGACAAAAACATTATCCCATTTATCGGTTAATCAGGTTCATTGGGAACATTTATCAGAAAACACCGTTCGGGCTTTTCAGGTTGATGGCGATCATTATTCAATAATGCAAAATGTCGATCTGCCTGTTTTGGTTAATAACGTTTTTAAGGAAATATAAAATGAGCATATCAGATGTTAAATCTATGTATACACAATATCCTTATCCCAGCGCTTCCATTGGCGATAATCTGATTTATGATTTAGCGGGAATTTTTGGGTTAATTTTCAATGATGACTTATTAAACGGCAAGAAAGTTGTCGATTTTGGCTGTGGTACTGGACATAGATTAATTGGCCTTGCGAGTTTTTACCCTGAGACACAATTTGTCGGTGTTGACATGACAGAAAACTCTCTGGATGTGGCAAAAAAACTTATCGCACATCATAACCTGCAAAACGTGAAATTGGTCAATAGCACGATAGAAGGATTTAGTGAAAAAGGGCAGTATGATATTGCTATATCTACCGGGGTTTTTCATCATATGGAAAATCCATTAAATGGATTTCAGGCCGCTTATCATTCCCTTAACGAAAATGGCGTGGCTTTAATCTGGCTTTATCATGCAATTGGTGAATATAACAGGTTAAAAGAACGCGAAATCCTCCAGATTTTCGCACGCAGTATTTCGAAAGAAAAATACTTTTTAAATGTGGAGCTGATGAATCAACTCTGTAATCAATTGAGCCGAAATCAATATGGCAGTGATACAGCCAGTCATAGTGATGAAAGCGTTGATCAAATTGCGGTTGATGTTGATGCTTTTCTTAATCCAATCGTGAATGCCTATCATTATCATGAAATTGCAGATTTTTTCAGACTTGCTGGATTTCAAAGTGTCAGATGCTGTGGGCTAAATCGGGAGAAACAGAGTAAGCTTCTGGCAAACCAATTAAGTACAGTAAATGACAATTTATTCCTCCAGTTCACTGACTTGAATATTTCTGATGAACTCAAGGCGGTGTTCTGTTCAATGAGTTATTCTCAACAGATCCGAGTGATAGAACTTTTGTGGAAACCTAATGGAATTTCCTCGATTGGTTTTAAATCTGTGCAAGCCTTATCACTGGTTAATGACTGGGTCAGGGGCGAAGCATGACAACCTCTGTGCGTGCGACATTTTTTTTGGCGATTGCTTTTTTATCGACATTAGGTGACACATTATTGGTTATTTGCCTGCCTTTAGGGTTAGGCAAAGAGACTGGAAATATTAGTTTTGCCTTGTTAGCGTGGTTAATTCCTTCGATTGCTATATTTCTGTCTAGTTTTTTAGGTAAAGTGGTGAGCAAACGTAGTCATACAGAGAGGCGAGACTATGCATTAATATTGATAGCTATTGCGATCATAGAGATTATATTTGGCATTATCATTTTCACCGTTACCAGCCAATCGGCCATGTTAATCGTCATATCTTTATTTGTATTTTTTTATGCCATCGCAAAAGAGGGAATTACGCGACTGATATACAACGTGTCCATTTATAAATTTTTCTGTGAGAGCCGTACATATTTACGTATCTCGGGTAAAAAGGCGGCACTTGACATTGTTGCCGGTGTTGTTGGTCTGATCATTGCCTCCCAAATTATTTCTGCGGGAGAGTGGCGTTATGCTTTAATTCTGGATGCTATCACTTTTTTGATTTTTGGCGGCGGAGTGCTTCTTATTGGTAAAGATTATAGACACAATGAGACCTCCTCAAACACAGCATATATTAATGAAAAGAGTGTGGATAATAAGCTAATATCGCCCATTTTATGGATATTATTTGGTATGCCATTACTGCATGGAGTGAATGCACTATATGCTTATTTTCAGCCATTAATTATCGATAAAATGCAAATCATGTCTGTTTCAACCAGTATTTTGTTCTTATCCTTGATAAGACTCCCTGGCCTGATAGCAGGATATCATTTTGATAAATTGACACACTTTATCTCTTTACGTGCTGTTGTGTTTTTATTTCCGCTTACTTATGTGCTTGCGTCTGCGCTATTTATTTTATTCCCAAATGTATACACGATAACATTCACTATGTTCATGGGTGGGATAAGTATTGGCATATATAATCCGAGTTGTATTAACTTGATTAATGAACTCACTCGAGAGAAAGCGGTTACAGTTAATGCATTTATGCTGAGATGTATTGGTTTCTTCCAAACGACTGGCTGTGTTTTATCCATGATATTTTATGGTGGAGACGAATTGCCGCGATATCAAATAATCATTGCATTTCTGATATTCATGATAATCGGATTTGTTGTTGCAAAATGGGGGGCCAATAAGCTCTTCTTTACGTGGAAAACAGAAAAGCAAAACATTATTTAATTTTGTCATCATAAAGCATGCTGAATTTATCTTAATGGATTAAATCCTTAAGAACCGTATTTGTTTAATAAAAAAAAGAATATGCGTGGAATATCAATGAAATTGCAACCAGTAATTCCTTCAACCATGAATGCCTTTGTTATTCGGTCAGAAAGATATGGCGAGCCTATAAAAGCGATTAAACATGAAATCGTCGATGTGCCTGATGTGGGGGATACTCAGGTACTGTTGTACGTTATGGCAGCGGGACTTAATTACAATAACGTATGGGCATCTACT
Source organism: Photorhabdus australis DSM 17609 (assembly GCF_000711895.1). Lineage (GTDB taxonomy): Bacteria > Pseudomonadota > Gammaproteobacteria > Enterobacterales > Enterobacteriaceae > Photorhabdus > Photorhabdus australis. The sequence goes on from NZ_JONO01000040.1 coordinate 42,128, forward strand.
GGCAAACCTGTTGATGTCATTGCGACCAGACGCAAAAAAGACCGTTCAGCGGCGCCTTTTCATATTGGCGGATCTGAGGCTGCTGGCATTGTCTATGCGGTAGGTAAACGTGTGCAAAACGTGAAAATTGGGGATCACGTTGTTGTCTCGTGTTCAGTCTATGATGCGACCAGTATGGATGCCCGATTATCTCAAGATCCTATGTTTAACCGGGGGCAGGAAATTTACGGTTATGAGAAAAATTTCGGTTCCTTTGCTGAATACACACTGGTTGAGGATTATCAGTGTTATCCAAAACCGGCTCATCTCACATGGGAAGAGAGTGCTTCATTAATGCTTAATGGGCCAACGGCTTATAAACAATTAACACATTGGGTACCTAACATTGTTAAACCGGGCGATCCGATTTTAATCTGGGGAGCAGCCGGTGGGTTAGGCTCGTTATCCGTCCAACTGGCGCGTGCTTTGGGAGGATTGCCGGTGGCGGTCGTTTCTTCTGAAAACAAAGGTAAATATGTATGCGAGCTTGGGGCAATTGGATATCTATTAAGAGGGCAATATGCTCATTTTGGCAGATTACCGCCAATCCAGACGCCGGAACATGACGTATGGGGGCGCGAGTTTGCCAGATTCAGGCGAGATTATTTTAAGGTCTTGGGTAAAAAAGAACTTCCCAAACTGGTCATTGAACACTCTGGGGAAGACACATTCCCGACATCGCTCCAAATCTGCGATCATTCAGGCATGGTGGTGACTGTAGGGGGAACATCGGGCTACAACTGTGATTTTGATGTCAGACATTTGTGGATGCATCAAAAACGTATTCAAGGCTCTCATTACGCCAATATCAAAGAATGCAGAGAATTTCTTAATTTAGTGAATCAGAAGAAAGTGATTCCCACGCTCAATCGTGTTTTCGATTTTGAGCAACTCCCGGATGCACATCAGGAGTTGTACCAGGGGCAGATTTTCGGCAATGCGGCAATTTTGGTTAACGCTAAAACAGAGGGATTAGGTCGTCAGATATAAGATGTATTAGTCGCGACTTGATCTGACAATTCAACAGGTTAAATAGCGCCCTTTTTCTTGTAATTATAAGCTGTGGGTTATATCCTTTACAAACTCAGTCCGATTCGTGAAATTGAGTTGCACATTCGGACTGAGTTTCCTTTGTGAAAATTTGCTACTTAGAGTGAGTAATTACGTTTGAACCTCATATGAAATTATCGGAATCCAGTTCCTGGATTGATGAGTTGTGACAACTTATTTAGGGCTGCTGTTCTATCAAAGGCGCTATCCTGACGTAACGCATCGATAAGCTTGTTGAGCATCTCATCCGTCACATGTTCCATAATGAAAAGATGTGCATACTCAATACCATTTTTTGTCTCAGTAGAAAGAGAAAACTCTTCAACAATGTCGTCGTTAGGGCAAAGGAACAGAATGCTAAGGGAAAGCGGCGAGCGATGAACGTGAAGATCACGACCAAGTTCACGACTCAATGCCTGTAGTTTCTGATGAGCGTTCTCACTCATCTTGAGCTGATTGACGATTTTTTCAATCTGTTTTTCATGGGAGTGTTTAGCCAGATAGTGCCAAAGAATCAGGGCCGAAAAACCATTTCGTGAGCCAGCCAATGTGGAGTCCTGAGCACCTATATAATCCACATTTAGGAAGTTCAGTAGATATTTTTGTTTTGTCAGATAAATGCCTGTAGGCCACGGAACACCCATTTCCTTGTGTCCACTGGTCACGATAGAATGAACCGGGTTTCTAAAGTCAAATGAGGGCAGATGTCCCTCGCCAATATCAATTCCTTTTTGTTTCGCTTTCTCTAAAAACGGACCATACGCGGCTCCCAAAGCACCGTCAATGTGGAACCAATAGCCATTTCGCTTGCTTTGAACAACTTTGCCATTTTCCAGGGTAATTTCAAGAGTTCGCTCTTTGAGGCCGTACTGCTCAAGTATTGGTAGCAGCAGATCGATTGCCCCGCTTACATCATCAAGTGCACCTTTAAAAGAGGTTCCATAATTGAAGTTTACCGCTATAGGGAAGCCACGTGATGCAAAAAACTCTACCAATACACCAAGCTTATCGAGATCAATAGATCCTGTAGGGAGAGACGGGACCTTTGCTGGCCATTTTCCATCACTCGTCTTGATGGGACATTGTCCCGGATAAAGAGACTCACCGACTTTAGAGAAAGTGGAGAATACTAAAATATCTTTTGCTTTATCAATTGAGTAGTGTGCATCTTCGGAATAAAAAAGTATGGGTTTAAGCGAATTCTCGTTACCTTCCTCGAACTCCCCTTGTTGAAGGGAACTGTTTAAACTCGAATCAACCCAGAGAATCTTTCCGGCCAGATAGTCACGCGCGTTGCGCAGTGCATATAAATTCCCTTCAGTACTCCCCATTGACAACACATAGCCCCAATAGCCTTCGCCCGGAGCTGTGTTATATCTGTCAGGTATGTTCCAAAGTTTTGCAAAATAATCCAGCACGGCACGCTCAACAAACTTTGAATTGAGCCTGAAATTGCCTGCCATAAAAGGGTCGCCAACATTATTTAAATGAACATCTAAATACTTGCCAATTTCTGATGAATAATCGAGTTCCTGGTTGGCTTGATAGCCGAGGAATTTTTCTCGCGTTTTCTGTACATACGAATCCAGCTCTGTCAGGGCTTTCTTTCGCTCATCATCTGTTAATCCATTTTCAGATAGTTTAAACAGAGATTCATCAATCGGCACATAAGGTTCGTTGTTCATCTTTGACTCCATGTAATTCCATTTTCAGATTTAAATAGAAATTCATTAATTGCCACGTAAATTTTATTGTTCATATTTAGCTCAAATATAATGACTTACCATAAAAAATGTATTTTTAATCATGTTGTTATATTTTTATGGCGCCTCCTTAATGGCGTAATTTGTGTAAAATAATTTATATAACTTCTTTCGCATTTCAATCTTTTTTATTCGATTAGTTCTGGCAGGGCGGTGTATGTATTCAGATTGAGGTAAATATTGGAAATGATCGACTTAAGGTCAGAGTAATGTATTATTCAGCTTTTCTCAGAATAAATCACCACTTTTCATAGATATAATCCCCAAAATATTACATAAATATCTCCTTTTACAAACAAGGGGATAACATAATGCCAGTGAACCCGTCTCAACATAGAGCCGTAGTGGGAAATTATCAGAACCTGCTTCACGAAGAAAACGTACCTAACGATATTTCACAGCTTGCATCCCGGGTTATGAGTGTAAGAAATTCAGCAAAACCGCTGCAAATTTCAGGCGCCAAACAGGGAAACGTCAGTGAGAGTATTCCATTCCCGGTGATAGAGAGGAATATCTCCTCATTAGGCACCGTTTCTGTCCCGCCGGAAGTCAGTGGATCATCCTCCAGGGGAGGAGATGATTACCATAATCTGAAGAAAATGATTAATGACACTTTTAAAGAAAAACTGCCACAACTGATGGAATATCGCCGTAAGGGTTATAACGTCATTGGGCTTGATGAGGAGGGCATAAAACAACTGGAGGGTATGCTGAAGGCAATACCACCGGAGACACAACAACCCGCGATAAAAGACCTGTATTCTGCCACACAGAACTTGCTGAACACACTGAAACAAAATCCTCTCCTGCCGGAAAATCAGGACATGATACAGCAGTCAAATTCGGTTATCAGAAACCTGAGCGATGCGCTGGAAGCCCTGGATGCTGCCGGGAAGGTAAGCCAGGTGACATGGGAACAGGAGGTTGAAAAGATAGCCCGGGAGCAGAAGGAAAGACTGATTGCGGTAACAATGGACAGACTCAGTGAAACCGGGGATAAATACCTGCCTGGCAGCGATAATGGTTTCTTTCAGCTCAGTAAGGAGCAGAGAAGACAACGGGCTGAAGGATTATTATTTTCCGAGGCAAATCGGTTTACGGCAGAGCACTTCAAATTTGAACGACTGAGGAAATCGCTGCTTGCGGAGAGCCGGATCACACGACAAAGGCTTACGGGATATCTGGAGACAACATCTGCCGGAATATTAGCGGGTGCCAGAGATGCCCGGGAATATGCGATGAAGACCCTGTTGCCACAAGCGGATGTTAATCCGGCAAGTTTGGGGAATGCAGAACAACTCAGGCACTGGACCCGGAATTATAATCAGTATTCCAGACATATCCGTGTGGTTGACGGTGAGATAAATCGTAATATTTTGCAGGGAAATCCTCTGATTGGTGCTCGCATAAAAGAAATGAGTGATGAGCCTGCCCATATCAAAATAGCCCGTGCCATCCTTCCCGTTTCTGAAGCGCTGGGTGCAGTTTTTGTCGCACTCGAGCGGGAGAAGAAGAGAGTTCAGCCTTCAGAGGAAGAATTCAACCTACCCAACGAGGACGGGGGGGATGGATTATGGAAAGGCATCAAAAAAACCGGCCAGAAGATAAAAGAGACATCCGCTCACGTGACCTGGATGACGGGAAACAAAGCCAGTAAAACAGCCTCAAGGGCGAGACACAAACTTAAGGGGACATCCGATACTGAAAGTGTCAACGGAGCAGTCAAAGGTACGGCGCTGCTGTTTCTGGATGAAATTCAGCAGGCTGAGCGACGGATAAAACTATTACCGTCCTCTGCCTGGATGCTACAGGAGGCGGTGGAGCAGCACAGCCGTGTGACCCAACGTACAGCCTATCGTGATGAGTTGCCAGAGCTCAGTGAGCTACTTAATCAACAGCTAGAACAGGAAGCGGCGCGGTGGCAGGCAGTCGGGCAGCAATCCAGGGACAAGTTACAGGAATTGATAGCACCGGTAA
>NZ_JONO01000041.1 GCF_000711895.1 Photorhabdus australis DSM 17609
TTAATACCGGCGGCCAGATTACGGTGAAGGTGATGGACGGTTGTCTGGTGCTCATTCCTGACAGTGAGGCCACGCAACAACAGCATCAGCAGTACCAGCGGCAACAGGTCCAACTGCGGGAGATAAAGCAACAGATGCGGGCGCTGATAACCGGTTTTGTGGGTTAAGGGGAGAGCATAAGATGACGATAGTGATTGAACATTTACAGGACATTCAGTTAACCCACATTGAAGCGCTGGCCTTGGCTCAGCTGGTGAAGCGGCTGAACTGGGCGGAGATACGCGCCTGTGCGATTGATGATGCGGAAGCCTGGGTTATCAAGGCCGCGATAGGGCGGCTCCAGTCGGCACTGGCGTGTCACGGGTATTCACCACGGTAAGAAAGAAACAGGCCGGAAGCGATTCCGGCTTTTTGCGATTTCAGGGAGAAAACAGAATAAAATATCTAAAATATAGCCTATGTATATATTTATCATTAATCTTATATTTTTCTGTATTATTCCTTTTTTTATCTTCTTATTTATTTTATATTTTTGTGGTTTTAAATTATATATTTAATATATAAGACCAACCCTGAAAGATATTTATTTTAAGCATAAAATAACAAGGCTGGAAGATCACGGGGATCTTTCCGGCCTTATTAATTATTAACTACCACTTATATGGATACGCATGATTTGATAAGATTTGCTGCTTAATTTCCTCATCAAGAGGACTATTTTCACGTTTTTCTAAATATTCGACTCTTTTGATTACAAAATTCTTATCTGCTTCTAGAAATTTTGAGAAAACTTTATCCCAATCATCCTTATAACCATACATATTCAACATTTTTTCCAATGCTGAATTTATCAAAGGACTACTTGAATATATCAGTGTTCCAGGATCTTCACATTCAAACTTTATATAAAGGATCAGCTTGATTATTGCATTCACCTCTTCCCTTGCTAATTGAATAGATTCGTGCTTCATTATTTCCCTCCGCACTTTCTGATTTTAACTTGATTATCAGTGAGTTTGAGTCTCGTATCATAATCAAGATGTTCTAATATGGTATATGGGTTTTTACCGGCATACAGAATATTATTCAATTTCAACTTTCCTTCATGAGTATATTCTAATCTAGAAGGTGAACGGATATTTCCTCTTTCCCCTGGGTCTATTTTGAAAATAATCGCATAGTCTCCTCGTCCTATATGATTGGGGTTGTTTATCAATAAATCTCTCATTACATCTTTTGGCGACATCAGTATATCCGTTATATAAACTTTTCCACTGACGTTTGGATTAAGAACACCGCTCTTCATAATGCCGTCAAAGCCAGCTTTATTTGTATAGTGAATAAATACATTTTCACCAGCTAGCCCCAGAGGATCAATCCAGTTCGCCGGATTATGAACGTATGAATACGGGTTCGGACCCCCATTTAGCCCTAGAGGGTCAGTACTCAGGTAGCACGCTGCTTCCGGCAAATAATAGCGAAATCGGTTATAAAATAAACCACTTTCTTCATCAAAAAGTTGCCCGGCAAACCGGAGGCCCGGGTCCAGTTGCGGGTTTTCACCCAGCCCGCTCAGCCGCAGCCCGTACAGAGACTGCTTTGGCTGCCGCCACACCCGCTTGCCTGTCGGGTCGAACAGCGCCAGCGGCTCGCCGGTCGGGGCGCTGACCGCATACTGGGTCTCCACCTCCCCGGCCATCAGTTCCACCCGGTTATCCAGATTCAGCGTGAACTGTTGCGTCTGCTGCGCCACCAGTGCCCAGCCGTCAAACACCAGATGGCGGATCATTTTCAGCCGGCCATGCTGATACTCCCGGATTTCCGCCGGCACATCGCCGTCCCATAAATACGTGGTCAGTTTACCGGTCTGGATACAGCGCTTTTCGGTCCGCCGTCCAAAAGCATCATAGCGATATTCCCACCGGATACCGTCCGGGGTGATGAGACCTGTCAGCTGATTCTGGCTGTTCCAGCGGTATCGGGTCAGCGCCGGACGGTAACCTTCTTCTAAACGCTGTTTCTCCTTCATCCGACCGGCCCGGTCGTACACAAACTTATGTGGGCCAATCCAGTTCAGACGGTGACCTTCCTGATACAGCGTTTCCGCCCTGATTTCCTGCACCCCGTCGAACCGCCGGGACGGGTAACCGCTGGCGTCATATTGATAATGCTCGCGCAGGTTCCGGCTATCACCAACTGACACCACCTGACCATTTCCGTTAAGGAGATAGTGCAGCTGTTGCCTGTCATCATTGGTTGCTGTCAGGTTGAGTGCGGCATCATATTCATACTGACGCGCCAGACCAGCAAAGGTGGGTGTCGGAATATCCGCCAGGTCAGTCTGCCGGAAAAAATGGGGATTACAGCCGGCACGTTGGGCGGTCAACAGGCCCATCAGGTTGTACTGCTGGCGTAGGATGAAACCGCTTTCGGTGCGACGGCCCGTGTCCCGTCCGGCTTCGTCGCGTTCTACTGTTAGAGGTAACAGGTCGTCCAGCGTTAACCCGATCAGCTCCCCGGCCCGGTTGACCTGCATCCGGCTCTGCCAGTGTTCCGGGTGAGTCTGTCCGGCGAACCGGGGCGGCCCTGCTGTGGGTTCGGTTGCGCCGGTCAGCAGCTGTCGCTCCACTGTGCGGTTATCCGGGTAGTGGCGCAGAATTTCGCCGTGCGGCTGAATTTCCCGGACTATCCGGTCTTGTTCATCATATTCAAAAGACAGCGTGTTGTCCGGTGACTCAACCATCAGCAGCCGTCCCACAATATCGTAATGATAATGGGTGGTGCCTTCCGGGGCATGCAGGGCGATCAGCCGGCGTGTCGCATCATAGTCATAGCGGGTCACGGTCTCTTCTCCGTCCCGCTTCTCAATGCAGTTGCCTGACAGGTCATAACGGTAGTGCCAGCGGGTACCGGCATAATCCTGCTCAGTGACCACCCGGCCATCGGTATCCAGGAGGTACGTGTAGTTTTCCCCTTGCGGGTTAATCACTTCAATCAGTTGCAGCGAGTCGGCATCATAGCGGTACTGCCAGCGGTTTCCTTCACCATCATGCCGTGCTACCGGCAGGTCAAATGGCCCATATTCCACCTGCCATGCCACCCCGCGCGCATCGGTCCAACAGGTTAAATTACCATGCCGGTCATGGTGAAAATGTTCCAGATTGTTATCGGGCCGGTCGCTAACGGCCACCCGGTGATGTCGGTCGTAACGCCAGCGCCACAGTGCCCCGGCGGCGGTCATGCTGCGCAGCCGGTCCTGACTGTCGTAGCCGAGGTTAACTGTGCGGCTTTCCTCATCAAACAGTCTGACCAGTCGCTGATGGGTATCATATTCCTGAGTACGGCGGTTACCGTCGGTGTCTTCTTCCGCTGTCACCAGCCCGAAAGCATTACGGGTCAGGGTGGTTTTCCGGCCATCCGGGGCAATAAATCCTTTCGGCTGGCCCTGTTCATCATACAGTTGCAGCCAGGTGCGGTGCAGCGGGTCAGTCATGCCGGTCAGTTGCAGGGTGTCGGCATCATAGCTGTATTGCCAAACCGCCCCAGTTGCATCAGTGAATGAAGTCACCCGACCAGTATCAGCCAAGTAGATCAGGGTCAGGACTTCTCCCATCGGTGACGTCTGTTGTATCAGATTGCCTTGGTTATCATAGTCATAGCGGGTGATACTGCCGCCAGGGGTGTGGACTTCGGTGACCTGATGCTGGTCATTGTAATACCAGGTCGTAGTGTGCCCCTGTGGCGTGGTAGAGCGGGTGAGGCCAGGGGCGTAATCTAGGTGGACTGGATAGAAGCCGCCAGCCCCCACACTGTCAGTACAGCGCCCCTGTTCATCGTAGCGGTAATCCACCCAGGTTTGGTCGCCGTCAGACCAGCGGCTTATCAGGCCCTGCGCGTTGTATTCATAGTACAGGTGGAATTGCTGGGTGCTGTCTGCTTCCGCCAGCTGGCCATTATCATGATAGTGATAGCGGGCCATGACTGCCTGTAACCCTTCATCGGTGCGGATAATCTCTGTTAGCTGCCCGTTCAGGTTATAGCCCAGAGTCAGCACTGGTCCGTCACTGTGGATGACGTCTGTCAGCTGATAGCGGTCGTTATAGACAAAACGTAGTCGGTTGTCGTACACATCCCGGTGTTCAGTGAGCAGCCAGCGCTGCGTGTCGCCGGGGGAAGACGGGGCAGGCAGGGTAAAATATTTTTGTACCGGGGAATCGCGGTGGCGGAGGAGATATCCCGGTTTGTGCCGGCTCAGGGTGAAATCCGGGTGGTCCGGGTTGATACTGTGAGTACAGGTGGCCGGTAACGCAAAATAGAGTGAAGCCCCTTCGGTGGTGCTGATTTCTACTCGGTCGCCGGTGACCCGGACGCATTCGGAAAAGCTGTCGGTCCATCCTGGTCCCAGCAAGCCTTGTTCTCTGGGGGTCCAGCTGCGTAAAAACACCAGCGGTAGGGTCTGACCGAGGGTGATATCCGTGCGCTGGTCGAACAGTTGGCCGGTGGTGACATCAATCGGGTCGCCGGTGAAGAATTTTTTCGTCGCTTCCCAGTAACGTTTCGCGCCCTGAGTCTCTTTAAAGGCGGTTTTGGCACAGGAAATCGTGCCCATGGACAAGATTTTTCCGGCATGCCGGGCACCGGCCTTTGCCCCGTTCAGTACCGCCTGACGACCGGCTTTGGTGAACAGTTTACCGAGGCCCTTAATGGCTCCCCGGGATGGTGGCACCAGAAATTCCACGGCTATCAGAATCGCCCGTTCCCAGGCGGAGAATTCTTCCTCAATATCCAGATAGGTGCCCTGACCGGAGCCGATAAACACGGTTTTAGCCCCGGCTTTGATGGTGGCGCCGCAGACCAGTTTGTCATCTGCCCGGGCCGCCGGGTAGCCGTTGATGAATACTGTTTCACTGCCCTGAGCAATCAAAGATGGAGCGGGATGTTTCGTACAGTCGGCAGTATCGACAGTGGCTCTGGCGGCTGGTTTGCCTTCAATGGACACGTTTGACGAGCCGCTGCTGAGTTTGCCGTCGGGCGGGCCAATACTGTCCACCATGCGGGTGACTGCGGAACTGGCGGCACTGATAACATTCCCCAGAGCTAGTGTGCCGGCAGTGCCCAATGCTATTACCGCAACGGTGGCTAAACCGCCGGTGCCCACCACCACCGCAGCGGCTACGGCAAAGACTGCCGCGCTTATCAGTGCTCCGGTAATGGCGCCAGCCAGCGCACCAAGGAAGCTGGCATGTTTAATCGGGTCGTCCTTGCGGGCTGCTGCCGGGCCTGGTGTTCCCTGTGGCGGGGAAACGGGCGCCGCGTGTCGGGCTCCGACCCGGGCAATTCGGGTGACAATTTCATCACCAAGTGACATGTTATGCCTCCTGCCGGGTCAGACGGCCTGAAAACTGTGGATAACCTCCAGTAGTGCATCTCGCTGTCCCGCTTCAAAGGGGGTGGGGGAGGTGAGGTTGAAGGCCAGTAGCTGTGTGCCGCGGATTTGCAGCACCACGGTCTGGTACATGTCCCCTTCCGGGCTTTTCCATTGGTAATCCAGGCGGCGGGCAGGTTGCTGGCTGAGAGTGATTTCGCTACGTTGGTGTTCCTGGTAACCGGGCAGGTGTGTGCGGAACTGCTCCAGGGTCTGTTCATAGTAAGCGTAGTTATCCATACCGGCTGGCACCGGAGTGCGGTTAACCACCAGGTTAATGCCGCTGTCGTCCGGCAGCACAAAGACATGCATGGATTCATCCCGCCAGTTGTCTGGGATAGCGAGGGTGCCTTCATTCATCTGATACACTGTGTTTTCCATGATTTTTTCCGTTATTTGATTTGGGGCATGCATTAAGGTGTTGAATATCAATACGGGTCAGTTCACATTGACCTGTTTGCCATTGATGGTGATATTGAGTCCCTGAATGCTGATATTGCCGGCGTTGTCGATGGTAATGCTGCCCCCTGCGGTGGCAATTTCGATCCCCCCCGACTGAGAGTGTATCTGAATGTTATTTTTCACGTTCAGCAGACTGTCTTTTTCTACGGTGATTTGACGCAGGCCGGTGATAGCGCTGACTTCATTGCCCGTGACTTCTTTATGGCGGTCATTCCTGATCGACAGTACCTGATTATGGCCGATGCTTTCGGTATGGTCGTTCATCACCCGGGTTTCTCGGTTATTGAGCACCACGGTATTCATATCGCGTTGCGCGTGCAAAGCCAGCTCTTCACTGCCTTTGGCATCTTCAAAACGCAGTTCGTTATAGCCTTCCCCTTTATGGGTTTTTGAGCGGAAAGCCATCTGGGTTTTACTGCCCGGTAACGCGCCCGGCGGGATGTTGCTGGCATGATAGGTCCGTCCGGTGACTATCGGCTGGTCCGGGTCACCATGCAGAAAGTCCACCACCACTTCCTGACCAATACGCGGAATCGCCAGCATCCCCCAGCCCTGACCGGCCCACGGCTGGGTCACCCGTATCCAGCAGGAGCTGTGGTCGTCACTCTGGCCGTAACGGTCCCATAAAAACTGTAATCGGATACGACCATACTGGTCGCAGAAGATTTCTTCCCCTTCCGGACCAACCACTTTGGCAATCTGTGGGCCGTCCATCACCGGCTTGGGCAGTGGCGTTGGACGCCAGTGCTGGTCATAGGGGATAAAAGTGAAGTGGTTACTCATCACTGTGCCTGACTCACTGCTGGCCTGCTCCAGCGCCTGCGGCTGGCTGCCTGTATGGGCAACACTGACCAGTTGCCAGAGCCGGTTGAGGTCAGGGCGCGGATGGTCGGTCAGGGTGAACAGCACGCCCGGTTGCATGGCCGCATCGTTACTGTCTCCGTATCCCATCAGAGCATTGTTGCGCAGGGCTTCCAGCCGGTAGCGGGTAAAATCAGCACCGTGCTGCTCATCTTTGAAGCGACCGGGAAAATCAAAGTGTTCATAACCGGTATACTGGAGGTTGGTTTCCCGCATCTGCTGGCGAAACTCGGCAGCCCAGACGGGATTTTTAAAGGTGTAATCCTTGAGTTCGACGGTAGCCGGACGTACCTGAGCACTGCGGGTCAGGGCGGTGATACACAACGACTGAGCTTGGGCGGCATCTTCCGGGTGATAGGGCAAGACTGGCCCTTTGGCGATGGAGCCGGCATCGTCGGCAAATACCAGCGTATTTTTATGGCCACTAAACTCAAAGAAGTAAAAGATGCCTTCTTCCGCCGTCAGCCGTTGCAGAAAATCAAAATCAGTTTCCCGGTACTGGACACAAAACTCTCGCTCCGGGTGCGGATTACGCAGGCTGAATACCACATCCCGGACGCCGTTTTCTTTGAGTAGGGTGGTAATGATAGTTTTAATGTCCTGCTGCTGAAAGATACGGGAATTCTGGCGCAGAGAGGTGCGCCACATATCCGGACGGATAGTCATTTCGTAACGGGTTTGATGCTTGCCGGTGTTGCCCTGAACAAAGCGCGCGACCATTCCGGTGACGGTACGCTGGACCTTGCCTTCGCGCAGGATGGACAAGGTGGCGCTTTTATCGAGGACGGCGGTGAAATCAATCGCCGGGTCGGCACTGGCTAAGCTGACCTCAAGGCTGAACGGGGTAGAAAAGGCCTCATTCAGTGAAAAGGCGGCAACCACAAAGGTGTGGGACGGCAGGCCGGCGGCGGAGAGGGTAAACTGTAAGCCGCCGGCACTCTGGGTACTGAATCGGTCAGCGGTTTGCTTTAGCGCCCCTGGCAACCCGGCGGCTGTTTTCTGGAATGACATATAAAGTGCTCCTTGTTATTTCTGAACGGCTTCACGTACAGTATTATCAGCCCGGCAACGTTCTGTTATGTGAGTTAAAACTAATCAAGGGGTAAAGAAGTCATCTTGGGAAAGAACATCAATATATACCTGTTATCTTTCAAGTTACCTCTTTGTTGGCTGCACTCACTCACCCCAGTCACATCGTTATCTATGCGCCCGGGGATTCTCTCCCTTGCCGTCGCGATGCATCTTGAAATCTATTGGGTATAGTGATGCAGTATTGCTTGGTCCGCAGCCTCAGAGATGATAAAGACAAGCAACCAATACTTTCATCCGATTAATATATAACGAGGAGAATATAATAAAAAAATTAAAGTGTCTTGGATATTTGATAGATGGATTTCTGTTTAATTTAAAAAAATGTGATTTAAGTCATAGAATACTTCAGGTCATTTACCTTAAGAATAATCCTATTGGCTGAAAAATAGGGGTTTTTTAGGGTTGATTCATGCTTGCTGTTTATTGAGTTTGTATTATGAAATCGAGTCATCTCAAATGATGATGATGGTATAGGCTCATATTAGTCTTTAATAATGCTAAATTACCCATTAAATTTCACTATCATATTAATTGAGGTAATAATCAGGGAAGGCAGATTCATAACGAGTATGGATATCTATACGAACTAAGGCTATTTATCCAGGTGGAAAATCTGAGATAAATAACCACTTTGTATTGTTTCAGGCTACTGAATAATTAGTGTCAATATTTCCTGTGGGTAGATAATAAACTGCCCGCGGAATAGGGTACCTGCTGGATAATGATTAGTCAGTGTCTCCTGCAATTGTAGTGTTATTTCATTATCTTCGAGGGATAGGGCAATAACTTCAGCGACTTCAAATCCAAAAAATCGTTTTACGTGTGGATAGAGTGCTTTAAATAGGCTTTCTTTTACAGAAAATGCCAATGTGAACATGTGTTCAGGGGGTAAATGGTAATTATTTAGGCAGGATATTTCTCTATTATTCAATACCATTTTTATCATTTCGTTCATATTTTGATGGCTGACAATGGTTTCTATATCGACACCAATTAATCGGTTATTGGTTTGCGGTGCTGCCAGTACAATAGTGCGATGAGATGAATGTGAAACAGAACCGCAAATCCCCTGGGGCCAGATGGGTGCGCGATCAGTGCCAGATATTAAATTAAACGCGGGTTGCCCTAATTGTGCTAAAAGTTGGCGGGCACAATAGCGTGCGGCCAGATATTCAGCTCGTCGTTTGTTGACTGCTTTATTTAATTGGGCAGGGAAGGGAAGATTTAACTGTCTGAATAGTTCATCGTGATAATAAGAGAGATCAAAACAAGCCTGCCAGAGATGTACTTGAGGATATTGAATAACCGTTCCATACTCGATTTGAGTGATAAATCCATTACCATCTTTTGGCAGCGTGGTTTGACTGGTATGTATAACTGTTTGTTCCATGTTGATTATCCAGATAAGAAGATGCTATACAGTTTATACCCGTTATCTTTCAAGTTACCTCTTTGTTGGCTGCACTCACTCACCCCGGTCACATAGTTATCTATGCTCCCGGGGATTCGCTCCCTTGCCGTCGCGACGCATCTTGAAATCCATAGGGTATATATTAATATCATTCATATTGAATTGTAAAATGTGCGGTAGCATTAGCTATTCCGCCGGTTATTTTATTTCTGGTTTGGTAATATCGGGCAGTAAAATGAGCGACATAGTCAGGATCTTGTGATGTGCGATTAAGAACCAGAGGATTTTCCAGAGAAACAGGTGTTCCGCCATATAAGATTTGGACACCAATGCCTTTTGCTGTATTTGCATTGTTGCTATTATCTAATCGAATAACACTATCTGGAGTGTCTGTAGGGTTTTTAATCCTTTTTCCTGAAAAGGTAATTTTAGGTATAACATTCTCTACACAATTCATAATTATATCAAAATTAGCATAGCCAGCAGTGGTTCCTTTTCCTTTAAATAAAGAACCTTGTACGTTACCGAAGTTTACATTTCGTAATGGTGTTGTTGTCATGCAACCCATGGTCTTAAATCTATATGTACTTGAATGTCTTACTGAAATTAAATTTAGTACTGGGCTTCCTAATACTGCTAATTTAAACATGACTCCGGAAGATAGTGATTTTCCTGAATGAATTGCCCCTTTCTTATGAAGATAAATACTAACATTTCCTATATCTTTCCAGGTGATTTTTTTTCTTGTTCCAGAGTTATATGAATAGTTATTTCCATCTGTTTTAGGATAGCCTATTTTACCAATATTCCCTCCAGAAATAACGAAATATAAATATAACTTGTCTTCGATGATTTTTAATCCACCAGTGCCATGTTCAGTATTACCCGGTTTTCCAGTAAGAACACTGTCGCCAAACATTAGGGGGATATTTTCTTCATCACATGAAAAAATTGGAGCGTTTACATCAATACCCATTGTTGAGGCTATATGTTCAGCACTGAAAGTTTTGATGTTAATGTCTTTATTATTCGCTTTGTTAATCTCTTTTTCATATTCTTTTAAATTAAAATACAAAGAAATAGGGGTGGCTTTCGGGTTTAATTGACATTCTGCAAATGACTTGTTGCTGTTTAACAGTAGTATAGGAGCAATGAATAACCATAAGTAGTGTTTCATATAAATTCCGGTTGAGAATTATTCTTAATTATTGACAACTCAATGAGGCCAAGATGATACCATTAATTTTTTGGTATTTTTTACTATCAAAATTAATATAACAGTTTTGTTGATCGCCCAAATCAGCTTTTAACTTTGCTGTATCACCAACACCGTTGAGAAAGACTTCTCCTCTTTCATTGACCATACCATTGATATTATTCTCACTTGTGATTATCGTCCCGAATGGGAGTTTCTTACTTTTATGTTGTAATGTTAAAAATACCCGATGACCAACACGAATAGAATAATCAGCCAATACCAGAGCCCCTTTTGTTGGAATAACTTTAGTGGTTGGATTATCAATATCTACGTCAGTACTAAATGTATTGGTATCAAGAGATAAAGCATTCTCGCGATATTGCGATATATAAGGTACAACGGTATATCCTCGCCAGTCTGTACTGATAGAGGTATTATTTAATACTTTTGCATTAGCTGCCCCGGGAGCGCGAATTAAAGCACTGGCACCGCTTTCGCTAATATTTTGTGCCAGGGTAACACCATAAGGATGTGCAATAATTGAGCCCTCTAGTCCATAATTAATACGCTTATTTTTTCTATGATTAGTGGTGTAACCCGCATTTACTGAACCGTATGATCCTCTATAATACAAGCTAACTGTATTACCTGATTCTTTTTCCTTCTCTGATTTTTCGTAGCTGTAATTCTGAGAAACCATATAGTTCAGATTCTGCTGTTCAAGTAAAGAGCCAGATAATGTCATAGTATGTTGGCTGTCGCCATTTGTATTATAAGTGGTATCATAATCTACAGTTGCACTATGATTACCGGATGGCAACCATTTATCCAGAGGAACACTAACATTTAACGAAAAAGTTTGATCGTTATTCATGCCTGAACGATTACGATGGTAATTGTAGTTCAATGATAAGGAGATGTTATGAATATTGGTGTGATAAGACATCATATATGATCGATTCTTGCTGGTTTTATCTTGCCAGTAATCTTGTTGCCAGGCTGATAATGAAAGATTGCCATATTGACCTAAACTTTGTCCCAGGGTTATTTGCATATGGTTTTTCGGCGCACTATTTCTGTTGTTATCAGTAATTGGGTAATTGTTATTAGCATCGCTAAAACTGAAAAAACCATTGGTATTGTAACGATAGCCAGCTAATGTCACCGTGGTATTCGTGGCAGTGAAGCTTTTATTGTAGCGTACCTGATAAGACTGGCCGGTTTTCTTTTCTCTATTTGGGAAATGCGTTTCTGCCTTTGTGACATCTATTGAAACAGTACCAAATAAGCCGAGATTGTGCCCTAAACCTAATGCATAACTCCGATAGTCGGAAGAAGCAATTGTTCCACCATAAATTGTGGTGCTGTCCCATAGCCCGTAAGTGACTTCTGTCTGGACAAATTTTTTTTTGTTGGCTTGTTTGTTGCCACTGAATTTACCGATATTAACAGAATATTTCGTTTGCCCTTTACGAATCGTCAATGGTGAGGCTGCAAAGGGTTGAGTAAATTTTCTGACTTTACCATTTTCTTCATAAATAGAGACCTCCAGATCACCATTTGAGTTGCTGGGATAAATATCGGTAATTTCAAATGCGCCAGGTGGAACAAAAGTCTGATAAATCAGATTATCTTTCTGATGGATTTCTATTCTGGCGTGAGTCATAGCAATACCGCGAACGACAGGAGCAAATCTTTGTTGACTGTCTGGCAGCATTTGACTATCAGACATCAGTTTAACACCATTAAAAGTGAAACTATCGAACACCGTGCTATCAGTTGTTGTTTCGCCCAATACCAATCGGGATCTTAATGGACGAATATCTCGCTCAGCATAAGCTTTAAGTGATTTCCATTCAGATGTTGTACTATTACGGCTATAGTAACTATTATGACGAACGCGCCACGGACCTAAATTAAAGCCACTACGTAAATTCAGGTATTGATTTTGTTCACTTTGATTTTTATTCCAGGATTGCATGCCTGTTAGATTGTAATTGGTAAAAAACATAGGCAAACCATCATCCCACTGATCAGGAGAGATTTCTCCCCTGATTTGTGATCTCATTGCCGCCTGAGGAAAATTCAGCGTTAAAGTAAGATGACTTAAATCCAAATCTGCTGATGCATATTTAATATATTTCTCTGGTTGAGAAATGATTTCCTGTTCAGAAAGTGATGCTAATTCAGGGAAGCTTTCTGTTTTTACCCCAATTTCTTTTAGTAAGCTGACAGATAATTCAGGACAAAGTTTTTCACCACAGTCAATAAAGGATAGGTTTTTGATGCCAATATCCTGTTGATTGACGATAACATTCACTTTATAGATACCCGGAATGTAACTATCTGTTTGTGCCAAACTGTCCAGATTAATGTTTTCTCTGTCTTCATCTGATAATTGTAATGCATTTATATCAAAGTACAGCTCTGCATATGCTGGCAATGATAAACAATAAGCGAGTAAAGCAAAGCTGATTATTCTTTTCACAATACACTCATCAGATAATATTATTAGAAATTAAACAGGCGCTCTTCCGTTATGCCACCGTAATCATTAATAGCCGTCAGCATCACGCTTTTTATATTACTTTGGGCCGGAAATACCTTGTGACCAAAAGGTGGAATAAATCCTGGTCTGGCTATTAGTTTGCCATCGATTTTCATCTCACTAAGATTAATGTAATAAGCTGTGGGATTAGTTAATTGAACACTATTGGCATTACGTGATGCTGCCAAACGATGAATAGCATTATTCGCATCATCATCAGATAGCCCAGTTGGGCGATAAATCAGTTTGATAATGTTTTTGATCGTTATAATCATCTTGCTGTTGTCATTTTTTTCAACCGCCGGAATTGCATTGACATTGAGCAAAAATATTGATTCCCGATCTGATGGTAGATAATTTCCCACATATGAAACACGGATTTGATGCTCGCTTTCCTTCGCCACCTTAAACAATGGTGGAGTAATAACGAACGGTACTTTGTTTTGACTGTTATCGATATTATCTACCCACGATTGAATAAGATAAGGTCTTTCTGTATCTGAGTTAGTGATAGATATAGTGGCTTCTTTTTGTGAGCCATTATAGATAAGGCGGGTTCCGCCGAGGGTTATTCCTGCCTGTGCCTGAAATACCAATATGATAAGAAAAAGCGAAATAATAAAACGCAATGTTTTTACTCCCTGAACTAAAGATGGCTCACCAAATGAATAAATATGTATATGCTGTTTATGGATAATCTGTAGTAATATTCACATTACTGGTAAAGTTACCGGCAGTAACTGTATTCCCTGTTGATATTAAATGGGCCTTAATTGTATAATTTCCGCTTCCACTATTTATGTTAATATTATTAACCTTAGTGCCAGGTTTTATTTCTGTAGTACCGTCTGATTTATACATTGCAATAGCAACATTTTTAAGTGTCGTAGCAAAATAGTTGGTGTTATCAGAAGAGTCGGTATTTGTTGTTCCTGCATCAAATTGAATATTAAATGCTGATACAGAAGTAGGGCATTTTACAAAGCTAATTGTAAACTCTTTAAGTTCAGATGACTTGCCTGTCTCTCCATTTAATACAGATGTAAATATGTGACCAAAATCAAACTCATTTTTATTGCCATTACTGTCAACAGTGCAAGTGCTATCAATAATCTTACCGTTAAATTTAATTGTTCCATCATGAGATAATGCACTGAAACTGCTAAAAGTCCCTGATATCATCACTAAAGAAGCCCAAATAAAATTCTTTCTCATTTAAAAATACCTTACCTTAATAAATATGTGTTTTGGTTTTTTCTATATAATAAAACTCTATATCTAACCAGAGTTATAATTTATTGGTTGATTATATGGTTGCAGACATTTTTATAGCGGTGTGAAACTCAATTGAGTTTACCTCTATTTTTGTCTTTTTTAATCGATGTGAATAAGTAATTTTTTACTAATGAAGAATTCTTGTATAGTCTCCTTAAACATTTCGATGATGAATAAATCACACCCATTTTGACACTTATTTCCCGTTTACTGTAGCTTGCATATATCACCATTTTTGGATAATTGTCGTTATTCTCTTGTGGGTATTCAAGGCAATATTTATCTTTAGGATATCATCATGTTTGTTAATAATAATCTCTGATATTAATTTTAGCACAAGAGAGTATATTATTTGTTCTCCAGAATATCATCTTTTTCTGTAAATATATCAGCGTTATCGATCATGATTCTCACTTTTGTTGAAATATTGCAAGTGATAAATTGCCATACCAGTAATGAAATTCTTACAAGATGATGGCTATAATGCAGTGAAAAACTCTTTTGGAATAGAATTAGGAAAACTGCCATCTTCGTTATGATTACGATAGCAATAAGTTTTTTCTAATGTCTTCAGTTTATTTTCAATTCGGAATTTTCATCTTTCTGTAGGACTATTATCACTCGACGATGTGGAGTATTAACTAAAATATGATCTTTTTCAACAACTTAAACAAAAAAAATGATGTTTTTTTTAAAACTATCAAATTGTCTTTCTTTTTCATTATGTTATAACTTTAAATTAATCGTTTGATTTAATTGGTTTTGTATGGCCTTGGTTTTCTGCATGAGATAATTTTTTACTTTACTATACTATCACTCATATAGTTTAGTGTGATTTTCGGTCTCATTTTTGGCTATATGATTAATTTTAGTAACCTATCCAGGCTTCGCATGGTTGGTGCAACATAATTACATTGCTGTTAAACATCTTCAAAAGATATATTATAGAAATCTGTTTTTTATTGCTGTTGAAGAAAATATCATTATTGAAAATAGTGAGTACGGGAGTCTCTATGTTACGATTTAATTAAGTGTTGTGGAAGAAGTTATATTGATGATTTCAATGGCTGTTATTATTAAATAAAATGATTTATAGAAATAGGTAATGAAATTTAGAGAGTAAAACGTAAAGTTAAAATTATTAATTGGGGAATATTATCTTAACTTAATTAGTGATAGTGTAGGTATTTTACTGATAATAACATTGTTATTTTACCCATTATTATTTTATGGCTATTGCAAAGTATAGGGATGGAATTATTTTATTTTCTGTATTTATAAGGATAATGGTTGAGAAAAATCATCGATTAAACTCCTTGATTTTGCGATTTATGCCTGGGAAATCTTAGCCTGACTGGATAATGGATTGGGCTGGAATAAAAATTTGTAAAAAATTTTTCAGTCGACCTTTACAATTGCTGATTCTGTTAACTAGAATCAAGATAGTAGGTTAGCAAATATTACTTTATTAGGGACGTATGAAAAGAGTATTGGTTATATATGGGAATAGTATTAGTTATATATGGATTAGAAATGTCATGTTTATATGGCATTTCTTAAACCGATACAGAAATTTATATTTTTTGCATAGTATCCTTTCACAGATTGGTATTTTTCTAAATAGGGATACTATTCGTTATTTCCTGCCAGGAGATCGCCAAAAGGGAAGCGTAGTGCCATAGCGATGGCATCTGGTGTGTCGATACTTAGGTCTTGCCGATTACGGTTTCGATAGTGCAGTTTTAGAGATGCTTGATAGTTTAGAAAGATCATTCCGTGAAATATTTATCGCCTGTCGCAATTGTTTGGCTGTGTGGCCGATATTAGTGCAGGTTTTTTTATCTTGTTTTTTATTAAATCGGATCTATTGATATTGTTAACATTATAATAAAAATATGCAGTTAGTCTCTGCTAAGTGAGAATAATGACAATAATTTTATGATCATTAATTTAAGGGGATGAAGGCACGTAATGAAGTTTGTATTAGGAGTTCCCTGTTACACTTCAAATGATTAATTATTATATATAACAGACATTGAGGATACTATGAATAACTATTACGATTATATAATTATTGCCAGTATGGTGAGTATGGTCTTAATTATGCCAGGACCAACAAATACTCTTTTGGTATCATCTGGATATTCACACGGTTTTATCAGTACACTCAGGCTGATATTGGCTGAAGCGTTCGGTTATTTAACAGCAATTAGTTTGTGGGGACTATTTTTATCTACAATCTCTCAAACTTTCGTATGGTTGTTGGTTGCTTTAAAACTTTGCGCTTCGACATACATTGCTTATTTGGCTTTCAAAGTTTGGCATTTCTCATTAGATAAAGAAAAAGCAAAAGTTTATTTTAGCACGGTATTATTTGCCACGTTGCTTAATCCTAAGGCTTTTGTATTTGCTACATATATATTTCCTCTTACTGCATTTACTGTGTGGTCAGAATATACTCTTTCCATGACAACTTTTGTTTGTGCGTTATTACCTGTTTCCCTGATTTGGGTGGGAGCGGGAAAAGTGCTATATCTGGGAAATATGGGAAAAAAGCGTTTAAAACCCGAACTGTTTTATCGTCTTGCTTCTTTAGTGTTATCTGTTTTTTCATTCTCAATGTTTTATACGTCAATGAAAGGTATTTTATATCTCTGATGCAGAGGTTTGGTACTACCTTCCTGTTGGTCTTTTCACATTGGGACATGGAGGAATGGATTGTGCAGGGGTACTTTATCTCAATATCTACCAGGTTTTATTTTAATGAAAATGTTGTTCTGTCTGAGCCGTTCCTGTCACTGATACTTAAAGTGGCAAGAACGGCTCATAGGGTGTCATAGAGTAAAGGATAAAATTATGGTTCAGCTCAGTGATGAGAATGAAGAAATTATCCCATTCCATCACTGCGTTTCCTCAAATTAATGGTACAAAGGGCGATGCTGGGGGAGGCTCAACTAAATGGCCCTGGCCTTTACTGCTCGCCAATGCATTTGCCATTGTTTTAGCAATTTCGTGCTCGCCAATAATGACATGGTTAGCCCCACGTTCCATGATATAGGTCACTTCGTCATCATAGTCAGCTCGGACGATAATATTCAGATCCGGACGAGCTTCCCTTGCACTGGCAACAATCTCGCCTGCTTCATAGCCATTCGGTATTGTCAGTAATAGGGAGCAGGCACAGTCCAGACGCGCCAGTGACATAATGTCCTTGCTGGCCGCATTGCCCATGACTGCACTGATACCTTGTTCACCCAATTCTTCAAATTTAGCTCTGGTATTTTCAATAACAACCAGAGGGAATTCTTGTTCCTGTAGGCGTTGGCATAGCAAACTGCCGATACGTCCATAGCCGACAATAATAGTGTGACCACAGATATCGACAGGAATTTGTGTTTCTTCTTCCAGAGTTTCTTCTAATAATTGTTCTTCAATCGTTTCTGTTTTTTCCAGGTAGCGGTCCAACAGGCTGAACAGAACTGGGTTCAGCATAATAGAAACAATTGCACCAGCCAGAACAAGATTGCGGGCATCCCCATCAAGTAGGCCAAGTGCAACACCAAGACCTGCCAGAATAAAGGCAAATTCACCGATTTGAGCCAGACTGACCGAAATTGTCAGTGCAGTACGGCGTGAATGGCCGAACATTTTCACCAGTAACATGGCTGCGGCAGATTTACCGATAATAATAATTGCTAGCGTTGCCAGTATCGCCAGTGGTTGCTGGATCAGTACCATTGGGTCGAACAGCATACCAACGGATACGAAGAACAACACAGCAAAAGCATCTCGGAGTGGTAATGTATCTTGAGCGGCACGGTGGCTGAGTTCTGATTCGTTCAGTACCATACCTGCGAAGAACGCACCTAGCGCAAATGAGGCGTCAAATAGTGAAACAGCACCGTAAGCGATACCCAAAGCGATAACCAAGACAGCGAGGGTAAACAGTTCTCGCGAGCCTGTACTGGCGGTTTTTGCTAATACCCACGGGATTAGACGGCGGCCAACAACAATCATCAGCAGGATAAAAGCGATAACTTTGCCGATTGTTATGGCGAGTTCCATAATTAACTGCCCGATGTTGGCTTCCTTATTACCAAGAATACCGGCAGCCGCAGGCAGTAATACCAGAGTCAGCACCATCGCCAGATCTTCGACAATCAGCCAGCCGATGGCTATCTGACCTCGTTGGCTATCGATCAATTGACGTTCTTCTAATGCTCGTAATAGAACAACGGTGCTGGCGGTTGATAAACAGAGGCCAAAGACGATACCGCTAAATAACTCCCAACCTAGTATTGCTGATAGTCCCATACCAAGCAGTGTTGCTACCAATATTTGTGCAATAGCGCCAGGGATAGCAATGGATTTTACTGCTAGCAGATCTTTGAGTGAAAAGTGTAGCCCGACACCGAACATTAATAAGATCACTCCAATTTCTGCTAGCTCCGGTGCCAGTGAGGCATCAGCGACAAAACCAGGAGTGAAAGGGCCTGCGAGTACTCCCGCAGTAAGATAACCGACTAGCGGTGAGATTTTCAGGCGTTGTGCCAGCATGCCAAGCAGATAAGCGATAAAGAATCCGCCAACGATAGTGGTGATAAGTGGTGTCGAATGCTCCATTAAGGCTCCTTCTTATTGAGGCTATTAAATAGCATAGTGAAGAGGTAGGTGTAATAATATTTTATAGGTAATTCGAGGTAAATTCGCTAAAAAAATGACTAAAACATAAAAAAATATCGATTGAAAGGATTAAATTACCCGTAATAGAGATTTGTGTCGCTATATTTGATTATTTATGAGATATATAAAGGTTATTCCCACATAAAAAATGGCTTTTATGTGGTGGAATTTAGCAATTTTTCTAGTTGTTATCTTCTATATTAGGTAATAAGGCGGTAAATATGCCAAGTAACGGTAGAAAAGCACAAATCTGATAAACCAGTTCAATACTTGTTCTGTCCGCAATGTTGCCAAGTACCGCTGCGCCAATACCTCCCATACCAAAAGCCAACCCGAAAAACAGACCAGATATCATCCCGGTTATTGGGAATGAGTTTGTTGGTTATTTGTTACATTTTACATATTAGGCTGATATTAATTTTTTACTACACCGTAGATAGTTTGATAATACGCTCAAAAAAATGAAATGAAATATGTTCTAATAATCACATAACGTAACCTATCTCAGAAATGATTTGTTAATCCCGCCTTGTTAGCTTTTGAAGCTGTTCTTGCATGGCAATTCACTAAAAAAACATGGAGATATACCATGAAGTTTTCGTTTAAGACCTCAGCTTGTGCTTTGGTTGTTTCTATGACACTACTTCCAGCAATGGCAAATGCTTGGGAAAAAGATAAAACCTATAGCATTACTATTTTACACACCAACGACCATCATGGGCATTTTTGGTACAACGACCACGGTGAATATGGTTTAGCTGCTCAAAAAACAGTTGTTGATGAAATCCGTCAAGAAGTCACCGAAAGAGGCGGTAGTGTGTTATTGCTTTCCGGTGGAGATATTAATACTGGCGTACCAGAGTCTGATCTGCAAGATGCGGAGCCTGATTTTAAAGGAATGAATCTGGTAGGTTATGATGCAATGGCGTTGGGTAACCACGAGTTTGATAATCCGCTGTCAGTATTGCGTCAGCAGGAAAAATGGGCGAACTTTCCTTTCCTCTCGGCCAATATTTACGATACCAGCACCGGCAAACGTTTGTTCAAGCCTTATACCATCTTTGATAAACAAGGGGTTAAGATTGCGGTTATTGGCCTGACGACTGATGATACGGCGAAAATCGGCAATCCTGCTAACTTCCCTAATGTTGAATTTCGGGTTCCCGCGATAGAAGCTAAAATGGTCATTGAGGATCTGAAAAAAAATGAAAAGCCAGATGTGATTATTGCGGCAACCCATATGGGGCATTATGACAACGGTAATCATGGTTCTAACGCGCCGGGTGATGTTGAAATGGCGCGTAGTTTGCCTGCGGGCTATTTGGATATGATTGTAGGTGGTCACTCACAAGACCCGGTTTGTATGTCTATGAAAAATAGAGATTATAAACAGGTTGATTATGTGCCGGGATCGCCATGTGCGCCTGATCGTCAGAATGGTGTTTGGATTGTTCAGGCTCACGAGTGGGGTAAATATGTTGGCCGTGCTGATTTTGAGTTCCGCAATGGTGAATTTAAGCTGACTCATTATGATTTAATTCCCATTAATCTTAATAAAAATGTGAAAAAACCGGATGGTTCTACTGAGCGTGTTTATTACACTCATGAAATTGTGCAAAACCCAGAGATGATAAAGTTGCTAACACCTTACCAGAATAAAGGTGATAAACAGTTAAACGTAAAAGTAGGTTCTGTTGAGGGTAAACTGGAAGGTGATCGCAGCAAAGTTCGTTTTGTTCAGACTAATATGGCTCATGTTATTCTTTCTGCTTTGATGGAACGCGCGAATGCTGATTTCGCTATTATCAGTGGTGGCGGTATTCGTGATTCCATTGAATCAGGCGATATCACTTATAAAGATGTACTGAAAGTGCATCCATTCGCTAACTCATTGGTTTATGTTGATCTGAAAGGTAGCGAAGTTGAAAAATATCTGGCAGTCGTTGCTAACATGAAAGTTGACTCCGGTGCTTATGCCCAGTTCTTGAATGTCAGTTTGATTGCTGATGGCAAGGGTGTTAAAGATGTCAAAATCGGTGGAAAACCTTTGGAACTCAACAAAACTTACCGCCTGGCAATGCTTGATTTTAATGCTATCGGTGGTGATGGTTACCCTCGTCTGGACAATCATCCAACCTATGTCAACACGGGTTTTGTTGATGCGGAAGTTCTGAAAGGATATATCGAGAAGCATTCACCATTGGAAGCGGCTGATTATAAGCCAAAAGGTGAAATTGTTTATCAATAACTCCTGATAAGGTGGGATAAATCGGCAGGGCTGCAATTTTGCACTGACCGCGAACTGTCGGCGGCAGTTTGATCTGGCAGCCCTGATATTTAAGCTTTGGTAATGTCGGCGAAAATACTCTTTTATCCCTGAATTTGCCGGTGTAATCCCGTTCCTCGTAATAACCTGATTCCCAGCCAACTACCACATAAAGAAAGCAATAAGCTGCTGATGATTGGCAGTAAGAGCCACATTTGCCATTCTGGTTGCCATGGAAAATCAAAAACTTTTGTTTGCAACAACCAAAGCGCAGCTTCTGCGCCTAATGCGGCGGCAAAACCTGCCATTAACCCAAGCAACGCAAATTCACTCCAAAGGGTACGGCGCAGTAATGGCTTACTCGCTCCCAAGGTGCGGTAAACCACGAGTTCAATTTGCCGCCGGTGCATTCCTACCTGAACTTGTGCCAACAGGAGTAATACGCCACATACCATGACCAACCCGACCATGACCTCCAACGCTTTACCTACCTGTTGTAAAATACCCTGAATTTGCTTAATCATTGCGCCCGTATCAAGCAGACTCAATGTCGGAAATTGACGATTAAGTTCGGTCAAGAGGCGACCATCACCTTCATAATGGAAACTGGTTAGCCAGGTTTGTTGCTGATTTTCTAATGCGCGTTTGGGAAAGATAAATAGGAAGTTTGGCCGCAAGCTTTCCCAATCTACCAACCGGATACTGCTGACTGTGACGCTGAATTGCTGTGTATCACCACTGAATGTCAGTTTATCGCCGATTTTGATTGCCAAACGTTCAGCAACTTTCTGCTCAATAGAGACTTCATTCTCTTTTGGTGGCCAGCTACCTTCTGTCAAAGTATTAAACGGGGGAAGTTCTTCTTTCCATGTCAGATTCAATTCCCGTCGCACAATGTTGCTGTCCGGTTCTTTGGCATCTGCCCACGCAATGGCTGACTGATCATTAATTTCCGTCAGGCGGGCCAATACTACTGGATAAAATTCTGTAAGTTTAATCTGATACTGATCCAGTAAATGTTTTACCTGTGGAATTTGCTGTCCAGTCATGTTAATCAGAAAATAGTTTGGGCTATCTGGTGGCAATTGCTGTTGCCAGCGGTCAAGTAAATCACCCCTGATCACTAACAACAAAGCCAGTAACATAAATGATAAAGAGAAAGACGCCAGTTGAGTCACAGTTTGAAATGGCTGCCGCAGTAGTCGACTAATCGCTAAACGAAAACTGAGATGGCGGGATTTCAAATGGCGCAATAGCCACAATCCTCCCCAACCGAGTACCGCCAGTAACAAGGCAACAATCATTACGCCAGCAAGTAACGCCCATAATATAGGATTGGTGCCCGTCAGAAGAACAAGCCCACTAACTACGGCCAATGTCACCAATGGCAAGTAATAACGCAATGGCCAGACAGGCGCGATAATATCATCACGCAATACTCGTGATGGCTGTGTTGTCATTAATTGCCTGTATGGGCGCATCCCAACTAGCAAGGTAATAACAGATAATGCTCCTAATGCCCATACCCACGGCCAGAACCCTGCCTCTGGTAAAGTCTTCGGCAACATAGGCGCCAGAGTCTGTATTAGCAGATATTCAAACATCAATCCTAAAAGCGCACCTACCAACGCCGCCGCCACTAATAGCACTAACCACTGACCAATCACCCACTTACGCAAGGCCCAGCGTCCCGCGCCAAGTGTTTTAAGTACGGCGATCAAGTTATGCCGGCTATGGCAATAGTGAGTCATTGATACTGCCACAGCAGCAACAGCAAGTAATAGTGTGAGCAAAGCTGATAACAACAGGAATTGTTGCGCTCTTTCAATAGATTTTGCCAGCGCGCCACTATCCTGCTCCAGGGTATACCAGCGCTGATCAGCCTTAAGTTGTGGATCAATCAATTGCTGATATTGATAAATGGCTTCTTTATCACCAGAAAACATATAACGGTAAGTCAGACGACTACCCGGCTGAATTGCACCGGTGGACTGGGCATCGTCAAGACTGATTAGGATCCGTGGTGCAATCTGAAATGGATTGAAACCACTGTCTGGTTCCTGAATTAATTCTCCGCTGACTCTGAGTGTGGTGTCACCAACATCCAGATTATCGCCAATTTTGATTTTCAACAGTTCAAGCAAACGCGGTGCGACCAGAACGGTACCTTTTTCTGCTTGCAAACCGGGGGGATTGGTTTCCAGCTTGCCATATAACGGATAGAGATTGTCTGCGGCTTTCACATTAGCCAGTTGAGGAATATCCCCGGCATAGGTCATCGTGGTGAAAGAGAGCTGGCTACTCAACTTTAACCCAAGATCTTTCGCCTGTTGTAACCATCTGCCATCTACCGGATAAGACGCCCGCAGAACCAAATCACCTGCCAGAAAATCCCGGCTCTGGTAATGAACACTTTGATCAATACGATCACTGATCCTGCCTAATGCCAACACGCAAGCGACAGCCAGAGTGAGAGATAACCAAACAATCAATAAAGAGGGAGTGCGCCATTCGCGCCAGAACCAGCGCCAAATCATCTTTCTTCCCTCAATGTTCCATCAACCAGTCGTAAGCAACGTTGACAGCGGGCGGCAAGCTGGCTGTCATGAGTGACCAGAATTAATGTTGTGGCGTAATCACGATTCAGAGAAAACAGTAAGTCAGCGATGCGATCACCAGTTTGTCGATCCAAATTACCTGTTGGTTCATCAGCAAACAGAATTTTTGGCTGACTGCTAAATGCCCGTGCTAATGCTACCCTCTGTTGTTCACCACCAGAAAGTTGGGCTGGCATATGTTTCAAACGTTTCCCCAATCCTAATTGTTCAAGCAATTCGATGGCTTGCTTCTTACTACTATTTTCAGTCTCACCGCGTAATAAAGCAGGGAGCTGGACATTTTCTAGGGCGTTTAATGTTGGAATTAACATAAATGACTGAAATACAAAACCGACATTTTCAGCTCGTAGTTTCGCCCTCTGTTCTTCATTCATTTGGCTTAAATTATGCCCTAACAGCCGGACTTCACCGTCACTACCATCATCCAACCCGGCAATAATGCCAAGCAGTGTGGATTTACCCGATCCAGATTCTCCTACCAGAGCAATGGTCTGTGCAGGCTCGACAACCAACCTGACTCCCTGCAATATAGTGATCTTATGTTCCCCCTGACCAACGTGTTTACTGAGATGCTGAACTTCAAGAATATTTCCCGTTATCATTTACTTTTCCTATTACTATTGGTGTTATCCAGCGCCAGAACTATTGCGGCAGATACCCTGCTGATCTTGGGTGATAGCCTCAGCGCGGGTTACCATCTGCCGGTTGAACAATCATGGCCTGCTCTGATGGAAAGAAAGTGGCAGAAATCCGGCAATAAAATCACTGTTATCAACGGCAGTATCAGCGGTAACACCGCTGCTCAGGGCCTTGAAAGGCTACCTGGATTACTTAAACAATATCAACCCCGTTGGGTATTGATAGAATTGGGTGCCAATGATGGGTTACGCGGTTTTCCCCCACAACAAACAGAACACGATCTACAACAGATCATCACCTTAGTGAAACAAGCCAATATTCAACCTTTATTGATGCAAATCCGTTTGCCACCAAATTACGGGCGCCGTTATACCGAATCTTTTGCCAGGATTTACCCCAGACTGGCAGAACATAATCAAATTCCTCTGCTGCCGTTTTATATGGAACAAGTCGCTATTAAACCGGAGTGGGTGCAACAAGACGGATTACATCCTAATCTAGCCGCTCAGCCATTTATCGCTGACTGGATGTCTGACACACTATCAGTACATCTTAATTATTCTTAAGTAGTAAACTATTAGTTTCAACAAATTGATGTATATAAGTAGGTAAAGTTATGCAAAAGTCAGTTCTTATCACAGGCTGTTCCAGTGGAATTGGTCTGGTGGCGGCGAAAACACTACATCAGCGGGGCTATAGAGTATTAGCAGCTTGTCGAAAACCCGCAGATTTACAGCGTATGCGCGAGTTAGGACTGGAACCTATCGAATTAGATCTTGATGACAAGATGAGTGTTGAACGTGCCGCTGCTGAAGTCATCAAGCTAACCAATGGTCGCCTGTACGGACTGTTTAATAATGGTGGTTTTGGTATTTATGGTCCTTTGAACACTATCAGTCGTGAACAATTGGAACAGCAATTCTCAACCAATCTGTTTGGTACACATCAACTTACTTGTTTACTACTCCCAATCATGCAACTTCATGGTGAAGGTCGTATTATCCAAACCAGTTCGGTAATGGGACTAATTTCAACCCCAGGTCGCGGTGCTTATTCTGCCAGTAAATATGCTTTAGAAGCATGGTCAGATGCATTAAGAATGGAATTGGCAGGGACAGGCATTAAATCCAGCTTGATTGTACCAGGCCCGATAAAAACACGTTTTACCGAAAACGTGAATCAGACACAACGTGATAAGCCTGTCAGAAACTCTAGAATCGCCCGCTATTTTACTCTGACACCCGAAGCGGTTGTGCGTAAATTGATTCACGCTTTAGAAAGCCCGAACCCTAAATTACGTTATCCAGTGACTTGGATCACTCATGCGGTAACTATTATGCGCCGGATTTTACCGGGAAGATTAATGGATAAAATACTGACTAAACAGAGTGGTATAGCTTGAAAGTTAGCAAAGTAACCTCATCTGTTCAATAATACCCTACAACACTGAATTTAAGAGACTCATTATATGCTACCAACCACTACTGGAATTGACATTAACGAAAGTAATCTGCATCAAGCTATTGAACAGTCTATGACTGTGCCGGTTTTATTTTATTTCTGGTCTGAACGTAGCCCTCATTGTCAGGAATTAAGTATAACGCTGGATAAACTAGCCGCAGAATATGCCGGTCAATTGGTTCTGGCAAAAGTAGATTGCGATAAAGAACAAATGATCGCAGCACAATTTGGTTTACGAGCCATTCCTACTGTGTATGTTTTGCAACAAGGCCAACCAGTAGATGGTTTTCAGGGGCCACAACCGGAAAAAGCGATTAGAGAGATGCTTACCCGCGTATTACCCAAACCAGAAGAGCTGAAAGCTGCTCAAGCTGAGGAACTTATCGCAGAAGGAAAATATCAGGAAGCACTCCCGCTATTGAAAGAAGCCTGCCAATTGGCCCCCAAAAACAGTGAAATTGCGCTTAAGTTGACTGAAGTGCAAATTATGCTCAATAATATACAAGAAGCTCAGGAAATTCTGAATCTTATTCCATTACAGGACCAGGATTCTCATTATCACAGTTTACTGGCTAAAATTGAGTTACAAAAGCAAGCCGCGGATACACCGGAGATCCAGCAATTGCAACAAGAATTCTCCACTCAACCGGAAAATGCAGACTTGGCTGTTAAACTCGCACTGAAATTGCACGAAGTTAGTCGTAATGAAGAAGCTCTGGAATTATTACTGGGTTTTCTGAAAAAAGATCTTTCTGCGGCCAATGGTGCAATCCGGAAAACAATGATGGATATTATGTCTGCAATGGGAACCGGTAATGCTCTGGCTTCGAAATATCGTCGTCAGGTTTATTCGCTGCTTTACTGATTTATTTGATTAAGGAATTGTTATGGATTTATTTGCTTTTGGTGCCGTACCTATTCTGATATTCATTGCAGTGGTGGTTGTATTTACTTGTGTAAAAACAGTGCCTCAAGGTTATCAATGGACAGTAGAACGCTTCGGCCGTTATACCCGAACATTATTACCGGGTCTACATATTATCGTCCCTTTCATCGACCGCATTGGCCGTAAAATTAACATGATGGAACAAGTGCTGGATATTCCTTCACAGGAAGTTATTTCCCGTGATAACGCCAATGTTACCATTGATGCGGTCTGCTTTATTCAGGTTGTCGATCCTGTTCGGGCTGCCTATGAAGTCAGCAACCTTGAACTGTCTATCATAAACCTGACGATGACTAACTTTCGTACTGTTTTGGGTTCGATGGAACTGGATGAAATGCTATCCCAACGTGACTCCATCAACAGCCGTTTACTGCATATTGTCGATGAAGCCACTAACCCATGGGGAGTAAAAATTACCCGTATCGAAATCCGTGATGTTCGCCCACCGAAAGAGCTGATTTCTGCCATGAACGCCCAGATGAAAGCAGAACGTACAAAACGTGCTGATATTCTGGAAGCGGAAGGTATCCGTCAGGCTGCTATTTTGAAAGCTGAAGGTGAAAAACAGTCTCAGATTCTAAAAGCAGAAGGGGAACGTCAGTCTGCGTTTCTCCAGGCAGAAGCGCGTGAACGTGCTGCTGAAGCGGAAGCACGTGCAACCAAAATGGTTTCTGATGCGATTGCTGACGGTAACATGCAAGCAATTAATTACTTTGTTGCCCAGAAATATACGGATGCACTCACCAGTATTGGCGCCTCCGATAACAGCAAAGTGATTATGATGCCTCTGGAAGCCAGCAATCTGATGGGCGCTATTGGCGGTATTACTGAACTGATTGGCGAAAGCAAAAAAGGTAAGTAAGCATGATTGCACAGATTACAGATCAGATTCCCTGGCTCTGGTTCTCCTTTGGGGGCTTACTGTTAATCGCAGAGCTTTTGGGAACCGGTGGTTATCTACTCTGGACGGGTACAGCAGCTATTGTTGTGGCACTTGTCACCTGGTTTCTGCCAGGAATGGGTTGGGAATGGCAAGGTATTCTGTTTGCAACTCTGACGCTGCTCTCTGCAATACTGTGGCGCTACTGGTTACGTCGTCATCCGGCAAAAGGTAGTGATACACTGAACCAGAAAGATCACCAGCTCATCGGTATCCATGCCAAACTGACCGCCGATACCGAAAATGGTTACAGCCGGGTCAGACTGGCTGATGGCAGCTGGCGTGTTCACTGTGACAGTGAGCTACCAGCCAATACCGAAGTAGAAGTGATCGCTGTTGATGGTATTACTCTGAAAGTAAAACCCGTCAATTCTCAGTGATGAGCGCAACAACCTGATAAATGATCTATGATGGGGCACGCCGCCCCGTCATCTCCGGGGCACTCTTCCGCCAAGGATAACAATTTACTTCTGATTTTCTGTAACTCTTCAATCGTCTTTTCTATTTCAGCGACTTTATGCAGTGTTGCCGCTTTTACATCGGCACTGTGACGATTGGGGTTGCGAAATAACACTAAGAATTCACGACATTCATCAAGAGTAAAACCGACCTGTTTTGCCTGACGCAACAGCGTTAATTCATCAATATGTTTTTGCTGATAATAACGGTAACCGTTATTTCCTCTTTCTGGTGGTGTGATCAGATCCTTTTCTTCATAAAACCGGATAGCTTTGCTGGTCAGACCGGTTTTTTGGGCAATTTCACTGATGTTCATTTTTTCCCCCTTGACCTTCCCCTGATGGGAAGGTTTAACCTTCGTAACAAGCCAGAAATTCATCTGGGCTGTAGACATAATCAACAATTATCACACAAGTGTGAAGAATAATTACGTCACTATGTATTAGGAGGTTTTTTTATGTCACATACAACTATTTTAGCGTTACAGGGGCTTTCCTGTATCCACTGCGTTAACAGTGTGAAAAAAGCACTGGGAAATCGTGCAGACGTGGAACAGGCCGAAATTACTACTGATTACGCTAAGGTTACTGGCGAAGCTTCCCCTGAATCATTAATTGGAACGATTAAAGAAGCCGGTTATGACGCTGAAATTGCCAGTCGGCCTGATATCGAACTGGCACTATCTGGCCTTAGTTGCATGCATTGTGCAGGTACAACACGTAAAGCGCTGGAAGCAGTAGATGGCGTTATCGCCGCAGACGTGAATACTGAAACGGCTAAAGTTTATGGCAAAGTTGATGCCGATGTGTTGATTGCCGCCGTTGAACAGGCGGGTTATCACGCAGAACTGGCTTCTGGTCAACATTTCCCAAAATCTAAGCCGCTGACAATACCTGCTTCAAACAGACCGGAACCTTTGGCAGCGGCAATTTCTTCTGTTCCGGTCGAAAAAATTGACGAATCTGTTGTCAGTGATAGCGATGATAGTATCCAGTTACTGTTGGATGGTATGACTTGTGCCAGTTGTGTGAATAAGGTTCAGAAAGCATTGCAGAGTGTCGAAGGTGTGGGAAATGCCAGAGTGAACCTTGCTGAGCGCAGTGCTTTAATTACCGGTAGCGCTTCACCTGACGCACTAATTCAAGCAGTGGAAAAAGCAGGATACGGTGCAGAATTGATTCAGGATGAAGCTGAGCGGCGTCAACGTCAGCAACAAGTTTCTGAAGCCAATATGCGTCGTTTTCGCTGGCAGTCAGCATTAGCATTGTCCGTCGGTATTCCTGTGATGGTGTGGGGGATGATGGGCGATAATATGATGCTCACGCCAGAAAACTATACTATCTGGCTGACCATCGGGATTATTACGTTTGCTGTGATGATCTTTGCTGGTGGTCATTTTTATCGCAATGCATGGCAAAGTCTAAAAAACGGCAGTGCTACCATGGACACATTGGTGGCATTGGGAACGGGCGCTGCTTGGCTTTATTCCATCAGTGTCAACCTATGGCCGAATATTTTTCCACCACAGGCGCGTCATCTTTATTACGAAGCTAGTGCCATGATTATTGGCTTGATAAATTTGGGTCATGCTTTGGAACAACGTGCCCGCCAGCGTTCCTCAAAAGCGTTGGAACGTCTGCTGGATTTGACACCACCGACTGCCCGCGTGGTGACAGAAGATGGCGAAAAAGAGATACCTCTGGCTAATGTTAAACCGGGAATGACATTACGTTTGACGACCGGTGATCGTATCCCTGTTGATGGTGAAATTATTCAAGGTGAAGTCTGGATAGATGAAGCAATGCTGACTGGTGAGCCGATTCCCCAGCAAAAATCCAAAGGTGATAACGTTCATGCAGGTACGACCGTACAGGATGGCACGGTGTTGTTTACTGCCGCCGCAGTAGGTAATCAAACGGCATTAGCGCGGATTATCAAACTGGTACGTCAGGCACAAAGCAGTAAGCCAGAGATTGGTCAGTTGGCAGATAAAATCTCCTCAGTGTTTGTTCCGGTTGTCGTCGCGATAGCTTTGATTTCAGGTGCCATTTGGTACTTCATTGGTCCAGCGCCGCAGATTATGTATTCGTTGGTCATTATTACCACGGTACTGATTATTGCCTGTCCTTGTGCCCTTGGACTGGCAACGCCTATGTCGATTATTTCTGGCGTTGGCCGGGCAGCAGAATTCGGTATTTTGGTTCGGGATGCTGATGCCCTGCAACAAGCCAGTGAACTGGACACAATTGTTTTCGATAAAACCGGGACGCTGACCGAAGGTATGCCGCAAGTTACTGATATCCATATATTCAATGGGTACAGTGAGCAAGAAGTATTAAGTTGGGCAGGCGCACTGGAAAATGGTTCTAACCATCCATTAGCTAAAGCAATACTCGCTAAAACTGAAGGATTGTCATTACCGCAAGTTGAACAATTTCGTACTCTGGCTGGGCTGGGTATTCGTGGTGAAGTGAATGGCACAACTTTGTTGTTGGGTAATCAAGCATTGCTGGAACAAAATCAGGTTGATACAGAGGAATTAAAACCACTGATTGCTCAACAAGCAGAGAAAGGTATCACGCCGGTTCTTCTGGCTGCGGGAGGTAAAGCGGCGGCAGTGCTATCAATTCGCGATCCACTTCGTAAAGATACCATTACGGCATTGGCACGATTGCATCATCGAGGCTACCGTTTAGTGATGCTGACCGGCGATAATCCAGTGACTGCCAATGCGATTGCGCAAGAAGCGGGGATTGATGAAGTTATTGCAGGCGTGTTACCTGATGGTAAAGCTGAGGCTATTCAGAAACTTCAGGCGGCAGGTCGTAAGGTTGCTATGGTAGGGGATGGTATTAACGATGCTCCTGCGCTGGCGCGGGCTGATGTCGGGATTGCAATGGGCGGGGGGAGTGATATCGCTATTGAAACCGCGTCGATGACCCTGATGCGCCACAGTTTGCATAGTGTCGCCGATGCAGTTGAATTGTCTAAAGGAACGCTGCGCAATATGAAACAGAACCTGCTGGGGGCATTTATCTACAATACACTGGGTATTCCAATCGCAGCCGGGGTGCTCTATCCATTTACCGCAACACTGTTAGATCCCGTGATAGCGGGTGCAGCAATGGCGCTTTCTTCAATTACGGTGGTGAGTAATGCTAACCGTTTGTTGAGATTTAAGCCTAAATCATAATGCAAGATCGTAAAAGTGCGGTATCTATGATCGCACTTTACATCTCTCACCTATCTAACTGACAAATTAACAGCCAAGGCGTTCTGGTTTGTTTAAGTGACAGATTACATTACATCTTTGTTACCTTCTATTTCTGAATTACTCCGATTATGACCACTTCTGCTGGCTGCGATCAATGTAGCCCAGTCATCGGGTGGATTTCCCCGTCCCAGCATCTTCTCGAAGATCGCATAGGGGTCGGACTTACTACCTTCCGAACGCAATGTCTCCTCATCGTTGACCCAGGCATACACAATGACCTTAGCCTTGGAATCGTAACGGAAGAATAGACGGAACCTTCGACCAATTTTAGCTCGACGCCAATGGCGATAGGTGGGTCCCAAAGTATTTCCTTGCCGATACTCATCTCGGGAGGGATCACTTGGCACCACATCTAGAATCAATTTACTTAGTGCTCGAAACAACTTGACGTTAGCATTGCTCTCAAACTTGTCAGAGGCACTCTTCTCAGCCCTTTTTACTGCATCATGCAGCTTCTGAAGCTGCTGTATTACACAGGAGTGATACAACAGTGTCCATCCATGCCGCTGCATCAAATTACCACATCTCCGTCAATGTCTTCATTTAGATCAATAGCATGACCAGAATTGTATTGCATAGCTTCGTATAATTCTTTAGGTAAGCCATTGACATGGTGCCCAGCTCGAATGTCTGCAGACAGTAGATCAAGGAATGCCCCAATAACAGGATCTTCGTGCTCAGCTCCTGCGCGAGTCATGACTACTTCACCATCACGCAGCTCAAAGGCCAGCTTGCTACCTGTATCAATACCTAATGCTTGACGGATAGTCTTAGGTAACGTTATCTGACCTTTGGAAGTCAATGTTGCAAGTTCATAGATAGATATCATAGTAACTCTCCAGTTATTACTTTAATTATATGGTAAGGAGTATTCCTTACCTAATCAAGGTAATCTTGTATGCTGATAGGAGTAAAAGAAATATCAATGGAAATAAATAAAGATACAGCAGAGGTACAGCTGTAATATTAGCTGGAAAATGGTTAGCCTAAAATAAATGCTGAACCGGAGATACAAATGGGACGACTGATTAAATACTTTACCAATATGCTGGGGCTGAACCCTTTCCGCCGTTATCCCTATCCAGCTTATGATATTACTCTGACAGGTGACAAATATTTGCATCTGGTGGGCAGTATTCATATGGGAACTGAAAATATGTTTCCACTTTCTGAAATATTAATAGAGCAACTTAATCAATCTGATACGTTAATCGTGGAAGCAGATATTACTCAAGCAGGTTTCCCATTTAATGACGAATTTCAATCACACTTCCGTATCGAACAACGTCTGTCTTCTGAGATGTATCAGGATTTTCGGCGCTATTGCAATGAAATCCGCCAACAAGAAGAACCCCTTAATTCATTACCTTCATGGCAAATCGCTTTAATTCTGCAAGTTGGGCAGGCGCAAAATCTTGGATTACATCCTCACTACGGTGTTGATTATCAGCTACTGAATGTGGCTAAAGCACAAGGGAAAATGATTATCGAGCTTGAGGGGACTGACTCACAGATTCATTTACTTAATCAGCTCCCGAATAATGGCTTGTCACTACTAGAAGATACATTATTACATTGGCACGACAACGCCCGTGCTTTGCAAACAATGATAAGTTGGTGGATGGATTATCAACCTAAACAGCAAACACATTCTTTACCAACAACTTTCAGTGAAGATATCTATCAAATACTGATGATTGATCGTAACAGACAGTGGAATAAATACTTACGGGAATTGCCCGTCGGGCGGTATTTGGTTGCTGTCGGCGCTTTGCACCTGTATGGCGAAGGCAATTTGCTTCAGATGTTGCTAGGAGGACAGAAATAAAAAAAGGCCAATATTTCTATTGGCCAGTCAAAGAGGAATAACCTGTTATTTTCGTTATTCTTATTATTCGGAGTATTACCTACAGGCAACAGAGCCACAACCAGAGTACCAATTTCAAGATACCATTTCATCCATTGCCCTTAATTATAAAATTATTCTATGTAATGAAATTGTGACACTAGTGATCATTCTATCAGAAAAACAGAACGTTAACTTTACTGTTTATGTTAGTTATGGCGTTTTGAAAGCAGGACAACCTTATTGCCCCCGAGTTGTCCCGATCTTTAAGTCAGTAATGAGTCAGGATATTAATTTTAAGCAAATTCTGCTCTGAGTTGTGGCAGGATTTTTTCGCCGAAAGTGGTTAAGCCCTTAATATAATCTGGGAAAATCAACATAACCCCATCCAGTTCACATTCACGTAGTAAATCTGATAATTGTTTGCGACATGTTTCCGGACTGCCAATAGCTGTGTGGGTCATGAAGGCATTTTGGGATCTTTCAACCATAGCATTGCTTTTTTCACCAACATCGACACCAAAACTATGCATCATGCTTTTGACTGCTTCTATATCCAAACCATCACGATAGAACTGAGCCAGCGTTTCAGCTTCTTCATCTGTTTCAGCGCAGATAATTGTACTCATACAAAAGGTTTTGGTAGTAGTACCGTATTCTGCTGCAATACGTTTAGCCATCAGACTGATTTGTCGTGTTTCTTCTTCATCTTTGCCACCAATGAAGCACACATCGGTATGGCGTACACTAAAACGCAGTCCTCGTTCTGACTGGCCGGCGCAGACCAAATAAGGACGAGGAACAGAAATTGGTTTGGGTTCGGAAACACAATTCTTTAAATTAAAGTAATCCCCTTGATGATCGACCTGCTTTTCGCACCAAAGCCGTTTGATTAATTGAGTCCATTCTTCGGTCATGGCGTAACGTTGATCGTGATCTAAATTGCTATCCCATTCCCCCATTTGTTCAAATTCGTCTTTAAATGAGCCGGAGACAATATTTAGCCCTGCACGTCCATGACTAATTTGATCTAATGTTGCGATCATTTTGGCCGTCACGGCGGGGTTATGCAGCCCGGCGTGCATGGTTGCGATAAGTCGGGCATGATGAGTGACTTCGGCAATGCCGGCCATCATCGTGACAGATTCCAGCGAACAGCCCCAATGTTCTGTTTCGCCGCCAAAGCCGCGCCATTTACTCATGGACATAATAAAATCCAGACCAATTTGATCAGCCAGAATAGCAGCTTCACGGTTTTGCTGATAAGAAGCATCCAGTGGAGGTGTATTTTTAGAAATAATCCATCCACCTTTAGCTATAGGTAGAAAAACTCCGAATTCTTTGTTTGCCATCATTAATTCCTTGTTTATGTGTTATAAGGAATACCTTTTTATACCCGTTATCTTTCAAGTTGCCTCTTTGTTGGCTGTTTTCACTTGCCGCCGCGTTGTAATTTGAAATCTATCGGGTGTAGATCTATTTTATTTTTAAATTCAATTAAGTAAGGAACTGTTGTCAGAATGTTTCCTTGCTATTTGTAAAGGTGGTTGCATCGTAAAAGTGATAATCAGAATGGTAAGTACCGGTATAGCAATAATGAGAAATGCGGGGGTAAAACTACCTGAATAATCCTTAATTGCTCCCACCAGAAAAGGGGCGAAACACGCGATAGTGGAGATTAAGTTCACCACTGAGAACAATTCCAGATAGGGCGCGCGACCAAAATAATTGAACAGTAATATGCTGGATGCCAGAAAGGTCATGCCATAACCGATACCAATACACAAAGTGAATAGGATTAAAAATGTCCATGATGTAGCGACGCTGAGTGCGAGAAGACCACAGATAATTATCGACAGACTGCCGATAAGCAGTTTCTTGGGATCGAGCCATTCACCAACCGCGCCCCCTGCAAATCTTGAGAATGCGTTGATAAAAGCCAAAATACTGAGCGAGGAAGCAGCAACAGATTCGCTGAATCCATTTTCAGTAATATGGGCTACAGCAAAACTGTTAACGGTGATCCCGCACAGTAAGAAAGAAGTATAAGCGGCTGCAATGGCATAAAATTGCCAGGTATGCAGTGCTTGCCGGACATTCCATATTTCTCTGGTGCGATAGATACTGGAAGGGACATGGTCTTGTTGATTTTGGCTGACTCTTTCAGCATGGGCATTTTCCCTTTTGCCTTCTCGCATAACCAAAATGGTCAATAAACTGATCAATGTAAGTAATACCCCGGATATTGCCCAATGCATACGCCAGTTTCCCCAAAATCCCGTTGCCATAAAATAGATCCACGGACCGACTACTCCTCCTAATCCTCCAATGGTGAAATAGATACCAAAAGCTAATGACTGTTTTTCAAAGAGTCGGCTAATGACATAAGTTCCGGGAACAGTAGCCATAAGACTAAAACCGATGCCTAATAGTGTTGTACCGGTGAAATAAGCGGCGATACTGTGCGTGTTGTAGAGGATGTAAAAGCCGGTGATAAAAGTCAGTGTACCGATCAGTAAGGTGGCACGAACACCTGTCCGGCGAATAAACATTGCTGGAAGATAACTGGACAGTCCACATGACAGGCCAAGTAAAGTGAACCCCAGACCTGCATCAGTCCAACTCCAGTTTAATTCCTTGATCATACTGGGTAATACAACGCCCAGTGAGGTAAATGTGGTTGCAGTGACCAGAAAGTAAACCAGCCCTAAAAGTATCAGCAGGAGCCACTGATAAGTGCGTCCGAACTTGTCATGTTGAATGGGCATCTTGACTCCATAATGGATAAAGGTAATCAGAAAATTTCTGATATTTTATTGCGGTATCAGAAAAAACTATATCGAATAAAGATCCCATAGCTAAATTGATCCGTTCGATAATAAGGGGTATCTCTTATTTTGTATTTATTTTTTATGGGGTTCAGGATAATACCTATCCATAAATGACCTGGTTGGTTACTAAGACGTTTTCCTAAATCGTAATGCAATTCTGGTTTGAAATCGATAGTTTCAGGTTTCCCATGTAAACCTAATGTATAATCAAAAGTCCCAACAATACGGAAATCACCTAAACGATTGTTGAAGGGAATTCCATAATCGATATGAACTCGCTGATCATTCCAGCTACTATTGCCGTTATTCTCAAAATAAAAG
Organism: Photorhabdus australis DSM 17609; assembly: GCF_000711895.1. Taxonomy (GTDB): domain Bacteria; phylum Pseudomonadota; class Gammaproteobacteria; order Enterobacterales; family Enterobacteriaceae; genus Photorhabdus; species Photorhabdus australis. The sequence continues at coordinate 36,557 of NZ_JONO01000041.1, forward strand.
GTTGTACGTAACCAACTAATCCAATTTGTCTGCCAATCAATACTGATACCTGGGAAATAGTCGTAATCTATACCTTTAGTTTTAGCAACCCATTGAGCGAACAGAATATCTTTTAAAGGGCCAAAAGAGAGGTCATTCCCCGTGACTTTGCTAAAGCTCATTCTTGGTACAAATTTATAATAGTAGGTGCTTTTATCGCCTTTATAATCACTTTGCAGCGAGTTTTGCCAAATACTATAGACGTACATATCGCCGACACTGTAGTCGCCGAAAGCTTCTAAAATCGGCGAAATGGTTTTTCTAGGATCGACCCGATTTTCAAATTGCATGTAAAGGCTGGTATCAATGGATTGAAAATTAACAAAATTGCTGGCCTGAGCTTGATGGATTACTGGCAGCAATAATAGTATAGAAAGCAATCCACCCTTCTTTAATCTGGTGTCGATCCAGTGCCAGGCGATTGTTAAATAAGCGGTACAAGGAAATAGAAAAGAGATCCCTGAGGAGAAAAAAAGCGCTGGGCCGTTTCTCGTATCGTGGGTTTTTGAGGCAAATAACACGAAGGTTCCCCTTCTCATGTGGTATTGAACTGATGGAAGTTAACATTGATCTAATAGGGTGGTTTTGTCAAAGGGATATTTGATTTTATTGATGTAAAGGTGAGGGAAGTAGAAAAATGAGATTATTTTAACCTTAGTGATTTTTTAGTGTCAGTAATATATTGATTATTTAATTAGCGATAGGTTTTTTATTTGATTTTATGTTGCTAGTTTGAGTTGATATTGTTAATTAATTTAAGTTTGTCATTGGGAATAATAAATGGATATTTATTATAGTGTAATTAAGACTATTTCCGAGTTATAGTGAAAATACTTATTTTCTATATTTGATAATTATCAATTTAATATTGAAAATAATATTAAATAATTATCGATTACATAAAAATTGATATATACTCAAGACACTTCAAAGTGCATGTTTGAAAAACGATTATGTTGTTGAATTTAAATGTTTTTATGTCTGACAACTCAAGCATCTTGAAGTTCATTCGGTATAATTAAAAACTATAGAATAAAGTATTTTACTGATTTATTAATGTTTTATTTAAACTTTGATTTAAGCCAATTGGATATAAGGTATTTTTTGAATATAGATTGTAACAGTGTGGTTAATAGCTTTAATAAATTTTTATTAGACATATGCTTATGAAAGTCATACATTATCTCAGTGTAACAATGGTATTTATACCCAATAGATTTCAAGATGGATCGCGACGGCAAGGGAGCGAATCCCCGGGCGCATAGAGAATTATGTGACCGGGGTGAGTGAGTGCAGCCAACAAAGAGGCAACTTGAAAGATAACAGGTATATACTTAATAAAAGAGGGTGACTATGTATACTGGAATTGTACAAGGAAAAGAAAGCGTATTATCTCTTGATAAAAAAGACGGGTTTAGTACATTAACAGTCAGTAATAATAACCATTTCTTTGATGATGTTTCTGTGGGGGCTAGTGTTGCGATTAATGGTACATGCTTGACTGTCACCCAATTTAAGAACGATATCGTCTGGTTTGATATATCAGATTTTACGGCTGATGTGACCACATTAAAGTTTTTAAATGTGGGGGATGAAGTTAATATTGAAAGATCACATCAAATGAATAAAGAAAATGGCGGTCATAGTCTATACGGGCATGTTGAAGGTGTGGCAGAAGTCGTTGAATTTATTAAAACTGGCGAAACTTATCGATTAGTGATTAATATTCCTGGAGATAATATCAGATATTTTTTTCATAAAGGTTTTATTGGGCTGCATGGTTGTAGTTTAACAATCAATGGTATAAATGAAGAAGATAAAACTATAGAATTGAATTTAATTCCAGAAACGTTAAGGGCTACCAATCTTAGTAATATTAAAGTTGGTGACTTACTTAATTATGAAATAGATCAAACAACCAGAACGATTGTAGACACGATATCTAGATCGATGAATACTAATAGATTAATATGATAATTGAAGCAACATAAATAGGTTGGAATTCAGAGTAATAATCCTTACATCCTCCTGATTCATGAGGGATTTTTTCAGCTAATTTAATAAAAAATAGCCCAAGGAGTTGGGCTATTATAAGTCTCATATCTTGAAATCTATTGGGTATATTTGTGTCCTTACTGTAGGACTATTGTGGATACAAATCAAAATAATCAGATCAATAAACAATGTCAGTATCAGACTTAACTTCAGCTTCGCTTGTACAAAGCTGAGGTTAACTAAGTTAATTTTTCCTGCACCCATTCAAGGCCACTCAGGTATTCAGGCGGCAGCATTGGAATAAGTTTCTGCAGTGTATTTTTTAACTCGTTTTTATCTGTGTGAGAAAGATTAAGATGACCAACCTTACGTGCCGGGCGAACTTCTTTCTCATACCAATGTAAATGTACCAATGGTAAGTTGAGCCATTGTGTATTGATGTCTGTACCAATCAAATTAACCATGACTGATGGCGCGGTAACTTCTGGCTGAGGCATGGGTAAATCCAGAATAGCGCGGAGATGTAATTCAAACTGGTTGATGGACGCGCCATTTTGTGTCCAGTGACCACTGTTATGAACCCGCGGCGCCAGTTCATTAATCAGTAAATTATCACCGACAATAAAACATTCCATTGCCATCACGCCGACATATTTCAGCTCATGCATAATGGCCGACAACATGCTTTCGGCTTGCTGCTGTAGGTGGCGATTTTCCGAAGGAAAAGCAATACTGGTACGCAGAATACCATCCTGGTGCAAATTGTGAGTCAATGGATAGAACACACAATCGCCACTTCCATTGCGGGCACCTACCAGAGAAACTTCGCCAGAGAAAGGAATTGCTTGTTCAGCAATACATTCACCATAAATATCATCGGGTAACTCTGTTTCATCCCCGGGACAAATGCGCCATTGTCCACGGCCATCGTAACCACCGATACGGCGCTTAACGATAACGAGATTACCGAGTTCAGAGAATAATTGCGGCCATTGGTTGGTATCAGACAGTAATTGCCACGGAGCAGTTGCAAGCCCAAGGCTATCTATTAATTGCTTTTGTGGCAGACGATCAGCCAAACGAGGGAAAATATCCCGATTAGCGAAAGCCTTATGGCGAGCGAGTTCTTGGGTAAGGGCAGTTTCCGGCCAGCGTTCGATTTCAGCAGTAATCACACTGTTCTGGTAAGGAACGGCTTCGGGTTCTGCATCCAGACCAACAGGGTAAACCGAGATACCTAAAGGCTCACCGGCCTGACGTAACATCCGCCCAAGCTGACCATTACCTAATACACAAACTGGCTTCATACTTCCTCCCGTGGATCGGGATTATCGAGTACATCCTGAGTTTGTGTTTCACGCCAATAAATAAGGCGCTTCAGCAAATCTTTATCATGACGAGCCAAAATCTGTGCTGCCAACAGCGCTGCGTTTGCTGCGCCTGCTTTCCCAATCGCAAGTGTGCCGACAGGAATACCTTTTGGCATCTGTACGATAGAGTAGAGGCTGTCTACGCCATTAAGTGCGGCACTTTGTACGGGTACGCCCAGAACAGGCACCAGAGTTTTGGCGGCCAGCATGCCGGGCAGATGGGCAGCACCGCCTGCGCCAGCGATAATGACATCTAAGCCCTTTTGTTCCGCTTGTTCGGCAAAACTGAATAATTTATCTGGTGTGCGGTGGGCAGAAACAATTTCAACATGGAAAGGTACATCAAGAGAAGTGAGAATATCAGCTGCGTGCTGCATGGTTACCCAATCGCTTTTAGACCCCATAATAATGGCGATTTTAGCGTTGTGTTGAGTTGTTCCTGCTGAATCAGGCCGGGCAGTCATAAATCAAATGCTCCTGTATTTTAACGTCCACCAGAACGAATATAGCGCTTTAAGGTCGCGGATCATATCATGCTCACAAGCTAAGGAAAACGATTGCGTTACTTTATACTTTACATTTTGATACCTGGTAAGGGTGATTCAGAATGGGAAAAAGATAAGATCGGTTGATTTGTCCGTTATTTTGAACATTGATCCTTGATGGTGCCATGCACCAAGCACACCGCGGTGATACATTTTATTATGTAGAGCAACTTCATGTACCGCAGGACGATGAGTATGTCCATGGATCATCCAGTCAGCTTGATACCGCTCAAAAGCATCAATAACAGCTTGTTGATTGACATCCATAATGGCTTCTGATTTTCGGCTGTTGACAGATTGACTATTTGCTCGCATTTTTACGGCAATTTTCTGACGGATAAACAGGGGTAATAGTAAAAACAGCCGCTGAATCCACGGGGTATGAACCCGCTTACGGTATTGTTGATAACCTTCGTCATCAGTACATAAGGTATCTCCGTGCAGGATTAGCACCCGCTTACCATACAGTTCCAGGACTTTTTCCTGTGGTAGCAAGATTATTCCACTTTCTTTAGCAAAGCGGGAACCGATTAGAAAATCACGATTGCCATGAATAAAATGACAGGCAACACCTTGTTGATGCAGTGTTTTTAATGCACTGGCGATTTCACGGTGGAGAGGGTTGTTATCATCATCGCCAATCCAATAATCGAATAGATCACCGAGGATATAAAGGCTATCTGCTTGAATAGCATCCTCACGCAGAAAACGCAGAAAACCGGCAGTAATTGCCGGTTCGTGCTCGCTTAGATGTAAATCCGCGATAAAAAGTGTACACATACGCAGTAAATTACTCGCTGACGGTCACTCTTTCAATGATAACATCTTCGCATGGTACGTCTTGGTGCATACCGCTTCGGCCAGTAGAAACGCCTTTGATTTTATCAACAACGTCCATACCTTCGATAACCTCAGCAAATACACAGTAACCCCAACCATCAGAGCGCTCAGAGCGGAAGTTCAAGAAATCATTATCAACAACATTAATGAAGAATTGTGCAGTTGCTGAGTGTGGATCGTTGGTGCGGGCCATAGCCAGAGTACCACGATTGTTTTTCAGGCCATTGTTAGCTTCATTTTTGATGGCTGCATCAGTCGGTTTTTGTTTCATACCGGGTTCAAACCCGCCACCTTGGATCATGAAGCCGTTAATAACGCGGTGGAAGATGGTGTTATCGTAGAAACTATTGCGACAGTAGTTTAAGAAATTCTCGACAGTTACAGGAGCTTTATCGGCGAAAGTATTAATCACAATATCGCCAAAGTTGGTATGGAAAGTCACCATAATGGAAATCCTAATAATAATTTTGATTAACCCGATTCAGGGCATTCGGACCAGGTGGCTTTTATATCACATCTGCCATAATGAGTCAGTACCTATTAATTTCAGTAAGCTATGTTGATCGTCAACCTTGCAAAGTGCTTAATATCGGGTTTCAATATCTTATTGGATTATGCTGTATCGAAAATTTATTTATGAGATAGGGACATAAATCCAGAGTTATCAATTCGTTATTTTTAATCACGCGTACAGTGAATTTACGGAAAATCCCGATGCTAAAAATTTTCAATACCCTCAGTCGTCAAAAAGAAGAATTTAAGCCAATTCATCCAGGGATAGTAGGGATGTACGTGTGTGGTATCACGATTTATGACCTATGCCATATTGGTCATGGCAGAACATTTGTTGCCTTTGATGTAATTGCTCGTTACCTGCGCTATCTGGGATATGATTTGACATATGTGCGGAATGTGACTGATGTTGATGACAAGATAATCAAACGTGCCGCAGAAAATCATGAAAGTTGTGATGATTTGACCAGCCGTATGTTGGCAGAAATGTATAAGGATTTTGATGCGCTGAATATTTTGCGCCCTGATCTAGAACCACGTGCGACTCGTCATATACCGGAAATTATTGAACTGACCGAATCGTTGATAAAACGTGGTCATGCTTATGTCGCAGATAATGGTGATGTGATGTTCTCCGTTGAAAGTGATTCGGATTACGGAGCGCTTTCCCGTCAAGATCTCAGTCAGTTACAGGCAGGAGCACGAGTAGAAGTGACTGATGTTAAGCGTAATCCAATGGATTTCGTATTGTGGAAAATGTCTAAGCCAAGTGAACCAAGCTGGGAATCGCCGTGGGGAAAAGGGCGTCCGGGTTGGCACATTGAATGCTCTGCAATGAATGGTAAACAGCTGGGCAATCATTTTGATATTCATGGTGGTGGTGCTGATCTGATGTTTCCACATCATGAAAATGAAATTGCTCAGTCTACCTGTGCTCATGATGGTCCGTATGTGAATTATTGGATGCATTCGGGAATGGTCATGGTGGATAAAGAGAAGATGTCTAAATCACTGAACAACTTCTTTACCATCCGTGATGTACTGAAATATTACGATGCGGAAACGGTACGTTATTTCCTGCTGTCAGGTCATTATCGTAGTCAGCTTAACTATACCGAAGAGAATCTGAAACAGGCACGTACTGCGCTTGAGCGTTTTTATACGGCTCTGCGTGGTACGGATGCTTCTGTATCGCCAGTAGGTGGAGCAGTATTTGAAGCGCGTTTTATTGAAGCAATGAATGATGATTTCAATACCCCAGAGGCGTATTCCGTTTTGTTTGATATGGCACGTGAAATTAACCGCCTGAAATCAGAAGATTTGTCAGCTGCGAATGGTCTGGCGGCAGTGTTACGTAAACTGGCTGGTATTTTAGGTCTGTTGGAACAAGAGCCGGAGCAATTTTTGCATAATGGTGTTCAGGTTGATGATGAAGACATTGCTAGAATTGAAGCATTGATTAAGCAACGTAATGATGCCCGCAAAAACAAAGATTGGGCGCTGGCAGATTCTGCTCGTGATCAGTTAAATGAGATGGGCATTGAACTGGAAGATGGTCCGCAAGGGACTAGTTGGCGTCGTAAATAAGTTCGATAGAGTACAGCTGCCTTGGTAATTAAGGCTCCCTTTTGGGGAGCCTACTTTAATTACTCTTTGATGCAAACGGAATCACCATTGAAGGTGACAACTTGTCCGGCGGTAATTTTACAGCGCTTACGTGTTTCTGTTTGACCGTTGACTTCAATCAGACCTTCAGCAATAACTGCCTTGGCTGTAGCGCCACTTTCACTCCATCCTTGGAACTTCAGCAGATCGCACAGTTCCACATGGGGATGACCTTCCAAATAAAAAATTTCCATTAACAACCTTCAGTTTTTTCCACATCATGATATTCCTCGCAAGCTTGCAAGGTATTCTGGATAAGCGTAGCCACTGTCATAGGACCAACTCCTCCCGGAACAGGAGAGATCCAGCTTGCTCGTTCTGAAGCGGTTTCGAAATCAACATCACCAATGACTTTACCGTCTTCCAGGCGATTAATGCCGACGTCAATAACAATAGCGCCTGGTTTAATCCACTCACCAGGGATAAAGTTTGGTTTACCGACAGCTACAATTAGCAGATCTGCATGTTCCACATGGTGGCGTAAGTCTTTGGTAAAACGATGAGTAACTGTTGTGGTACATCCAGCGAGTAACAGTTCCAGACTCATTGGGCGACCAACAATATTTGAAGCACCGATAATGACGGCATTCAGGCCATACGTGTTGATTCCACAACGCTCAAGCAAAGTTGCAATGCCGCGTGGAGTACAGGGGCGTAATTTTGGCGCGCGTTGACACAGACGGCCAATATTATAAGGATGGAAACCATCGACATCTTTATCAGGTTGGATACGCTCCAGAACTTTGACATTATCGATCCCGGCAGGCAAAGGAAGCTGAACCAGAATCCCATCAATGTTTGAATCATCATTAAGCTGATCGATAAGGTTTAACAATTCTGCTTCGCTGGTAGTATTTGGCAGATCATAGGAACGGGAAACAAACCCGACTTCTTCGCAGGCACGACGTTTACTGGCGACATAAATCTGAGAAGCGGGGTTTTCTCCGACCAAAACAACGGCGAGACCGGGAGCACGTTTTCCCGCTGAGACACGTTGTTGAACACGTTCTGCTACTTCTCTTCTGATTGTCTGCGCAATCGTTTTCCCGTCAATAATTTTTGCTGGCATGTACTCATAAATCCATAAATCAAACATTGGGATATCGCCTATTTTGTCAGAACATAAGCGTGCTGTCAGTTTTATTGATAATCAGAAAATAGCCAGATGGAGATTTATGAGAAGAAAAGCCATTGACTCAAGGGCTTGTCCCCGTATAATCTCACCCCGCATCGGAGCATTACTGATGCAGCTCATCTTTCAAGATGCGCCCTTAGCTCAGCTGGATAGAGCAACGGCCTTCTAAGCCGTAGGTCACAGGTTCGAATCCTGTAGGGCGTGCCATCATCACTTCCGTCAACGTCTATTGAAGTCCATTAAACCCAGTAAATACAAGGCATTTCTACAGTTCCTATTCTTTCTACGTCCACTATAGTTTGTTGAAATCCATCCTATAATGGGGGTACATTTGGGGGTATGTTCAGGTTCAATGAAAAGTGATACCCCCATATGAAATTAAATGCCAGACAGATAGAGTCAGCAAAGGCCAAAGCTACCGATTATAAATTAGCTGATGGTGGTGGTTTGTATTTATTGGTGAAGAAGAACGGAGCGCGTTATTGGCGCCTAAAATATCGGATTGCAGGTAAAGAGAAGTTGCTTGCATTAGGGGTATACCCTAATTTGTCTTTAGCTAATGCCAGAGTCAAAAGAGATGAAGCTAAGCAACACTTGGCTAATGGCGTTGACCCCGCTGAAGTGAAGAAGACAGAACAAGAGGAGATAATTAGGCAAGCAACTAATACTTTTGAGGCTATAGCTAAAGAATGGCATTCCTATAAATTGCCGAATTGGTCTGTTGGCTATGCTGATGACTTGCTTGAATCCTTTAATAAAGACATATTTCCCTATATTGGCAAAAGAATAATAACGGATATTAAGCCTCTGGATATGTTGGAAACTCTTCGCAAAATGGAACAGCGTGGCGTTCTGGACAAGCTTAAGAAGATTCGTCAAGCTTGTAGTCAGGTATTTAAATATGCGATTGTAACTGGTAGGGCTGAATATAATCCTGCTGCTGAGTTATCTGGAGCGTTAGCATCACCGAAAGTTAAACACTTTCCACATCTTTTAGCCGATGAATTACCTTTTTTCCTGCAAACATTATCTCAATACAGGGGAAGTATCATTACTCAAATAGCAACAAAACTATTATTGTTAACCGGTGTTCGGACTATAGAACTCAGAGCTGCAAAGTGGGATGAACTAGATTTAGATAGAAAGATATGGGAAATTCCACTAGAACGTATGAAGATGCGCCGCCCGCATATCGTTCCACTGTCTGAGCAGGTTCTATCTCTGTTTAAGACATTGGAAACTATCACTGGGCGTTTTGAGTTTATTTTTCATGGGCGTAATGACTCCAGTAAACCAATGAGTGAAGCAGCTATTAATCAAGTTATTAAACGTATCGGCTATGGCGGCAGAGCAACAGGCCACGGTTTTCGGCATACCATGAGTACGATTCTGCATGAACAAGGTTATAACAGCGCTTGGATTGAAACGCAGTTAGCTCACGTTGATAAAAATAGTATCAGGGGTACGTATAATCATGCTCAATACTTAGATGGGCGTCGTGAAATGCTTCAATGGTATGCCGACTATATGGATAGTTTAGAATACAGTGAAAATGTAATTTATAGTACATTTGGTAAAAGAGCTTAATTATTATTTGCACAGATAGAGATAGAAAATTCCTATGATGGATGGATTATTTGGAACAATATAAAAAGGAATTTATTGCTCCTTACACTTTTTCAAATAAAAACAGCAAATAGTTATATAAAAGGCCCACCTTAAATAGTGGGCGATGAGTGTCTTTATTTAATGATATTTTCTGAGCCATAGCATTTTTATGATATGAATGTTTTAGTCCCGTTATTTTCATAACGGGAAGGCCAGATAATTTCAGGAGGAACTCCCAATGCATTAGAAATAATTCTTTCTCCTTTAGGCCAGTGACGTGTCAGTGCATTTGCCAGTGTGGATGAAGCCAGTCCGGCGCTCCTTGATAAAGCGGCTAATGTTATTCCTTTCTTTTTCAGTCCGGCAATAATATCGGCTGGATGCCAATCCTGTTGAATCATATTTTAGATTTTCCTGAGTGGTGACATAAAATAATTATCCTTTCATGGACTCTATCTGTAAATAGTTAAAGTTAAAAAATACCATTATTTTATTATTTCCCCCATTTAAATAAAACTCCCCCATTGATTACCCATTTTATTTTTCTTTAAATAAAGAGAAGATGATTTTCTAATTACAGAATAATGT
>NZ_JONO01000042.1 GCF_000711895.1 Photorhabdus australis DSM 17609
TCTTCACCGCGCCGGGTGAACTTGGCCGGGCAATGATGCAGCTTCAAAGGCTGACCAAGGCGATTCTTGCGTTGTTCAAGATAGGCATTGCCAAACAGCATAAAGTCCAGCGCCCATGAGTCGAATGCCTGTCGGCTAAGTAGCCGGTGTGGGATAAAGGTACTGGTCAGGATGTTGCGTTTGACATAAACCGCGCTGCTGTGGTGCGGCGCCGAGCGAAACGACAGCGCCAGCCCGTTAAAACTGATTGGGGGTTCATACCAGTTATCGACCAGTACACACTCCAGATAATCAAACACCTCGCGCCGGTCAAGAACGGGGATCGGATCGCCAAAGGTGAATGCCTCAATCGATGGGCTGGCCGTGGTTTTCACCGCCGGATTGCGTTTTCTGTTCGTTTTTAAGAGGGTGTCGCAAAAGGGTTGAGGTCACTTTTTCAAGCATCAAGTTAAATTCAATCACTGACTTTGGGCAGCCTGTTATTTGTATGGATAACAGGCTAAAAATAATCCCTAATATCAGAGCCACCGCTCTTGATAAGTTATAGGCCATCGCATGCAGGGTAAATTCCAACTTTACCGCTGACAATCCCTTACGCCGAAAGCGTTCCAGTCTCTGAATTCCCCGTAATGCCGAAAATACCGGTTCTACCAGGCTCTTCCGTTGACTCAATATCTGTTTTGACTCGGGTCGGGCCATATGCAAACGAAGCGCCTCCCTCCCTTCATCTTCCGGATAACGTTTTATTTTTCTTCCTCCTTTAGCCTTTGTGCAGCCCGCTTTCTGCGGGCATCCGGCACAATTGTCAGCGCTATAAACCCGATAGGGCCGCGTTTTTTCAGTGGCTTTCACTGTACTTTGCAGGGACAATTGGTGATGCGCAGGACAAATATAGCAATCTTGCTCAGCATCATAAGTAAATAATGATTTAGGATAGATTTTTCGTGCACGCTGTCGGTCTGAATTTTCTGCACAAAACAGCAAGATCTGATGTTTCTTCGCCTCAGCAATCACATCGTCATGGAAATAACCGGCATCCAATATCAATTTTTCCGGGTGACCGCCCGAGATAGTGAGATTCTGCGCCAATAACGCGGCCATCACTTGGGTTTCACTGGAGGGATCGACTGTGTGAGCGACGATAAGACGTCTGTTGTTGACTAAAACAGACGGTTTATAGGAAGTTGAAAATCCCCTTCCCCGCTTAAGTTTCTGGACGACGGCTTTGGGTTCTGTTGGATTGATACGCAGTTGGCTGGCATCCTTCCTTTTTTTTCGCAATTTTCTTGTCGGCACCGTAATACGCCGGCTCCCTGTTCCAATTGCTTTATACGTTTTTCTGTCTGCGCTGTGGCAGGGGTGGCCGTGAGAGTATTTTTTTCACGTGAAATCGCTTCCTGAGTTAAAAGGTGGTAATGAGAACAAGCCGCCTCTATCACTGTCCCGTCACCGGCCAGGCACGAGCCGTCCGAATGACTACGGTGCAAAATGGATAAGGTCAGTGCCTTAAAAAACGAGCCCGTCAGGACGGATTGGTGCTAATAAATAAAACGCCCAAGACTGGCATGATCGGGCGTAATTCCCTGACTGACAAAAATACAGCCTAAATCTAAACGCGCAAGTCGTTCAAGTTCTCTGAGCGAGCAGTGTCCTTTCATGATCCCATAAAGCAGGATCCCTATCATGGAGCGTGGAGAATAAGGGGCTCTCCCTGTCGAAGCATAATGGCGTTCAAAGGGGCCCCAATCTTGCTCATCAAGAATGTTAGTAACAATAAATGCGCTACGCTCCCCCATTTGCCTGAGATAATCAGAAAGGGAAAGGGAGCCATCCAATACAGGTAAGTGTTGAGCTTTGACAAACTGACGTCCGGTATGAAGGGAAGGTTCCCGTTTTCGAATGAATAAGGTCATAAAAGATCTGCGCTTAAAAGAAGTACGCAGATCTTAACGGATAATACACGCCTTTTGCGACACCCTCTTATGGCGGGATTTTTTTATCTGGCTAAGATTAATTTACTTTAAAATCAACCAGATAAAATTTTTGTAAGCAACTGTAAGTAGCGTGGAAATTTTTAAGTGTGGACACTAGTGTGGACACTTTTGAGTGCTACGGTTGTTTGTTATTGCTAAATTTCTATGCCTCCATTTAGTGGATTTAACGTGATTGCAAATTGCAAATAGTCGGGGGCCAGATGAGCATACGCCATAGTTTGTTGTATATTGGCATGACCGAGTATTTGTTGTAGTGCAACAATGTTTCCACCTTTCATCACAAAATGACTTGCGAATGTGTGGCGTAGAACGTGCGTTGCTTGTCCTTCTGGTAAATCAGGTTTTATTGACTTTAGCTTTGTACGAAAGCTTTCGTAATCAACGTCAAATAATTCCTTTGTCTTTTCTCCCACTGATTTGGCGGTTTGTTGTTGTTATTCTGAACAATCCTGTTTATCTTATTTCATTTAACTTAAGTAGATTTAATTATTCATGGTTCTCAGGAAGGGAAATACTTATGTCTGGTAACGAGATAAAAGATCGGCGTCCGATTAAAACGCGCAATGCAATATGGGCTGGAAAAGCGGCTAAATGGCTGCAATATCGTGGGGTGACACCAAATGGCATATCTGTTGCTAGCGTTGTTTTTGCTGCATTAGCTGGATTGTGTTTCGCGACTTGTTTTTGGAGCCGATCTTTCTGGCTAACTTCAGTGTTATTGATTATTGGAGCTTTATTTATTCAAGCCAGATTAGTGTGTAATTTATTGGATGGAATGGTTGCTATTGAGGGGGGACTAAGGACTTCTGTCGGCACTGTTTTTAATGATCTTCCAGATCGTATCGCTGATTCTTTTATTTTAATTGGTTTAGGTTATGGTTTAACTCTTTTTCCATTTGCGATTTCTCTTGGTTGTATTGCTGCGTTATTGGCTGTTTTGACAGCTTATATTCGATTATTAGGTGGTACTTGCGGTTTACCTCAGCGTTTCCTTGGCCCGATGGCGAAGCAGCATAGGATGGCGTTAATTACTGTCGGTTCAATTGTTGCGGCTTTTTTACCTCAGTTATGGGGCCAGTATTTTTTACTTGTACTATTAATCGTGATCACATTGGGTTGTCTCTGGACATGTATTCGGAGAACCAGAGTCATATTGAATGAATTGCAAGAGAAGGATACTTGTAATGAATAAATCCCAAGAAGTAACACTGGTCAGTAAAGGAATGGGTTCTTTTTTGTCTGGACTTTGCCGTTTATTAACAGGTGTGAGAATTCGTTGGATTGGCTGTCAGCCATCAGTGGCTTCTCGGATTTATTATGCCAATCATACTAGCCACTTGGATGGATTAGTTATTTGGGCTGGGTTTCCTCGAGTATTACGTTATCGGGTGCATCCGGTCGCTGCTCGTGATTATTGGAGTAAAACTCGTCTGCGCAGATATTTTATAAATAAAGTTTTTCGGTCTGTCCTGATTGATCGTAAAGGGGAGGATGGTTTAAAAGAAAATACTCTTACTCCCATGGAGGAAGTATTAAAACGAGGAGAGTCTTTAATCTTATTTCCTGAAGGGACACGAGGAAGTGGGGAGCAAATCAATAAATTTAAAGGTGGTCTGTATTATTTAGCGAAGAAATATCCTGATGTTGAGCTAATTCCTGTTTATCTGGAAAATTTAAACAGGGTTTTACCAAAAGGATCGGCGCTTGTTGTTCCTGTTATTTGTTCAGCAACATTTGGCCAGCCGTTGGCAAAATTGAGGGAAAAAGAGGAAAAAGCCGATTTTCTCCAGAGAGCTCGTCTGGCATTGGAGGCGTTAATATTATGACTGTGCTTAATAATAAATTACTCCTGTTGCTGGGGGGCATGTTCGTGCCGTTAATTATTGCCAGTATTGTTGGGGCAGTATTGTCCTCGAAATATTCAAAGGATAACAGTAATGCGACAATCGATAATCTGAATGCTCGCATCCGAGGTTGGTGGGGGATGTGTGTTATTTGTTTGTTATCAGTGATGATTGGCCCAATCGGCTCCATTCTATTATTTGCAAGTATGTCATTTTTCGCTTTACGGGAATTTTTTACTCTGACACCAACACGACGAAGTGACCATGAGGCGATGTTCTGGTGTTTCTTTATCTTCATGCCATTGCAATACATTGCCGTTGGTATTGAGTGGTATGGTGTGTTTTCTATTTTCATTCCTGTTTATGTTTTCTTGTTTTTACCGGCCCGTATTGCATTGGCTGGAGATACAACGAATTTTCTGGAACGGACAGCTAAAATACAGTGGGGAATGTTAGTTGCTGTATTTTGTATCAGTCATGCACCTGCTTTATTAATGTTGAAAATTCCTGGCTATGAAGGGGAAAATGTCGAATTACTCCTGTTTTTGATGATTGTGGTACAGATGTCGGATGTTTTTCAGTACGTGTTCGGTAAATTATTTGGCAAACATCCTATTGTACCTAAATTGAGTCCTAATAAGACAGTTGAGGGCTTCGTCGGTGGTATTTTGGCTTCAGTTTTATTAGGCATGTCGCTTTATTGGGTAACGCCATTTTCTCCGTGGGAGGCAGGCTGGATGTCGTTAGCGATTACGCTGATGGGTTTTATCGGTGGCTTGTGTATGTCAGCAATAAAGCGCGATAGTGGCATTAAAGATTTTGGTGAAATGATTGAAGGTCATGGAGGCATGTTAGACCGAATCGATTCTTTATGTTTTTCTGCCCCAGTATTTTTCCATCTGACACGTTATTTTTATACGTAATGGAAAGATATACCCAATAGATTTCAAGATGGATCGAGACGGCAAGGGAGCGAATCCCCGGGAGCATAGATAACGATGTGACCGGGGTGAGTGAGAGCAGCCAACAAAGAGGCAACTTGAAAGATAACAGGTTATTAGTGTAATGAATGAGGGTTATAAATGTTAGCACTGTAGTGTGTTTACCATTAGTGCTGGTTTCCGCTGTGTTGTGACCTATGGTCATCTGTTGGTAAGGAGCATGCTGGAAAAATGTTAAAAGAGTAAATGAAGGATGATTGAATGGTGCTTTTGGATGGTCCGATATTGATTAAATAGTGGCATAGATTGATGTCTGGCATAGGTTCTCTTGTTATGGATGGGGATATTAAGGATGGGTTTCCTAGCGGTTGACTGATGAGCCGTAAGAGCTAAGAGCATAATTAAATTACTTTTTATCAAATAGATCTCAAAAAGGGTTCATTGTTAATGCAGACTTGGTTTTTTACCGTATTATATGAAGGGTTGAATCAATTCAGCATGGTTGTTTCAATACGATGGTAGTAACAGGTTGAAAGCAATAACAGGTTAAAAAGGCAGATTTCTGTTTTAAGCAAAGTGATAGCATACGAAGTCGGCCATCAGCGGGTTTGCAAATATTACATCTACAAGTCAGAGGTCATCATGGTTAATGAGATCAAAAGAATCGGTGTCTTAACGAGTGGCGGTGATGCGCCAGGTATGAATGCTGCTATTCGTGGTGTGGTTCGTGCAGGATTAACCGAAGGGTTAGAGGTTTTCGGGATTTATGACGGTTATCTTGGCTTGTATGAAAACCGCATGAAGAAACTCGATCGTTTCAGCGTATCCGATATGATTAACCGTGGTGGTACTTTTCTCGGCTCAGCGCGTTTTCCTGAGTTTAGAGATGAGAAGGTACGGACCATTGCTATTGAGAATATGAGAAAGAATGGTCTTGATGCGCTGGTTGTCATTGGTGGTGATGGTTCTTATCTGGGGGCTAAGAAGCTGACGGAAGCGGGGTTCCCCTGTATCGGCCTGCCGGGCACTATTGATAATGACGTGGCGGGTACAGACTATACTATCGGCTATTTCACAGCGCTGGAGACGGTTGTCGAAGCTATTGACCGTCTGCGTGATACATCGACTTCTCACAAACGTATTTCCATTGTTGAAGTTATGGGGCGTTATTGTGGTGATTTGACTTTGTCAGCAGCGATTGCAGGGGGGTGTGAGTTTATCGTGTTGCCCGAAGTCTCATTTAGCCGTGATGAACTGGTTGCTGAAATTAAAGCTGGTATCGATAAAGGTAAACGCCATGCTATCGTTGCGATTACTGAACACGTTTGCGATGTATATGAGCTTGCAAGGCATATTGAAAAAGAGACTCACCATGAAACTCGTGCAACCGTTTTAGGCCATATTCAGCGAGGTGGTTCCCCAGTTGCTTATGACCGTATTCTGGCTTCTCGCATGGGAGCATATTCTATTCAATTGCTGTTGGAAGGTTATGGTGGTCGCTGTGTTGGTATCCAGAACGAGAAACTTGTTCATCATGACATCATTGATGCAGTGCAGAATATGAAGAGAGTGTTTAAACAGGATTGGCTAGAAACCGCGAAAAAGTTGTATTAATCACTTCCTGTTATCTGTAAATGCAGGAAAATTTGCATCTGCTACAGCCTCTCTGGGGCTGTAGTTTTTCCTCAGCATATTCCTCTTGTGTATAAGTGAATGTTTTTAATTATTTCTGAGAGATAACACTTTCTGTCAGCCTTGAATTTCATAACAGTTAAAATAGCTTGGGAGAAATCCAGATGAAAGGCAGATGGCATGTGGGATTGGCGTTACTGTTTATTACTAGTAGCAGCCTGTGGGCAAAGGATTTGCAGCTTCTTAATGTTTCCTATGATCCAACCAGAGAGTTATATCAACAATATAATCAGGAATTTAGTCATTACTGGCAGCAGAAGACTGGGGATAAGGTGGTAATCCGGCAATCTCATGGTGGTTCCGGTAAGCAGGCAACTTCTGTTATTAATGGTCTTGATGCGGATGTTGTGACACTAGCCCTGGCCTATGATGTAGATGCGATTGCACAGCATGGTCGGATAGATAAAGAGTGGATTAAGCGTTTGCCAGATAACTCAGCACCTTATACTTCAACTATTGTTTTTCTGGTACGTAAAGGTAATCCAAAACAGATTAAAGACTGGTCAGATTTAACTCGTACAGGTGTATCTGTTGTGACACCTAATCCAAAGACATCTGGTGGAGCACGCTGGAATTATCTGGCTGCATGGGGTTATGGATTGGCTCATAACAATCAGGACCAGAATAAAGCAAAAGCGTTTGTGAAAGCGCTTTACCAAAATGTTGAAGTGTTGGATTCAGGTGCAAGGGGGGCGACTAATACTTTTGTCGAACGTGGTATTGGTGATGTATTAATTGCCTGGGAGAATGAGGCGTTATTGGCTATCAATGAGCTTGATAAAGACAAATTCGAAATTGTGACACCAAGCTCTTCAATCCTTGCTGAACCAACGGTTTCTATTGTTGATAAAGTGGTTGATAAACGCGGTAGCCGTGAGCTGGCAATGGAATATCTGCAATACCTGTATTCTCCGGCTGGGCAAGAGATAGTCGCTAAAAATTATTATCGTCCACGCGATAAAGTGATTGCCGATAAATACAGGGCTGTTTTCCCTAAATTGGAGTTATTTACTGTCGACGAAGTATTCGGTGGTTGGGGAAAAGCCCAGAAGGTACATTTCGCGACCGGAGGTGTGTTTGATGAGATTATTCAGCGCCAGAAATAAATAGCCGCCGTATAACTACGGCGGCCAATGATGACTATATGGTCATATTGATAAAACTATGAATTATACTTTTTTCGCTGTTGCCGCAGCTTTTACGATAACAGCGAAAGCGTCAGCTTTCAGGGAAGCTCCACCAACCAGAGCACCATCAATGTCTGGCTGAGCGAATAGTTCAGCCGCGTTATTTGCATTCACAGAGCCACCGTACTGGATAATGACTTGTTCTGCGATTGCCGCGTCTTTCTTCGCAATATGATCACGAATAAATTTGTGTACAGCTTGAGCTTGTGCTGGTGTTGCTGATTTACCGGTACCAATCGCCCAGACAGGTTCGTAAGCGATTACTGCATCCTGGAATGCTTCTACTCCCAGTAAGTTCAACACAGCATCAATTTGCCTTGCACATACAGCTTCAGTCTGACCGGTTTCGTTTTCCTGCTCCGTTTCTCCGATGCACAGAACCGGGATCAGACCTTGTTGTTTAAGAACAGCAAATTTTTTCGCAATGAATTCGTCGCTTTCTTTGTGGTAAGTACGGCGTTCGGAATGGCCGATGATAATGTATTCTGCGCCAATGTCTTTCAGCATTTCGGCAGAAGTTTCACCCGTAAATGCGCCAGACAAGTTTACGTCGACGTCTTGTGCGCCCAGACTGATGTGACTGCCTGCCAGTGCTTGTTTAGCTTGAGAAAGATAAAGTGCTGGTGGCGCAATAGCGACTTCACAGCCAGCGACATTGTTCAATTCTTTACGCAGGTCAGTGATAAGTTTGTTAACCATGTGGGTACTGCCGTTTAATTTCCAGTTGCCCATAACGAGTGGATGCCGCATGTTTTTTCCTCCAACCAGAGAATGTTTAAGTAGTGAATTGAATGAAATTCATTCTTGGAATAGATTCGGTAGTCAGAGTCCACAGTATAGTGATCATTACAAACAATAGCTTTGTTTTTTATCACTAATCTTGATTAGTTGCTCGCTTCAGATAGTGACAGCTTAATCGGTTCAATCGAGAAAGTAAGTACCTTTTCGCTACTATTTATCACAATATAGCGAATTGCTCCGATATTTTGACTGTAAAATGGCAATTTTTTGCTGTTTTTCAATAAATTATCAATATTCTCTTTGCCTTGCTCTGGTGAGAGGGTCGGGTTAAAGTGGCGCATCAGAGCTATCATATATTGCTCTATCAAAATTTGATTTTTTTGGGTTTCTATTTCATCTTCCGATGGTAACAACGTAAGTTGCAGGCTTTTGATTTTCTCATTTCCCCGTTCCAGAACGGCGGAAGAGTAAAGTTTTTCATTGATTTTGCTGGCTGCCCGTGTCAGTGGAAGAGGTATGTCTTTGCCGGTGATTACGCGATACTCATGTAGTAGTAATGCTGGATTGCGACGATTATATTTTTCACGAAACAACGGGATGGTTTCATCAAAGGATGGTGCATTCGGTAGAAGATAAATCGCCGGGGTTGTTGTTGATTTATCAGCATTGGCTATCAACGGCAGATTGGTGTTGATTGCTATTAATATCATGGTCAGAAATTTATTGACGCCGATTTTCATGTTGCCGCTCGCTTAGGTTAAACTGCGCTGGAAAACAGAATACACGATTGGAAAAGAATAGATGACATTACAACAATGGGGTTTTTCATTCAAAGGGCGAATTGGGCGGCGTGAATTCTGGATTGGCATCGGTGTTTGTCTGGCACTGATGTTGGTTATTTTTACTATTCAGGGAATGGGTTATTTGCCCATGCATTATGCGGTTTTTGCCGTTGGTTTGGTAATGTATCCAGCAGCAGCAATAATGGCTAAGCGTTTGCATGACCGAAACAAGCGGGGAGGTTGGTCGCTGCTTTTGTTGTTGGCATGGTTGTTGATTGCTGTTGATTGGGGTGGTATGGAACCATTCTGGCAATGGGGGATTGGACGTTTTATCCCCACATTGATAATCGTTATGATGGTACTTGATTGTGGTGTATTTCGTGGTACCGATGGACCAAACCGATTTGGCAAAGTGGCAGAAAAAGTTGATTTTGTTTCTGCCAAAGCTGACTAAAATCACCAGTATTGTTCGCTGGTGATATGTCCAGATTTGCGGCGCAGGTGTTTTGTCATTCCACGTTGTTCTTTCAGCAGGTTTTGGGTGTCTTTCACCATTTGAGGATTACCGCATAACATAATATGGCTGTTGTCGCTGTTCATAGGAAGCCCGACAGCCGCTTCAAGTTCGCCATTTTCGATCAATGCAGGGATACGGCCAGTCAATGAGGTGGGGTTTTGCTCGCGGCTGACGATAGTCTGGACCCGTAACTTGCCATTGAAACGCGGGACCAGTTGCTGCATTAGGGGCAGATAGCTCAAATCTTGGGTGAGTCTGACCGCATGTACTAATACTATGTTCTCGAATCTATCCAGATAGTTCCCTTGTTGGAGGATAGACAGATAAGGGCCAATCGCTGTCCCGGTTGAAAGCATCCATAATGTTTTGCAATCAGGTATTTCATCAAGAATAAAAAATCCTGCGGCTTGCTCTGTGACTAATAAATCATCTCCGGGTTGCAATTTAGCTAACCGTGGGCTGAGTTTACCTTCAGGAACTGTTACTAAATAGAATTCAAGGTTGTTATCTGCCGGGGCATTAACATAAGAATAGGCGCGTTGAACCCGTTCATTATCTATTTCCAGAGCCAGTTTCGCAAACTGACCGGCAGTGAACTCTTCAACAGGTGCATGCACCTTGATACTGAACAAAGTATCCGTCCAGTGAATAACTTGTGTAACTTTTCCTGTAACCCAGTTGGCCATTAGCACGTATCTCCTATCCTGAAATCTCGGAACAGTGTGTTTTTACGCCATTATTCTAATCTATGGATACCAATACCATTATCGATTCTGTGTCATAGGGAAATTGACTGGTTTTTTTCTGATGTATGGTTGAGTATGTACAAAATTATTGACATTTTTGGTGTAATTATCTGGTATTTTTTATGAAAATAAAATTGTGTACTATCTCGAAAAAAATCTAAAATTTGTTAAGTTAGTCACATTGATGGAGTAAAAGATTACAGCCGTTTTTTAATCGCGGAGGTAATCCTGTTGCTAATTGTATGAACTTATTGTGAATTCGATGAGAAAATTAGATAACTTTTATTTGTTGCTGATATTGATTGCATTGGTTGCTGTGGGGCAGATGACACAGACTATCTATGTGCCTGTTATTGCAGATATTGCTAAAGACTTTAATATGCCCACTGGTTCTGTACAACGTGTGATGGCGGCATATCTGTTTTCTTACGGGCTTTCACAGCTTTTTTATGGCCCTCTTTCAGATCAGATTGGCCGTCGTCCAGTAATTCTGGCTGGCATGATGATTTTCCTGTTCTCTACTGTTTGTGCTTTATTTTCTCCCAGCCTGGATGTGTTAGTTGTTGCCAGTACCTTACAGGGGCTAGGGACGGGGGTTGCTGGCGTCATGTCCAGAACGATGCCAAGGGATTTGTATACGGGTACTGCGCTGCGTTACGCCAACAGTTTGCTAAATATGGGAATTTTAGTGAGTCCGTTATTAGCGCCGATGATTGGTGGTGTTATCGCGCATTTTTTTGGCTGGCGTTCTTGTTATCTGTTTTTGCTGATTCTGTGCGTGGGTGTCGTTTATTATGTGTTTCGTAAACTACCAGAAACCCGGCCACAGCAAATTGAAAAACGAAAAATGTTCACTTCTTTTCGTCATCTTTTATCGAACGGCCCATTCATTTTCTATTTGATAATGTTAATTGGTGGTTTGTCAGGTATTGCGGTCTTTGAAGCCAGTAGTGGTGTGCTGATGGGCGGCGTGCTTGGGCTGAACAGTATTGCTGTCAGTATCTTATTTATTTTGCCAATTCCAGCGGCTTTTTTTGGTGCGTGGTGCGCAGGACGGGAAGGAAAATCTTTTTATAATCTGATGTGGTATTCCGTGATTTGTTGTTTACTGGCTGGTGTGCTGATGTGGTTGCCGGGATGGTTCGGTGTCATGAATATCTGGACGTTATTGGTTCCCGCAGCGCTTTTTTTCTTCGGTGCCGGAATGTTATTTCCACTAGCAACTACGGGAGCAATGGAACCGTTTCCTTATCTGGCTGGTGCAGCAGGGGCGTTAGTTGGCGGTTTACAAAATGTTGGTTCTGGCGTAGCAACCTGGTTATCAGCAATGTTGCCACAAAATGGCCAATTCAGTGTGGGTATGCTGATGTTCTTGATGTCAGTTTTGATCCTGCTTTGTTGGTTACCTCTGGCGCATAGGATGCAGCGTCAAGAACATGTAGTTTGATGATGTGTTCATACAGTAAGACAAGGGGTGGAAAATTCCACCCTTTTATTTAAAGAAGATTAGCTTTTGTCTTCCCAATCTTGCGCTCGAGCAACAGCCTTTTTCCAGCCATTATATTTGTAATTACGTTCAGTAGTTTCAATGCCCGGACGAAATTCTTTTTCAACAGTAGCTTTGCTTTTCACTTCATCCAGATCTTTCCAGTAGCCAACTGCCAATCCTGCGAGGAAGGCGGCTCCCAATGCCGTACTTTCACGCACAACAGGACGTTCCACACGGGTTCCAAGAATATCTGACTGAAATTGCATCAAGAAATTGTTGGCAACTGCACCACCATCTACACGCAGTGCTTGCAGTCTGGTCCCTGCATCAGCCTGCATTGCATCCAGGACATCGCGGGTTTGATAGGCGATTGATTCCAGTGTTGCACGAATGATGTGATTACTGTTTGTACCACGGGTCAGGCCGAAGATTGCACCGCGGGCATAGGGATCCCAATAGGGGGCGCCAAGGCCGGTAAAAGCTGGAACGACATACACGCCGTTACTATTTTTAACTTTAGTGGCGAAGTATTCGGAATCAGCAGCATCTGCAATGAGTTTTAGCTCATCACGCAACCATTGAATAGAGGCCCCACCAATAAAAACCGCACCTTCAAGTGCATAGTTTACTTCGCCGCGGGGGCCGCAAGCGATAGTGGTTAATAATCCATGGTTGGAACGCACGGCATCTTTGCCTGTGTTCATTAGCAGGAAACAGCCTGTCCCATAGGTGTTTTTCGCCATACCGGGCTGAACACAAAGCTGACCATACAGTGCAGCCTGCTGGTCACCTGCGATCCCTGCGATAGGAATACGGGTGCCACCTTTACCGCCGATATTGGTTTGACCATATATCTCAGAAGATGAACAAACCGTTGGCAGTAGGGCGCGTGGGATTTGTAATTCATCAAGAATACGCTGATCCCAATCCAGATTGTGAATATTGAATAACATTGTACGAGATGCATTCGTGAAATCCGTAACGTGAACACGGCCTTGAGTCATTTTCCATACTAACCAAGTGTCCACAGTGCCGAATAGTAGTTCGCCTTTTTCAGCCCGTTCACGTGCGCCTTCGACATGATCCAAAATCCATTTTACTTTGGTACCGGAGAAGTAAGGGTCCACAACTAACCCTGTATTCTGGCGAATATACTCTTCCAGCCCCTCTTTCTGCTTCAGTTTAGTACAGACATCCGCAGTACGGCGACATTGCCACACAATGGCATTATAGATAGGTTTGCCAGTTTCTTTTTCCCAGATAATGGTTGTTTCACGCTGGTTAGTAATACCGATGCCTGCAATCTGATCAGAGCTAATATCCGCTTTCGCTAATACTTCTACCAGCGTTGAGCTTTGGGTTGCCCAGATTTCCATCGGATCATGCTCGACCCAGCCGGGTTTCGGATAAATCTGGGTAAATTCTCTTTGTGAAATGGAGATAATATTAGCGTTGTGATCAAGAATGATAGCTCGTGAGCTGGTTGTTCCCTGATCAAGGGCAACGATATATTTTTCCTCAGTCGTATTCTGTGTTGTCATGATAATAACCTGTTTTGGGATCCTCTACTTTACGCTTTCTTTTTATTCTGGTTTTCAGTTTTATCAATACTAGTTGGCAGATTGCGACCAATAAGTTTACGGTAGCCAAATGCTCCGATAATGCCGCCAATAATTGGAGCCGTCAGAGTAACCAGGCAGTAAGGGATTTCACGTCCACCAGTTAGGGCAATATCTCCCCAGCCAGCCAGATAAGCAACTAATTTAGGGCTAAAGTCACGGGCTGGGTTCAGAGCGAAACCTGTTAATGGACCAAATGCACCACCGATAACGGCAATCAGGATACCAATCAGTAATGGAGCCAGAGGACCGCGAGGAATACCGTTACCATCGTCAGTCAGCGCCATAATTAGACATAGCAGAACTGCGGCAATGATGGTTTCTATCATGAATGCCTGAGAGATAGAAAGTGATGCCATTGGATAAGTGGAGAATACACCTGCGGTAAAAAGACTCTCAGGGGTACCACGAACGATATTGTGTATCTGTTCGTAATCAAGGAATATATTGTAATACATCGTATAGACGATAGCCGCAGCAACAAAACCACCGATCATCTGAGCAATGATAAAAGGAATGACTTTTTTGCCGCTAAAGTGGGCAAATAGCCACAAGGCAATGGTCACGGCTGGGTTAAGGTGACCTCCGGAAACACCAGCGGTAAGATAAACAGCTAAAGCAACGCCGAGACCCCAAATAATACTAATTTCCCACAAGCCTAGTTGTGCGCCGGCAATACGGGCAGCGGCAACGCAACCCAAGCCAAAGAAGACCAGTAGTGCGGTACCAAGGAACTCAGCGATACATTGTCCTGTTAATGTTGTGTTAGTAGTTTGGCTCATATGTTCTATCCTACTAAGAAGATGTTAGAGTGATCATTATTATTTTCGCCTTTCAAGCATTGAAAGGTGGATTATGTAAATTTATCGTTAATGCGCGTAAACGAGAAATAGCGCAATTGAAATGTGTGTGTTGTGTCAACAAAATGAGCGAATTCGCATCTTTCTATTATTTTGCCAAAATTAAAGTATGAGCTGCTTTGGGCTTTTATTTAAATGGTTATTTTACTTGTACCGGGGATGTTGCTAGACAGGGGCGCTTTGGCTACATACAATCAGACGATTGCTTATAAGGGGGAACCGAGAATGTCATTTGAAGTTTTTGAAAAGCTGGAAGCTAAGGTTCAGCAGGCGGTTGATACTATTACCCTGCTACAAATGGAAATTGAAGAATTAAAAGAAAAAAACAGATCTTTATCTCAGGAAATTCAGAATGCAACCAGCAGTAATGAGTCTTTGGCTCATGAAAATGAGCAATTAAAACAAGAGCAGCAGGGTTGGCAGGAGCGCCTTCGTGCCTTGTTAGGCAAAATGGAAGATGTTCAGTAATTACAATTTCCAGCAGATAAAAAAGGGCGATGCAAAAATCGCCCTTAATTTTATGTATTGTCGTTAGATGAGCTCGTCTTCTTCACTATCATCAAGTCCTAGCGGCTCTTCAGATAGGATGATACCTGTATTATCAGCATACAGATAATCACCAGAGAAGAAAGTTACACCACCGAAATTTACCCGGATATCGCTTGCGCCGGTACCTTCATCACGACAGCCGGCAGGAATGGCCGCTATAGCCTGAATACCAAGGTCTAGCTCTGCCAGTTGATCAACTTGGCGTACAGCACCGTAAACGACAATGCCTTCCCATTCATTTTGCACCGCGAGCTGTGCAAGTTCAGCGTCGATCAATGCTTGGCGTACAGAACCACCACCATCTACTAGCAAAATGCGGCCATGACCGTTTTCTTCGAGCAGGTCATAAAGTAACCCGTTATCTTCAAAACACTTAACTGTGATGATTTGACCACCAAATGAAGTACGTCCACCAAAATTGGAGAACATAGGCTCTACCACATTTACTTCTTCCTGATAGATATCACAAAGCTCGGAAGTATCATATTTCATAGGATTTACGTCTGGTTAAGGTATGGAACAATAAGTATATCCCTTCCTGG
This sequence comes from Photorhabdus australis DSM 17609, assembly GCF_000711895.1. Taxonomy (GTDB): domain Bacteria; phylum Pseudomonadota; class Gammaproteobacteria; order Enterobacterales; family Enterobacteriaceae; genus Photorhabdus; species Photorhabdus australis. The sequence continues at coordinate 15,504 of NZ_JONO01000042.1, forward strand.
CTGATGTTAGCAAAATCATCAATTGATAAAATGGTGCAAAAGATAGAATTCTATCTGATTAATTAAGAATAAGACCGGCAGAAAAAAGAATGTTAGTCAGTAATGCTGTTTTAACCATGTGTTCCAACATTGGGCGCATTCCTTCTGGTGTGGGGTCATTAAGTACATGCCACATGTGCTTAAGTAATAAAGGCAGAGCGAGCAGGAATAGCCAACCAGACCAGCCAGGCAAATTTCGTATGGTAAATAATACCAGGCAGAATATTGCTCCGATTATCAGACTGACATGATAATAACGAGCTTTTTTAGGGCCGAGACGGACAGCCAAGGTGTTTTTGCCATGTCGTTTGTCATCTTCAATATCACGTAAGTTGTTAATGTTCAAAACAGCGGTAGATAGAAAACCGCAGGCCGTTGCTGGTAGCATGACGATTGAGTCAAAAAAACCAGCTTGCAAGTAATAAGTCCCGGCAACACTTAACCAGCCAAAGAAAATCAGTACTGAAATATCACCGAGTCCCATATAGCCATAAGGTTTTGTACCGACTGTATAAGTAATTGCGGCAATAATTGCCAGCAAACCCAGTACCAGGAAACCTAATATGTCTCTGGGTTCTTCACAGGCAATAGCAATCAGAGTCGCGCCAGATAGGCAAGCCAGCAACACCATAATCTTCAGTGCTTTTTTCATCTGTGAGGCGGTAATGATCCCTTTTTGCATACCGCGCCGCGGTCCGATCCGTTTTTCGCTATCACTTCCTTTAACAACATCCCCGTAGTCATTAGCAAGATTGGATAGAATTTGCAGTATGGCTGCTGTTAATAATGCGAGTAAGGCAACAGGGAGTTTGAAATGCCCGCTCCAGGCAGCAAGAGCTGATCCAGTAATGATGGCTGCAAGTGCCAGGGGAAGCGTTTTGGGACGTAAACTTTCCAGCCATGCTTGGGTTTGACTAATGGAAGTTGATGAGTTCATTTCTGCGTTAACTCGTTCCTTTTGGTGTTATAAAAAAGCGATGGGAGGCAAGCCTCCCATCATTAATTATCGCGAATCGAGGAATCACACACCCCCGATTATAGGATAAATCGGCTCAGATCTTCATCTGCAACCAGTTCATCTAAATGTTCTTTAACGTAGTCAGCATCGATGTCGACTGACTGACCATGACGTTCGCTAGCGTCAAAAGAGATATCTTCCATCAGTCGCTCAAGGACAGTGTGTAAGCGGCGAGCACCGATATTTTCGGTTGATTCATTTACCTGCCATGCTGCTTCAGCGATTCTGCGGATTCCGTCAGTTGTGAAACTGACGTTCATGCCTTCTGTTGCCATCAGTGCTTTGTACTGTTCGGTTAGGGATGCACTAGGTTCAGTTAGAATACGCTCAAAATCTTCTGTGGTTAATGCTTGCAGTTCCACGCGGATTGGCAAACGCCCTTGCAATTCAGGGATCAGATCAGAAGGGCTGGAAACCTGGAATGCACCGGATGCGATAAATAGGATATGGTCTGTTTTTACCATGCCATGTTTAGTGGATACTGTACAGCCTTCCACCAGTGGCAGTAGGTCACGCTGGACACCTTCACGGGAAACGTCGGGGCCTGAAGTCTGACCGCGTTTACAGATTTTGTCGATTTCGTCAATGAAAACAATGCCGTGTTGTTCAACTGAATCAATTGCCTGCTGTTTCAACTCTTCCGGGTTAACCAGTTTAGATGCTTCTTCTTCTATTAGCAGTTTGAAGGCATCTTTGATTTTCAGCTTACGTGATTTGTGCTTCTGACCGGCAAGGTTCTGGAACATGGATTGTAACTGATTAGTCATCTCTTCCATGCCTGGAGGAGCCATGATTTCTACACCCACGGGGGCGGTAGCAACGTCGATCTCGATTTCTTTATCATCGAGCTGACCTTCACGTAATTTCTTACGGAATGCCTGGCGTGCTGCTGATGGTTCAGACTGAATTTCTGCTTGCCCCCAGTTATTTTTTGCTGGTGGAATCAACACATCCAGAATACGCTCTTCTGCAAGCTCTTCAGCTCGGTAACGGTTTTTTTCAATAGATTGCAGGCGAACCATTTTAACCGCAGCGTCTGTTAGATCACGGATGATAGAATCGACTTCTTTACCAACGTAGCCAACTTCGGTGAATTTTGTTGCTTCAACTTTAATGAATGGTGCATTGGCCAGTTTTGCCAGTCGACGTGCGATTTCGGTTTTGCCTACGCCAGTCGGGCCAATCATCAGAATATTTTTAGGCGTCACTTCATAACGCAGCGTTTCATTTAGCTGCATACGACGCCAGCGGTTACGGAGTGCGATAGCTACAGCGCGTTTCGCTTTGTCCTGACCAATAATGTAGTTGTCAAGTTCGCTGACAATTTCGCGAGGAGTCATTTCAGACATACTATCTATCCTTACGCTTTTGAAGGAAGTTCTTCGAAGTTGTGATTATGGTTAGTGTAAATACAGATATCACCGGCAATTGTCAGCGCTTTCTCTGCAATTTCTCTGGCACTGAGATTGGTATTTTCCAGCATTGCCCGTGCGGCGGCCTGCGCATATGGACCACCAGAACCAATGGCAATCAGATCGTTTTCGGGCTGAATAACATCGCCGTTACCTGTAATAATTAGGGAACTGTTTTCATCCGCAACTGCTAATAATGCTTCCAGTTTGCGTAACATACGGTCAGTACGCCAATCTTTGGCAAGTTCAACAGCTGCCTTGGTTAGATGCCCTTGATGCATTTCCAGTTTACGTTCAAACAGTTCAAACAGAGTAAAAGCGTCTGCTGTACCGCCGGCAAAACCCGCGATTACTTTGTCATTATAGAGGCGGCGAACTTTACGGACATTGCCTTTCATGACGGTATTACCCATCGTTGCCTGTCCATCACCACCGATTACGACTTGGCCGTTACGGCGAACACTTACGATTGTAGTCACGAGTAAGCCCTTGGTTACAAAAATAGATAAATGTGACGCACGGTATTTTCGATAGCTATATACACTGTCGAAAATACCGTGTGCACGGTGCTAGCAGTTATAAATGGGGGAGAATTATAATTTTTCAACCCCCAGTTACACGGAGAATACAACCGGATACCCCGACGCCTTTCAGGCGTTCCTGCATTTTTGCTGCGGTACTTTTACTGTAAGGGCCAAGAACGACACGATACCAACCGCCTCCTGTTGTGATTTGGCTTTCAATACCAGCAAATGCCAGACTGGCGCGTACTGATTCAGCCTGATCCATATTGCGGAATGACCCACACTGTAAAATCGTACGTTGTGCGTTTTCTGCTAGTTTAGGTTTACTGGCTTCAGCTGGTGGTGTTTGCGGCTGAGCAGTTTGAACTTGTTGTTGTGGCCTTGTTTCCTGCGGCTGTTGCTGAGTTTCTGCTGGTGGCTTGATAATAACTTGTGAACGTGGCACTTGAACACCATTGTATGGAACTTCTGGCAATGAAGTTGCCGGCTGTTGCATATCTGCCTGCATCTGTTCGAGTAGTTGCCGTTGTTCTGTAGTTAATTTGGTCTGTGAATTTATTTGCCCGCTAGATGATGGATCACGCGGAGTCTCTATGCCGACAGGACGATTTTCCAACTCTTTGATGTAGCGCCAGCGCTCTTCCGGTTTTGGCGGCAAGCCATGATTTTGCTGAGGATGTTTTGGTAAGGCATCTGGAATGCTTTCCTGTTTATTGTGGGTAATAAAGTAAAGGCCACCAATAAAAATAACCACTAATGCTATTGCTACTGCCAATGTTGTTTTTGGCAGACCTTGGGTTTGGTGTTTTTTTCTATCGGTATTTTTACGGCGGGTGTTTGAACGCCCGCGACTCACATAATCTCGTTGTGCCACTGTCTAATTCGCTGAGTTATTTAAGTAAAAGAAAATAAACGACATGTTACTTAACCTGCGGTTATTTGCCTAGCTTTTAGGCGAACAGGTGCTTTGCCGAATAATTAATTCAGATTCCAGTAACTGAGAACCGCCGGATGTTGTGGGACCTTGGATTTGATCGAGTAACAATAACATTGCCTTGTGGCCAATTTGATAACGGGGCTGTCCAACCGTGGTCAGTGGCGGATCGCTGTACATGGCTAAGTCTAGGTTGTCGAATCCAATAACTGATAAATCTTCCGGTATTCTTAAACCCATTTTTTTGGCCTGCCACATAACACCGATCGCCATTACATCACTGTGACAAAAAATGGCGGTAGGGGACTCAGATAAAGAGACTAACAGCTTGGTCAGCTCTGCACCGCTTTCATAGGTAAAATTGCCGTGGACAATATAATCTTCGCGAATTGTCCCGCCAGAACGGCGCAATGCTTGTATATATCCCTGAAGGCGATAACGGCAAAGTAGTATATCTTCTGGTCCGGAAATACAGGCAATGCGTTTATGCCCCAGTGTTTGCAAGTAATGGGTGGCATTGAATGCTGCGGTCAGATTATCAATATGAATAGTCGGCAGTTCTAAATCTGGTGCAAATTCATTTGCCATTACCATTGGTGGCAAGTTTTTTTGTTCTTCTTTACTGGCATCAAATGGGATGTTAGAACCGAGCAGTAGTATACCATCGATCTGTTTAGTGATAATCAGATTGAGAAACGCGTGTTCCTGTTTTTGCTGATGTTGGCAATCACCGATTAACGCTAGATAGCCATGTTGTGAGGCTGTTTCTTCGATACCACAAATGACATCTGTGAAGAAAGGGTCACTGATATTTGGTACTATCACCAAAATAGTTTTTGACTCACTGCGTTTAAGATTGCGTGATAAGTTATTAGGATAATAGCCCACAGCCAGTACAGCTTGTTCCACTTTTTGTCGTGTCTGGGAAGAAACCTTTTCTGGATTCATGAGTGTTCTTGATACTGTTGCGGTAGAAACGCCAGCCACCTCTGCGACATCTTTCATTGTTGCGGAGGTGCCATTCTTTTTCTGCTCCAAAACTCACTCCTCATTTCCTGACTGATTAGTTAAACGATTGTCATTTTCTGGTTGCCGGGAATCCATTAGTCATTTCAAGGAAAATAATGACCTTTGGTTTAGGATTATGACAATGTTGTTAAGGGATCATTCTAAACAGTTTGGCAAATTCGTTTGCTCCTTAGTTTGCAAAAAAAGGTGATATGAATCATTTATTCGATGTGGCTCGCAAATTAGTAAATAATTTTTCATTGCTTGCTTATTATCAAGAGTGATTTTTCCAGGTAGTTATAGGAGTATGTTTTATTTGATAAACTTATGCGTTTAAAAATAAAGGTTATTAATCACTAACCATCGGTTGGATCTACATCAATACTCCATTTCACTTTTCGAGTTTGCGGCAATGTAGTTATTTGTGGATAGACCATTGCCATTATTTTCTGTAAAGAAATTCTAGATGGATGTTGAACGAGCAGTTGCCAACGATAACGACCGCTTCTTTTCGCCTGTAATGCAGGAACTGGCCCCATGATCCATAAGTTATCATCGCGCAGGGGGTGATTTTCAAAAAGCAGACGCAATTGTTGTAAAAAAGCGGGTGATTGCTGATTATCGTAATCTTCTGACCGTAAGATAATATGGCTGGTAAATGGCGGCAAAAATACGCTTTGCCGTTCATCCATAGTTTGAGCAGCGAAGGCGTCGTAACCTTTATTAAGCAGAATTTGCAATAACGGATGGTCAGGATGATGGGTCTGGAGGACGACTTCTCCTTGTTTGCCTGCCCGGCCTGCACGGCCAGATACTTGCGTATAGAGCTGTGCGAAGCGTTCTGCTGCCCGGAAGTCCGCAGAAAATAGGGCTCCGTCAACATCCAGCAAGGAGACTAGTGTTACATTGGGGAAATGATGGCCTTTTGCCAGCATTTGTGTGCCAATCAATATACGGGCACCTCCAGTATGAATATCTGTCAGTCGCTGTTCCAGTGCTCCTTTGCGGTTAGTGGTATCCCGATCAACACGGGTAATAGGTACACCAGGGAACAGGGCTGAAATACCACTTTCAAGCTGTTCTGTGCCGAGACCGGCAGGTTGAAGATGGGTAGAGCCGCACTGTGGGCACTGGCGAGGAATTGGGCGCTGCTGATCACAATGATGGCAGCGTAACTGACGATGATGCTGATGCAGAGTGTAATAATGGTCACAACGTTGGCATTCTGCAATCCAACCACATTCATGACAAAGTAAAGCGGGTGAATAACCACGGCGGTTGAGGAACAGCATTATTTGGTTGTCCGCTTTCAGATGTTCTTCAATACGCTTTATAAGTGGCTGAGATAACCCGACTTTTAGAGGTAAGCCTTTTAAATCCAATAAATGTTGAGTGGCTGGCTGAGCATGACCTGCTCGTTTGGATAGTGTTAGCTGGCGATATTTGCCTTGTTGCACATTATAAAGTGTTTCTAGTGCTGGAGTGGCAGAACCCATGATAACTGGGATATTTTCCTTTTTTGCCCTGAACACAGCTAAATCGCGGGCATGGTAACGCCAGCCTTCCTGTTGCTTATAAGAGCTATCATGCTCTTCATCAATAATAATGACACCTAAACAGGCAAATGGTGTAAATAGGGCTGAGCGTGTACCGATGATAATCGCATTCTCACCGCATTGTGCCCGTAGCCATACAGCAAGGCGTTCACTGTCATTCAGGGCTGAATGAAGAACGTCAACTGGTACGTTGAAGCGTTCATTGAAACGGCGGATTGTCTGTGGTGTCAAGCCAATTTCCGGTACAAGTATCAATGCCTGTTTACCTTGTGCCAAAATATTCTCCAGCACACTGAGATAAATTTCTGTTTTACCTGAGCCAGTGATTCCAGCCAGTAACCAGGGAGAAAATTGTTGATCTTCTGCACGAATAGCGCCAACTGCTGTGGCCTGTTCTGTATTCAATTTCAGGCGTTCGCCGGTGATTTGAAAATGGTTCCGCCAGTCTTCAGACTCAGGTTGTACAGGGTGCAAATCGATAAGTGTCTTCTTTTTAAGTGACTGAAGGGCGCTTTCGCTTAATTCCAGTTCTGCAATCTGATGGCGATATATCGTTTTCTGGCGTAGTGCAGCCAGCGCTTGTTGTTGTTTTGGTGATCGTTTCAATTGTGCCAGCGGTATTTCGGCACCTGTCGGAGTCACCTGCCATTGCCAGAGAGGGGTTGATTCAGCGGGCTTTCCCTGACGAAGTAATACCGGCAAGGCATGAAACAGGACTTCTCCTATGGGGTAATGGTAATAGTTGGATGCCCAAAGTAATAATTGCCAGAGAGCTTCTGAAAATAAGGAACAAGTATCGAGAATAGATTCTATTGGTTTCAGTTGTTCTGCTGGAATATCACTACTATCGGCTGTTCCAGTAACGATACCAATCGCTTTGCGTTTGCCAAAAGGTACTGTTACCCGCATCCCTGCAACGGGTAATTGGTTGTTTTCGGGTAGCAGATAGTCAAAAGAGCGAGTAAGAGGGACCGGCAAAGCAACCTGAACAACAGCCATAAAATTATTCCATAAGATCAATGAGTAAGTCAGAGTATAGTCAAAAATTGACTATAGAGTATCACAGACCATGAACGGATTTCATTGCGAGATAGATGGATATTCTGTATGATCCGCCGCCTTTGGTACGGAAGATGCCAAACTTATTTTATCAACGCGACGTGTGGTGTTTGGCGGCAACAGGGCTGGATAGCGACACGGCCTTAAATAGAGGTTATCCCATGAAAAAAGGTATTCATCCTAAATATGAAGAAGTTACTGCAACTTGTTCTTGCGGTAATGTAATACAAATCAGATCTACCGTTGGTCACTCCCTGAATCTGGACGTATGTGGTCAATGTCACCCATTCTATACGGGTAAACAACGTGATGTTGCTACTGGTGGCCGTGTTGATCGCTTCAAGAAACGTTTCAACGTTCCAGGTGTCAGCAAGTAATTGCAGAATTGCGCCCACTAATAAAGTGGGCCAACTGGTACAAACGCCCGGTGTTTTGCATCGGGCGTTTTGCATTTTAAATGAACATGACAAAAGACCTTAATTTTTCAGTAGGTTTTGTTGCGCCACTATCAATATTCCCAGGTGTCGGGATCAATGCCCAATTCACGCATGATCTCTTTTGCAGCCTCTGGGATTTCATCGTTACGCTCTTTGCGTAAGTCATCATCATTAGGAAGTGGTTGCCCGGTAAATGCATGCAGGAATGCTTCACATAGCAATTCACTGTTAGTTGCGTGGCGCAGGTTATTTACCTGGCGACGGGTACGTTCATCAGTGAGAATTCTCAGCACTTTCAAAGGAATTGAAACTGTGATTTTCTTCACTTGTTCGCTTTTTTTGCCATGTTCAGCATAAGGGCTGACATATTCACCGTTCCATTCAGCCATGGGGTACCTTAAATAGTCGTATAGTCATAAAATTAAGCCAGATAACAGAGGCAGCTTTCGTTGTGAAATATTGCCATTTTATCGTGATTTCCTTATCAATTATACAGTTATAGTATATTCGATAAACTAATCGCCACTAATAAAAGTATCATAATTATGATGGATAATTATCCCACTGCTTAATCTAACCGTAAAGAGGTTTAGATGTCTAGATGTGTTGACGTCTATTATGGGAGGGGATATTCTTCCTTGATTCAATTTATGGCAGATAGTGGTAACTGATATGACACGCAAGCAGGCAACAATAGCAGTTCGCAGTGGGCTGAATCATGATGAACAATATGGCTGCGTTGTTCCACCTATTTATCTTTCCAGTACTTATAATTTTACTGATTTTAATCAGCCGAGGACACATGATTATTCCCGGAGGAGTAATCCAGGTCGTGATATGGTGCAGCGGGCATTGGCTGAATTGGAAGGCGGGGCAGGTGCTGTAGTAACCAGCAGTGGCATGTCAGCGATTCATCTACTATGCACCGTTTTTCTGAAGCCTGGCGATTTGTTGGTTGCTCCTCATGACTGTTATGGTGGCAGTTACCGATTGTTTGACAGTCAGAGTAAACGTGGTGCTTATGAAGTTGCTTTTGTCAATCAGGGGGATGAACAGGAGTTAAAGCGAGTGTTGTCCAGAAAGCCAAAGTTGGTATTGATTGAGACGCCAAGTAATCCTTTATTGCGTATTGTAGATATTGCCCGTATATGTCAGCTTTCCCATGAAGTAGGGGCGACAGTTATTGCTGATAATACTTTTCTAAGCCCTGTATTGCAGAAACCTCTGGAATTAGGCGCGGACCTGGTTGTTCATTCCTGTACTAAATACCTTAACGGGCATTCTGATGTTATTGCCGGGGCGATTATTGCAAAGGATGAAGATATAGTAACGGAGCTTGCTTGGTGGGCAAATAATATTGGTGTAACTGGTGCAGCGTTTGATAGTTATCTGTTGCTACGTGGAATACGTACTTTATCGCCACGGGTGCTTTTACAGCAAAATAATGCGCTGGAAATCGTGAATTATCTTCAACAGCAGCCGTTAGTGAAAAAGCTTTTTTACCCTTCTTTGAAAGATCATCCAGGACATGAAATTGCTTGTAAGCAGCAATCCGGTTTTGGCGCAATGATAAGTTTTGAGTTAGATGGTAGTGAACAAGCAATACGTTGTTTTCTGTCTGAGTTAAAATTATTCACTTTGGCGGAATCATTAGGTGGTGTGGAAACTTTGATTTCCCATACGGCGACGATGACTCATGCTGGAATGTCAGCACAGGCAAGAGCAGAAGCGGGGATTACGGATTCACTATTGCGTGTTTCTGTGGGTATCGAAGATAGTCAGGATTTAATCACTGATTTAGAAAATGCATTTCGGGCAGTAGTAAAGGAGTGACCATGAGTGCACTGGCAGTAGCAGGGGCGGAAAATGGCCGCCAATTACATAAGTTTGGGGGAAGCAGTCTCGCGGATGTGAAATGTTATCAACGGGTAGCCAAAATTATGGCTAATTATAGCCAACCCGGTGATTTGATGGTGGTATCCGCGGCAGGCAGCACCACTAACCAGTTAATTAACTGGCTTAAGCTCAGTCAGAGTGACCGTATTTCTGCCCATCAGGTACAGCAAGTTCTGCGCCGTTATCAGCAGGATCTGATCAAGGGATTGCTACCTGAAACTGTTGCTGAAGAATTAATGAAGTGCTTTATTGCTGATCTGGAAAGATTGGGCGTATTACTGGATAAGCCGATCAGTGATGTGACTTATGCTGAAGTTGTGGGTCATGGGGAGATCTGGTCTGCACGTTTGATGTCAGCTGTACTCGAAGCCCAGGGAGTGCCGAGTGCTTGGGTGGATGCTCGTCAATTCTTACGTGCAGAACGAGCAGCTCAGCCACAAATTGATGTTGCATTTTCTCAGCCATTGCTGGGGCAGTTGTTGACTCAAAATCCAAATAAGCGATTGGTTGTGACGGGGTTTATCTCCAGTAATTATGAGGGAGAAACAGTTCTGCTGGGACGCAATGGCAGTGACTATTCTGCAACTCAGGTTGGCGTTTTGGCAGGGGCTAAACGAGTGACTATCTGGAGTGATGTCGCTGGCGTTTACAGTGCTGATCCAAGAAAGGTAAAAGATGCTTGCTTGTTACCTTTATTGCGTTTGGATGAAGCCAGTGAATTGGCTCGTCTTGCTGCGCCTGTGTTGCATACTCGTACCTTGCAGCCTGTTTCTGCCAGTGATATTGATCTGTTGCTGCGTTGCAGCTATCAACCAGAGCAGGGTTCCACTCGTATTGAAAGAGTATTGGCAACTGGGACGGGAGCAAAAATTGTTACTAGTCATGATGATGTTTGCCTGATTGAGTTGCATGTGGCCGCGCATCATGATTTTAAACAAATCCATAAAGATATTGATTTGTTGTTAAAACAGGGGCAGATTCGTCCGTTGGCAACAGGTATTCATCCTGACTGTAATCTGATTCAGCTTTGTTACACTTCTGAAGTGGTGAGTAGCGCTTTGAACGTTCTGGAAGATGCTGCGTTGCCGGGGAAACTCTCCCTGAGAGAAGGTCTGGCGCTGGTGGCTCTGGTTGGTGCAGGTGTATGTAAGAATCCATTGCATTGTCATCGTTTTTATCAGCAACTTAAAGATCAGCCAGTAGAATTTATCTGGCATGCAGAGGATGGAATTAGCCTTGTTGCTGTGCTGCGAACCAATCAGACTGAACATGTAATTCAGGGGTTGCACCAGAGTTTATTCCGTGCTGAAAAGCGGATTGGCCTGATCTTATTCGGTAAAGGAAATATTGGTTCCCGTTGGTTGGAGTTATTCACTCGTGAGCAGAAAAATATTTCTGCTCGCAGTGATTTTGAATTTATTCTGGCCGGGGTGGTGGATAGTCGCCGAAGTTTGCTCGATTATCAGGGAATTGATGCTAGTCGGGCATTAGCTTTCTTTGATAATGAGGCGACAGAGCATGATGTCGATGAGTTGTTCTTGTGGATGAGAGCGCATCCTTATGATGATTTGGTCGTTTTGGATGTGACTGCCAGTGAAGAATTAGCCCGATGTTATACCGATTTCGCCAGCTACGGTTTCCATGTTATCAGTGCTAATAAAATTGCTGGTTCTTCCAGTAGTAACGATTATCGTCTTATCCGTGATGCATTCGCTAAAACAGGCCGTCACTGGTTCTATAATGCGACAGTGGGTGCTGGCTTACCAATCAACCATACCGTGAGAGATTTACGAGAGAGTGGTGATACCATTCTGTCGATTAGTGGTATTTTCTCCGGTACATTATCTTGGCTGTTTCTGCAATTTGATGGTTCTGTGCCATTCAGTGACTTGGTCGAGCAAGCGTGGCAACAGGGTTTGACAGAGCCTGATCCACGTATTGATCTGTCAGGTCAGGATGTGATGCGTAAATTAATTATTCTCGCCCGTGAAGCAGGGTATGAGATTGAACCAGAGCAGGTACGTGTTGAGTCACTTGTCCCGAAAGAAGCAGAATCAGGTTCTGTTGAGCAATTCTTTGATAACAGTAGCGTTATCAATGAGCAAATGGAGCAGCGATTTGCTGCTGCACAGGAAATGGGGATGGTGTTGCGCTATGTTGCTCGTTTTAATGCGAATGGTAAAGCAAAAGTAGGTGTTGAGGCTGTATGTCCTGATCATCCTCTGGCTTCTTTGTTGCCGTGCGACAATGTATTTGCGATTGAGAGTCGCTGGTATCGTGATAATCCGCTGGTGATCCGAGGGCCGGGTGCTGGTCGTGATGTGACAGCAGGAGCAATTCAATCTGATCTTAACCGTTTGTCTCAGTTGCTTTGAGTTGCAAAATTTTCACTTTATCTGATGTGATTTCCTTCGCTTAATATTTCTAGGAAACGTGAGGAAGGTAGTGCTGAGAAGGGCGCTCTTCCTCATTGTTTATCTTGGACATTTTGATCCGCCAAGTCGATGTAAACATAACTAAATATCCATTGATGAATTTTCTTCCGATTCAGGATGAATATTCCTCACTCGCTTAACTCAAATTTGTTGTTGACTAAGAAATGCCAATCCTTCATCTTATTTAGACGTCTAAACGTATAGGTGTTTAGATGTTTAAATAAGAATGGCTGGCAAATTATAAAATAAGAAATTATTCCGCTTGTTAACGAGGTACAGGGTATGAGTTTTTTTCACGCTAATCAGCGAGAGGCGCTGAATCAGAATCTGGCTGAACTGGAAGGGCAGATCCGTGTTTCATTTGAATTCTTTCCACCACGTACAGTAGAGATGGAAAAAACCCTGTGGAAATCTATTGGTCGGTTGAGCATCCTTAAACCTAAATTTGTTTCCGTTACTTATGGTGCTAACTCTGGTGAACGTGATCGAACTCATAGCATTATCAAGGGAATAAAAGAGAAAACTGGTCTTGAAGCTGCTCCTCACCTCACTTGCATTGATGCCAGCCGTGATGAATTGCGCAAAATAGCCCGTGATTACTGGAATAATGGTATCCGCCATATCGTGGCTTTACGTGGTGATTTACCGGATAACGGTGAAAAACCTAAAATGTACGGGGTTGATCTGGTTGAGTTACTTAAGAAAGAAGCTGATTTTGACATTTCAGTTGCTGCATACCCTGAAGTTCATCCAGAAGCGAAAAGTTCTCAGGCCGATTTGATTAGCCTAAAACGGAAAATCGATGCGGGTGCGAGCCGTGCCATTACCCAATTCTTCTTTGATGTGGAAAGTTACCTGCGTTTTCGTGACCGTTGTGTTGCTGCTGGGATTGATGTGGAAATTGTCCCGGGAGTTTTGCCGGTATCCAATTTCCGTCAGCTTCAGCGTTTTGCTGCAATGACCAATGTCCGTATTCCGAGTTGGATGACCAGAATGTTTGATGGGTTAGATGATGATCCAGAAAGTTCTAATTTGGTTGGTGCTTCTATTGCAATGGATATGGTGAAGATTTTAAGCCGTGAAGGTGTGAAAGATTTCCACTTTTATACCTTAAATCGTGCGGAACTGAGTTATGCAATCTGCCATACTTTGGGTGTTCGTCCTTAATCGTTGGCTCTTACTAAGAATCTTTTAGTAAGAGCATATTTTTTGCTGCTTTATTTCGATAAAGAGTAAATGTTTGTTGTCTAATAGGATAATTGTGTTGATACCTGTGTGTAGAAATGAACAAGGGCGGTTTCCCAGCCCTTGTGGATTAAGTGAGTTTCAGCAGGTTAAAGAATGTTGATCTGTACTGACATGGTATTCCAAGGCGAATTAGTTGAAGTATTCTGATACCTGAAGGTACCATTCTGGTTGCCGTCGAGATTATATTCCTTAAGGTAGCCAACCACAGTTTGGCCCGCAGTACATGGCCAAGTGTAGTACCCGTTTGTAATGCAAACGGTTTGAGAAGAATACATCGCCGAGTTAGGCAGTAGACCGCCATTCATCCAAGCAAAGGAGCTGTATCCGTAGCCAATTTCCAGAACAGCGGCGCGGAGCTGCTGTCCTCCGTGATCGCAGGTCGTTGCAAACAAGTTGGAAGTGTATTCCCATCCGCAATTTGTCGAACCAACGGCATAGACCCACATATTGGTTAGTGAAGGTGCAGGAGCGTGAACAGCACCATCATCAATTTTGAGATCCCGTTCTTCAACCCGGATGGGGTTCTTAGCGTTAGGCAGTAGCTGGGATTGCTCTATCAGGACTTTTTGAGTAGCAGGGACTGCTGGCAGTTGCTCTGTTTGGGCATAGGCATTAACGCCAAATAAGGAAGCAAGAGATAACAAAATAGCGAGTTTACTTTTCTTCATAATTGAACCCTCTGAGAAATGGAAAAGACACAATTCTAGGGAAGTGAGCAAAAATCACATTATTAAATTTTATTTATGCAATGATCAGGGTTTTGGTATCTGTTATTGCGTATTTTCGTATCTCTTGTGTGGCAAGGATAGGATTAATGATAAGTAATGTTTCTTAAATTAGACCTGGCTTGGTGAGAAATAGCTTCTTTTTTATTGTTTTTTTGAGCACATTTTGTACGGGCTGTCTGGGGGAAAAGAGACCAGTACTGTGCTCAATAATGTTACTTCTGTTGCGCGGAGATTGTCTCCTGCGTACAGCAACTAACCTGTATTTCGCATTCCGGCTGCTATACCGGCAATAGTTACCATTAATGCTTGCTCAACTTGTGGATCAGGATATTGTTGCTGACGAGAACGCAGTAGTAGTTCTGCCTGTAAGACATTTAATGGGTCAGTATAAACATTACGTAAAGCGATAGATTCTGCAATCCACGGTAAATCTGCCATCAGATGCTCATCTTTGGAAATGGTTAATACCGTCTTGATATCCGCGGAAAGTTGTTTGCGCAATTTTTGGCCTAACGGCCATAGGTTCTTATCTACCAGACGATGATCATAATATTCTGCCAACCATAAATCAGCTTTGGCGAAGACCATTTCTAGCATACCTATACGAGTTGTAAAGAAAGGCCAGTTACGGCACATTTCTGCCAGTACATCCTGTTTACCATCATTCACCACTCTTTGTAGCGCAGCACCTGCACCTAGCCAGGCTGGTAACATCAAACGATTTTGTGTCCAGGCGAAAATCCACGGAATAGCGCGCAGACTCTCTACCCCTCCTGCCGGGCGGCGTTTGGCAGGGCGAGAGCCCAAAGGCAGTTTAGCTAATTCTTGCTCTGGTGTTGCAGAGCGGAAATAAGGCACAAAATCGGGCTGCTCACGCACATAATCACGATACATTTTGCAGGAAACATCAGACAGAGTATCCATTACCTGATGCCATTCCGGTTTTGGTTCCGGAGGTGGCAGCAGATTTGCTTCCAGAATAGCACTGGCATACAACGCTAAGCTACTGATAGTGACCTGTGGTAGACCGAATTTAAAGCGGATCATTTCACCTTGTTCGGTTACACGTAGGCCACCTTTCAGGCTTCCCGGTGGTTGGGAAAGCAGCGCTGCATGTGCTGGTGCGCCTCCGCGGCCAATGGTACCTCCGCGACCGTGGAACAAAGTCAGTGTAACGCCTTCTTGTTCACAGATTTTAATCAAGGCATCTTGTGCCCGGTATTGCGCCCAAGCGGCAGACATGACTCCGGCATCTTTTGCTGAGTCAGAATAGCCAATCATCACCATCTGCTTATCCTGAATCAGTGAGCGATACCACTTAATATTCATCAATTGTTGAATGACATTGTCGGCATTATTCAAGTCATCCAAGGTTTCGAACAGTGGGGCAACAGGTAAGGTGAATGGGCAACTGGCTTCTTTCAGCAGCAAGTGAACGGCTAATACATCAGAAGGCGCTTTAGCCATTGAAATAACGTAAGCCGCGATGGCATCTTGAGGTGATTCTGCAATTACTTTACAGGTTGCGAAAACTTCCTGCGTTTCAGCGCTTGGTTGCCAGTTATGTGGGATTAGAGGACGTTTGGATTGCAGTTCATGTAGCAGGAAAGCCTGTTTTTCTTCTTCTGACCAACTTGCGTAGTCACCTAATTCCAGGTATTGGGTTAGTTCAGAAATGGCCGCTGTATGGTGAGCGCTTTCCTGACGTACATCAATGCGGACTAGAGATAGACCGAAACAACGGATGCGACGCAGGATATCTAATAATTGGCCATTGGCGATGATTTCCATCCCGCAGGTTTTCAGTGATTGGTAGCAGGCGTAAAGTGGTTGCCAGAGTTGTTCATTATCTAACAGCAAATCAGTTGGTGGCAGAACTTGTTCGCCTTTCAGCCGTTTCTCCAAATATGTCAGTGTGTTGCTAAGTTGCGTCCGTAGCTTTTTGGCAATTTCTCGGTAAGGTTCCAGAATTTCATCACCACCTGCCAGTTTGCGAACTTCGGGTGTACACTCAGACATGGATAGCTCGGAAACCAGTACTTGAATATCCTTAAGGAACAGGTCTGCGGCTTTCCAGCGGCTAAGTAGTAACACATGGCGAGTTACTTCAGCCGTCACATTTGGATTACCGTCGCGGTCGCCACCCATCCAAGAAGTAAAACGGACGGGTACTGCTTCGACCGGCAGGCTGTAATTAATTGATTCTTCCAGTTGTTCATTGAATTCACGCAGGAACGCTGGCACACCATCCCATAAGCTGTTTTCCACCATCGCGAAGCCCCACTTAGCTTCATCAATTGGAGTAGGACGAATTTTACGGATTTCATCAGTATGCCATGACTGGGCAACTAACTGACGTAGGCGGCGCATAATGTTGTTATGTTCATAATCCGCCAGGTCATCGTGGTCTAATTGCGATAGACAGGTGTTAACTGCGACCAGTTTGTGGATTAATGTACGACGCGCGATTTCAGTTGGGTGAGCGGTGAGGACTAGTTCAATAGATAATTCATTTACCGCTTCTTTTAGGTTGTCGTTACTGAAGTTTCTTTCTTTTAAGTGGGTGAATAATTTCGCTAATGCAACGGGGTTGCTGGCAGCTTCACCGTGTGGAGAGATGCTGTGATACTGCTCTGCGACGTTTGTCAGGTTGAGAAATTGATTGAAAGCACGGGCAACTGGCAACAGTTCATCATTAGATAGGTTTTGTAATGTAGATAGTAGTTGCTGGCGGTGTGCTTCATTGCCGGCGCGGGATGATTTGGATAATTTGCGGATAGTCTCGACTTTATCAAGAATATCTTCCCCTAACGCTTCTTTGATGGTATCTCCGAGCAGCTTACCTAGCAGGCTAACATTACTGCGCATTGCGGAATATTGTTGGTTCATGTGACTCCTGGCTTTTATTGCTGGTAGAATGTTGATTCTGTTACTGTAGGAAAATTTTATTTAAGTAGCGGAAAGTTATTTTTGTGGCGCCACAGTGTTGCATTGACCCTAAGCCTTCATATTCATATCAGAAAATGATCAGTTTGGGAGAAATTTCTAAAATTTAATGGTCGGTCATGTCTTATAAGTATTACTTATGTGCTAGAGAGCTTGGAAAAGTGCTTTTGTTGTCTTAAGTCCCTCTGATTTTTAGAGGGACATATTGAAACAACTAATTATTGTTCAGACAGAAATGATCGATTAATTGAGAAATTATCTTTCTGGTAGGTTCAATAAATGACGTATCAATAAATTCATTTGGCTGATGTGCCTGCTCAATAGAACCCGGGCCAAGGACTAGTGTTGGACATAATTCCTGAATGAATGGTGCTTCGGTACAGTAATTCACTGTTTCCGCTTTACGGCCTAGCAATGTCTCTATTACACCAACCATCTTATGATCTGTTGGACATTCATAACCAGGAATTGGGGGATGTAATTCGTTAATAGTCAGGCGACCAGGCCAACGTTGTTTCACGGGTTCCAAGGCTTTATTTAACAGTCCGTTTAAATCCTGTAACGTTAGTCCCGGTAATGGGCGAATATCCATATGTAATTCACAATGTGCACAAATACGGTTTACCGCATCACCTCCATTAATATAACCGAAGTTCATTGTGGGATATGGAATGGCAAACGCCGGATTGTTGTAACGTTCTCTGAGTGTATTGCGCAATTCAATCAGATGACCAATAGATTCATGCATCAGATCAATGGCGTTTATCCCACGGTCTGGATCACTGGAGTGCCCTGATTGGCCGATAATGCGGATAGCGTTCGATAAATGTCCTTTGTGTGCACAGATAGGTTGCAATGATGTTGGTTCTCCGATAATAGCGAAATCTGGCCGGATAGTTGCGCTTGCGGCAAAATAACGAGCACCAGCCATTGTCGTTTCTTCATCTGCGGTAGCCAGAATGTACAGTGGATGGGTCATCTTACTGACATCAATATCCCGCAAGGCATCAATGATAAAAGCGAAGAAGCCTTTCATATCTGCCGTACCCAAACCGTACAGTTTGTTATCGCGTTCTGTCAGGGTGAAAGGATCTTTAGTCCAGAGTCCTTCGTCAAAAGGTACAGTATCAGTGTGTCCACACAGTAGTAACCCACCTGAGCCACCCCCCAGAGTCGCCAGTAAATTATATTTTCCGCGGGTTTCGGGTACGGGTTGTATCTCAATCTCGAAACCAATTTCCTTTAACCAACTTGCCAGAAGATTGATTAAAGACTCATTACTCTGATCAATGCTTGCATCGCTAGCACTGATAGATGGAGTAGCGATTATCTGCCGAAATAGCTCAATAAATGGAGGTAATTTCATATTCACTGTTGACAGCCTTTATCCATGATAGTATCAATATTAATGCATTTTTTTTGAATAAAAATCCATTATGCCGTTTAAATACTGAGCACAAGGTGAAGATATCTTATGTTGAATACGCTGGTTGTTGGTGCAAGTGGTTATACCGGAGCGGAGCTGGCAGCATATCTGCATCGTCACCCGTATACAAATCTGATTGGACTGATGGTTTCTGCTCAAAGTGTTGATGCAGATAAATGTTTTTCAGATTTACATCCACAGTATAAAGGCATCATTGATCTGCCATTACAACCGCTTACTGACATCACTGATACTGCTAAAGGGGTTGATGTGGTTTTCCTTGCCACAGCCCATGAAGTCAGTCATGACATTGCGCCAGCATTTTTGGCAGCTGGTTGCATAGTGTTCGATCTCTCTGGTGCCTATCGCGTACAAAATGCTCAGATTTATAAACAATACTACGGATTTAAACATAAGCATACTGAATGGTTAGAACAAGCTGTATATGGACTTGCTGAATGGCAGGCTGAAAAAGTCAAACAAGCTCAGTTGATCGCTGTTCCGGGGTGTTATCCAACGGTTTCTCAGCTCTCCCTGAAGCCACTGCTGGAAAATAGTTTGCTAGATACTAACCACTGGCCAGTAATTAATGCTACCAGTGGCGTGAGTGGAGCAGGCCGGAAAGCTACCATGACTAATAGTTTCTGTGAGGTCAGTTTGCAACCTTATGGGATATTTACTCATCGTCATCAACCGGAGATTGAGGAACATTTGGGCACCAGAGTGATTTTTACTCCACATCTTGGAAATTTCGTGCGGGGTATTCTTGCCACAATTACCTGTAAATTGAAGCCCGGTGTTACCGAAGAACAAATTAGTGAAGCTTATCAGAAAGCATATAAAGATAAGCCATTGGTACGACTCTACAGCAAAGGGATTCCGGTGCTGAAATCGGTTGTTGGATTGCCGTTCTGTGATATCGGTTTTGTTGTACAGGGTGATCACCTGATTATTGTAGGTACAGAGGATAATCTCTTAAAAGGTGCAGCAGCTCAGGCAGTTCAGTGTATGAATATACGTTTTGGGTTTGAAGAAACTCAGGCATTACTTTAGTTATTGACGTGAAGGAGTAAAGCAGATGGAACCTTTAGTCATAAAGTTAGGTGGCGTGTTACTGGATAATGAAGAAGCACTGGAGCGTGTGTTTACTGCATTACAGGAATATCGGAAAACACACAAGCGTCAGTTGGTTATTGTGCATGGCGGTGGTTATCTGGTAGATGAACTGATGCAGAAGTTGCAATTGCCAATAGTGAAGGAACAAGGATTACGGGTGACACCGTCTGATCAGATTGGAATTATCACTGGTGCATTGGCAGGTACAGCCAATAAAGCTTTGCTGTCGTGGGCAACTAAATATCAGTTGGCATCAGTTGGATTATATTTAGGCGATGGTAATGTTGTGACAGTTTCCCGACTGAGTGAAGAGCTGGGGCACGTGGGGAAAGCGGTGCCTGGTGATGCTAACTTGCTGAAAACTCTGTTGGATGCTGGCTATATACCGATTATCAGTTCGATTGGAGTGACGAATAAAGGGGAACTGATGAATGTGAATGCAGATCAAGCAGCAACGGCGATAGCTCAGACGCTGGGGGCTGATCTGGTTTTGCTATCTGATGTTAGCGGTATTTTGGATGGTAAAGGGCAGAAAATCCCTGACATGAATGCTCAGAAAGCTGAACAACTTATCATACAGGGTATCATTACTGACGGCATGATTGTGAAGGTGAATGCCGCTCTGGATGCAGCCAGAACATTAGGCCGCCCAGTAGATATCGCCAGTTGGCGTCATGCGGACCAGTTGACGGCTTTATTTAATGGTATTCCTGTCGGTACTCGTATTCTGGCTTAAATCAATTTGATTAATTTTTAGCAAGGCTTTGTTGATAAACAACAACGGAATTTTAAAGGGTAACTTCATGCATACTAAAGATATTAGAAAAATAGTTCTCGCATACTCTGGTGGTCTGGATACTTCTGCCATTATTCCTTGGCTGAAGGAGCATTATGACAACTGTGAAGTTGTCGCTTTTGTCGCAGATGTGGGCCAAAGCCGTGAAGATTTGGAGGGGGTGGAGCAGAAAGCTCTGCGCTCTGGAGCATCGGAATGCCATGTCGTAGATCTACGTGAGGAGTTCATCAAAGATTATGTTTATCCGGTACTGAAAACCGGTGCGCTGTATGAAGGTAGTTATTTACTGGGAACTTCAATGGCGAGACCAATTATTGCTAAAGCTCAAGTTGAGCTGGCATTGAAAGTAGGAGCAGATGCACTTGCTCATGGCGCAACAGGTAAGGGCAACGATCAGGTTCGGTTTGAAAACACTTATACTGCGTTAGCACCCCAGTTGAAAGTGGTAGCACCGTGGAGAGAGTGGGATTTACGTTCCCGCGAAGCGCTGTTGGCTTACCTGAAAGAACGAGATATTCCAACTACAGCAACACTCGAGAAGATCTACAGCCGTGATGAGAATGCATGGCATATTTCTACAGAAGGTGGAGTACTGGAAAGTACCTGGAACGCATCTAATCAAGATTGCTGGGTATGGACGACAGCGTCAGAAGAAGCACCAAATGAAGCTGAGCTGGTAAACGTTACTATTGAGAAAGGCGAAATTGTTGAGGTTAATGGTAAAGCGCTGTCCCCATATCAATGTCTTGAAGAATTGAATATTTTAGGTGCAAAGCATGGTATCGGCCGGATCGATATCGTGGAAAACCGTTTAGTAGGTATGAAATCTCGTGGTTGTTATGAAACTCCAGGAGGAACCATCATGATGGCTGCATTGCGTGGTATCGAACAATTGGTTCTAGACCGCGATAGTTTCAAATGGCGTCAGCAACTTGGATTGGAAATGTCTTATGTCGTTTATGACGGGCGTTGGTTTGCACCGTTGCGTCAGTCTATTCAAACGGCTGCTGAGGTTTTAGCAGCAGATGTTAGCGGTGAAGTGGTACTGAGACTTTATAAAGGTCAGGTGACGGCGATCCAGAAGAAATCAGCAAATAGCCTTTATTCTGAGGAATTTGCAACGTTTGGTGAAGATGAGGTCTATGATCACAGCCATGCTGAAGGATTTATTCGTCTGTATTCTCTCCCTTCACGTATTCGGGCATTAAATAGTAAGAAATAATTTCATCACCCGAGGTAATGGAGATAAGGCCAGATCATGGATTTATCCTTGAATTGACTTTTCTGGCCTATTATTTCCATTACAGTGAATGAAATTGTGGTTTATAGAAAGGTAATAATCACTCAGACATCAGATAATCAGGAACGAAAATATGGCACTTTGGGGTGGACGTTTCAGCCAGGAAACAGATCAACAGTTCAAACAGTTTAACGATTCATTATGTTTTGATTATCGACTGGTGGAGCAAGACATTATGGGGTCAGTTGCATGGTCAAAAGCGTTGGTGACAGTTGATGTACTGACTACTGAGGAGCAACAAAAACTGGAGTTGGCATTAAATGAACTATTGGATGAAGTTCAAGTCAATCCACAAGCCATCCTGCAAAGTGATGCAGAAGATATTCATAGTTGGGTGGAAGGCAAGTTGATCAGCAAAGTCGGCGATCTGGGTAAAAAGCTCCATACTGGTCGTAGCCGTAATGATCAGGTGGCGACAGATCTCAAACTTTGGTGTAAGAAGCAAATTTCACATATTCATCAGGCAATTGTGGAAGTACAGCAGGCATTAGTAATGACCGCAGAAAATAATCAAGATGCGGTTATGCCAGGCTATACCCATCTACAAAGAGCACAGCCTGTCACATTTGCTCACTGGTGTTTGGCCTACACAGAAATGTTAGCCCGTGATGAAAGCCGGTTACAGGATGCCTTAAAACGACTGGATATGAGCCCGCTTGGGTGCGGTGCATTAGCAGGGACTGCGTATGATATTGATCGTGAACAACTGGCATCATGGTTAGGTTTTGCTTCTGCGACCCGTAATAGTCTGGATAGCGTTTCAGATCGTGACTATGTATTGGAATTGTTATCTGATGCTAGCATTAGCATGATCCATCTCTCTCGTTTTGCTGAGGACCTGATTTTCTTTAATAGTGGTGAAGCAGGGTTTATTGAACTGTCCGAGCGGGTAACTTCTGGTTCTTCTCTGATGCCACAGAAAAAAAACCCGGACGCATTGGAGTTAATTCGTGGGAAATGTGGTCGGGTTCAAGGTGCATTGACTGGGATGATGATGACTCTGAAAGGTCTACCACTTGCTTATAATAAAGATATGCAAGAGGATAAAGAGGGATTGTTCGATGCACTGGACACTTGGTTGGATTGTTTGCATATGGTAGTGCTGGTGTTAGATGGAATTCAGGTAAGGCGTTCACGTTGTGAAGAAGCGGCTAAACAAGGCTATGCCAACGCAACTGAATTGGCTGATTACCTGGTTGTAAAAGGTGTTCCATTCCGTGAAGCTCACCATATAGTCGGGGAAATTGTGGTGATGGCACTTGCACAGGGTAAGGCGCTGGAAGAGCTGCCATTAACAGAGTTGCAGAAATTCAGCAGTACAATTACTGAAGATGTATACGATATTTTGTCTCTACAATCTTGTTTGAATAAGCGCCTTGCCAAAGGTGGTGTATCACAAAAACAGGTCATGAAAGCGATTGTGGATGCTAAGCAGAGACTGAAACTAAGTTAATGATAGTAGTAGGGGGTATAAATATATCTCCTGTAAAATAAGATCTTTATATAAATTTTTAAGGATTATCTGATAGTTATTCCCTCACATTGATATAATTATCTATTGGTAGTTTCTATTATTTATATTAAATATGTTGAGGTGTGAATGAATATCCGCGATCTGGAATATCTTGTGGCTCTTGCGGAGCACCGGCATTTTCGCCATGCTGCTGATTCTTGCCACGTTAGCCAGCCTACGTTAAGTGGGCAAATTCGTAAGCTTGAGGATGAGCTAGGTGTAATGCTATTGGAGCGTACCAGCCGTAAGGTTTTGTTCACTCAGCAAGGGATGTTATTAGTGGAACAGGCCAGAACGGTTCTCCGTGAGGTCAGGATTTTACAGGAAATGGCGTCACTTCAAGGGGAAAATATGGCTGGTCCTCTGCATATTGGCTTGATCCCAACGGTTGGCCCATATCTATTACCTCATATCATTCCTGAGCTTCATGGTTTGTTCCCTAAACTGGAAATGTATCTGCACGAAGCCCAAACGCAAAGTCTGTTAGCTCAGTTAGATAGTGGTAAATTGGATTGTGCGATTTTGGCGATGGTTAAGGAGACAGGCGCTTTCATTGAAGTACCGTTGTTTGAAGAGCCGATGAAACTGGCAATCTTTGACGACCATCCTTGGGCAGATCGAGAAAAAGTTGCCATGAATGAATTGGCTGGTGAGAAATTGTTAATGCTGGAAGATGGCCATTGCTTACGTGAACAGGCAATGGGTTTCTGTTTTCAGGCTGGGGCGAAAGAAGATACACATTTTCGAGCAACCAGCCTGGAAACTCTACGTAATATGGTTGCTGCCGGAAGTGGAGTGACGTTATTGCCTGACTTAGCCGTTCCACAGGAGAGAAAACGTGATGGCGTTTGTTATCTGGAATGCAGCAACCCTGAACCTAAACGATCTATCATTTTGATTTATCGTCCTGGTTCACCTCTGCGTAGTCGCTATGAGCGATTGGCAGAGGCGATTAAAGCAAAAATGAGCGCTTATTACGGGCAATCAAAATAGTCGGTTCAGGCCATTTAGGGCCGCTACACGATAAGCTTCAGCCATGGTTGGATAGTTGAAAGTAGTATTGACGAAATATTCGATAGTATTACTTTCACCTTTCTGTTCCATAATAGCTTGGCCAATGTGAATGATTTCAGCAGCACGTTCCCCGAAGCAGTGAATTCCAAGAATCTCTTTTGTTTCTCTGTGAAATAATATTTTCAGACTTCCTACATTCATTCCTGCAATTTGGGCACGTGCAAGATGTTTAAATTGAGCGCGTCCAACTTCATAAGGTATTTTCATTGCAGTTAATTGCTGTTCTGTTTTTCCTACAGAGCTGATTTCAGGAATGGTATAGATACCCGTTGGAATATCTTCAATTAGATGAGCTTCTGCACTTCCTTTGGTCATTGCTTGAGCGGCAATTCGGCCTTGGTCATAAGCAGCGGATGCAAGGCTTGGATAACCGATAACATCTCCTACAGCATAGATATTTTCGTTGTTGGTTTGATAGATCTTATTGACCTTTAATAAACCTCGGTTATCTGGTTCCAGACCAACATTTTTCAGCCCTAAAGTATCGGTATTGCCTGTTCGACCGTTGGCATAAAGCAGACAGTCAGCTTTGACTTTTTTACCGGATTTGAGGTGAACAATGACACCATCATCAACACCTTCAATTTTGGAATATTCTTCATTGTGACGGATCACAATACCGCTATTCCAGAAATGGTAGGAAAGTGCATCTGACATCTCCTGATCAAGAAAAGCCAGCAAGTGGTCACGAGTATTGATCAAATCAACTTTCACGCCTAATCCTCGGAAAATTGAGGCATATTCACAACCAATCACTCCGGCACCATAAATAATGACATGCCGTGGTTCGTGATCCAGTTTCAGAATTGAATCGCTGTTATAAATACGTGAATGTGTGAAATCAACATCTGGTGGGCAATAGGGACGGGAACCGGTTGCGATAATAATCTTATCTGCACTTAAAATATCGTGGTTACCATCGGCATAGCGCACACTTACCCGGTGTTCATCAATAAAAGTGGCTTCCCCGGAAAACATACGGCACCCGTTGCGTTCGTAAAATCCTTGACGCATTTTAGTTTGCTGATTGATGACAATTTCAGCACGGCGTAAGATTTCAGCAAATGAAGAACGAAGAATACGAGAGTTATCACTGTATAGAGGGTTTTGGTTAAATTCTATAATACGGCTGACTGCATGGCGAAGGGCTTTAGACGGGATAGTACCCCAGTGAGTACAACCGCCACCGACGTTATTGTAACGTTCAATAACAGCAACGTTTTTACCCTGTTTCACCAGTCCCATTGCTGCTCCTTCTCCACCGGGGCCGGAGCCAATGACAATGGCGTCAAAATGAATATGTTGCATAGAGGAAAGACCTGTTTTTACACAAAATTACAACGCCATATTAACATTGGTTGACTTAATAACCCAAACGTCATAAGGATTTTGGGTCACAGTTTAATGATGAAACAGATCAGTATCAGTGACATGATGAGAGCATCATCATAAAATTTGATTATATTCAGGCAAAGATTCAGGATTCGTGTGAGTAATATTACTGGCGTCAGAGCGAAACAGAAAGAAAAAACCCGTCGTTCACTGATTGAGGCTGCATTTAGCCAACTGAGTGCTGAAAGGAGTTTTACTAGCCTTAGCTTGCGTGAGGTTGCCCGTGAAGCCGGCATTGCGCCAACTTCATTTTATCGTCATTTCCGTGATGTTGATGAATTAGGACTGACTATGGTTGATGAAAGTGGCTTAATGCTACGTCAGTTAATGAGGCAAGCCCGACAACGTATTGCTAAAGGTGGCAGTGTTATCCGTACATCTGTTTCAACTTTTATGGAATTTATTGGTAATAATCCAAATGCATTCCGATTACTATTACGTGAACGCTCAGGAACCTCTGCTGAATTCCGTGCCGCTGTAGCACGAGAAATCCAACATTTTATTGCTGAACTGGCAGACTATTTAGAACAAGAAAGTCATATGCCGAGACATTTTACAGAAGTGCAGGCAGAGGCGATGGTAACAATAGTATTCAGTGCAGGTGCAGAAGCACTGGATATTGATTTGGAGAAAAGACAGCGTTTGGAAGAACGTTTAGTCTTGCAACTACGGATGATTGCTAAAGGTGCATATTATTGGTATCGCAGAGAAATGAATTCACCGGACCCTAAACTTAAATAATTATGAATAAGGAGAACGAAATGATGGAACAATACCGCCAGGACAAAAGTACATTGTTACTTGCTTTTATTGTCGGATTAGCAACTAATGGAACGTTTTCAGCAGTTTTTAGCTCAGTTGTTTCTTTTTCAGTTTTCCCACTGATAACACTGGTTTTATCTATTTACTGTCTCCATCAGCGCTATTTGAATTATTCAATGTCAGATGGGATGCCTAAACTGGTTGCTGCTTGCTTCCTGTTAGGATTATTTGGTTATAGTGCAATTATTAGGGTTGAATATCCTGAAATTGGTTCTAATTTTCTACCTGCGGTAATTGGTACCGTATTGGTGTTTTGGATTTATAGAAAAATAAGAATCCGTAAAAATCAGGCAATTGTGGAAGGTTGCGATTAGTTGGTCAAAAGCGCCGCAAGGATAAAAAATATTTGCGGCGCTTTTGTCTTATATAGCAGCTAAATATTAACTTAATTTTTCCAAAAGTACTCCACATTCCATATGATGTGTATAAGGAAACTGGTCGAATAGAGCCAGACGGCTGATTTTATGCGTTTGGATTAATGTTTCTAGGTTGTGGCAAAGAGTTTCCGGGTTACAGGAAATATAAAGAATTCGCGGATATGCCTGGACCATTTCAACGGTTTTTTTATCAAGGCCACTACGTGGTGGATCGACAAAAATAGTTTCACATTGATAGCTTTTCAAATCGATGTTCTGAAGGCGATTAAACTCACGTTGTCCATTCATTGCTTGAGTAAACTCTTCAGCTGACATTCGGATAATTTGCACATTATCAATATTGTTGGCTGCGATATTATATTGAGCGGCAGCAACAGATGGCTTGGCAATTTCTGTTGCCAGTACCTTTTTAAAATTCTGAGCTAATGCCAGAGAGAAATTTCCATTACCGCAGTAAAGCTCAAGCAAATCTCCTTTTGAGCCTTTGGTAATATCAATCGCCCATTCGAGCATATGAATATTGATGCTGGCATTTGGCTGGGTGAAACTGTTTTCCACTTGGCGGTAGATCATTTCTCGGCCTGCAACAAATAAAACCTCATCAATGTAATCATGATCCAACATGATTTTAGTTTTAGCTGCTCTGCCAATGAGTTCAACATCAAACCCTTTATTTCTTAATTCATTACGCAGTTTTAATGCTTGTTGTATCCATTCGTCACCCAATTTTTTGTGGTAAAGCAGAGAAACAAGGATTTTATTGCTGCAAGTGGATAGATAATCAATCTGAAATAGCTTATGGCGTAGGGTCTGTTCAAATCTAATGGAGTCAATTAGTACTTCCATCATTTTGTTGATTAAGTTACTAGCAATAGGGAATTGATTAATACGAATACGCTGTTTCGTTTGTTGATCAAACATAATATGGTACAAATCATCCTGCTCATGCCAAATACGAAATTCTGCACGCATTCTGTAATGAGATACTGGTGAACGGAAAACCTCTGGCTCCGGGGTTTGGAAAGACGCCATCATGTTTTTTAAGCGGCTTACTTTCTCTGTAAGTTGTTGTTCATAACTTTCCGTTGGCAGGGGATTTTGCATTATGTTTGTTCTCTTATCTTAGTAGTGAGAAAAATTTTCGTGCGAAATTGTAGGGAAAGAACAAAGGATGTCCAGTTTTCTTATAACTCATGCATAATCTTGTCTATGCTTACTATGTATTTGGGTAGAGCTTAATGCTTCGTCGTAACGTGTCTTTCTGACAATAGATTGTGGGATGTTTTCTCTCATGATAAATAGAAACCGATTTTTATTATCTGTTGTTTCAATCGTGGTATTTTTTGGTTGGAATCATTCCTCTGTTGCAGAGGATGCGCAGGATTCATTGGTTGTTACGGCAAGCCGTTTTAAACAGCCTGTATCCAGTATATTGGCTCCTTATACGGTTGTAACACAAGATGAAATTATTCGCTGGCAATCAAATAGTGTAGCCGATATTTTACGTCGTCTACCTGGTGTTGATATTGCGCGGCATGGTGGCATTGGACAATTAAGCTCTTTGTTTATTCGTGGCACTCAATCTAGTCATGTATTGGTACTAATGGATGGAATACGTTTGAATCAGGCTGGTATTAGTGGTTCTTCTGATTTAAGCCAAATACCTGTATCATTGGTTCAGAAAATTGAATATATCCGTGGACCGCGTTCTGCTGTTTATGGCTCTGATGCAATTGGTGGTGTTATTAATATCATCACTACTAGGGAAAAATCAGGAACTAACCTTAGCGTAGGTATTGGCTCATATGGTTATCAGACTTACGATGGTGCAATTCAGCAAGAGCTAACTGAAAACACAGTACTGACAGCAGCAGCTAGTTATACCTATACCAAAGGATACGATATTGTTGCTGATGGTAATACCGGTGGTTTTAGACAGCCTGACCGTGACGGTTTTATGAGTAAAATGCTTTGGCTGGGGGTCGATCAAAAATTTAATGATCAATTCAGCGGGTTTGCTCGAGCTTATGGCTATAACAATAGAACCTCTTATGATGTAGATATTAATTGGAGCTATCGATATGCCAGACCGGATACCCGTGAACTTTATAACCGTCACTATGACACAGGGATTCGATTTAACCAAGGGATCTATTCGTCTCAATTGATCGCAAGCTACAGCCATATAAAAGACTATAATTTTGATCCTAAATATGGACGTTATGATGAATCCGCTAGCTTTGATGATTCTGAACAATATAACCTGCAATGGGGAAATACGTTTCAACTATATCAGGGGATGGTGAGTACCGGTGTGGATTTCCAAAAACAATCTATAGAAGCTGGAACAAATTATATTCCGACGAGTGAAACAGTAAGTAATACGGGGATATATTTAACAGCACAGCAGCAATTACAAGATTTAATTTTGGAAGGTGCAGTTCGTTCAGACAAACATTCAGATGCTGGTTGGAATGCAACGTGGCAAACCAGCGCAGGCTGGGAGTTTATTGAAGGTTATCGTTTGATTATTTCTTATGGTACGGCGTTTAAAGCGCCGACTCTCAGCCAGATGTATGGTTTTGGTGGAAATCATGATTTAAAACCTGAAGAAAGTAAGCAATGGGAGGGTGGTA
Organism: Photorhabdus australis DSM 17609; assembly: GCF_000711895.1. Lineage (GTDB taxonomy): Bacteria > Pseudomonadota > Gammaproteobacteria > Enterobacterales > Enterobacteriaceae > Photorhabdus > Photorhabdus australis. Next base: position 45,196 of record NZ_JONO01000042.1, read on the forward strand.
TTGAGGGAATAACGGGCCTACTAAATTGGCGTTTTACTGTATATCACAATGACATTGAGCAATTAATTAATTATGCAAATAGCCATTACTACAATATTGGAAGAGCAAAAATTAAAGGTACTGAGTGGACTGGTTCAATGGATACAGGTATATTCCAACACCAATTGACATTACAATATGTCGAATCACGTAATGGTGAAACTAATGAAATTTTAGTTCGTCGTGCGAAGCAACAAGTGAAATATCAACTTGACTGGCAGCTATATGATTTTGATTGGGGGCTAACTTATCAATATCTGGGCCAGCGCTATGATAATGATTTCAAGACATTTCCTGCTAAACGTGTGAAATTAGGTGGAGTTAGTCTCTGGGATTTAACTGTTTCATATCCGGTCACTTCTTCTCTGACAATTCGTGGTAGAATAGCCAACCTGCTTGATAAAGATTATGAGACAGTTTATGGCTATCGCATTCCAGGACGTGAATACTACCTCACTGGGAGCTATAACTTCTGAGTTGATGAATAAAACTGTGCGCCCGACAGTTTTAGTGTTTGATTCTGGTGTAGGCGGCTTATCTGTTTACCAGGAAATCCGACGGCTATTGCCGGATCTTCATTATATATACGTTTTTGATAATGAAGCATTCCCTTATGGTGAAAAATCGGAAGAATTTATTATTGAACGAGTTGTTAAAATTATTGGTGCTGTTCAGCAAAAACACCCTCTAGCAATAGTTGTTATTGCATGTAACACAGCAAGTACCGTCAGTTTGCCAGCTTTGCGTGAACGATTTCATTTCTCGGTAGTTGGTGTGGTCCCTGCGATAAAACCCGCAGCAAAGTTGACTTGTAATGGTATAGTTGGGCTGTTGGCGACGAGAGCAACAGTTAACCGATCCTATACAAAAGAACTTATCGAAAGATTTGCGGCAGATTGCAGAATTGAATCTATAGGTTCAGCTGAGTTGGTAGAATTAGCTGAAGCTAAATTACATGGTAGTAAAGTATCTTCCGAAGCCTTAAAACAGATATTGAGACCTTGGCTCAGAATGAAAGAACCACCTGATACCGTGGTATTGGGTTGTACTCATTTTCCACTATTGGCGGAAGAATTAATTCAGGTATTACCTGATGGCACACGTTTAATTGATTCCGGCGCCGCTATTGCCCGGAGAACAGCATGGTTGGTTAAGCATCAAGAAAACTTGGTTTGTACTTCAATAGATAGCCTTGCTTATTGTATGAAAATAAATGTTGATACTGATGCATTAATCCCCGTTTTGCAGGCATATGGATTCTCAAAATTGGAGCAATTGAATTCTTAAAATTGAATTCTTAAGTTAAATCTGCTGAAATAATCGTCTGTCGTTGGCTTTTTTCAAAATAATGCTTGCCAGCGCCGAAGAAGGCCCTATAATGCGCCACCACTGACCGACACAACGTGGATAAACCGGGTGAGGTCAGGCAGGGAAAAGGCAATAAGCGCTTGACTCTGCGGGCGAAAAGCGTAGTATACGCAGCCCGGCTGACGGAGAATGATAATTTTTATGTTGGCCCGCTCTTTAACAATTAATCAGACAATCTGTGTGGGCACTCACAAGACCGTATCACAAAAAAATACGTTTTAAAGTCTTGAAGAGTGAAGCGCAGTTAATTCATAACGAACTAACGGTGAGATTCTTTGAGCCTCAA
>NZ_JONO01000043.1:0-1262 GCF_000711895.1 Photorhabdus australis DSM 17609
TCTACATCTGGCGCAGCTAAGTTATCGAAAGTCATCTCAAAAGATCCACACCCAGCAGTAGACATTCGCCATGTGTATCGGGTAGAAAAAGATGGTAGTCAAACCCAAATGGCGTGGGGAGAAGGGAACTATAAGCAGGGGTATCCTTTTGAGGACTTTGTTGCTACGCAGATGCCTAAAGGTTCTCGGTTACCAGAGAATTTCAAAACTTTTGATTTTTATGATCCTGCTACACGTACAGCTATTAGTGTTAAAACTGTAGATACACGTACACCAGCAAGGATAAAAGATCCCAAGCAGATATATACGTCAATGAAAGGGAATATTGATTCAGCGGCAGATTTCCAAGGGTACATTAAAGATGGTAAAGAGGTAACATCTTCGATAATTTCACAACGAGAAATTCGTATTGCTGTACCGAAGACAACAACAGTAGATCAGTGGGAGCAGATTAACCGGGCAATAGTCTATGGTGCAGAAAAAAGTATTAATGTCAAAATTACGGCGGTGAAATAATGAGCGAAAATTTCAAGCAAGGGTTAAATGCAAGAGTTAAATTTAATGGTGATTTCTATTCAATACAAACCTATTCAGGCAATGGCTTATTGGGAGCAGATCCCTCAGGAAGTAACTATTTATTACAGCCAATTGTATCTGATCAAGAGTTGGGAAAGGCTGTGCTTGATGCTTTATCAAAAAGCAGACTAATCCCATTGGATAAGTATGGGGATTATTTTGATCATGATGCAAATGCTGAACAGTATAATAATTGGATCACCGAAATGATGGGATCTTATGATTACCGTTCAAAACGGCAGTTATTTAAGAAAATGTTAAGCTGTGGTATCTGTATGCTTGATGGTCAAATAACGATCCGGCCATCCCGCCATGAAAAATTGGAAGGTTGGTCTGAAGATGGTATTTCTGAATCTGATCATGTCGTAATTTCTGCGGATAGTTCCCCTGAGGAAGTGGGTGCAGCATTACGACTGGCTTTTTCGCGTTGTAGAAGTTATGTTTGACGATAAAGAAACAGTTTGTTTTTGCATTGATTATTCATGATCTTTGATTTAGAGAGTTAATTAAGGTGGACACGTAATCACTATTATGTGTCCGCTGATTATCTCAAAAAGATTCAAATAGTTATTAAATGAGCCTGACCGCTAAAATTACGGTGGTGAAATAATGAGTGAAATTTTTGAACGATGTAAAAATGCCAGATGCGTATTTAATGGTGATTTTTACTCAGTAACAACTTATTC
>NZ_JONO01000043.1:1272-45454 GCF_000711895.1 Photorhabdus australis DSM 17609
GATGGTGAGATAACGATACAACCATCTAGCCATGAAAAATTGGAGGACTGGTCTGGAGATGGTATTTCTGAATCTGATTATGTCGTAATCCCGGCGGATAGTTCTCCTGAGGAAGTGGGTGCAGCATTACGACTGGCTTTTTCACGTTGTAGAAGTTATGTTTGACGATAAGGTAACAGTTTATTTTTGCATTGATTATTCATGATCTTTGATTTAGAGAGTTAATTAATATGGACACGTAATCACTATTATGTGTCCGCTAATTATCTCGAAAAGATTCAAATAGTTATTAAATGAGCCTGACCGCTAAAATTACGGTGGTGAAATAATGAGTGAAGTTTTTAAACGATGGAGAAATGCTAGATGCATGTTTAATGGCGATTTTTACTGCATTGAAACTTTTTCTGGTTATTTTATTCGAAAAAATCCTGAGACAGGAGATGTCATACTGTCCTGTAAGCCACACGATTGGGCCGGATTTTTTGCGGCATTGAAGGGGACAACTATTCTCGACGATTTTCTGAATAAAGAAGAGTGGTGTCAGCAAGAACAATCTTGTGATCCATTCGAAGGATGGAAAGAATGAGCGCCGTAAAAATACGGCGCTATTATTTGAAAACGAAGAAATTATTTCAGTCGGGCAAAGCAGCGAGCAGCTGCATCAACAGTACGCTGAATATCTTCATCAGTATGAGCAATAGACATAAAACCCGCTTCAAATGCAGAAGGCGCTAAATAAACTCCTTCATCAAGCATCAGGTGGAAGAAATGTTTAAAACGCTCAATATCGCAATTCATCACATCCTGATAGCAAGTGACGGTTTCTGCATCAGTAAAGAAAATACCGAACATCCCACCAACATGGTTGATTACCAAAGGAATGCCAGCCTCTTTTGCTGCTTTCGTCAGGCCGGTAGCCAGATTATCTGTTAGCTCGGTTAAACGTTGATGTACACCGGGTTGAGAAACTTCTTTCAGACAAGCAAGACCGGCAGCCATTGCAATCGGGTTGCCGGATAGGGTTCCTGCCTGATAAACAGGGCCAATTGGCGCTAGTTTCTCCATCACTTCATAACGTCCGCCGAAAGCGCCAACGGGCATGCCGCCGCCAATGATTTTGCCAAGGCAAGTTATATCGGGTTCGACACCGTAATAAGATTGTGCGCCGGCGAGGGCGACGCGGAAACCTGTCATCACTTCATCAATAATCAACAGAGCGCCGAACTCATCACACAGCGCGCGCAGACCGGGTAGGAATTCTGGTTGTGGCAGTACGCAGTTCATATTACCGGCGACAGGTTCGACAATAATACAGGCGATCTCTTCAGGATATCTTTCAAACACTTCCCGCACGGAGTCCAAATCGTTATAGGTACAGGTTAGCGTATGTTTGACGAAATCAACTGGAACCCCCGGCGAGTTGGGTTGGCCGATAGTCAGGGCGCCAGAACCGGCTTTCACCAGCAGACAATCTGCATGGCCATGATAACAACCTTCGAATTTGATGATTTTATCGCGGTTGGTATAGCCACGAGCTAGACGAATAGCACTCATGGTCGCCTCTGTACCTGAGTTAACCATGCGCACCATATCCATTGATGGTACCAGTTCAGTCACCAACTGCGCCATTTCTACTTCGGCAGCAGTGGGTGCACCGAAACTCAATCCTTGTTCTGCGGCTTTGATAACGGCATTACGGATAGCGCTGTGGTTGTGTCCCAGTACCATTGGCCCCCAGGAGCCGACATAATCGATATAGGCTTTACCATCAACATCATAGAGATAAGCGCCATCAGCATGTTTGATAAACAACGGAGTACCGCCAACACCGTTAAACGCACGTACCGGCGAGTTGACACCGCCGGGAATAAGTTGCTTTGCCTGAGAATAAAGGATGTCGGATTGGCTCATGAAAGGCTCCTGAATCTATTTTTAAGTGGGTTTGTCGTTTGCCCCCGGATTATAATGCTCTTAGAACGATAATTCCGGGTTTATTCTTGACATATTCAAGAAATGGCGAATCGACAACTTTTTTATTCGCAGCCAGTGAGGAGGCATTCCTAAGCATTGGACCATGATCTGTCATAATAAAAATCCCGGTATGTGTGACATCCAGTCCGGCAAGATGGGTATATATTCCTATATAATCGCCTGTTTTTAAGTTCTTAATAACGGAATCATTGACCTTATCACCTGGAATATATTTAATATCTCTTTTGATAACGCCCAATCCGGGGATATATTCACTACCATCCGGCTTTATATTCAGATTTTTGGTGATTTTTATGTAAGAGGCACTTATTTCATCTGTTACATCTTTGGCATTTAATTTCTTTCTGGTTGACCAGTCGGTAAAGAAATGTTTTCTTTGCAAGAAATTAATTTTTCCATCGATATATCTTGTCTGGATGAGTTTTTCTATAAAATCATTTTGGTCGTTAGATTTTCTCAGAGATTCTACGTAGTCAAGAAAAGTAAAACAGTCCAGCCCGCTAAAATCTATGACTAATTTTTCAGGTTCTGCAGGAGAACCGATCAGTTTGTTTGCAGCATAAGGCGTGTTCAGGAACTTATAAGAGACATTTTTTATTATTTCACCCGGATTGTCTTTATTGGCGGGTTTTACCTGATTTTCTATAATATCGTTAATTTTTTTCGCGGTATCATTGTCATTGTCATTGTCATTGTCAATGTCAACTTGTCTGCTGTGAGCTGTACATCCCGCCAGGGTGACAACCAGCATAAGTGGCAATATTTTTCGCATAAAAACTCCCTATTGTTCCTTTGATAAACATTTAGCAAGGTAACTAATAATCATAATAAATCAATATTTTTTCCTCTTGACTGTTAATTGATTAACGGATGGTTTAACTATATACCCGTCATCTTGCAACTTGAAATCTATTGGGTATAGGTGACAGTTTTTTAGCGGTTCGGGGGCACCGATAATGACAAAACTTGAACGAATCAATCAGGTATTGGATAATTCGGGTTATTAATAATCGGCGAATTTTGAGGTCTTCTCAATATTTTTGCCGGGTTCCGGTTTGGAGTAAAAAATGATGAGCAATGATATGGCGTTACCTTTACAGTTTACCGATGCTGCCGCTAACAAAGTGAAAATCTTGGTTTCGGATGAAGAAAATCCAAACCTGCGTTTACGGGTTTATATCACGGGTGGCGGTTGCAGCGGATTCCAGTATGGTTTTACTTTTGATGATCAGATCAATGAAGGGGATATGACCATTGAGAAACAAGGTGTTGAGCTGGTGGTTGATCCGATGAGTTTGCAATATTTGGTTGGCGGCTGTGTTGATTATACCGAAGGTCTGGAAGGTTCTCGTTTTATTGTTACCAACCCTAATGCGAAGACAACTTGTGGTTGTGGCTCTTCTTTCAGTATCTGATTCTGGCTATTTGTTTCCCGTAATTGAGTCTGAATGATATGACCTATTACGGGAGTCTCTTTTAATCCGATTAAATGATTTTGCTTATCAAGAACCTTTGTCGTTCAATTGCTGGCATAGTTGTTCGGCTGCCAGAATGATGCGCGGTCCTGCGCGGTGAAACCAATCTTCATTTAATGTAATCACTTTGGCATGTAATTGTGGATGCCAAAAATTTTCAATTAATTTGATCTGCTCCTCCCCACCGCTGATAACAATCATCTCAGGTTTTCGAGTGAGCACTTGCTCACGACTTACCTGTGGCCAGGGAACAGGGCTGTTAGCAAAGATATTTCTGCCACCGCAGATGGAAAGCACTTCACTTTGTAGTGTATGTCCTGAAGCGGTAAACAGAGGATGAGTGCCGAATTGTAAAAAGACCGGTTTTGGTGTGATAGCGGCATATTTTTGTTTCAGAGCGGCAAAGCGCAGGCGAAGTTCAGTCGCGGATTTTTTTGCCTGTTCAGGGTGTGGGCTGTATTCAGCCAGTCGTTCTAAATCCTGAGCTATTTGTTCGGTGGTTTCTGGATCGGAATAAAAGATCTTAATACCAAGAGAAGCGAGCTGTTCCAGTGGGCGTTGGGGATTACCTCCACGCCATGCCAGAATGATATCGGGTTTAAGGATGACAATGCGTTCCAGATTAATTCCCTGCCAGTTAGCCACTTGTTCAAGTTTATTGGCTTGAGGAGGATAATCAGAATAAGCACTGGCCGCGATCAAATTGTCACCTAACCCGGCGGCATAGGCTAATTCTGTGGTTGATGGGGATAAACTAATTACCCGCAGAGGCTTGGCATACAGCGAATAACTGAAACCGTTGAGAAACAATAAAAGCGATAACCAAACTGAACTTAGGCTTTTTATCCATCTCATTTGGCATACTCTCTGAAATATTAAATGTGCTGCTGGCAAACACGCCCTTGATATTGCCGCAGGGCGTGATTCTGCTGATAATCTATTATTTATTTTTGCCCAATTCGATCAGCATTGCGTTGACCATTAATGTGGATTGGCGGGCTGCCACCGAAAGAAATTCATCAAAGCTGAGATGAGATTCTTTATCTGCCACATCAGAGATAGCGCGTACAATAACAAACGGGGTGTTGTATTGTTGGCAAACATGCCCTATCGCTGCGGCTTCCATTTCTACCGCCGTGACTTGTGGGAAATTAGCCCGAATACGTGCCAGTGGCTCTGCACCGTTAATAAATGCATCACCGCTGCAAATTAGCCCACGTATCGCATTCAGATTCAGTGAATGAATACACTTTTCTGCTAATGTGATTAGCTGGCTATCCGCCACAAAAGCGGGAGGGCATTGCGCCATTTGCCCCGGCTCATAACCAAAAGCAGTGACATCCGCATCGTGATAGCGAACTTCGCTGGATACCACGATGTCACCAATTTGCAATTGCGGATCAAGCCCACCCGCTGAGCCCGTATTAATAATCACATCGGGATGACAATGTTCAAGCAGCAAAGTCGTACCAATTGCAGCAGAAACTTTACCAATACCCGATTTTAACAGTGCGATCTCCACGCCGTTGAGTTTACCGGTATAGATTTCGCAGCCACCTTGCGACAATGTCTGGCGATCTTCAATTTGATCACGCAGTAAAGTCACTTCTTGCTCCATAGCACCTATCACGCCTACTTTCATTATGTCATACTCGCTGTTGATTAATTAATCATATATACCCGTCGTCTTTCAAGTTGCTTCTTTGTTGGCTGCACTCACTCACCCCGGTCACAGAGTTATCTATGTGACCGGGGATTTGCTCCCTTGCCGCCGCGATGCATCTTGAAATCCATAGGGTATAAAATCATTCAGTTCTTGAGTTTAACATCGAATACGGAACAATCAGATAATCTGTGATGTAAAACAGTACTATCTCACAAGTAGGGGGATCAATGTCTGGAATAGACTTTAGTCAGAAGCTTAATTATCAACGTAAATACAGTCAGTATGATGTTGATCCTAATAATGAAGAGCAAGTTATTTGCCAGTTTGAAAGTGATCGCGGACGGATAATCAATTCAGCGGCTATTCGCCGTTTGCAACAGAAAACACAGGTTTTCCCGTTGGAACATAATGCTGCCGTTCGCAGTCGTTTAACTCATTCATTAGAAGTGCAGCAAATTGGGCGTTATATTTCGAAAACCATTATCAATGAATTGAAATCGCGTAATCTGTTGGTTCATTATGGGTTGGATAAACGTCTGTTGCCATTTGAAAGCCTGATTGAAATGGCCTGTTTAATGCACGATATTGGTAATCCACCTTTTGGTCATTTTGGTGAAGCTGCGATTAAAGATTGGTTTGCCAGAAAGCTCAATCCTAATTTTGACCCGGAAAATATGGGGCAAAAAGATCAATGTGAAATATTGGCATTGCATTTGAGCGGTGATGCGAAAAAAGATCGCTTCCGTCGTCAATTACGTAAAGATTTATGTCAGTTTGAAGGGAATGCTCAGGCGATCCGTATGGTCCACAGCCTGCTAAAACTCAATCTGACTTATGCCCAAATTGGCTGTATTCTAAAATATACGCTGCCTGCTTTTCGTCTTGAAGAAGAACCGAATCAATTTGATTACCTGATGAAAAAACCAGGTTTTTATTGGTCGGAAGAGGATTTTGTCCGTGAATTACGTCGTGAGCTTAACATGGGGGAATTTTGTCGCTTCCCACTGACTTATATTATGGAAGCTGCAGATGATATCTCTTATTGTATTGCTGATCTGGACGACGCGGTTGAAAAAGATATTTTTGGCGTGGATATGCTGGTGGAATATCTCAAACAGGAGTGGCAAGAAAGTGGCGGTCATCAGGCTGGGGATCTATTCGAGGTGACTATTAACGAGGCTTATAAGAGAACGCTTGGTAACGAATTACGCCGTAGCCAGCAAGACCAATTCTTTATGTATTTAAGGGTTTATATTACCGGTAAGCTTGTGCCTTATACCGCCCGTCGTTTTATTGATCATTTACCTGCGGTTTTTGCAGGGACATTTAATCAGGCATTGCTTGAAGATAAGAGTGAAGAGCATCGGTTACTTAAAACGCTGAAAAACGTTGCTTGTAAAAGGGTATTTAATCATCCAGAAATTGAAGAACTAGAGTTGCAAGGATACAAAGTTATTAATGGGCTATTGGATTTTTACTACCCATTATTGAAAATGCCCCGTCAGCATTTTATGGAATTAAACCAAAATGATTGTCACGAAAAGTATTTTATTGAAACCAGGTTGTTGCACAAACTTTCCACAAAACATCGTCTGGCTTACAGTGAAGCGGTAAAAGGGATGATTACCACTGATGAATCGGAAGAAGACCTGATAGAGTTCTATTACCGCGCTCGTCTTATTCAGGATTACATCAGTGGCATGACAGATAATTATGCCTATGAAGAATACTGCAAATTCACAGTACGTAATTAATGCCTCAACCGTTGTTCAATATTTTTTGTGCAGCGGTGAGGACATTGTCTATTTCATCTGCCAGTTCCAGCAATTCAGGCTCTATATCCGTGAATGAAACACCTTTTTGTAATTGTTGTTCAATCAATTGGCAGAGTGCTTTTAGTCGAGGCACGCCGCCGTAACAGCAACTGCCGTGCAGCTTATGGATCTGTTGCGGGTAGTCTTCAACCATTTCCCCTGACAAAACTGCCTCTGTCATTGCTTTAATATCTGGCAATAAATCTACCAGCATTTGCAGCATATCCAGCGCAAGCTGCTCTTTTCCTGCGGATTGTTGCAGGGCTAATTGCCAGTCAATATGTTGTGGCTCGAACGTTTTGACATACCGGCTTAGCATGGCTCTTAGACGATGTTCATCCAATGGTTTGGTCAAAAAACCTTTAAATGGCGACTGAGCTGTATCAACCTTAGGCCGACAGGTATAGGCGGTGACCGCAATGATCGGGGTATTACGGTGTTGTGGTAGCTGATGGATGCGTTCAGAAGTGCAGATGCCATCCATACCCGGCATATGAATGTCCATGAGAATGACATCAAAGTGGTGATCATTTGCCGCTTGCAAAGCTTCTTCTCCACTGCTGCACAGAACTGTTTTTTCCCCGATTTCCTCTAGTAACGAGCCTATCAATTTGAGATTAGCTGGATTGTCATCAACGGCCATGGCTGTTATTGGTAAACGAGAGGGATGGGTAAGTAATTTTTGTGGCATAGCGGATCCGGTCAGAATGAAATCATCTTTTTCCAGCCATAAATCAAAATGAAAAACAGAACCTTTGCCCTTTTCGCTGGTAAAACTGATATTTCCGCCCATTTCGCGGATCAGTTTTTGGGTAATCACAAGACCAAGGCCGGTACCACCATAGCGGCGGGAGATACTGGCATCTGCCTGATGAAAAGCCTGAAACAGATGAGGTTGCTGTTCAGGGCTGATACCGATACCCGTATCGCTGACAGTTATTGTTAAATTGATTTTATGATGTTGTTGTTGCGCCAAATTAATATTTATTTCTACTGAACCTTGTTCAGTGAATTTAATCGCATTACCGACAATGTTGGTTAATATTTGCTGGAGACGCATAGGATCACCTATGATTAAATTCGGTATTTGCGGATCAACACTATGAGTAAGCCGAATGTTCTTATTTTGGGCGCCAGGTGTCAGTAAAACAATCACCTCATCAATAGTTTCTTGTAGGAGAAATGGAATATTTTCTAGTATTAACTTATCAGCCTCGAGTCGTGAAAAATCCAATATGTCATTGATAATATTCAACAGGTTATTGGCAGAACGTTCGATAATATACAGATATTCAGTTTGCTGTATTGTCAGGGATGTTTTCAGGGTTTGGCGGGTAAAACCAATGACGCCATTCAGTGGTGTACGTAATTCATGAGACATATTGGCCAGAAATTCTGTTTTTATTCTGGCGGCTTCTTGAGCGCGTTTCTTCGCTATTGCCAGCTCAACATTCTGAATTTCGAACTGTTCCATTGTTTCCCGCAAATCGGAAGTTGCTTGATCAATGTCGTGTTGCATCTCTTCTTTATAGCTAGAAAGGGATTTTGCCATTGCATTAATGCCATTTTTCAGCGTATTGAGTTCACCAAAATACTTTCCGCTGACACGGCTGTTTAACTGTCCCTGACGAATTCTATCAACAGTACGGACTATTTCGCTGATAGGTTTCGTGATTTTACGAACCAAGTAGTAGGCAAATAATGATGCTCCGCCGAGGCAAATGATCAAGATTAATATAAAGAGAGCCATATCTTTATATCGCTGTAAGTGAGCGGCTCGTAAGTCAAGATCAATGGCGATATAACCAATGGGATGCAGAGAGGGGGGATCTGTATTCTGTTGATTTTTGGATAAGTGATGCTCTGAAATAATTGGCATACGTAAAACAATGCTGTTTTTGATCTCCACTTTTGCCAGAGTGGTGGGAAGTGGGGTATTTGGTGCGATTTGTAGTTGAGTTGAATCGTATTTATAGTTTGATATATCAAATAGTTGATTATCATCATTAAAGATAGCAATGGCTCGAACTATCTCAGAATTTCTGCGGTGAAGCCTGGTTATCAATGAATTGACACGTTCACGGTTATGCAGGTTTATGCCAATTTCACTGGCGATAGTCAGAGGTTCAATAATACTGATTCCGGATCGGACGATCTGGTTTTTGATTTCACTATAGTGGTAATAGATAAACGATACACTGAGAAACATGCCAATTAGTAGAATTGGAACTAAAAGCAGGCTCATCATTCGAATGAGTAAACTATATTTGGTCATAGGCATCTATGTATGGGAAAATAAGGGTTTAGAGCCTACCCCAATAGGCGTCATTGTTACAGGCTGTTCTTGTGAATGAACAGTGAGCGCAGCCAACAAAGAGGCAACTTGAAAGATAACGGGTATAGCCCTGTTGGGATAGGTAGTTAATAACTCATAGTCCAAGAATCATGGTGCAATTTTATTCCCCTAACCGCCGAACAATCAATCGACATATCATCACAGTCACTGCGGATAATCTGGATGCTCAGGGACAGGGCGTGGCTCGTCATCAAGGTAAAACCATTTTTGTCGCTGGGTTGTTGCCCGGCGAACAGGCACAGGTCCAACTAACCGAAGAGAAACGTCAGTTTGCAAAAGCAAAGCTGATCAAGCGTCTTTCTGACAGTCAATATCGTGTAAGTCCCCGTTGTCCGCATTTTGGCGTATGTGGTGGTTGTCAGCAACAACATGTTGCGCCTGATTTGCAACGTGAAAGCAAAGCCAGTGTTCTGGAACATCTTATCCGGCGGGAAACCGGTGTCACCGTCTCCGCTAAACCCGTGATTCTCAGCCCTGAATATGGCTATCGGCGCCGGGCAAGACTTGGCCTACAGTATCAAATGAAACAACGTCAACTGGTGATGGGCTTTCGGCAAAATCAATCCAATGAAATTGTTGCTGTAAAAAGATGCCCGGTTTTGCAGCCGGAATTGGAACAGTTATTGCTGCCATTATCTCAATGCCTGAGTAATTTGAAAGCAGCCAAACGGTTGGGGCATGTGGAGCTGGTGCTGGCAAATAATGGGCCATTGATGATATTGCGTCACCTTGATCCCTTGAAAGGGGAAGATAAAGAGAAATTATGCACGTTTGCGGTGCAACATCATGTCGCTGTTTATCTGATGGCAAATGAGACCACACTTGAGCCACTTAATAGACCGGAGGAACCTTGGTATCAGGTAGACGGATTGAAACTGGTGTTTAGCCCCAGAGATTTTATTCAGGTTAATGATACGGTCAATCAGCAAATGGTAGCCCAGGCGATGGAGTGGCTCGATTTACAACCCAATGACAGAGTCCTTGACCTGTTCTGTGGTATGGGGAATTTCACCTTACCTATTGCGCGGAAAGTACAGGCTGTGGTCGGAGTGGAAGGGGTTGCCACGCTAGTAGCTAATGGGCAATATAATGCCAGATTAAATAATTTGGATAACATATCTTTCTATCATGAAAATTTGGAAGCTAACATACATCAGCAGCCTTGGGCGAAGCTGGGATTTAACAAGGTCTTATTAGATCCGGCGCGTGCGGGTGCAGCAGGAGTAATGTCACACATCGTCAAGCTAGCCCCTGAAAAAGTGGTTTATGTCTCTTGTAATCCAACAACATTGGCGCGGGACAGTAAGACGCTGCTTGAGGCTGGCTATCATATTATCAGTGTGCGGATGTTGGATATGTTTCCGCATACAGGTCATTTGGAGTCAATGGCGCTATTTAGCCGTATGGATTGTGGCGGGTAGTTGCTATGAAGTAGTCAGGAGAGATTATGGTTGCGATAAGAAGTGCTCATTTAACCCCTGCGGGAGAATTTGCAGTACATAACTGGATCGCGAGTTTAAGTATCGTGAATCCTCAATTGAGTGAGAAATTAGCCGAGACCTGGCGTTATTGTTACGAAAAAGCGCAAAATCATCCTGATTCAGAACTTCTATTATGGCGTGGCGTAGAAATGGTCGAGATCCTTTCCACGCTGAGTATGGACAATGACAGTATGCGCGCTGCGTTACTGTTTCCATTGGTTGATGCCAAATTACTCGATGGGGAAACGGTCACAGCAGCGTTTGGTGGTGCGATTACCAATCTGGTGAAAGGCGTCATGGAAATGGATGCTATTCGTCAGTTGAAAGCCACTCATAACGATTCAACCTGCTCTGTGCAGGTTGATAATGTCCGTCGCATGTTATTGGCCATGGTGGAAGATTTTCGCTGTGTTGTTATCAAACTGGCGGAGCGGATTGCGCATCTGCGGGAAGTCAAAGAAGCGGCTGAAGATGAACGGGTATTGGTTGCTAAAGAGTGTTCCAATATTTATGCGCCATTAGCTAATCGTCTGGGAATTGGTCAACTCAAATGGGAACTTGAGGATTACTGCTTCCGTTATCTCCATCCTGATGAATACAAAAAAATTGCCACTCTATTGCATGAGCGTCGAATTGATCGTGAGCAGTATATTGATCACTTTGTCAGTACATTACGTAAATATATGCTCAAAGAAAACGTAACGACTGAGATATACGGGCGTCCTAAACATATCTACAGCATCTGGCGCAAGATGCAAAAAAAATCACTGGCATTTGATGAGCTGTTTGATGTTCGGGCGGTGCGGATTGTGGTTGAACGTTTACAGGATTGTTACGCGGCTCTGGGAATAGTACATACTCACTATCGCCATTTGCCGGATGAATTCGATGATTATGTTGCCAACCCAAAACCCAATGGTTACCAGTCTATCCATACAGTCGTGCTTGGGCCGGGTGGTAAGACACTGGAAATTCAGATTCGTACCCGTCAGATGCATGAAGATGCTGAATTAGGGATTGCTGCCCATTGGAAATATAAAGAGGGAGCAACAGCGGTTAATCGTGCGGGATATGAAGGGCGTATTGCATGGCTGCGTAAACTGATCGCATGGCAGGAAGAGATGGCAGATTCTGGCGAAATGCTGGATGAGGTTCGCAGCCAGGTGTTTGATGATCGAGTATACGTATTTACGCCTAAAGGGGATGTTATTGATCTGCCTGCGGGCTCTACGCCACTGGATTTTGCTTACCATATTCACAGTGATGTGGGGCATCGTTGTATCGGGGCAAAAATTGGTGGCCGTATTGTGCCATTCAGCTACCAGTTGCAGATGGGCGATCAGATTGACATCATCACGCAAAAACAGCCAAACCCAAGCCGCGATTGGCTGAACCCAAACCTGGGATATGTCACGACAAGCCGTGGCCGGGCGAAAATCCATAACTGGTTCCGCAAACAGGATCGAGATAAGAACATCATTGCGGGGCGTCAGATGTTGGATAACGAACTGACACATTTGGGGATTAGTCTAAAAGAAGCCGAAAAGCTACTCATTGCCCGTTATAACGTCCACACACTTGATGAAGTCTTGGCAGGAATTGGCGTTGGTGATATTCGTATCAACCAGTTGATTAACTTCTTGCAAAGTAAATTTAATAAGACGACTGCAGAAGATGCAGATCGGGAAGCGCTTCGTAATTTGGAAAGTAAACCTCATGTACAGCGTAGTTCTGCTAAAGACAATGGGCGGATTGTGGTAGAAGGTGTGGGTAATTTAATGCATCACATAGCGCGTTGCTGTCAGCCAATTCCGGGGGATGAGATTGTTGGTTTTATTACCCGTGGGAGGGGAATATCGATCCACTGGGTTGACTGTGAACAACTGGCAGAATTGCAGGCAAATGCGCCTGAAAGGGTAGTGGATGCGGTTTGGGGAGAACATTATTCCAGTGGTTACTCATTGATTGTGCGTGTTGTTGCGAACGATCGCAGTGGATTACTGCGTGATATCACCACGATTTTAGCGAATGAAAAGGTCAACGTGCTTGGGGTGAGCAGCCGTAGTGATGTAAAACAGCAGATTGCTACCATTGATATGAAAATTGAGATTTATAACCTGCAAGTACTGGCACGGATACTGACGAAAATCAATCAGTTACCAGATGTCATTGAAGCCAAACGTCTTCATGGCAACTGACCGCAGGGAAATTGGGATAAAAAATGAAATCATCTGCCAACAAAGAGGCAACTTGAAAGATGACGGGTATAAAACGGTTATTAGAGATTATGGCGCAGTTGCGCCATCCTCAACAGGGATGCCCCTGGGACAAACAACAGACATTTAAAACTATCGCACCTTATACATTAGAAGAGACTTATGAAGTCATTGATGCCATTGAGCGTGGTGATTTTTCTGATCTAAAAGAGGAATTGGGCGATCTGTTATTTCAGGTGGTGTTCTATGCTGAAATGGGCAAAGAGCAACAATTGTTTGATTTTAATGATATCTGCGATGCGATTAGCGATAAACTGGAGCGCCGCCATCCACATATTTTCGGTCATCAGCAGGATATCAGCGGTGATGTGGCTATCGGTGGTTGGGAAAAACATAAGGCGCAGGAAAGAGCGCAAAAAGATCTCCATTCGGTGCTTGATGACATTCCGGCAAGTCTGCCTGCGTTGATGAAAGCGTATAAAATACAGAAACGTTGTGCCGCGGTTGGTTTTGACTGGGATACTTTGGGGCCGGTGCTGGACAAAGTTTACGAAGAGATCGACGAAGTGATGGATGAAGCTCATCAGGCGGTGGTTGATGAACAACATCTGGAAGAAGAGATTGGTGATTTACTGTTTGCCGTTGTGAACTTGTCACGTCATTTGGGGTACAAACCTGAACTTGCATTGCAGAAAGCATGTAATAAGTTTGGCAGTCGTTTCAGAGAAGTGGAAAAGCTGATTCTGGGCAAAGGCCATACGTTGGAAACGGCGACACTGGAAGAAATGGAACAAATGTGGCAGCAGGTTAAGAAACAGTAATCGGAAATAATAGTCTGAAAACTGGAATTTTTATTTTTTTAGAGGAAAATTTATGTTGAATAAATTTTCCTGAGCTTTGTTTGAAAAAGAATTAAATATTTCTCAATTGGCTATTCTATTATTTAATGATGAATGTCTTTCTCGTTTTTCCAATGATAAGTTTTTTCAAAAAAGAATATTTTCAAGAATAGAAGATAGAGTTGGAATATCGTTTTCACCATTACTCAATAATTTTAAATGTACGGAAGAGGTTTACTCAATGCTTATGGATATTAATATATTTATACATCAAAAGGAAAATCAATACCGATTGAGTTTAAGGGAAAATCAATGTATTGTGTTTATACCCGTCATCTTTCAAGTTGCCTCTTTGTTGGCTGCACTCACTCACCCCGGTCACATAGTTAGCTATGCTCCCGGGGATTCGCTCCCTTGCCGTCGCGACGCATCTTGAAATCCATAGGGTATAGTCATTATTTGTATTTACATTCCAGGACGAAATTTCCGAAAGACTCACAAAGGACGTTGTTTAGATTTTGGTTTTAGAGGGTTGTATGAATTTAATAATGGCTGATGCATTGGAATATAAAGGCAGGATAAAAAAATTTGCGTCCGGGAACAAGAATGTCATTATATTTCTTTGTTTCTTATTACTTCCGGCAAAAGCCAGTGGTGTAATTGAGTTCTTAATTATCTTGTCTTCGAATATTGTTACTCCAGAGAACTACATCAAATCGTTTTATTTCTCTTCCATATCCTTAATAATCTATGTGTTATTTTATTTGGTTAATATAAGGTTTTTTCCCACGGCAAGAAAAAATTCAATCGTTGTTTCTTTGGTAGATAAAAAAACATTGTTTCTTTGTAGTATCATTTTTTTCATTTATAGTGCTTTCCCGATGATTATTTTCTTTTCTTTAGGTTTTTTTTCTGGAAATGCTAATTCTTTATATTATTTTTCATCTGTGTTGTTTTTGATTGTTTCTTTTGCTGTAATTGGATTTTGCTTGTTTGAGTTAAATTTATTATGTTTTATTTTGGTTGCTGCATTATTTATTTTTTCTGCATCATTGAGAAATGGAGTATTGTATAATTTTATTTTTACATTGGCTATTTTATTAATAGCGTTTAGATTATATTTAAATCCTGTGTCATTTTACTCAACTAATCAAAATAAGAAGTTGTTTTCATCAGGATTATTTTTATCACCTTATATTGTAAATCTACGATATCATTTTCATAAAAATAAAATATCGTCATTTATTATGTTATTATCTGTTCTGATTTTATATATATTATGTGAAAGTGCATTTTCTCAAATTCCAGCCAAAGCTGATTATATATTATTAATATATTTCAGTGTTGTTATCTATATATGCATGTTATTGTTTTATAATCTCTCATATATTGAAATAAGTCGCCTTTCATATTTATCCAATTTTTTGTCTATGCGAAAAATTTCACTTTATAATTATTTGGTTTCTTTGTTTTTATTTTCTATTTTAATTTCTGCTTTTTGTTTTTTTGTGGTCAAATCATTTCCTGTTATTATGTTTATATCCTATGTTTTTCTTTCAGTTATTCTCTCATTTATTTCTTTATTGAGAACTCAGTATACGAAACTTATTATTCTTTGTATTATTGTCTCTTTTACATACTTTTTTGGGGTTATTTATGCTTGAAGTTGTTGGATTGGAAGTGGTTATTAATGATAAGACTATTCTTTCAGGAAGCAATTGTAATTTTCATGTTGGGTTAAACCGTGTTGCCGGAGTTAATGGAGTGGGTAAAACGACTTTTCTTTCAAGTATTGCGGGTATGAACAAGGTTAAAAAAGGAATGGTTAACTTGATAAAAAAGGAGAAAAAATATCGATTTAGTTTGCAGAAACATGGTTTTTACGTCTCAGACAATATTGATTTTTATAACTTTATTACTGGGATGGATGTGATAAAGCTATGCAAACGTTATAGGAAAAATAATCTAAGACATCAATTAGACTACTATTTAAATGGTTTTGGCATATCTAAATATTCTGGTATTGAATATGGGCAAATGTCACTTGGCACAAAAAAGAAATTCTTATTGACCTCTGCTTTTATTACGGATGCAGATGTTTATATTTTTGACGAACCAACAAATGGCCTTGACTCAGATTCTATAACATTTTTAATAGAATTGATGATTTCTCTTGCAGAAGAGAAAATTGTTATTTTTAGCTCACATGATGACAGCTTTTTGCAGGGATTAAACTTCACCACCTATGAAATAAAATAATACAGCATGGGGAATAAAATATCCTGATTAGTAAGAATATAGCGTTGTCCGAATGTAAAAACATAAAACAACGCAATTGCCGTTAAACCTCAGTAATTAATGGCAGTAATCCCAAATTCAATAACTGAATTTCAATATCATTGGCTTTATCAATATCATCCTGATTTTCACCGTCAAAAATGCCTTGTTTGGTGATAATTAATGTCCCCAATTGTTCTTTAGCATTGGTAATAGGCAAGATTTCAGCTGCCATTGGTAATAATGCGGGATCTATAACAAAGGGTAAATAAATCATCCACCCAGCACTTAACCTGTCGGGGAATACCTGATTTTTCTTCAAGGTATAACCGTTAGTTTCTACCATAATGTAGGGAGCATTACGGCTGAGAACTAAAAAGGTAATAAAATCAATCAACCGTGAAAACTGAAAATCTTTTTCGTTAATATTGAGATCTATTCTTATTTTGGTTTGTCCTAACCTGTCACTACGGTAGTTTCTGTAGGATATAGAACAGGCAAGGTCATCAATTTCACCATCCCAGATTTTCTGGACAATAAAAGGTGGTATTTCCTTATAGTCATTCTCAAATGCCTCTATTACCTTTTTCGTTGCCCCTTGTTCATCAAAGGCAGTGTGTTCTAATGCCTGCTTACGGGAGTGTCCGGGAAGAAACCAAATCTTGTGATATCCAAAGAATAGATCAATCTGTTGCGTTATCTTATACAAATCAGTGAGTGCCATTTGTGGAATCAACGATTCTTTCCAGTCAAAATACAGTTCTATTTCCAGTGATAAAATAGCCATTTATTACCTCGTCTATCCAATTAAAGGGGTGTGAAATACTTTAACGTTGGGATGCCCAGAGAATTCTTTCGAATAGTAAGTTGCACTCATAGGTTCCATAAAATGCCAGTGGGAGCGTGGAATGCTATTCAATGAGGTACATACTTCTTGTTGTCTACTAGCTTGCTTTATCATGGAGTTATCTCCCGTCCACCATTCCATTGGCTTTCCATTCCTAAAAAACTGATCATACTTAGCTTTAGATTCCAGAAACAGGCAGGCTTTTGGTCGCCAGCCATCAAAACTGACCCCCAGACATTCCCATACTTGTATGAGTTTTGCGTCCGGTTTGTAAACGGTTTTGGCTATCTGGAGTTGATAATCAAGGGTAACCTGTGAATATGAACGGGTGCTTTCCCAACTGGGACTCACTTTCTCAATGGCGGGGCAAGCCTTGCATTCTTCCCTTGTTGTACTGATCACATCCGTTCGGGCTTCCTCTTGCTCTTTTTCATCATCCTTGTCTTTTGTCATTTCCGTAACGCCGAGGCCAACACCAACGCCAACCAATATGCCCGTAAGGGCTGATGCTGCATATTCAGCGGCAGTCAGAGCGACCGGAACTACCAGAGGTAAAGGCATGTTAATTTCTCCTTTTCAACAAGTTATCTATTATTCTCAAGATATCTTTGTATTGTTGTTCCGGGTTTTCCCCTGCTTCAAGGGCATTTTTGATTTCTGGTACACCGTGGAAGTTACGATTAAATGCTGTTAAATAAAGGTATGAGTTAATCAGCTTTTTATCTTTAAAGCCCAAGTCTTCGATTAAATACCGATAGGCTTCTTTAAGTCGCTTATGCAAATTTTTCTCATCCTCATGCACAACCAAGTCGGCATGTTCTGACAAAATGCATTGCCTGATTTTTTCAATATAAGTATCGTCCTCTATATCAATGATTTTATCGAATTGTTCCTGAGTCAGTATAATCATGGCATCACCCCTTAACTCATAAGCTACTATTACCTATATTGGGTCTTCTATCTGTGTTAAATTCAGACGAAACGATCACGATGAAAGCAATCATACTGTTTTTTAATCAATTAAGGCAATAAAATCATTCGACGTTGAAAAGAACCAATAACGATTGGCTTCATGAAAAATGAAGTTTGTGTATGTACTCATGTCTACATTGGAAATGCGGTGAAAGGG
This sequence comes from Photorhabdus australis DSM 17609, assembly GCF_000711895.1. Lineage (GTDB taxonomy): Bacteria > Pseudomonadota > Gammaproteobacteria > Enterobacterales > Enterobacteriaceae > Photorhabdus > Photorhabdus australis. Next base: position 19,365 of record NZ_JONO01000043.1, read on the forward strand.
AAAATAACCTTATTTATACCCTATGGATTTCAAGATGTATCGCGACGGTAAGGGAGCGAATCCCCGGGAGCATAGCAAACTATGTGACCGGGGTGAGTGCAGCCAAAAAAGAGGCAACTTGAAAGATAACGGGTATATTTATGCGCAGATTATTTGTAGCGTATTTAAGGTTAGGGTATACTGCTTTCCCGTCCTGTTATATCCATCATCTTTAAACCTAAACTTTCAGGTTCAGCATGAAAACTAATTATATTTTTGTGACCGGCGGGGTCGTATCCTCTCTGGGGAAAGGCATTGCCGCAGCCTCTTTAGCGGCTATACTCGAAGCCCGTGGACTCAATGTCACTATTATGAAACTGGACCCATACATCAACGTTGATCCGGGGACAATGAGTCCAATCCAGCATGGGGAAGTTTTCGTTACTGAAGACGGCGCTGAAACTGATCTCGATTTAGGTCACTACGAGCGTTTCATTCGCACTAAAATGACGCGTCGCAATAACTTCACTACGGGCCGGATCTATTCCGAAGTTCTGCGTAAAGAGCGCCGGGGCGATTATTTGGGTGCGACCGTTCAAGTTATTCCTCACATCACCAATGAAATTAAAGATCGCATCATCAGCGGTGGTGAAGGTCATGATGTGGTGCTGGTAGAAGTCGGTGGTACTGTCGGTGATATTGAATCCTTGCCATTCCTTGAAGCTATTCGTCAGATGGCGGTAGAAGTTGGTCGTGAACATACTTTATATTTGCACCTGACATTGGTTCCTTATCTGGCAGCGGCTGGAGAAGTAAAAACCAAGCCAACTCAACATTCTGTAAAAGAGCTTCTTTCTATTGGTATCCAGCCAGATATTCTGATTTGCCGGTCAGATCGTGTCATCCCTGCTAATGAACGGGCAAAAATCGCGCTTTTCTGTAATGTGCCGGAAAAAGCGGTTGTCTCTCTGAAAGATGTTGATTCCATTTATAAAATCCCAGGGCTATTGAAATCTCAAGGATTAGATGATTATATTTGTAAACGATTCAGCCTCGATTGCCCGGAAGCAAATCTGTCCGAATGGGAGCAGGTCATTTATGAAGAAGCGAATCCTTCCGGTGAAGTGACTATCGGGATGGTTGGTAAGTATGTTGAACTGCCTGATGCTTATAAATCCGTGATCGAAGCGTTAAAGCACGGCGGATTAAAAAATCGTTTGACTGTTAACATTAAGCTGATTGATTCGCAGGATGTTGAAACCCGTGGTATCGAATTATTAAAAGGTTTGGATGCGATTCTGGTTCCAGGTGGCTTCGGTGGTCGTGGTGTGGAAGGCAAAATCATGACAGCCCGTTATGCCCGTGAAAACAAAATTCCTTATTTGGGGATTTGTCTCGGAATGCAAGTCGCATTAATCGAGTTCTCGCGCCATGTTGCAGGTATGGAAAAAGCCAGCTCAACAGAATTCGAACCTGATTGCCGATTCCCGGTTGTTGGCCTTATCACCGAATGGCGTGATGAGGACGGTAATTTAGAAGTGCGTAGCGAAGAGAGTGATCTCGGTGGAACGATGCGTGTGGGTGGTCAGCCGTGTCACCTGATAAAAGATAGCCTGGTTCGTACCTTGTATGGTGCGGATACGATCATTGAACGCCATCGTCATCGTTATGAAGTTAATAATTTGCTGCTGAAACGCATTGAAGATGCTGGTCTGCGGGTAGCAGGTCGTTCAGTAGATAATAAATTGGTGGAAATTATTGAGATACCCGATCATCCCTGGTTCGTGGCTTGTCAGTTCCATCCAGAATTTACTTCTACTCCTCGTGACGGTCATCCGTTGTTTGCCGGTTTTGTAAAAGCCGCCGGTAAATATCAGAAAGGCCAGCTCAAATAAGATGTGCAGTAAGTGGCAGTCTGAAATGTTCTGCCACTTACTTGAAATATAACTTGTACTGAGGAAAACCTAATGTCCAAAATCGTTAAAGTGATCGGTCGTGAAATCATTGACTCCCGCGGTAATCCAACCGTAGAAGCAGAAGTGCATCTGGAAGGGGGCTTTGTTGGTTTAGCGGCTGCACCATCTGGTGCATCTACCGGTTCCCGTGAAGCGTTGGAACTGCGTGATGGTGATAAAACCCGTTTTATGGGGAAAGGTGTACTGAAAGCTGTTGATGCAGTAAATGGACTGATTGCACAGGCAGTTATCGGCCAGGATGCAAAAGATCAGGCTAACATCGACAGAATCATGATCGATCTGGACGGTACTGAAAACAAATCTAAATTCGGTGCTAACGCGATTCTGGCGGTTTCTCTGGCTAACGCTAAAGCTGCTGCTGCCGCTAAAGGTATACCATTGTACGAGCACATTGCAGAACTGAATGGTACCCCGGGTAAATTCTCTATGCCGCTACCGATGATGAACATCATTAACGGTGGTGAACACGCGGATAATAACGTTGATATCCAGGAATTCATGATTCAGCCGATTGGCGCAAGAACGCTGAAAGAAGCGGTTCGTATGGGGTCTGAAGTGTTCCACAACCTGGCTAAGGTTCTGAAAGCAAAAGGCATGAGCACGGCTGTAGGTGACGAAGGTGGTTATGCTCCTAACCTGGAGTCTAATGCTGCTGCTCTGGCTGCTATCAAAGAAGCGGTAGAACGAGCAGGCTATGTACTGGGCAAAGATATCACTTTGGCTATGGATTGTGCGGCTTCTGAATTCTACAACTCAGAAACAGGTAACTATGAATTGAAAGGTGAGGGAAAAACCTTCACTTCTCAGGAGTTTACGCATTACCTGGAAGCGTTGACCAGAGAATATCCAATCGTTTCTATCGAAGATGGCCTGAATGAATCTGACTGGGATGGTTTCGCTTACCAAACCAAAGTGTTGGGTGAAAAAATTCAGTTGGTGGGTGACGACTTATTCGTTACCAACACTAAGATCCTGAAAGAAGGTATCGAGAAAGGCATTGCTAACTCCATTTTGATCAAATTCAACCAGATCGGTTCTTTGACTGAAACGCTGGCTGCTATCAAAATGGCAAAAGAAGCGGGTTATACCGCAGTGATCTCTCACCGTTCCGGTGAAACTGAAGATGCGACTATCGCTGATCTGGCAGTCGGTACAGCTGCGGGCCAAATCAAAACAGGTTCTATGAGCCGTTCTGATCGCGTTGCTAAATATAACCAACTGATCCGTATTGAAGAAGCGCTGGGTAACCGTGCACCTTTCAGGGGCCTGAAAGAAGTGAAAGGCCAGGCTTAATCGAGCCAGTAATTAAGTATAGGAGGGGTAAAACCCTCCTTAAATATTTTGATAAATATGTTTTTTTTAAGACATTCATTAACGTATTTAATGCGATTTCCAACATTTCCAGAAATAACTAAACTTTCTGCATATTCCAGTATCTATAAAAGAGCATTTCTGAGCAATTAAAGTTCATTTATGACCTTTTAATCGTTTTTCCATTCGGAAAATATTTGGCTGTACTTAGCGGGGTTTAACGTTTTAGTACAGCTATTTTTTAGTATCCCGCATCAGTGCGGACTCAGGGAAAATAAAAACTGTAACAATATAAAAATATTAATCTAAATAGTACCTTGAACAACCAAACTGAAAGGAGACGAAAGAATGATTGTAAAAGACGATTGGCACCCTGCTGATATCATTGCGGGACTTAGAAAACGAGGCACATCGTTATCAGAGGTTTCAAGAGAAGCAGGACTTGCATCATCCACGCTAAGTAATGCATTGCATCGCTCGTGGCCTAAAGGTGAACAACTTATTGCTACCGCTTTGAATTGTGAGCCTTGCGAAATATGGCCAAGCAGATATAAATTAAAATAAACGTCAACTCTTTAAGGGTTCTACTCGGCAGAACCCTTATGACATATTGTTGTGCATTTATGCCAGAGGTATATAAGGATTAGGATTAATAAATCGGGTAGGCGCGTAGTTATCATATCCCTTACCCCGGCAATATTCTTTTAACTGACTTAATGAATTTATCCCTATTTTCTGATAAATAAATTGTAACCGACTTTGTACCGTTCGATATGAAATACCTAATTTTTTAGCTATATCTTTGGCACTGAGTGATTGCAACACAAAAAATACGATATCGAACTCTCTATCTGTAAAAATCTCAGCTGGGTTGCCAAATGATAATGATTCAGGGGAGTTATTCATTTCCATATGATACATTGAAAAAATTTCTAGCTTTCTGGCTCTGCCTACTACGCCAATCGACTCTCCATCTTTTATTAAAGGCGTGACATGCGCCATAAATGGTTGAATAATTTTATCCCTACCTCCATACATAAATGTAATCAAAGTAGGAATGACTTTTTTTTCTTCCATCACTCTACGGTCATTAGATTGAATGATATCAGCAATCTCAGACCAATATACCCTATGGATTTCAAGATGCATCGCGACGGCAAGGGAGCGAATCCCCGGGAGCATAGATAACTATGTGACCGGGGTGAGTGAGCGCAGCCAACAAAGAAGCAACTTGAAAGATGACGGGTATAAACCGGACACTCACTATCAAGCTTACCTTCAACATTAAATCCTTTGGGTAGTCCGCTATGATGAAGTCCATAATCATTCATATAGATAAATCTCGACTCCTTATCTTTTATATACCAAAATTCATTACAGTTCTCCATGTACGATACGAAGGCTTCAAAACTTTTTGAATGAACATCCAGATCTTTGTTTACAGAGAAACTCATAGTATTATCTTTCATAATTTCCACCCGTTACGATAAAACTATAAAACAGTAATAACTGTCATGTGAGGGTATCACTTCTACGCCTCAATAGGTAATTATATTTATGGACTTCAAACAATAGTCTCTGGAAAAACCTTTTTTTAGGATTAAAAAAATCGCCCCCATTAATACCAGATTTTAAAAACGTGAATATAGCGAGATAAAATCTTCTATATAAAAAATAGGGTTAAATTAATGAGGGATAGGATTCTGCTTTTAGCAGAATCCTAATGATATAGTGACAATAACAATGTTGCGCATTATTATGCCAGAGGTATATAAGGATTAGGATTAATAAATCGGGTAGGCGCGTAGTTATCATATCCCTTACCCCGGCAATACTCTTTTAACTGACTTAATGAATTTATCCCTATTTTCTGATAAATAAATTGTAGCCTGCTTTGTACCGTTCTATATGAAATACCTAATTTTCTAGCTATATCTTTGGCACTGAGTGATTGCAACGCAAAAAATACGATATCGAACTCTCTGTCAGTAAATAAATCAGTTGGTGTGCCAAGAGTCAATGAGTCAGGATGTTTGTTATTTTCAAGATGATACATGGAATAAACTTCAAGTTTTCTACCGTGTGCTACAACCCCAATGCATTTTCCCTCCTTCATTAAGGGGGTAACATCGAGTAGAAATGGTTGGATTATTTTTTGTCTCCCGCCATAGGTGAAAGTATTTAGTACCGGAATAGTTTTTTGACTAGTCATTACGTTTTTATCATTAGCTTGTATAATATCTTCAAACTCAGACCACGGTGCCGGACATTCACTATCAAGCCTTCCTTCTATGTTAAAACCCTTAGGCAGGCCACTGTAATAAAGCATAATATCATTAGCATAGACGAATCGAGATTCGTTATCTTTTATAACCCAAAAATCGTTGCTGTTTTCCATGTATGATATAAAGGCTTCAAAACTTTTTGAATGAACATCCAGATCTTTGTTTACAGAGAAACTCATAGTATTATCTTTCATAATTTCCACCCGTTATGATAAAACTATAAAACAGTAATAACTTTCATGTGAGGGTATCACTTCTACGCCTCAATAGGTAATTATATTTATGGGTTTCAAACAATAGTCTCTGGAAATGCTATTTTTTAGGGTTAAAAAAATCGCCCTAATTAATACCAGATTTTAAAAACGTGAATATAGCGGGGCTATTGTTAATACTAAAATACTCCCTCGTTTTTTAATGGTTTTTTTATCAGCTTGAAGAGAAGTAAAACTCATCGGTTTTTGTACCTGAAAGACTGCATAAAACGTAGCGATTTCCTATACCTATAAAGATGTAATAATGTGATGTAACAACAAAAATTTGTATAAAATTACGTCTCTTATGATTTAATTGACTCCATTCCTACGCTTTAGATCCCAAAATTCAAATAACTGCATTTTCTTCCTGAGGCAGACTCCTTATATTCACACGCCTTGTATTTTTTTAACAATTGTAGCAATGGTGAATGAGATATCACCGGCGCTAATGGAGTCACCATGGATGCTTCTGAATCTTTAACACCAGCTATGAAGCCAAATTTTTCTAATAAAAAAGGTTTAATTATTCTGGCTGTTGATATTGTTTTACTGTTTCTTCTACTTAATACCTTACCGTTTAATGAAAAAGCCAATGCGGGTTTGGCACTGATGGTATTTGTTGGGGTGTTGTGGCTGACGGAGGCTATTCACGTCACGATTACTGCGTTATGTATTCCCATTCTGGCGGTTGGCATGGGATTGATGAATACGGGAGATGCGTTGAAATCTTTTGCTAATCCCATCATCTTTCTGTTTTTTGGTGGCTTTGCACTGGCAACGGCACTCCATATACAAGGGCTAGATAGACTGATCGCTAATCGCTTGCTGATGATTGCCCGTGGACGTTTGTCTGTAGCGGTGATGTTGTTGTTTGGCGTTACTGCTGGCCTTTCCATGTGGATCAGTAACACAGCGACTGCCGCGATGATGCTGCCATTGGTATTGGGGATCTTGTCTAACTTAGATGTACGTACTGAACGCCATACCTTTGTATTTGTATTGCTGGGTGTTGCTTATAGTGCAAGTATTGGTGGTTTAGGTACGTTGGTCGGTAGTCCACCAAATGCGATTGCGGCGGCTCAACTGGGCATCGATTTTTTTAATTGGATGAAATTTGGTATTCCTCTGGTTGTTATTTTGATGCCGATGATGGTGGGTATCATGTATTTGATGTTGCGCCCTAATTTGAATCATAAATTCGACATGAAGCTGGAAAAACCAGATTGGACTGGCAAGCGTTTGATGACCATGCTGATTTTTTTGTCCGCAGTGTTCTGCTGGATATCGAGTACTGCGATTAGCTCCGCTCTGGGTGGTGTGAAAGATCTGGATACTATTATCGCGATTGGTGCCGCTATTCTGATTGGTGTAACAGGTGTTGCAAGTTGGTCTCAGATTCAGAATAACACTGAGTGGGGCGTATTGATGCTGTTCGGTGGTGGCCTGACTTTAAGTGCTATTCTGAAAAACTCAGGTGCCAGTGAAATTATGGCGAATGGTATGGCCGCTACTTTCGGCGCAAGCCATTGGTTTGTGATCATTGTTGCTGTAGCTGCGTTTATTATCTTCCTGACTGAATTTACCAGTAATACAGCAAGTGCAGCTTTGCTGGTGCCAGTATTTGCAACAGTTGCGGAAGCATTGGGTATGCCGGTGGTGACATTGACACTGATTATTGGTTTCGGTGCGTCTTGTGCTTTTATGTTGCCGGTTGCCACACCGCCTAATGCGATTGTTTTCGGCTCCGGTCATATCAAACAGACTGAAATGGTAAGAGTGGGGATGGTTTTGAATATTGCTTGTATCATTATCATTTCTCTATTTGCCTGGTTCTTCTGGTTGTAACTGAAAGTTTAATTTTGAAATTCTGGAATTGCGTGAAGGTGATGATATTGAGATTGTAGTGGATGATCCGCGTACCTTTGCGGTATGCAAGAAGCCTGGATCTGAGGTGTTGTTGGAGCGTCTTCGGACATTCCGCAGTAAGTTGCTGGCAGATTTCAGGTTCAGCAGAGATGAAGCGAATGACAGGGGCTAAGTCTTGCGGTTTCATCGACAGCAATGTGGTGTTGTACCTGCTGTCCCAGGATGTGGCCAGGGCCGATAGTGCCGAAGCGCTGCTGAAGGCGAATCCGATCATCAGTGTGCAGGTGCTCAATGAAGTGGCGCACGTGCGTGTGCGTAAACTTAAGATGAGTTGGGCAGAGATAGCGGAGTTCCTCGATATTGTACGTAGTTTTTGCAAAATCGTGCCTCTTACGGTTAAAGTTCATGACCGGGCTAGGTTCATTGCAGAGCGTTATCACTTGTCATTCTACGATTCTTGTATTGTGGCGGCTGCGGTCATCGCAGGTTGTCGGGCGCTCTATAGTGAAGACATGAATCACGGGCAGATGTTGGAAGACAGCTTGGTTATTCAAAATCCATTCTCATATATACCCAATAGATTTCAAGATGGACCGCGACGGCAAGGGAGCGAATCTTCGGGAGCATAGATAACTATGTGACTGGGGTAAGTGAACGCAGCCAGCAAAGCAGCAGCTTGAAAGATGAAGGGTATATCTAAAGATTTGGTGAGCCAGAGAGGGATCGAGGTTCACCTGCCGATTTAACCTGACAGACACTGATATAAAGGTATCTGTCAGCTCAAATCTGCGTTATAACACCAATTTATTATGCAGAAAATATCTACAAAGCGTCATTATCATCATCGTATACCTGCTCAAGTTCCTGAGTAGCAAATGCTGTTGTTCCGAAGGTTACTGTAGGAGGGAAAGCGTGGATGACAACATGAATTACGGTTACACCAACGAAGAATACGGTGACCTGAAAGGATAATAAAAACGTGTATTTTGGCCATCAAGAATTCTTTAATAAATGACAGAATCTTACATAATGAACACCGCATTGAATAGATGACCGAAAAAATAATAACAATAAATTCAGATAATTACGTAAAATTAACTTATTGGAAAGCATACCAAGCTTGATACACTTTTTATCACAAAAAGCAATAAATAATTTGAGTTTTTTCAACGGGTTATATTTTTAGTTGTGATGTAATTCACAAACATTTAACTGTTACTTAACTGAAATAAAAAAAAGCTGTTATTATTACTATGCTGAATTAAATTTTGATTTGGTATATTTTTTAAAAAAAATCCTATAGGAGTATATAATGAATGTGATAACAGCACAGGCATTTAGACCGCTAACTGATGATGAAAAATTAAATTATGATAATGGTTTAATGAGTTCATCCCCTAATTAATAGAATTGGGATTATGACATTTCAGCGCCATTGGGTGAACTTGGTGACCGGCATTGGATTTTATTGATAGCATCATGGTTTGCTGTTTTAGATAGTTTAGTTATTCAACCTTGTTTATTGCAAGGTAAAATTATTATATGTGATAGTTGGTATTATAAATATTTAGCAAGATTCTTACTTAAATCTACGGAATTAGCAAAATTAAGTAAGTCGGTTCTGTCGATAAACACAAAACCAGACATGGTGATATATCTTGATGTCCCTCCAGGAATTGCTGAAAAAAGAAAAAAAATATTAAAACCTAGTGAATCTGGAAAATTAGAGACAAATGAAAAATATGGTTTTATAGAATATCAAAAACACGTTCTTAATCAATACCAGACATTTTATGATGATACCTGGAAAATTATTGATACTGATACCTTAACTAAAGATGCAGTAATTAAATTAATAGTGGATATTATTCAAGTGGAAATGCCAAAAAAAATGTAATCACTGCAATCGCTATATTTAATGAGGCTATTTTAGTTGGAGGAAAATAATGGATAAAGAATTTCGTAAATTAATATTAGCCTCTTCAGGAAACTCTTTCACTTTGTATTTGGAGATGATAATATCATTCACATTAATCACATATCACTGGAATGGTGGAGCGATATACTCATCTTTATATACAATTTCATATGCTGTATCGTTACTATTTCTAACGCCCTATGTTTCATCATTTGTGGATGAAAATATAAAACCAAAAAAGTACATTATTATCATTTCGTTACTTTGCGGTTTTATTACCACTTTTCAATACAACATTGATGACATTAATATATATATTCTTTATTCTTTCATTAAAAACATCCTGCGTTTATTTTTAGGACCTTCTAATTTTTTAATATTAAAAAATATATCAGCCAACAAATTTGAAAAAAACTTTAGTTATTGGCAGGTTTCATTTCAAATATACAAAATGTTGGCCCCGTTATTTTTAGGTTTTATTCTTATCTATTATTCAACAAAACAGATTCTTATTTTAATATCAATGCTTTATTTTATTTCAGCAATCTTATATATTTTTGTTTCAGAACCGTTGATCAATGTTAATCGCAAAAAAAACAAAATATCACTAATTAATTACTTTAATATGATGAAAGATAATAAAATATTGTTTTCATTTATTGTTATTTCTACTTTAACTTGTTTTGGCTATTTATCAGATAGCCTAATAGCTCTTAGCTTTATGGAGCAGGGATTCAATGGAAGCCATTATAGTTTTGCTATGTGTCTTTCAGGTGTTTCAGGTGTTTTAATTGGTTTAGTATTTGGAAAATATAAAATTAACATATCTTTAAATATTATGTTATCTTCATTCTTTTTGTGGGGGTTGGGGTATCTTTTAATAGGAATAACAAATCAATTTAACGATTTATTTCCTGATGAAATCAATTTATTTCTTATGTTTTTAGCAATGGTAATAATAGGAATAGGATCGTCTATGAATAATATTATTGTTACCATTTATATGCAGAAATTCGCAACTAATGATAACTCGGCTAAAATATTTGGTTTAACGTCAATTTCTGTTGGTTTTTCCATGTTTGTTGGCCCTTTGATAGGTTCCACAATATCTTATTTTTTTTCCGCAAGCATCGTTTTCTTTACAACATTTATAGGTATTTTTTCAACCATAATTGTGGTTATTTTAATGAATCGTAAATCCACATCATGACATGGTTTTACTGAGGGCCAGTGAGTGCATATACAATAAAAGTGTATATTTAGAGGTAATAATCATGCAGGTAGTAAAATGGGGTAACAGCCTTGCCATACGTCTACCTTTTACTGAAAAACGAAGTGTTGTGATAGGGCTGTATGTGTCTAATTTATTTAAAGATTATTTCAAGGGTTAGATTCTTTTCATGTTTATTAAGAATAAACATGCTCGTTGATATTTTACCACAGTGAGGGTCAATTAAAAGTGGGTAGAAAAACCTGTCTGCACGGTTCTATATCTCTCAGTTTTAGCGAAAGGTTTGTTGCAAACAGGTTGCGATTGCCAGAATAAACCATATTTTACTATATGATTAAATCTATTAATAATATCGGAAGTTTGCGGTTTTATAGTTTGGTGAATTCCTGTTTATATCTATCTATCATTTATATTCATAATACGATGCTTTAGATTTATAAAGTATCATTATTATCATACGTCCGGCTAATTTCTTGAACAGTAAATTCTTTGACCGATTGAATCTTGATTGGACCGTTGGGACCATATTTATAGATATTACTCGTCGGGGCATTGTCTAAAAGCATCACATAGGACATTCTATCCCGCTGTCCATTTCGTTCTGTGCGAACGACGCCATGTATATTGGCCCGAACATTTTTCGTTAAATTTTCTGTTAACACTTCGATTGAACTACCAAAGTTAATGATTAGGTAGCCAGGAACAGGATCGATAGCCAAAAGTTCATCATCTATATAAGCTAACAGCCCACGTTCAGTCGTTCTTAAGATTGTTATCCATCCTATGTCTCGATGAAATTTGGAGCCTTGGGCAGCTTTATCTGATCGGTAGTGATTAAACCCCAACATCAGGTGGCCTTTCCCTTCTGAAAGACCACCGGTAATTAATTCCCAGTCTCGGCGGGGAATGCCAACATGATTTAGCACGGCACGTAATATACATGTACCTATATGTGCCATGCGATGACCAAGTGTGGCAATCTCGGTTGGAATTAAGTTCCAGTGTGCTTGTTCGAGATAGAGATTTTCCCATTGAGCATATTCTCTATCGAAATAACCTTCGTAACCGTTGGAAAAAGTACATGATTTGAAGCCCGTATAGGGACGAAGTTCTCCCTCTGTAGCGGGTTCAAAGAAGTGGTATGCAAATCGATCACCATATTCAAAATCTATATATGGTGGAACTTCCAGGAGGAAAAAACCATGTCGAATAGCCTGGTTAAAGCCATCGTCATCAATAAAAACAAGGTTGTCTCCTTCTAAACGGGAGCGTACTATGTTTGCTGATTTATAAGTTTTTGCAGCAATTATTTCTGATGGCATTGGTGGTAGTTTAATGGTAGATCGCATTGTTGATGGTGTTGTCATGATTATGGTCCTGCGATAATGTAGTAAAAAGACGATTAATTTAGATGAAATTCGTAAATAATTTCTTCAATCTTCTTATTTTGAAAATTGAGGCGTGAATTTACTGGTGTCAAAATGCTATTTTTTCATATTTATAGAATATTAATCACCCCCTTTGGCCCATTGTGGATTCCAAAAGTAAACTTATCCTCACTCGATATTGGTCGTTTTTTAGAAAAGAGATAATATATAATTATTTATCATAGCTATAAGTGAAAATTACATCACATTTACATAATTAATGTCTCTTATCTGTGTAATTAATATATGACATAGAAAGAATTAAAAAGCAAATGGCTGCAATAAAAAAATAATATATTTTTTTAATAGAAATATATTTTTATTAAAAAATCATATAAATCATTCTGTTATGTTTTGATAAATATCATAATTCATAGATGAAATTTTTCCAGAATTGGAATTGGTTTTACTGTAATTATCGATGTTAAGGAAGATAATAAACGATCTGTTTTATTTAATTTCTTGTTTAATAATGGTTATTTTATAGATATATAAATTCAGACTCAGGTTTTTAGTTCAAACGTTGTAAGAGATTAATATAATTATCTCTTACAGTAGAGAGCTTATAGAATGGTTATGATTAGAATGATAATTGATTTAATATTCTTCAATTTGAAGTTTTTTTTCATAATTATTCTGTGTTGAAGAAATAATTCATTTTTTTCATTCTATTACAAATTATTCTCTTTTTTAATAAAAGATTTATCTAATTGCTATCTGCTGACGAAATTGTTTTTACCTGGTGTAACTACATATTTAACTCATCGTTTTTTATTTATGATAATGATTTTCATCTGCATCTTGTTGTCATAATAGACAGTAATACTGACAATCTGAATTATTTAGTGAATTGATATTTTGATAGCGGATGTATTTAGTATTTATCCTAACAAGCGTTTATTCCAGATAATGAATCCACATGCCCGGGGAAGCATCTTTTGCCTGCAGGAAAAAATTGTTCGCCTACTTTATCTGTCCATTTTTATTTTCCCAAAGGTGCTTAAAAAACAATCTGTTACTTGATTCTCCTAATCCCAGGTGTGAAATTATTATCGTTTTGCGATAATAAAGTATTGTTTTAGGGTAATTTTAGGCTATAGTGTGATCATGTTTGATGATGGGAGTAAGTATGACAAATTCTTCAAAACTGGATCGAATGACTAGCCTTAGCTTAATAATGTCTAAATTTTCTCTGCTAGTCATCACGGTAGCTATTATCATTAACACCTTTAGTTGGCTGAAACCAGAATTGATCCTGGAGAAGTATGGGCTTGGATATTCTCTCACTGGGAGAATATTACCTAACTTTGATATGTATTCTTTCAATTGGTGGCAGCTTACCGGTGGAATTTTCATAACAAGTATCCCGTTGTCATCATTAATATTTAGCTTGTGGGCGTTACACCAACTATTTAGGCGTTATGGTCAGGGGGATTATTTTTCACGGAAAACAGCAAAGCATTTAGGATTTGCTGCCTGGGGAGTGATTGCCTGGAGTATTTTAGATATTCTATGTGAGCCTTTGTTAACGTTATGGCTAACAATGAATGCGTCAGCGGGAAGTCATTTTATATCGTTTAGTCTAACCACCGGCCATTTTGTCGCTTTTTTTATGTCAGCTTGCCTGGCCATAATTTCTCGTATTCTTTATCAAGCCTGTGATATATACGCTGAAAATCAGAGTATTATATAGGGGTACACTGTGTCAATTCATATTACTTTAGATGTAATGATGGCAAAGAGGAAGGTTAAATCTAAAGATCTCGCATTATTAATAGGAATTACCGAACAGAATCTGTCTTTATTAAAGACAGGAAAGATTAAGGGAATTAGATTCTCTACTTTAAATGCTATATGTCAATATTTGGAGTGTCAACCTGGAGATATACTGGAGTTTAAGAAAGATTAGTTGGTTAGTGTGAGTTAGTACTGTTAATTGTTATATTAATTTAGTAAGTAAGGAAAAGAGATGAAACTTTTATCATATGCTTTATTGCTTGGTTTGGCTTACATTCCGTTTTCTTTTGCAGAAACATCAGTAAATGATGTGAATAATGAAATTCATGCGAAAGAAAAAGGTGCCTTGAGTAAATGTACTGATTTGCTGCCCAAAGGGCATTTGTACACAATTAGTATTGTTGGAAAGTCAGATAAGAAAACAGCTAATGCAGATGGAAAATTTAAAGGAAAGTTTGATGTTTCCGATGAAACAAAAAAGCCTTTAGATAAGAAAAGAAGTGAAGAGGTAAAACCTTTTATCCAATGCGTAACAGATACTGTACTGTGATCTAAAATTTGTTTAAGAATAAAGTGCCTGAGGTATTATCAGAATTTTTCCTAAGACTTGTTGTTTGAATTCTCAGGCACAGTTAATTTAGAGTATTTTTCCGGTAATGCCTCCCTCTATTTGATGCCAGAAATAATGAGCATAAATCATGTTTATACCCTTCATCTTTCAAGTTGCTGCTTTGTTGGCTGCGTTCACTTGCCGCCGCCCTGCAATTTGAAATCTATTGGGTATATTTAATTGGGATGATTATATATCTCTGAAGTGGTTATCTTTAGACAAAGTCATAAAGAGCCTATTGTATTTAATAGGCTCTTGTTGTATTACCAGGAATTAAAATCTATATGAGTGTACGTTGCTATTCCATGAAGGAATAGTTGCTGATTGCACAAGTTTTTCAACTTTATTAGAACGAATAGGTTTTCCTTGTAGTGAATTTGATTTCTTTCCGACACAATCTATAAGCGCTTTGTTCCAGGTTTTATTTTGGCTAGGTTTGCTAAGCTTTTTCATTTATATTCTCCTATTTACAATAAAGTTATTTCTATAGGATGGTGCTTATTGCTTATATATGACTTTATATAAGCTGGTGTCCCACCTAATCCGTCATCCATGTGATTAGGATAGGGCGCTCTTGCCTTTATACCTTTAGTGGCAAGTTTCTTCTCAATATGTTCATATATTTTATACAAACTAGGGCAATAATAATCTCTTTCATGATAATTACCCGAAAAGAATTTATATGATCTTGCTTGACATCCGCCATGGCAAACATGTTGCCATTTGCATGCGTTACAGTATTTAGTTGGTTTTCTTGTCCTGTATTCTTTAGCAACGCTAGAGTTCATTATTTCTAAAAGTGAGCTTTTATTGATATTGCCATATATCAGATTTGGATGACCTGATAAGCTGGCACAAGGGTAAATATCACCAAGGGGATCTGTGGAACAGTTTGCATTACCACATTGTGACATACCAATGCAGTCAGCTGCCCTCCCTGCCATTATAGCTTGTGTTTTCCTGACGAAATCAGAGATATAAGTATATCTATCATCTTCAGCATCAAACCATAAATCGTATAACTTAATCCAGGGCTCATAATATTCGTCTGCTTCTAAACCTAAATCTTCATAAGAGCATACAGCACTACCGGACTTTGTCATTGGTATAACATTGAATGCTATTTTTTCTGATACCATAAAATCATATATATTTTCAACATGTGCTTTGTTTTGTTTATTAATCACAAGTACACTGCCAAATCTCTGGTTTGCCTGGTTTAATTTTCTTATGCCAGACATCACACGATCAAAACTGCCATTTCCTTTTTTGTCTATTCTGTTTGCGTCATGTAGTTCTTTGGGGCCGTCAATAGAAAGACTGACAAGAAAGTCATTATTTGAGAGAAAATTAACCCATTTATTCGTTAGAAGTGTTCCGTTCGTTTGTATGGAATTGATATATGAAATTCCATTTGAATATTTTTCTTGTAACCGTAAAACGTTTTCGTAGAATTTTATGCCTGGTATTAATGGTTCACCACCATGCCATATAAATTCAACACCGGAAAAACATCCTAAATGATTTGTGTAAGAAAAAGTTTCGAAGATAACTCTGGACAGTGTCTCTTCTGTCATAATTGGCTTTCGGATATCTTCATTGTAGCAATAAGTACAAGATAAATTACAAACATGTGTCGGCTTTATTACATTGATAAAATTCATGATCTGTCCCTCAGGCTACATATACATTGTTATGGCCCCATCGGTGCATCATGGGTAAATGGATATTCTTTCCACTTTTCGATGGTTTTCGGGTTGATGCCGTACTGAATATTATCAGTTCATTTATGCTCGTTCGACCATGTTATATTTCTTGACGTACTGCTGGAGTCATTCGGGCATATTTATACCCTTCATCCTTCAAGTTGCTGCTTTGTTGGCTGCTTTCACTTACCCCAGTCACATAGTTATCTATGCTTCTGGGGATGCGTTCACTTGCCGCCGCGCTGCAATTTGAAATCTATTGGGTATATATAAATATAAACTGTAGGTCTAAAATATCTAGTACTAAACCCAGATAAACCTTATAAATATTATGGTTATTATAAATACGCGCTTTTTTTGTGAATGCAATGGTTATTTTTTAAAATGTGCCTTGCTTCACAAAAATTTACTGAATTCAGGGAAATTATGAAACGTATAAAATAGTTTAGCCTTTAACGTATTTTCATCTCTACTTCTTAATTGGCCCCAGTTATATCAAACCAATTCCAAAAACGATTGATTTTTTTGTGAAAAGGTGTAGTTATAATACGCATAATATTTATATGGTTAATTGCACTATGCTGAACATCAGAGGATCTTGACTATTACTGACGACTAACCGATTAACATGGATTAACTATATGAAAAACAATATTACTCCTTGTAATAATTCCGTTAGAAATCATAAAAGCTCATGGCTTGGTAAAGCCCACATTATTTCTGTCATTCCTGCTCCATTAGTATTTTTCTTCTCTACCGTTATCGCGTTATCCATAATTTTTTTGATATTTTTCGGTAGTTATACTAGGCGCATTAATGTGATAGGAGAGGTGATTACTTCCCCTAAAACGATAGCTTTATTTTCTACAACACAGGGAATAGTTACAGAGCAATATGTTAAGCCAGGTGATTTTGTATCCAGGGGAACAAAACTTTATAAAATTGATTCCAGTAAAGTTAGTGATTCTGGCAATGTTAGCATAAAATCTCGTTCATCGATAAATCGTCAAATTATGTTGACTGAGAAAATTATTGCCAAAATAGAGGAAGACAAAAACCAAACACTTAAAAATATTCAACTGCAAATTGATGAATATCTAAGGGTGATTTCTACGGTAGAAAATTTGCTTAGAGATGCCCAGGAAGGGTTGGTTACCATGGAAAAATATTCCAATTCCTACACAAAATATCTGCATAAAGGGCTTATTAATAAAGATCAATTAGCAAATCAGAAATCTCTTTTCTATCAGCAACAAGGTATATATCAAAATGTTTATAGCCAAAAAATACAAGCGCAACTTCAGGTAGAAAAATTAAAGAGTGATATGATTACCACATCTGTTGAATTTGATAACAGAATATCTGAATATCAATATCAACGCTCAGAATTGGAAATAAAACTAGCTAATATTGATCTGAATGAAGCTATGTTAGTCACGGCCCCTTATGATGGATTGGTGGAATCCTTAAGTGTGACGCCGGGACAAATGATTAACATAGGTGATAGCTTAGCACAACTTAGTCCAGGAAAAGATCGACTTTATTATTTAGTATTCTGGTTACCAAATAACAGTATTCCCTATGTTAAAATTGGGGATCGAGTTAATATACGCTATGATGCCTTTCCTTATGAAAAATTCGGCCAGTTTGGTGGACATATTATTTCAATTTCTAATGTGGCCGCTTCATATCAGGAACTAAAAAGCTACAGTAATTCTCCTATTATATCAAATACGATGACTAATCAATCATATTATAAAGTCACTGCAACACTTGATGAAAATCGTTTTATCTATCAAGGCAGTTCTATGGAAATTAGTAGCAACATGCGTGCGCAAACTACGGTATTTTTGGAAAGACGCTATTTGTATCAATGGATGTTTACACCTTTCTATGGCATTAAATCAAGTCTTATGGAACAGGACATAGGGAAATAGATATGTTAAAAGATATCTACAAAAAATTAGATTTAGGCTTCAAACAAAAGGTTCCTCAATTCATTCAGAATGAAGACTCAGAGAGTGGTTTAACATGTATTGCGATGGTGGGGCATGCTTTTGGTATTAAAATAGAGCTGTCTTCTTTGCGGCAGCGTTTTGGCTCTTCTAATATGGAGAGAAATATTTCAGGTTTGGGTGAAGTAGTTAGTAATTTAGGAATGCAGTCACGAGCGCTAAGTTTAGAGCTAGATGAATTACATAATCTAAAATTGCCTTGTATCTTAAATTGGGATATGAATCATTTTGTAGTATTAGTCCGTATTCGATTTGGACGATTTATTATTCATGATCCAGAATTTGGTCGTAGAGTTATCGGGTTAAAAGAGGTTGCCTCTCATTTTACTGGAGTGGCACTTGAATTATGGCCTAATAATGAGTTTAAAATTAAGGTTAAAACTATACGAAACCCGATAAAACTTATAGAATTGTTTAATAATGTTCAAGGAATTAAGGCATTTTTGGTAAAGTTAATTAGCTTATCTATCATTGTAGAGCTGGTTAATATACTTTTACCTATTGGAACACAGTTGGTCATGGACCATGTGATTTTATCAAAGGATAAAGATCTATTGGTTCTTATTTGTCTTGGGCTTGTTGTTTTTACACTATTTAGGACTTTTGCCAGTTTAATTCGATCTTGGCTTTCTATTGTTATGGGGGCTTTGATTGAAATACAGTGGAAAAATGGCTTATTTAATCACTTAATGGGGTTGCCTTTAGTCTATTTTGAAAAACGAAAACTTGGAGATATTCAATCGCGTTTTAATTCATTAGATGTTATTCGTGATACGTTTACTGATACCTTAGTAAGAGGAGTTATTGATAGCATCATGGTAACGGGTGTTTTTATAATGATGTTACTATATGGTGGCTGGTTATTATGGGTTGTGGTGGGATTTACACTTATTTATACATTACTTAGGGTAATGACTTATGAATATTATCAACAGGCTTCCCATGAACAAATTGTAAAAAATGCTCGGTCAAATTCTCATTTAATGGAGACATTGTATGGGATTACTACATTGAAAGTATTAGGTCTTATCAAACATCGTTCACAACAATGGTTAAATCTCAATATAGAAGCAAGTAACTCTCAAATTCGTCTTAATAAATTTGATATGATTTTCGCTGAAGTCAATGCGTTAATCGTCACTTTAGAACAAATTACTGTGCTTGGATTGGCAACGAATCAAGTGATTAATGAGAGTATGACGGTAGGAATGTTTGTGGCATTTAATGCGTATCGGGGATTGTTTGCGGATAGGACAGCTAATCTAATTAACATTGTTCTGCAATTCAGAATGTTGTCGTTACATAACGAGCGTATTTCCGATATTGCTTTATCTAAAACAGAAGGGCAAAAACAATCACGTCGTATTGTTGCACCAGAAAAGGCATCATCTTTGGAGGTCAGGAACTTAACTTTTCGATATGATGAATATGGTGAGCCAATTATTAATAATCTCAATCTTTGCTTCGAACCTGGTGAGAGTGTTGCTATTGTTGGTCCTTCTGGTATCGGTAAAACTACATTGATGAAATTAATGGCAGGGTTAATAGAACCTGCTCACGGTGAGATTCTTTTTAATAATATCAATATCATGGATATTGGGCTAAATAATTACCGTAAACATATTGCTTGTGTTTTACAGGAAGATAAACTTTTTGCTGGTAGCATTTCTGAAAATATTTCTGGTTTTGATGATAATAGAGATGAAATATGGGTTGAGAAATGTGCCATATTGAGCAATATCCATCAAGATATTCTTAAATTACCTATGAAGTATGAAACAATGTTAAGTGAGTTAGGTGGGAGTTTGTCCGGTGGTCAGAAACAGCGTTTATTGATTGCCAGAGCTCTTTATCGTCGCCCGAATATTTTATTCATGGATGAAGCAACTAGTCACTTAGATATTGATAATGAAGCTTCTATTAATGCTGCGATTTCAGCTTTATCGATAACTCGGATAATTATTGCACATCGTCCATCAACCATTGCTTGTGCAGATCGGGTGATAACTCTATCTAATGTAGAATCATAATAGTGAGTGCAGCCAACAAAGAAGCAACTTGAAAGATAACGGGTATAAAGGCAATGGCCCCAAAAGAGGGCCATCTATTATTGTCATCCTTTAAACCATCTTCCTGGGAAAATATCTTAAGCTTCATCAGAAAATTCATCGACATAAAGCGTTAATTCAATTCCAGGTTTTACATCTGTAATTTTTATGTCATCGTTCCAGCTTATTAAGTCTTTGATCTTGATACCGTGACGTTTAGCAATACTGGCCACTGAATCGCCTTGACGAACGCGATAAATAATAGCGTTGTCGTTATTTACCCTCAATGTCTGCCCGATTTTTAATAACTTGGCAGTCTTTAGGTTATTCATCCGCTGCAATTCACGGATGGAAATATTAAACCGTTTTGCAATTACGGATAAGGTATCACCTGAACGAACTTTATATTGGCTTTGTTTATTCAGGCGGAGGTTGTTTTTCGCAACTGCCTGACGAATATTGTTTAAAACGGTTCCATCTGCCAGTGAGTTTTTAAATTGATCAACTTTTGCCTTCGGCAGCATGATGTAATGCGGGCCATTAGGCGATGTTACTCCTCGCTTATATCCGGGGTTGTATGCCTTAATAGAAGTCAGGGACATGCCTGCCATTTCTGCGGCTTGAGACAGTGTGATTTGCTGTCCAACATCAACTTGGGCAAGCGCGCGTTGATGATTGGATTTTGGCAACGTAACGCCATATTTATCGCTGTTGCGGATAACATCACTAAGCGCCAGAACCTTAGGCACATAGATCGCAGTTTCCCTTGGCAGTGATAATGACCAGAAATTTGTCGGCTTGCCTTTTGCTGCATTTCCTTTCATTGCACGTATCACACGGCCTTCGCCGCTGTTGTAAGCAGCGATAGTCAATAGCCAATCGCCATTGAACATTTTATTTAGGCGTTGCAACAAGTCCAATGCGGCGGTTGTTGAGGCGGCAACATCTCGGCGTGCATCGTACCATTTGTCTTGAGTCAGACCGTAGTTGCGACCAGTATCCGGGACGATCTGCCACAGACCTGCTGCTTTAGCGCGTGAGGTAGCATGCGGGTTAAAAGCACTCTCCACTATGGGTACTAGCACCAGTTCCATCGGCATATCGCGTTGTTTGATCTGCCCGACTATCCAGTACATATACGGTTCAGCCCGTAAAGTTACATCGTGGAGATAGCTCTTGTGTTTTAAGTAGTAATTTCGTTGTTCACGAACCCTGTAATTATCAGGGAACTTCATCTTCAACTCATCACGGATGTATCCCCACAGTTCTTGTTGACTGACAGGATCACCATCCTTCCAGCGGGCAGCGAACTGACCGGTAGCATCAGTTGCTGCTTTCTTGCCTGTTTTCAGACTCGTTGAAGACGAATTCTGCGCCCGTTGTCCGGCTGCCGTAGACCAATCTGGCCCGGATTGACAGCCAACCAGCAAGACAGATGCGAACAGAATCGCTTTTGTCTTCATGATTAGTTTTTATGGTTGCTTAAAAGACGAGCAATAATACTTACCTTAGCTTGATATAGCAACCACCGAAATCAGAATTGGTCTTTATTCATTCTGAGTTGACGGAAAATGGCAGAAAGTGGTTGGGAGTTGGGTTTAATGCCAATATTTCTTTGTAAATCAATATCATCACATTTTAGGAAAATATTGATTTTTTTTTCGATTTGTAATGTAGTTGGTACTGTTGGTTGATTATTTTCCCTCATTTGGGTTACTTTTTGCTGATATTCGCTGATAGCTTGATTGGGCAAAATCGCGTGAGCAAACTTCATATTAGAAACGGTATATTCATGAGCGCAACAGATGAGTGTGTCATCAGGTAGCTCAGCTATTTTTCCTATAGATGTATACATTTGCTCAGCTGTTCCTTCAAAAAGACGTCCGCAGCCACCGGAAAATAATGTATCCCCACAAAAGAGGTAAGGTGCTTGATAAAAAGCAATATGTCCCAGAGTATGCCCTGGAACATCGATAACCTGGAAAGAAAAATTACCGAAATTGATGCTATTACCACCACGTACTATCATTGTAGCACCTTTGGTCTGTGTCTCCGCCGGGCCATATACTGGTAGTTCAGGGAACTGCTCAAGAATGCCTGGAACGCCACCAACATGATCGTGATGGTGATGGGTAAGTAGAATTGCATCGGGTATCCAGTCGTGTGATTTTAAGGTATCAAGAACGGGTTGTGATTCCGCAGGATCGACGATTACAGAGTGTCTATTGTCATCACAGAGTAACCAAATGTAATTATCTGCAAGGGCAGGAATGCTGATAAGCTTCATTGTATGCCTCTTATTAACAGTAGTTTATTAAGGAAAAAGAAGCCATGAAATCTGCACATACAATACAGAATATGAGTCCCCCGGCTTCTTGGGCTGATTTACCTTGGGGTGAGTATTACCGTGCCGCTTTGGAACGCAAATTACAACCCTGGTGGCAGAAAATATTTGGTTTCCATCTGTTGAAAATAGGTAACTTGAGTGCCGAAATTGATAGCAAAGAGTGTCCAATCTTTAATCAGATTAATGTTGGTAAGGAAGGGAAGAATATGCAGGTGATTACCGATCCTTACCATCTGCCATTTGAAGAAAAATCTGTTGATGCTTGTTTGCTTAGCCATATGCTGGCCTACAGTGATGATCCTCATCGCCTGTTACGAGAAGTTGATCGAGTGATGATTGATGATGGTTGGTTGATCATTAGTGGCTTCAATTCATTGAGTCTGCTTGGTTTAGGGAAATTAGTGCCCGGATTATGGCGCTATCAGCCCTATTGTAGCCATATGTTTTCCCTGATGCGCCAACTTGATTGGTTAAGTCTGCTGAATTACGAAGTACTGTATCGCGGAAATTTTCAGGTATTACCCTGGCGGAATGAAACTGGCTTTTTTAATCGGTACTTGCCTGTATTTGGTTGTGTGAGTCTGATTATTGCCCGTAAACGGACGTTGCCATTAACTCTGAACCAGATAAAAGTCACATTGCTAAAGCCCAAATTGAATAGTGCGGTTGGCGCAACAAAATGTTATCGAAAGCGCAGTTAATCTGTATTTTCGATATATCCAGTGTCGGTTTCTGTTGGTGAGTTTGCCGCAGTGCGAGCTAATTCATCACAACGTTCATTTTCACGATGCCCGGCATGGCCTTTGACCCATTGCCAGTCAATTTCATGGCGGGTAATTGCCTGGTCAAGGCGCAGCCACAAATCTATATTGCTGACTGGGGATTTATCTGTTTTACGCCAGCCACGCTTTTTCCAGTTATGAATCCATTTTGTGATACCTTGACGTACATATTGGCTGTCCGTGGTTAACACAATTTTGCAGGGTCGGGTCAGTGTTTCCAGACCAATAATGGCAGCCATCAGCTCCATCCTGTTGTTGGTTGTACGATGAAAGCCCTGGCTGAGGGTTCTTTCGTGTTGTTGATAACGTAGTAAAACACCGTATCCACCTGGCCCCGGATTTCCGAGACAAGATCCGTCGGTGAAAATTTCTACCTGCTTGTTCATCTCTGGTAGACTCTTCTTATTCATCCAAAACCTTAAGTTTGACATAAAAAGGCATTATGAGCACTGCAATTACACGACAAGTTGTCCTTGATACCGAAACCACTGGTATGAATAAATTAGGTGTTCACTATGAAGGACACAAAATTATTGAAATTGGGGCTGTAGAGGTTATTAACCGTCGTTTGACTGGCCGCCATTTTCATATCTATGTTAAACCTGACAGATTGGTCGATCCTGAAGCGTTTGAAGTTCATGGAATAAGTGATGAATTCTTGCAAGATAAGCCGCTGTTTGCTGATATTGCAGATGAATTTATTGAATTTATTCGCGGTGCTGAATTGATCATCCATAACGCCTCCTTTGATATCGGCTTTATGGATTATGAGTTTGGGAAACTGAACCGTGATATTCCGCCAACTGCTGACTTCTGCAAAGTTACTGATAGTTTACAACTCGCGAGAGAGTTATTCCCGGGGAAAAGAAACAACCTCGATGCGTTGTGTGATCGCTATGATATAGACAACTCTAAAAGAACCCTGCACGGGGCATTACTTGATGCTGAGATATTGGCTGATGTCTATCTAATAATGACAGGCGGGCAGACGGCTCTTGCATTTTCGATGGAAGGTGATGTGTCTGGCCGTGCTAATGTTTCTGGCGTACAGCGTATTACTCGTCCGCAAACTGCGTTAAAGGTGATTTACGCAACAGATGAAGAACTCGCGGCTCATGAATCCAGACTGGATTTAGTTGAAAAGAAAGGTGGAAGTTGTTTGTGGCGTACAAATTCTGGACAGAGTTAAAATAAAATCGCAGATAAATTACCTTTTAGGGTGAAAAGTTGATCAAACACGTCGCTTTGTTATAAAAAATATTGACGGAATGAATTTGGGTTCGTAATATTCACCACGTTCTTAACCAGAACGCTGCGCGGTGCGGTAGTTCAGTCGGTTAGAATACCGGCCTGTCACGCCGGGGGTCGCGGGTTCGAGTCCCGTCCGCACCGCCAAAATTCCTAAGCCCTGGGTAATTTCCCGGGGCTTTTTCATTTACGTCATATCTACATAATAATCTCTTTATATACCATGGTGGTATTGCATTGAAATAAGACATTAATATGCTACCAGCATTCTATGCCTTTTATCAGAAACTTATTTTCTTTACCGGGCTTATAGCGTGATGGCCAAATATCGGATGGATGTAGACCCAATTCGATAGCGATCAAGGCTTCTCCCTTTGGCCATGGGCGATGTAATGCATTACTCAGTGTAGATGACGCCAGGCCTGCTTTGCGGGAAACCGCTGAAAGATTTGTTCCTTGTTTGCGCAGGGCTGCAATAATATCTGCCGGATGCCAATCTTGGATACCCATAATAATCTCCTGATTTTAATTATGAGGAAATATTGATAACAAATAAATTATCGATACTTTTATTGTTTAATAGTAATTAAGCACAGATTATCAATGAGGATGAATTAAAGAGGCTATAGAAAAGAATACTTAGTAATTAAATGGATGGTTTGAAAAAATGTTCCATGTATATTGAAGATGTTCTTGTAGAATGTAAAGACCAAATTCATTGTTTTTGCGAAGTATTATTAATTTAATAGCTGAATTGATTTATAGTTTCTTACAGGTATTACAGGTACTTTAATCATATTTTCCTGCAATATGACATAAAATTTTAGTTTCATTAGTGATAAATCTAGAGCTGATATTATAGCAGAATAAAAAATCGTTGCCCGATATTTTTATAATGGTATTATTGTAAAAATCACCTCTATACCCTTCATCTTTCAAGCTGCTGTTTTGTTGGCTGCGTTCACTTACCCCAGTCACATAGTTATCTATGCTCCTGGGGATGCGTTCTCTTGTCGCCGCATTGCAACTTGAAATCTATTGGGTATATACCCGTAATCATTGAAGATGCTTGATTTTATCCGAAATGGAGATCATTATCCTCGCTATGAAAATATTTATTACATCAGAACAAAAAATCAAACTTGAACGTCTTCACGACACCACTCGCGATGGTCAAGTACGAGACAGAATAAAAGCCATCCTTCTGGCTTCTGAAGGGTGGAGTTCTGTGATGATCGCCCAGGCATTGCGACTCCATCAGACCACCGTTGACCGCCATATCAGTGATTACCTCAATCAAGGTAAACTGAAATCGGATAATGGGGGGTCTGACAGTTTGCTTTCCCGAGA